>JBBQUW010000029.1:0-35719 GCA_038212095.1 Gaiellales bacterium | reverse complement strand
GTTCGTAGCCTGCGGGCAGCTTCCTTCGCACCGCTCCAGCTTACCGACCGCGCGGGGTGGGCGTCCGCCGGCCGCGGCCAACGGACGCCCATCGCGCTCACGCCGGGTGAATGTTCTGGTTGACCCGGAACAGGTTGTTCGGGTTGTATTTGGACTTGAGCCGCGTCAAACGGTCGTAGTTACCGCCGTAGGTGGCCTTCACGCGGTCTTGACCCTCATCCATCATGAAGTTGACGTAGGCGCCACCGGCCGAGTGGGGGTGCGTGGCATCCCAGTAGTCGACCGTCCAGCGGGTGATCGCGTCCGCCGCGGCGGGATCCGGGTCAACGCCCACGATCACCTGTGCCCAGTTCACGTCGCGGAAGCTGAACGCCGTGTCCGACGAGCCGACGTCATGCACGGCGCCGTCGATCGGATACAGGTGCATCGTCGAGTGTCCGGCCGGCATCTCCTCGCCGAACCTGACGTGCTCCTCGATCGCTGCGTCCGAGAGCTCCCGCACGAAGTCCGCCCGCCAGTACCACTGCAGGCCGGCCGGGTAGAGCGGGTCGAAGAATCCCTGCAGCGCCGGGTAGGGCATCTCGCCGACGCCGTGCAGGAGCGGCGTCCCAACGGCCAGCATCGGCGCCATCGCCGCGGCGGCCTCGTCCGAGGACCCGGTGTGACACCAGACGATGCCGCACACCTTGCGACCATGCAGCTCCTCGGGGAATGCCGGCACCGGGGGCACCGTCGCGAACGCGAAGAAGCCGTTCAGCTCGCGGGGGGCCGCGAGGATGAACGATCGGTAGGTGCGCAGCACGTCGCCCGACTGCTCGAGCGGCCAGAACGTCGGACCCGCCTGCACCATGTTGATCGGGTGCAAGCGAAAGAGGAACGCCGTGACGACGCCGAAGTTGCCGCCGCCGCCCCGGATCGCCCAGAACAGGTCTGAGTTCTCGTCGGCACTGGCCTTCACCTGACGGCCGTCGGCCAGCACCATCTCGGCCTCGAGCAAGCTGTCGATGCTGAGCCCATGCTTACGGGCGATGTGGCCGATGCCGCCGCCCAGCGTGAGCCCGCCCACGCCGGTGCTGCCGATGATCCCGCACGGCGTGGCCATGCCCACCTCGTGGGTGGCTTGGTCGACCTCGGCCCACGTGCAGCCGCCGCCCACCCGCACGGTGCGCGCAACGGCGTCGACGGTGATCTCGCGCATCAGCGAAAGATCGACCACGACGCCGTCGTCGCAGACGCCGAGGCCGCCGCCGTTGTGCCCGCCGCCCCGAACCGCGAGCAGCGTGCCATGCTCGCGCGCGAAGTTGACCGCGGCCACCACGTCCTCGTCGTTGGCGCACTTCGCGACCAGCGCCGGTCGTCGATCGATCATCGCGTTGTAGACCTTGCGCGCCTCGTCGTAGCCGGCATCGTCCGGCCCCACCAGCTCACCCGAGAACTCGGCCAGCTCCTGGTGGGCAGCGGCGGTGATGGTGCTCGTACTCATGTTGACCCCCCGTCCACATAGATTGTGACAAGTCTCTCATATCGAGATCCGGCGTGGAAACGGATTTTGGACGCGCCCGCGAGCTATCATCGCTCGTCCGATGACCGCGTTCTCACAGCCACCCGCGGTCGCGGCGCGCGTCGCCGGCGTGGCCGACCACGAGCGAGTGACCGAGATCATGGTCACCTCGTTCTTTGACGACCCCACCTGGGGCCCGCTGTTTGGCGAGGGCGATCGCCGGCGCCGCGCGACCGCGGCCATCTTCGGCTTCATGTGCCGCAGCGCCACCCGCTATCCGTGGGTGCTGATGAGCGAGGGCGGCGAGTCGGCGGCGGTCTGGATCCCTCCCGGTGGACAGGAGTTCGACGCCAGCGAGGTGGAGCCGTTCGAGCAGGTGATCCGCGATCAGCTTGGCACGGATTGCGATCGGGTGATGGAGGCGTTCCATGCCTTCGAGCTGGCACAGCCGCGGAGGCCGCACTTCTACCTCTCCCTGCTCGGCACGCACGACGACAGCCGCGGCCGTGGCATCGGCATGGGCTTGTTGGCGGAGAACCTGCGCCGGATAGACGCATTGGGAATGCCGGTGTACCTCGAGTCGACCAACCTGGCAAACAACGAGCGCTACGCCCGCCACGGGTTCGCGCCCCACGGCTCATTCACCGTGCCGACGGGCGCGGTGGTGACGACGATGTGGCGTGAGCCGAGGGGTGCAGCAGCGGCACCAGCGGACGCCAGCCCGACCTGAGCACCGCGACCAGCGAGGGCGGCGTGATCACAGCCGTGCGCGCGCCAGTTGGACGGCGCTCGCCGCCGTGGTACCCGCGGGTCGACCAGACCAGCAGTCGATTGCCGAACACCAGGTGCGGCCGGCCGCCGTGCAGGATGAACGCGCCATCGGGCAGGTCGTCCAGCGGCGCATCGTGCAGCCGGGCACCGGTCGCGGCGTCCCAACGTTCGCGGTGCAGCGTGGCGTCGATCGCATCCGCGCCGCGGTCATCGGGATGCAGCTCGCGCCACAGCCGGCCGAGACGGAGGTAGTCCTCGCGCCGGCAGAGCGCGCAGGCGCGGTGGCCGGCGGCCATAGCCGTCGCTTCATCGAGAAAGAACAGCTCAGTGAACCGGCCCGGCTGCAGCAGTGGTCGGCGCAGCCAGCCGCGGAACTCGAGCCGGCAGGCGATCCAGCGGCGGCCGGCGTGGTGCTTGCGGATGCGCCCGTCACGATCGTGCAGGCAGCCGCGGTTGCCATAGACGAGGCCGCGGGCAGGTTCGGCGACCAGCGCTCCCAGCGGCGTGACGCGGTTCTGCAACGGCCCGGGCGGCATCGCGTGCGAGTCTATCCAGCGGCAGCGATTAGCATCCGGCGGGTGGTGCGACAGCTTCGAGAGGACGACGCCGAGGCCGTGGTCGAGCTCTACCGGGTCGCCTTTGGCGCGACGCGGCCGATCGACGTCGACGAGATCGTGTCGTGGCTGCACAATCCGGAGCTACGGCCGGAGTGGCTGCGGGTGCTGGAGATCGACGGCCACGTTGTCGGCTACGGCGACATATGGATCCAGGGCGATGAGGTCGCGCTCGAGGTGGCGGCGCCCGGCCACTGGCTGACGTTCGTCGAGTGGGCCGAGCGTCACGCCCGGGAGCAAGGGCTGCGGCAGGTGCGTCTGTTCTTCCCGGCCGGACATGAGCTGGCCGGGATCCTCGCGCAGCGCGGATACCGCCACTGGCGCTCGGCGTACACGATGCGGATCGAGTTCGACGCCGATCGGCCGCCCTCTCCCGCGCCGCCGGCCGGCATCGAGCTGCGGCCGTACCGGCCGAACGAGGAGGTGCCGGTACGCGAAGCGCTCAACGAGTGCTTCGCCGACGACCCGTTCCACCACGTGGCGACCGAATCGAGCTTTCGGGAGTTCTACCTGCACAAGCCGGGTTTCGATCCCACGCTGTGGACGCTGGCGTGGGACGGCGGCGAGCTCGCGGGGATCGTGCTGGCGTACCCATACGCCCCGGGCGAGCCGGACGTGGGGTGGGTCTCGGTGCTGGGCGTGCGCGCGCCGTGGAGGCGACGCGGGCTGGGTGAGGCGCTGCTGCGGGCTGCGTTTCGCGGACTGCACGACCATGGCCTGCGGCGTGCCGGCCTGGGTGTCGGAGCCGAGAACGAGACCGGCGCGGTGCGGCTGTACGAGCGGGCCGGCATGCGCGTCCTGCTCAAGAGCGACAACTGGATGAGAAGCGTCGGCGGCTGACGCGGCTACCGCACGAACCGCCGGGCACGCCAGAAGGCGGCGCCGCCGGCGACGATCAGCGCAACGCCGATCGCCAGCCACGGTCGCGGATCGAGATACTCGTCGCAGCCGCTGGCGGTACCGGTGTCCCAGCAGACCGTCCCGGGCCCCTTGCGCTGGATGTATGCGACAACCAGGAACGGGATGCCTGCGCCGCTGAGCAGGCCGAGTGTGGAGCGCGACAGCCCGCCGCCCCACCGCGCGGCGACCAGCGCCAGCACTCCCGCGACCGGGAGGAAGAGGAAGCCGATGTAGCTGATGAAGCTGATCGCGACACAGCCGCCGACGCCGGCCCAGACCCAGAACCAGCCGCACTCGCCGAGGTGGATCCGCCGGTTGCCGATCTCGGTCAGATCTTCAGGATGCGCCATCGGCTCCGCTCGCCCCCGCCTACTCGACGGTGACGGTCTTTGCGAGGTTGCGGGGCTTGTCCACGTCCAGGCCGCGACGGCGGGCGATCGCGTAGGCCAGCTGCTGCAGCGGCAGGATGGCCAGCGCAGCTTGGAGCTCGGGCTCTGTCTTTGGCAGGTAGAGCACGTGCTCGGCCACGTCCTTGATCTCCTCGTTGCCATCGGTGGCAATGGCGATCACGTGGGCGCCGCGGGCGCGCACCTCCTGGATGTTCGAGATCACCTTCTCGTAGACGTGGTTGTCGGTCGCGACGACCACAACGGGAGTCGTGTCGTCGAGCAGCGCGATCGGGCCGTGCTTCATCTCGCCGGCGGCGTATGCGTCGGTGGGGATGTAGCTGATCTCCTTCAGCTTGAGCGCGCCCTCGAGCGCGATCGGCAGACCGATGTAGCGCCCCAGATAGAGGAAGAACTCGCTCTCCCAGAAGCGCTCGGCAACCCCCACCACGGCATCGCCGCGATCGAGCGTCTTCTGGGCCAGATCGGGCAGCGCCCGCACCTCGGCCAGCAGCCTCTCCGACCGCTCAGCGTCGATCTTTCCGCGCACCATGCCCAGCTTCAGCGCCAGCAGGTACATCAGCGTCACCTGCGCCGTGAACGTCTTGGTGGCGGCGACGCCGATCTCGAGCCCGGCGCGCGTGTACAGAACCGAGTCGCAATCGCGGGTCATCTGGCTGCCGACCAGGTTCGTGATCGCCAGCACGTGTCCGCCGTGGGCGCGGGCCTCCTTCATCGCCGCGAGGGTGTCGATCGTCTCGCCCGACTGCGAGAGCGCGATCACCAGCGTGTTATCGTCGATCACCGGGCGCCGGTAGCGCCACTCGCTGGCAATGTCCGACTCGGCGGGCAGGCGCGCCCACTCCTCCAGCAGGTAGCGGCCGATCAGGCCGGCGTGGTAGCTGGTGCCGCAGGCCAGGATCACCACCCGCGAGAGGTTGCGGATCTGCTCATCGCTGAGGTTGAGCCCGTCCAGCTGCAGCTCGCCGTGATAGAGCCGCTCGCCGATCGTCTCGGCGATCGCATCCGGCTGCTCGTGGATCTCCTTCAGCATGAACGTCTCGTAGCCCTGCTTCTCGGCTGCATCGTCATCCCAGTCAACGACCTCGATCACGCGCTCGATCACCGTGCCGGCCCCATTCAGGAAGGTGGCGCCGTTCGGACGAGCGACCACGATCTCGTCGTCCATCACGTACTGCACCCGCCGCGTCTCGCGCAGGAAGGCCGGGATCGCCGACGCCATGAACGTCTCACCGTCGCCCACGCCAACCACCAGCGGGCACTGGCGGCGGGCGGCCAGGATCTCCTCGGGGTGATCGCGGTGCACGACCGCGAACGCGAAGTGGCCGTGCAGTTCGTTGTAGGCGTGCCGCACCGCCTCCACCAGGTCGCCGCTGTAGTGCTGCTCGACCAGGTGGGCGATCACCTCGGAGTCGGTGTCGGAGTGGAACTGGTGTCCCTGCTCAAGCAGTGCCCGGCGGAGGTGGACATAGTTCTCGATGATGCCGTTGTGGACGACCGTGACGCCCGACCCCTCGCAGGCCTCGACCGGATGCGCGTTGCCCTCCGTGACACCGCCATGGGTGGCCCAGCGCGTGTGGGCGACGCCGAGCGTGGCCGGGCTTCCGGCCGGGCCGACCGCATCGCGCAGCGCCTGCACACGACCGACCCGGCGCGTGATCTCCACGCTGCCGTTGATGAGGCAGATGCCGGCCGAGTCGTAGCCGCGATACTCCAGCCGCTCGAGGCCGGTCAGCAACAGCTCCTTGCAGGGACGCTCACCGACGTATCCGACGATGCCACACATATCGTTATCTGCCGATCTCGGTTTGCACGACACGCGCCAGGTGGGTGCAGATGCGATCGCACTCTCCCTCGTCCTGCGCCTCGACCATCACGCGCACCAGCGGCTCGGTGCCCGACGCGCGCAGCACGATCCGCCCGCTGTCTCCAAGCTTCTCGGTCATCGCATCCACCTCCTGCCAGATCCGGTCGCAGGACGGTAGCAGCGAGCGATCCGCCGTAACACCCACCAGCCGCTGGGGGAACGGCCGGAACAGGTCGTGTGCCTCGGCCATCGAGAGCCCCATTCGACCAAGCGCAGCCAGCAGCAGCAGCGCCGTGGCCAGACCATCGCCGGTGGTGTGATGGTCGAGATCGACCACGTGGCCGGACTGCTCGCCGCCCAGCGTGACGCCGGTCGCGATCATCCGCTCGAGCACGTACCGGTCGCCGACCTCCGTCACCTCGACGCCGATGCCGTGCTCGCGCAGGAGGTGGTGGAAGCCGAGGTTGGTCATGCTGGTGACCACCACGCGGTCGCCGGTCAGGCAGCCCCTGCGCCGGCGGTCGATCGCCAGCACGGCAAGGATCACGTCGCCGTTCACCGGCCGGCCGGCGGCATCGACCCCCAGACAGCGGTCGGCGTCGCCGTCGAACGCGAGACCCAGCTCGAGGCCATGGCCGCGCACCAGATCGGCGATCGCCTCCAGATGGGTCGAGCCGACGCCGGCGTTGATGTTGCGCCCATCCGGCTCGCAGCCGATCCGGTGCACGCTCTCGCCCAGCCGCTGGAACAGCAGCTCGGCCGGAGCGGCAGCGGCGCCGTTGGCGCAGTCGATCCCGAGCGAGGTGCCGGAAGGCACACCGTCGCCGAACGTCTCGGCCAGCCACGTCACGTATCGCTGGCAGGCATCCTCCATCCGCTCGGCACGGCCACCGGGCAGGCCGGGCCCGTCCATCAGCGACTCGATCAGCACCTCGTCGGCGTCGGCCAGCTTGCGGCCATCGCCGCCCATGAACTTGATGCCGTTGTCCCGGTAGGGGTTGTGCGACGCCGAGATGACGCAGCCCAGCCGTGCGCCGCTCGCGCGCGCCAGCACCGCCACCGCGGGCGTCGGGATGACGCCGGCGACCACCGCCACGCCGCCCGCCTCCACGATCCCGTCCACCAGCGCCGACTCGAGCGCCGGGCCCGACTCGCGCGTGTCACGGCCGATCAGTATCCGCTCCCCCTGGCCGGCGAACCTGGCCGCCGCGGCGCCCAGGTCACGGGCCAGCTGCTCGGTCAGGTCGATGCCCGCCTCGCCGCGGACACCGTCCGTGCCGAACAGCTTTCGCATCAGTGGCAACGGCTCGGGCGTGTTAGCGCTTCGAGAACTGCGGCCGCTTGCGTGCCTTCTTCAGACCGGCCTTCTTGCGCTCGACCTCACGCGCGTCGCGGGTCAGGAAGCCGGCCTTCTTGAGATCGGCGCGCAGCGTCTCATCGGCCTTCAGCAGCGCTCGCGAGATGCCATGCCGCAGGGCGCCCGCCTGACCGGCGATGCCGCCGCCGTCGATGCGGGCGCGGACGTCGAATCCGGCCTCCGTTCCGCTCACTCGCAGCGGCGCCGTGGCCACCGACTGCAGCGTGGGGCGCGGGAAGTACTCCGCCAGCGACTTGCCGTTGACGGTGATCTGACCGGAGCCGGGGACGAGCACGACACGCGCGACCGAGGTCTTGCGCTTGCCCGTTCCACGGTATGCGACGGGGGTGTTTGGCACTACGAGTTCTCCTTCAGCGGGACGGGATTCTGCGCCGAGTGAGGATGCTCAGGCCCGGCGTAGACCTTGAGCTTGCGCAGCTGCGCGGCGGCCAGCTTGTTCTTGGGCAGCATGCCGCGCACGGCCTTGCGGATGACCTCTTCGGGGCGGCGCTTGAGCTGCTCGGCCAGCGTGCGCTCGCGCAGCCCGCCGGGATAGCCGCTGTGGCGGTAGTAGATCTTCTGTTCGAGCTTCTTGCCGGTGACATGGATCTTCTCGGCGTTGACCACGATCACGAAGTCGCCCGTGTCGACGTGCGGCGTGTATGCGGGCTTGCCCTTGCCACGCAGCAGGTCGGCAATCTCGGTCGCGAGGCGCCCCAGCGTCTGGGCATCGGCGTCCACCACGAACCAGCGGTGCTCGATCTCGCTCGGTTTTGCGCTGTAGGTCTTCATCTGCCCTCGTGCGTGGATTGGTGAGGCATGCGCATGCAGCCGCGCGTCGCCCAAACGGCGAGGAATCGTACCTCAGATCGCCGCGGCGCGGAGCCGCACGGTCGAACGCGGGCCGTCCGCCTCGACAGTCGCCCACATCGCCTGCACCACGTCGGGATCGAACTGCGTCCCCGCGCCCCGCTCCAGCTCGGCCATCGCATCCCCGTGAGCGAGACCGACACGGTGATTGCGGTCGCTGCGGATCGCGTGGTACGCCGAGCATGCCGAGACGATCCGGGCGGCTAGCGGGATCTGCTCCCGGGCCAGCCCGGCCGGGTAGCCGCTTCCGTCCCATCGCTCGCGGATCGCTCCCGCCCCGCTGACCGCGCCGGCCAGGTACGGCATGCGGGCGATCATCCTCTGGCCGACCAGCGTATGGCGCTGCACGATCGCCCACTCCACCGGCGTCAGCGGCCCAGGCTTGGCGCGCAGACCAGGCGGGATGGCCGCCTTTCCGACGTCGTGGACAAGGGCCACCAGCCGCAGCTCGTCGAGCGCGGGCTCGGCGAGCAGCATCGCCTCGCCGACCGCGGTCGCCATCATCGGCAGGCGGTCGCTTGCCACGCCGATCTCGCGCGCAGCCTCGGCGGCACGCAGAAATGCACGCTCGCGGTCATCGTCGCGTGCGATCGCCGCCGGCAGCATGCGCGAAGCGGCGTTCACCAGGGCGGCCGCCCGGCGCTGGTGGCGACGCGAGAACAGCTCGGTGCGGCTCTCGCTCCACACCTCGACCAGGTACGGCGCCACGGGGCCCTCCAGCCGCAGCAGCAGCCCGGCCGTCAGTCCCAAGGAGCGCAGCCTCGCCCGTTCGGCCGGATCGCCGGCGGGGTCGCCGACCCAGGTCGTGTAGGGCTGGCCGTGCTCCAACACCGACCGGGTGATCGGGAAGCGGTCGAGCTGGTACTCGCCGGCGAACAGCGTCCACCGCGCGCGCACGGCGGTGAACCCGGCCACACCCTCCGTCACCGCACGGCCCGGATCCCAGCGGCTGACGAGGCAGTCCGAGGCGTGCAACGAGCGAGCCAGCTCCTCGCACAGCAGCGAGAGCAGCTCACGGGTGCCCACGGCGCCGTTCATGCGTGAGCCACCGCGAACCGAGAGTACACGTCGTCGCATGGTGAGGATGCTGCCCCCGGGCGGACTTGGACGCCCTCCCCGTTTTGTGGTGGGTTGCCTCCCATACCGGGGGATGTCGTGAGGGCTGGCGCGGACGCGGCGGCTGGACAGCGCCGGTAAGCTTCACGGCATGAGAGATGTGATCGATGATGCCCGGAGGTTTGTGGACGCGGAGCAGCGCGTGGCCGTGGCGATGGTCGTCGACAGCAAGCGGTCGGCACCGCGGCCGCTCGGCTCGCGGCTACTGGTGACCGAAGACGGCGAGATGCGCGGCTCGGTGTCCGGCGGATGCGTCGAGAGCGACGTCGTGATCCGCGCCCAGGAGGTGCTCCGGACCGGCGAGCCGGCGCTCGTCCCCTACGGCATCAGCGACGACGACGCGTTCGACGTCGGCCTGCCATGCGGCGGCGAGATCGAGGTCTTCATCCAGGTGCTGGACGCCGAGGAGGTGAACCGCGTCGAGGCCGCGATGCGCGATCAGCAGCGGCTGTCGGTGACGACGACGCTCTCAGGCGCGTCGGCCGGGACGAAGAGCTACGGCGAGGGCGAGGCCCACACCACAGCGCGCCGCGAATCGCCCGAGATGTTCGTCGAGCAGTACGCGCCGGCCCCGGTGATGCTGGTCTTCGGCGCCGTCGACACCGCCCAAGCGCTATGCAGGATGGCACGGCAGGTCGGCTTCCACACCGTCGTCTCCGATGCCCGCACGAAGTTCGCGACTCCGCAGCGGCTGCCCGACGCGGACGAGATCGTGGTCGGCTGGCCGGCCATGACCTACGATCGCCACACGCCCAACGAGGCCACGTACGTGGTCGTCCTGACCCACGACGCCCGCTTCGACGAGCCGGCGCTGGGACCGGCCCTCCGCAGCACGGCCGCCTACATCGGCGCGCTCGGCAGCCGCCGGGCACAGGAGAAGCGGCGCACGCGACTGCTGAACGCCGGCTACAGCGAGCGCGAGATCGACCGCATCTCCGGCCCTCTGGGCCTGGACATCGGCGCCGTCACCCCGGCCGAGACGGCGGTCTCGATCCTGGCCGAGGTGCTGGCGGTGCGCAGCGGCCGCAGCGGCGGCCGTCTGGCCGAATCCGGCGGCCGCATCCACCCGGAGAGCGTCACCAGCTCGCGGTGAGAACCGCGCTGATCGCGGACATCCACGGCAACCTGGTTGCCCTGGAGGCCGTGTTGAGCGACATCGACCGCAGGGGCGTCGATCGCGTTGTCTGCCTGGGTGACGTAGCTGCGACCGGCCCGCAACCGTGCGAGACGATAGAACGGGTGGCCGAGCTGGGCTGCCCGGTGGTGATGGGGAACACCGACGAGTGGCTGATCGAGCCGGGCGACGAGTCGATCGAGGACGACGACACCCGCCGCATCGTGGAGATCGACCTATGGGCGCGCGAGCAGCTCGGCCGGCGTCACCTCGAGCTGCTGCGCGGCTACCTGCCGACCGTGCAGCTGGACGGCCTGCTCTGCTTCCATGGATCGCCCCGCTCGAACGTGGAGAACATGCTGCCCACCACCCCGGAATCGCAGCTGACCGCGATGCTGGCCGGCCACGCTCAGCCGGTGATGGCCGGCGGCCACACCCACATGCAGATGCTGCGCCGCCACGGCCAGACGCTGGTGGTGAATCCGGGCAGCGTCGGAATGCCCTTCGAGCATCTGGCCGGCGGCAGCTTCCGCAACCCACCCTGGGCCGAGTACGCAATCGCGTCGGCCGGGGGCATCGAGTTCTGGCGCGTGCCGGTCGACGTCGCGACGGTGACAGGGGCGGCGCTGCGCTGCGGTATGCCCAACGCGAGCTGGTGGGTGAAGGACTGGGCCTGGGAGTAGCCGCCGCGTCGGCCACCTGTCGCGCCCGCCCACGCTCTCCCCTACCCTGCGGCCGGTGAGCATCCAACCTGGCGACCGCACCATCATGGCTGAAGGCCTGCGCCGCAGCTTCGGGCAGTTCGAGGCCGTGGCAGGCGTCGACCTGCACGTCGCGTCGGGCGAGATCCTCGGCTTCCTGGGCCCCAACGGCGCCGGCAAGACGACGCTGGTGCGGATGCTGACCACCCTGTTGGCGCCCTCCGCCGGACGGGCCACCGTGGCTGGCCACGACGTCGTCCGCCAGCCCCAACACGTCCGTGCCGCCATCGGCGTCGCGCTGCAGGAGGCCGGCCTGGATGGTCTCGCCACCGGCCGCGAGCTGATCCGCATGCACGCCCGCCTGTACGGACTCGGTCGCCGCGACGCCGTCGCTCGCGGCGAGCAGCTGCTGGCGACAGTCGGGCTGCAGGAGGCGTCGGACCGCCGCGTCTCCACCTACTCGGGCGGCATGCGGCGGCGGCTCGACCTGGCGATCGCGCTGGTGCACGTGCCGCGGGTGCTGTTCCTGGACGAGCCGACCACCGGCCTTGACCCTGCAAGCCGGTCGGTGATCTGGGATCTGGTACGAGACCTGCGTGAGCAGCGCGGCGTGACGATCTTCCTCACCACGCAGTACCTCGAGGAGGCCGACCGGCTGGCCGACCGGATCGCGATCATCGACCGCGGCCGGATCGTCAAGGAGGGTACGCCGGCCGCGCTCAAGAGCGAGGTTGGAAGCGATGTGATCCGGCTGCAGGTGGGCGCGGGCGCATCACCCGACTGCGCCGGGGTGCGTGGCCTGCGCGGCGTTAACCGGATCGAGATGGACGGCGACACGCTGGTGGTCTTTGCCGTCGACGGTGGCGCCGCGCTGCCCGAGGTGCTGGCCGAGCTGGCCAGCCACGGCGTCGGCGTTCACCACGCATCCGTCGACTCACCCACGCTGGACGACGTGTTCCTGGCCGTGACGGGGGGAGTGCGGTGAGCCGCACGATGGTGGCGGCGTTCGAGCTCGGCCGGCGCGGCTTTCGCAACATCGTGCGGGTACCGCTCGGCTTCCTGCCCAGCCTGATCATCCCGATGTTCCTGCTGGCGGTGAACGTGGGTGCGCTGTCCCAACTCGGCGCCCGCTTCTCGAACGGCAACTACGTCTCGTTCTTCGTCCCCACCGCGATCATGCTGTCGGTCACCAACGGCGCCACCGGCAGCGGCATGGCGGTGGTGCGCGACATCGCCTCGGGCTACTTCGACAAGCTGCTGCTGGCCCCGATCCCCCGCATCTCGATCGTGCTCGGCCGGCTGTCGGCCGACGCCACACGGGCCTCGATCCAGGCCACGATCGTGCTCACCGTCGGCCTGATCGCCGGCAGCGGCCTGGCAGCAGGGCCAGGCGGGTTCGTCGCGATCGTACTGTTGATGGCGCTGTGGACGCTGGCGTACGCCGGGCTCTCGCTCTCGATAGCGATGTTCACCGGCAACACCGACGCCACCCAGGCCGCGTTCCTGTTCGGTTTCCCGTTCGTGTTCCTGTCCAGCGCCACCGTGCCGCGCGATCAGATGGCCTCCTGGATGCGCACCATCGCCGACCACAACCCGGCGACGCTGGTCACCGAGGCGATGCGCCACCTGATCACCAGCGGCTGGTCGACGGATCAGGTGCTGCGCGGGATGGGCGGCATCGGCATCGTCGCATGCCTGACCGTGCCGCTATGCCTGATTGCGCTGCGGCGGCGAGTGGCGACCGGCGCCGGCAGGTAACCGCGGGCCGCCGATTACGGGGTAAAGGGCATTTGTTGCAAGTCCGATACAGACCACAGCATGTATCGCCGGATCCATCTGCTGCTCGCGGTGATCCTCGCACTGGTGGCGCCGGCCCCGGCTGCGCTGGCAAGCGGCTCCTCGACACTGGTCTCGGTCACCGCCAACGCTGACCGCTACCGGCCACAGGTCGTGTTCGCGTACGCCGCGCCGGTGTCGCTGACCGCCCCATCCACCCAGGTCTCGTTCCACCGCGCCGGCAGCAGCGCGGAGGTGCCGGTAACCGTGACCGGTTCCGGCACCACGACGATCACGCTCCAGGCCGACGGGACGCTGGCCTACGGCAGCGGCTACGTGGCATCGATCACGCTCAACGACTCGACCTTCGACACAGTCAGCTGGACGACCCGGGGCGCGCCCGCCCATCCCAGGCTGAAGGTGAAGGTCATCACCGCGCTGGCTCCCGACGCCGTCGACGAGATCGTCCGTCGGCTCGACCGGGCCAACCTGTTCGCGTGCCGCATCCCGTCGATCTGGTGGATATCTCGGCCGCCACCGGCCGGCCGCTGTCCAGCAGCGACCTGACCGGATACCAGGCGGCGCTGGTGGTGACCGACCAGGACGTCAGTGGACAGCTCGCGGCCGGCGGAGCACTGGCCAAGTTCGCCGCGGCCGGACATGGCATCGTGCTGGGCGGCCAGACACACTGGACGACCAACGGAGCGTGGACGTCGCTGAGCGCGATCGGCGCCCCGACCGGCATCTGGGCGACCAACTGGAGTCCGCTCGGCGACGCAGATCCGCCCACCATCATCGGCGGCACGCTGCAGGCCAGCTCGGTGCAGCCGCACTTTCTCACCAGGTACCTCACCGGCCTGACGGTGCTCGGCGCCGGCTCCGGCAGCCAGGCGACCCAGCGCTCCTGGGACGAGTCGGTGCTGGCGCGGCTTCAGCCCCAGCCCGGGTCGGGCTACAGCGGCGGCCAGTCGCTGCTGGCGATCCACTGGGACACCGGCGACCAGCCTGGGCGGGTGGTCGACCTCGGCTTCAACCCCTGGTCGAACGCCGTGACGGGCGGCGGGTTTGACCCAGCGGTCAGCCCGCAGGCCGGGCACTGGTGACGCGTGCCCTGTGGTGGGCGATGAACCGGATCCCTCCCAGCCACACGCACTTCACATCCAAGCCGCCCAGCCCCAGCCCGTTTGCCACCGTCTCGCTCTCGATGGCGGCCACAGACGCAGACCCGGCCAGCCCCTTCACCGGCCTTCGATTCCAGTACCGCGTCGGCGGCGGGCCGTGGCACTGGGCGAATGGCGGTACCTCGTTCGCGCTCTACCACCTCACACCGGGCCACACCTACACCGTGCGCGCACGCGCTGTTGATTCGGGTGGCAACAAGGACTCGCGACCGGCCGTCTACACGTTCCGGCTGTCGCCGAATGCGTACGGCTGAGCCCGCTCAGGCGGTCTAGGGCGGTTGTGGGGGTGGAAATCCAGCTCGTTTGCGGCAACAATGGGTGGATGCGCTTCTCCCTCCTGCGTGCGCCGGCCGCGCTCACGCTGCTGATCACGCTGGTCACCGCCTCGGCGGGCAACGCCGCCACGGTACCGGCGACGCGCGTGCTGTCCGGCACCGGGCTACCGCTGGTCAGCCACTCGGTGCGCCTGGCGACGACGTCTGACGCGACGCCGGTCAGCGTCGTCCTCTCGCTGCGGCCCCGCAACGGCGGACTGCTGGCGCGCGCAGCAAGCAGCGGGTCGATGACCAGGGCCGAGCTGCGGAACACGTTCGCACCGACGCCGGGCAACGTCGCCGCGGTCACGCACTACATGCAGGCCCAAGGCTGGCGGCTGACCTCGGCGGGGATGCTGACGCTGAGCTTCGAGGGCACGGCAGCAGCGGCGCGGCGCGCGTTCGGCATCGGCCTGTCCAGCTACCGCGCGCCCAGCGGCAAGGTATTCCGCGCGCCCGACGGCGCCGTGCGCCTGCCGGCCGGGCTGGCGCCGCTGGTGCAGGACGTCTCGGGAATGGACACCGCGCTGCAGCTGCAGCGCCACACCGTGATCAGCCCGCAGCCGGCCGTGGTGACGGCCTCCTGCTCGGGGCCGGGCAACTTCCAGAACCTGTTCGGCGGCTACCAGCCTGCCGACCTCGCGACGGCCTACAACCACGCGCCCTTGATCGCGGCCGGCGGTGACGGCACCGGCGAGACGATCGGCCTGGTCGAGTTCACTAATTACAGGGCCACCGACATCAGCACCTACCGCTCGTGCTACTCGCTTGGCAACTCGGTACAGAACGTCGCGATCAACGGCGGATCGAACACGCTGTCTGCCGCGATCGAGGCCGAGCTCGACATCGAGGTCGCGGTCTCGAACGCGCCCCAGGCGAACGTGAGGGTGTATGCCGCGCCCAACAGCGTGGCGCAGATCCTGCCGATGCTGGAGCGGATGCGAACGGACGGCGTGACCGTGGTCAGCGACAGCTGGGGGCTGTGTGAGGCCTTCCTGCCGCCCTCGCTGATGGAGGCGGAATCGAACCAGTTGGCGTTGCTGGCGGCCAGCCACGTCTCGTTCTTCGCCGCCTCCGGCGACAGTGGCTCGAGCGACTGCGCGTCGCTCAGCACATACAAGGCGCTGATCACCGACGATCCCGCGTCGCAGCCGTTCGCGACCGGCGTCGGCGGTACGCGCATGCCGTCGGCCAACGTCAACACGAGCGCCGCCTGGAAGTTCGGCGGCGGCGGCGTCTCGGCCCTGTGGCCACAGCCGGCCTACCAGGTCGGCAACCAGGTTGCGATCTACGACACCGGCGCCAAGTGCGGCAGCTCCACCGGCTCCTGCCGCGAGGTGCCGGACGTCGCGCTCGATGCCGCCCCGGACACGGGCTACATCATGTACTGCTCGCTGAAGTCAACCGGCAGCTGCGCCACCACCAGGTCGTGGTTCGAGGTCGGCGGCACCAGCGGCGCCGCGCCCCTGATGGCCGCGATCGCCGCCGACGCCAACACCTATTCGCTGGCCAACGGCGGGCAGAGGATGGGATTTGCCAACCCCTTCCTGTACTCAACGCCGAGCTCGTTCTTCGACGTCACCACGGGCAACAACAGCATCGCCGGCTCGGGGCTGTACCCGGCGTCCGCCGGCTACGACCTGACAACCGGCCTCGGCTCGCCGGACGCGATGGCGCTGGCGACGGCGCTGGCGGCCTACACGCCGGGCGCTGTCAGCCAGGACGTAACCCAGATCACGATCAGCACGCCGCTGGCGGCAAAGACGATCGTCTACGGCCGGTCGGTCACGTTCAGCGGCCAGCTGCAGGACATCACGACCGCGCTGCCGATCACGAACCGGCGGGTCTACATCCAGCTGGCCGAGGGGCCATCGCTGTACGTCTACACCGCCAAGACCGACATCAACGGCCACTGGTCGCTGACGTTGTCAAAGGCGCTTCGCCGCAATCTGAAGTGGTCGGTGAACTTCCCGGGATCGGATCAGCAGCAGCCGAGCGCGGCCGCGGGGCACGCGATCGACGTGATTCCGCACCTGGGATCGGCCGCCAGCACGAGCCGGGTCGCGAGGGGGACGGCGTTCACGTTCCACGGCACGTCGACGCCGAACATGCACGGGGTCAAGCTGGAGCTGCAGGCGAAGCGCTCGGCCGGCGGCGCCTGGCGGACGTTGAAGCTGGTCGGGGTGGCCGCGAACGGCAGCTACAGCGTGCGCGTCTCGGCGGCGACGGCGGGTCCGCTGTACCTGCGCTGGCGCTATCTCGGCGGCGCGACGAGGGCATGGATGACCGCTGTGTCGCCCGTGCGCCTCGTCTCGGTCGTCTAACCAGCCGGATCACGGCTGGCGGATCAGCATGTGGCGGCAGCGACGCCGGCCGCGCAGGCAGGTCCATACCGCACCAGGCCCCGAATGGAGGCTGAACGTGATCCGCAACGCCGAGCCGGCGGCGGGAGCCGCCACCGGCGAGCGCACCCCGGCGCCGGCCAGCAGCGCGAGCATGATCAGCGCCACCAGGATGCCGATCCGCATCATCCCGGTCGCTGGGAGCGCCAGGCGGCGGGGGCGGCGCCCTCGCTCACTCCCACTCGATCGTGCTGGGCGGCTTGCTGGAGATGTCCAGCGCCACCCGATTCACTCCCGGGATCTCGTTGATGATGCGACTCGAGATCCGCTCCAGCAGGTCGTAGGGCAGCCGCGCCCAGTCGGCCGTCATCGCATCTTCCGAGCTGACCGCGCGGATGATGATCGGGTAGGCGTATGTGCGGGAGTCGCCCTGCACGCCGACGCTGCGAATCGCCGGCAGGATCGCGAAGGTCTGCCACAGCTCGTGGTACAGGCCCGCCTTGCGAATCTCCTCCAGCAGCACGGCGTCGGCGTCGCGAAGGATGTCCAGACGCTCCGAGGTGACGTCGCCGATGATGCGGATCGCCAGTCCCGGCCCCGGGAAGGGCTGTCGCCACACCATCCGTTCCGGCAGCCCGAGCTCCTCGCCCACCCGCCGCACCTCGTCCTTGAAGATCAGCCGCAGCGGCTCGACCAGGTCGAACTCCATGTCCTCCGGCAGGCCGCCGACGTTGTGGTGCGATTTGATCTTGGCCGCCGTGCGGCTGCCGGACTCGATCACGTCGGAGTACAGCGTTCCCTGCACCAGGTAGTTGACCTCGCCCAGCTTGGCCGCCTCGTCCTCGAACAGGCGGATGAACTCCTCGCCGATGATCCGCCGCTTGGTCTCGGGATCGGTCACGCCCGCCAGGCGAGTGAGGAAGCGATCGGCCGCATCGACGTGTACCAGCGGCACGCGGAAGTGCTCCTCGAACGCTTCGACCACGTTCCGGGCCTCGTCCTTACGCAGCAGGCCATGGTCCACGAACACGCAGGTCAGCTGATCGCCGACAGCCCGATGCACCAGCAGCGCCGCAACCGCCGAATCGACGCCACCTGACAGGGCACAGATCACCTGCTCGTCACCGACCTGCTCGCGGATCCGCTCCACTTGCTCCTCGATGAACTGGAGCGCAGTCCAGGTGGGTGGAGCCTGGCAGGCCTCGAGCACGAACTGGCCCAGCATCTCGCTGCCGCGCGGCGTGTGCAGCACCTCGGGATGGAACTGGACGGCGAAGAAGCCACGCTCGCGATCCTCCATGGCGGCGATCGGGGTGATCTCGGTCGAGGCGGTGACGAGGAAGCCGGCCGGCACCCGCACCACGCTGTCTCTGTGACTCATCCAGCACGACTGGTCGGCCGGCCCGAACAGCAGGCTGCCGTCGGCCAGGCTGACCGGCGTCTTGCCGAACTCACCCAGCCCCGTGTTCGCCACCTCGCCTCCCAGCGCGGCGGCCATCGCCTGCATGCCGTAACAGATGCCCAGCACCGGCACGCCCAGCTCGAACAGGCCCGGGTCGACCGCCGGCGCGCCCGCCTCGTAAATCGACGCCGGCCCGCCGGACAGGATGATGCCGATCGGGTCGCGAGACGCGATCTCGGCCACCGGCATGTCGTGAGGCACGATCTCGGAGTACACCCGGCTCTCGCGTACGCGACGAGCGATCAGCTGGGCATACTGCGCACCGAAGTCGATCACCAGCACCGGCCGGTGGGTGACGGGCGCTCCGGTCACGCCCGCTCCCGCATCGCCGGCCTGGGGATCGCTTCTGCTCAACGGCTCATCCCGATCGCCTGCTCTCGCTGGAGCTTCTTGCCCTCGGTCTGGAGAGCCGGCGCGAACATGATCTCGGCCTTCTGGAAGGCCTGGATGGTGTCGTAGCCAGTGGTCGCCATCGAGGTGCGCAGCGCGCCCATCAGGTTCAGGGTGCCATCGTTCTCGTTGGCGGGGCCGATCACGATCTCCTCCAGGGTGCCCACCTGGTCGGTCTTGACGCGCGCGCCCCGCGGCAGGCTGGCGTGGAACGTTGCCATGCCCCAGTGGTATCCGCGGCCGGGCGCCTCGCTGGCACGAGCCAGCGGCGAGCCGATCATGACGGCGTCCGCGCCACAGGCGATCGCCTTGGAGATGTCACCGCCGGTGCGCATGCCGCCATCGGCGATCACATTCACGTACTGGCCGGTCTCGAGCAGGTGCTGGACGCGGGCGGCGGCGGCGTCGGCGATCGCCGTCGCCTGCGGCACCCCCACTCCCAGCACGCCGCGGGTGGTGCACGCGGCGCCGGGGCCAACGCCGACCAGGATGCCGGCCGCGCCGGTGCGCATCAGGTGCAGCGCCGCCTGGTAGGAGGCGCAGCCGCCGACGATCACCGGCACCGGGATCGAGGCGATGAACTCCTTCAGGTTGAGCGGCTCGACGACGGTGGAGACGTGCTCGGCCGAGACGACCGTGCCCTGGATCACCAGCACGTCCAGTCCGGCATCCAGCGCGATCTGCCAGTACTCGCGCACCCGCTGCGGCGTCAGCGACGCCGCGGCCAGCACGCCGCCCTGCTTGATCTCGCGGATCCGCTGCGCGATCAGCTCGGGCTGCACCGGCTCGGCGTAGATCTTCTGCATCTCGCGGGTGGCCTGGGCCTTGTCGTAAGTCGCGATCCGCTCCAGCTGGGCATCGGCGTCCTCATACCGCGTCCAGATGCCCTCCAGGTTGAGCACGGCCAGGCCGCCCAGCCGTCCCAGCTCGATCGCCGTCGCCGGTGAGACGACGCCGTCCATGGCCGATGCCAGCAGCGGCAGCTCCATCAGGTGCGGCCCCAACCGCCAGGCAATATCGACGTCCTCGGCATCGCGGGTGCGCCTGCTGGGCACGATCGCGATGTCGTCGAATCCGTACGCGCGGCGCGCCTTCTTGCCGCGCCCAATCTCAATCTCCAACGGGAAGTCCCCCCTTTAAACGCACAAGGCCCTCAGAGGGCCGCGCGCAGGATCGTGCGGTGAGCTGACGAACGTTCAAGGTTCGACCAAGTCTAGCAACGGTGCCGGATGCGGCGGCCGGTGGCCGCGGCCCCGCATTCAGCTCGCGCGGGCGGCGCGGGGCTGGATCTCCTGCACCTCGACCATCGCGGCGTACCGCGGCACATCCTTGGGGTCGAACACGCCCGCCCCCACCGTCTGGGTATTCGCGGCCCCACACGCCAGAGCCAGCCGCAGGCACTCCTCGGGCGGGCGGCCGGCCTGCTGCCCCGAGACGAAGCCGGCCAGCAGCGCGTCGCCCGAGCCGACCGCCGACACCGCCTCGATACGAGGGATCCACGCCCGGTACATGTGGGGACGGTTCTTGCCCTCGACCAGGCGGGCGTAGCAGCCGGTCTTGAGGGTGACCAGCACGTTGGACGCGCCCATCGACGCGATCGACGCGAGCCCGAGCTGGAAGTCCTCGTCGGTCTGGAACTCATTGCCGACCAGCGCCTCGGCCTCGCGCTGGTTGGGCGAGACCAGCGTCGGCTCGGCCGCCAGCGCCAGCCGCAGCGGCTCTCCCTCGGCGTCGATCACGGTGCGCACCTTGCGGCGGTTCATGTCGCGGATCACGTCGGCGTAGAAGGAGGAGTCGACCTTGCGCGGCAGGCTGCCGGCGAAGACCACCGTCGAGATCGCACCGGACAGGTACCGGATCTTCTCGAGCAGGATCGCGATCTCGTCCGCAGTCACCTCGGGGCCGTACTCGTTGATCTCGGTCTGCAACCCGCTGGTGGGATCGACCACGGCGGTCGAGGTGCGCGACTCGCCGCCGATGCGGACGAAGTCGTTCAGGATCCCCTCGGAGTGCAGGCCGTCGACGATCTGGACGCCGGCCCGGCCGCCGGCGAGCCCGGTGGCGATCACCGGCTCGTCCAACCGCTTGAGCGCGCGGGCGACGTTGATGCCCTTGCCGCCCGACATCACGAGGCCCTGCTGCGCGCGATGTCGATGCCCGAGCTGGAGGTTCGCGACGGTCAGCGTCTTGTCGACCGCTGCATTGACGGTCACGGTGAGGATCATTGAGATACCCGGCTCTCGTCGCTCGAGGAAGGATGACGTGGAACGCACATCGCCGTCATCGGCGCTGCGGAGTTTACACTTGACCGCCCACCCGCCCCTCGTACAGTTGAACCATGCTGTCGACACGTACACGCTCGATCGTCACGGCGACGGTCGTGCTGGAGGTGGGGATCGCCGGCTGGGGACTCGGCCACGGCGGCCTGTGGCTGCTGGTGATGACCGCGGCGGTGACGCTGCTCGAGACCGGTTGGGGAGCGCTACGCCGCGGCATGCTGGGCGATCTGGCGGGGCTGCAGGTGGCGATGGCGTTGGCGATGCTGCTGGCCTTCACCGCGGATACGGCGCTGGCCGTGATGCTGGCCGCGGCCTGCGTCGCTTGGCTGGTACGCGACCGACAGCCCGCAGCACCGGGCTGACTACGAGGTGGGCGTGGCCTGGCGCAGCTCGGCGGCGGCGGCACGCACCGACTGCTGCCAGTCGCCGCGCCGCTCCCGCCAGGCGTAGATGACCGAGCGTGCGGCCACCACCAGTCCGCCCGCAGGGTGATCGCGGAAGGCCGCCGCGAGATCGCCCGCGCTGCCTCCCTGCGCGCCCACGCCGGGCAGCAGCAGCACCTGCTGGGGCATCAGCTCGCGGGCTCGCTGGACGGCGTCCGGATGAGTGGCGCCGACCACGGCGCCGACGCTCGACAGTCCACACTCGCCCACCAGACCGGCGCCCCACTGCGCGATCAGCTCGGCCGTGCGCTCCCACAGCTGCCGGCCGTCAGCCAGCGGCTGCTGCTGCAGGTCGCTGCCGCCGGGATTCGACGTTCGGGCCAGCACGAACACTCCCGCCCCGCGGCCACAGGCCGCCAGGAAGGGATCGAGCGAGTCTCCGCCCATGTACGGATTGACGGTCAGCGCGTCTGCCACCGCCTCGCCATCATCGCGCGGCGCCAGCCATGCCTCGGCGTAGGCCTCCGCGGTCGAGCCGATGTCACCGCGCTTGGCGTCGGCGATCACCAGTAACCCCCGCTGGCGGGCCGCCTCGCAGACGTGCTCCAGCGCCGTGATGCCATAGCCGCCGAGCGCCTCGAAGAACGCCACCTGCGGCTTGACCGCGACCGCCTCGTCGGCGACGGCGTCGATCACGCCCTCACAGAACCGCTCGTACGCGCGGGCGCGGCCGGCGCGACCGGGCTTCAGCCCGATCACCAGCTCCGGCGGTAGCAGGTCGATGCGCGGATCGAGTCCGACGCACAGCGTGCTGCTCTTGCGGGTCACTGCCTCGTCGAGACGATCTGCGAAGTTCACCGCCTAAAGGGTACCCGCCCGCGTGCGGATGGGACGAGCGTGCCGGCGGAGGCCAGATCTGCCGCCAGCGGAACCGCGATCACGTCGCGGCCGGGGCGGGCGAACGCGGCCGCGATCAGCCGCGCGGCGTCGGCCTGGTCGGTGCCCAGCGGGACGGCGGGGGCGGTCAGCGCGAGCCGCAGCGCGGCCAGCAGCGGCTGGCACTCGAGCTGCGCCCCACCGGCACGTGGCAGCCGCCGCCGGGCGACCACCCGGCCACGCGCGCAGGCGAACGCCTGCACGAAGCGGTGATCGACGTCGGCCGCGAGCAGCACCCCGGTGACCGCCACCGCCCGGCGGATCCGCGCCAGCCGCAGGCGCACGCTCTCGAGCGCCTCCAGCCGGTCGCGCAGCTCGGCCGCCTGCTCAAACCGGCGCTGCTCCGCAAGCGCCGCCATCTTCGCCCGCAGGCCGGCCACCGCGACGCCGTCATCGTCTCCCTGCAGCCACCGCTCCGTCCGGTCCAGCGCCAGCTGATAGCGGTCGATCGCGTCACCGCCACGACACGGCGCCAGGCAGCTACCGACCAGCCCGGCGAGACAGCTGCCGTCGTCCTCAGGCAGCGACGGCCGACACGTGCGCAGGCCAAAGGCGGCCCGCAGCGCGTGGGCGGCGGCCTGTGCCGGGCCGCGACCGGGCAGCGGCCCCACACTGATCGCGCCGGGGTGCGCGCTTGACGTCACCGACAGCCGCGGCACCCGCTCGTCACTGGTCAGCGTCAGGTAGCAGCTTCGCTCGGGGTGGGCCGATCGCCGGTTGGCGTCGGGACGCAGCCGCAGGATCAGCTCGAGCTCGACCAGCGACGCCTCCAGCTCGCTGCCCAGCGGGCGCGTCTCGATCCGCTCGGTGGCCTCCAGCGCGTGCTCGACCGGGCGCCGCAGTCGGCCGCCGGCGAAGTACGACCGTACGCGGGCCCGCAGGTCGGACGCCTTGCCGACGTACAGCACGCGGTCGTGCCGGTCATGGAACAGGTAGACACCGGGGCCGGCGGCCACATCACGCGCCAACTCACGCCGCAGGCGCACCCGTCGGCGGACCGGCGCGGCGAACGCGACAGCATCCGCCACCGTGCGCACGCCATGCTCCTGCGCCATGCCGAGCAGCGCCACCAGTACCTCGGCGGTGGCCTGCGCATCCGGCAGCGCCCGATGGCACGGGCGCACGTTGGTGTCGAATCGTTCGGCCAGCGTGCCCAGGTTCATCCGCGGCAGTCGCCCCTCCAGCAGCCGGCGGGCCAGCGCCACCGTATCGATCACGGGCGCGGCCAGCCGACGCCCCTCCAGCCGTGACAGCTCGGCATCGACGAAGCCGACGTCGAAGCGGGCGTTGTGCGCGACCAGCACCGCACCGCGGGCGAACTCGAGGAACTCGGGCAGCGCCTGGGCGATCCGCGGCGCGCCCCGCAGATCGCGCGAGACAATGCCAGTGATGCGCGTGATCGTCTCGGGCACGGCGACGCCTGGGTTGACCAGCCGCTCGAAGCTCTCCTCCTGCTCGAACCCGCACAGCCGCACGGCGCCAATCTCGACGATCCGCGACACCCCTGGCCGGGTGCCGGTCGTCTCCAGGTCGAACACGACGAAGGGCGCGTCCTCCAGCGCCAGATCGAGCACCGACGCGACCTCCTCCCACTCGGCCAGCGCCAGCTCGGCCTGCGACCGCCACACGAGCCGGGCGTCGGTGCGCACGACCTCATCGACCAGCTGGCGGACGAGCGCGGAGGGCGGCGCGCCGCGCAGCGCGAACAGGTTGCCGGCGGCCTCCGTCAGCCCGACGGGCGCGCGCCGATCGGCCAGCAGCTGCACCAGCCGGTCGGCACCGTCGAGGGAGAGCTGAGCGGAGGGAGTGGGCATGCGAACATATGTTCGCACATTCGCCGGACGGCTGCCCACCCGAGCGAACGCTCGAACAGCACGCGGTGCTGCTCGGGCCTGTCGTGGTCGCGACGCAGGCAGTCGGAGAAGCCCATCGAGCGGTGGAAGAGCGAACGAGCGGGTGTTGAGACGATCGTCAGTCGTCGGTCGATGGTGCCAGGCACCGCGTTCCGCGTTGCCAGGCACCGTCGTGTGAGCGCTGCTCTGCAGCCGCCATTAACGCGCGGCGCCCGCCGCGCCCAGGTGGGGCGGCGGGCGGCCGCGGGAGAGATCAGGAGGCCTGCGTTACTTGACGGCGGCCTTCAGCTGGCTGCCGGCGGAGAACTTCGGAACCTTGCTCGCCGGGATCTGCACCTTCTGGCCAGGGTTGCGGGGGTTCACGCCAGTGCGGGCCTTGCGGTTCTGCACGGTGAACTTGCCGAAGCCGGTGAACACGACATCGTCGCCCTTGGACAACGCATCCTTGACAGACTCCAGCACGGCGTCGACAGCGGCGCCTGCGTCCTTCTTCGAGAGATTCGACTTGGTCGCAACCGCGTCGATGAAATCGCTCTTCGTCACCCTGGTTCCTCCTGATCGTTTCGGGGCCGAATAGGTCGAACGCGGCTACCCTAGCACCTCTTCCGGACGTCAACAATCCGCTTCAGCAAAGGGATTGCTAGACGTTGGCGGAGGCGGAGCCAACTCCCAGTCCAGAAGTGGTATAGAGCGGATGGAAGGCGACTCCCTCGGCGGCGATCGCCTCGGCTCCTCCCTCCTCCCGGTCGACCACGCAAATTGCAGCGGAAACGTGGAGCTCCGCGGCACGCAGCGCGGCCACGGCAGAGAGCAGCGCGCCCCCGGACGTGACGACATCCTCGACCACGCAGACGTGCTGACCGGGCTGAAACACGCCCTCAAGCCGCTTTGCGGTGCCGTACTCTTTTGCCTCTTTCCTTACAATTAGGAAGGGCAGACCTGTCTCGACCGAGGTGACGGCCGCCAGCGGGACGGCTCCCAGCTCGGGGCCCGCGAGCAGCTCGGCGCTGACGGCGTGCTCCCGTACCAGCGCTGCCAGCTCACGCCCCAGCCCGGCCAGCAGCCGCGGCTCGGTCTCGAACCGGTACTTGTCCAGGTAGTAGCGGCTGCGCCGTCCTGAGCGCAGCACGAAGTCGCCCTCCAGGTACGCCCGCTCCAGCAGCAGCGCCGCCAACTCGTCGCGGTTCACGCGCCCGACCGTGCCGCATCGAGCACGTCCGAGGCGTGTGGCATCAGCCGGTCGGCGTCCGGCGAGCCGGCCGCCAGCGAGACCATCGAGCCATCGTCGAAATAGACGTCGAGGCGGGTACGGCTGCGCACGGAGCGGCGGCGGTAGAGGATGGTGCCCAGGAACGAGCCGGCACCGATCACGAACGGCAGCACCAGCTTACGCCTCGGCACTGCCACCGCCATCCTCGTGCCCGATCTGCCGCAGCAGCGTCTTCAGGTCGTAGAACACCAGCCCCACGGTCGGGTCGGCACCGGTCGTGGCGACGGCCATCCGCTGGTCGTCGACGACCACGAACACGCTGCCCTCGGGCGTGGCCGCCTGCAGCTGGGAGAGCGCCTCTCGGCCCAGGTCGCGGCGCACCTGGTCGGCGCCGTCGGCCAGCGAGCGGGCGCTCTCGACCATCCGGCGCGCATCCTCGTCGCCCACGCTGGACGCGATTGGCGGCCCTTCGCGGGGAGCCACGACCACGCTCTCGATCTGGGTCGAGAGCTCTCGCAGCTCGGCGATGGCGGCGGCGGCATCCATGGCTGTCACGCTAGCACAGGGGGCATGCCGATATCCTCAACGGGATGACCGACGTCCCCGCACCCAGCGCACTGCTTCCCTACCGGCGGGCGGCCGGCGAAGCGGGCACGGTTCTGGCCAAGTACCTGCACGACCGCGGACCGCACCTGGCCGCGATGGTCGCCTACTACGCGCTGCTCTCGCTGTTTCCGTTCCTGTTCCTGATCCTCTCTGCGCTGGGGTTGGCCGGCCAGATGTCGCAGTCCAGCTACATCGTGCGCGAGCTGGAGCTGATCCTGCCGAGCCAGTCGGTCAGCGAACTGCTGCAGCTGGTGCGATCGGTGCAGGCCAACGCCGGCACGTTCTTCGCAATCGGCCTGATCGGCATCCTGTGGAGCGCGCTCGGCTTCTACTCGGCGCTCGAGTCGGCGCTGAACATCGTGTTTCGGGTCGGCAACCGAGGCTTCATCCGAGGCAAGTGGATCAGCTTCGTGCTGGTGCTGTCGTCACTGGCGGTGCTGTTCACGTCGCTGCTGGTGGCGGCGCTCAGCAACGGCTGGCTGCACCGCCACACGTCGGGGTTCCTGGTCTCGAGCGTGGTGCCATACCTGATCTCGCTGGCCTTCTCGAGCGTCGGATCGTTCCTTTTCCTGATGGTCGCCTACCGCGTGCTGACCAACGTCGAGCTGCACCGCGGCGACGTCTGGCCGGGCGCGCTGTTTGGCACGGTGCTGTTCCAGATCTCGTTCCAGGCCGTGCCGTACTACCTGCAGCGCGGCGACGTGTTGTTCGCGCTGCGCGCCTTTGGAGGGCTGGTGCTGCTGCTGGTGTGGCTGTACCTGATGGCGAACGTGATCGTGCTGGGGGCCGAGATCAACTGGAGCCACTGGGCCCGCCACCAGCCGGCCGACGAGGATGAGCCGCCGGGACTGGCCTGATCAGGAGACGGCTCGGTCGCCGGCAAGCTGCGACCGGAGCAGGGCGGCCGCGCGCGCGCGGTGCGAGATCGCGTCCTTCTCGGCCGCCGACATCTCACCCACAGTGCGCGCCTCACCCTCGGCGATGAAGGCCGGGTCATAGCCAAAGCCACCGTCGCCGCGCGGCTCACCGGCCAGCCTGCCCCGGAGCTCGCCACGCGCGTGCAGGCGGTGGCCGTCCGGTGCGATCAGCACCAGCTCGGCGACGTAGGCCACGCTGCGATCGGCGTGTGGTGCCAGCGCCGCAAACAGTGCCGTCAGGTTCTCGTGGTCGGTGGCCCCCTCACCGGCAAAGCGGGCCGAGCGCACGCCCGGCCTGCCGCCCAGCGCCGCCGCCTCGATCCCCGAGTCGTCCGCCAGCACCCACGCCGCGCCCGCCACCACGGCATGCACGTGCTCGGCCTTCAGCTCGGCGTTGGCGCGGAACGTCTCGCCCGTCTCCTCCGGCAACTCGCCCTCGTACGGCTCGACCGCGAACGCCGGCAGCAGCCGCTCGAACTCACGGGCCTTGTGCGGGTTGTGGGACGCCAGGACAAGCCGTGCCGCGCCGGCCATCGGTCAGGCTCCGCCGGCGCGTGCCCGCTGGAGCACGGCCGTCTGGAGGGCCGAGATCTGCTCGATCCCGTCCGCCGCGAGGCTCAGCAACTCGTCCAGCGAGGCGCGACCGAACGGCGTCTTCTCGGCCGTGGCCTGCACCTCGATCATCTGGCCCCGCCCCGAGATGACCACGTTCATGTCCACCTCTGCGCGGGAATCTTCGACGTAGGGCAGGTCGAGCACCGCCCTGCCGTCCACCATCCCGACTGAGACAGCCGCCACCGAGTCAGACAGCGGCAGCTGCGACAGCTTGCCCGAGTCGACCAGCCGCGTCAGCGCCAGCACCAGCGCGACGTATCCGCCGCAGATGGCGGCGCAGCGCGTGCCGCCGTCCGCCTGCAGCACGTCGCAGTCGATCCACACGGTGCGCTCACCCAACGCCTTGAAGTCGACCACCGAACGCAGCGAACGGCCGATCAGCCGCTGGATCTCGACCGTACGGCCATCCTGCTTGCCACGGGTCGCGTCGCGCGACTTGCGCTCCGAGGTCGAGCCGGGAAGCATGCCGTACTCCGACGTCACCCAGCCCGATCCGCGACCGCGCATCCAGCCCGGCACCGACTCCTCGATCATCGCCGTGCACACCAGCCGCGTCTTGCCGATCGAGAACAGCACCGAGCCATGCGCGCTGTCGATGAAGCCGGGCTCGATCGCGACGGGCCGCAGCTGGTCGGGGGCGCGGCCGTCGGCACGTTTCACGCCGCGACCGCCAGCGCGGCCGGGTCGACCCGCTCGACCTCGGTCAGCGGCAGCTGCAGGAACCGGCCCGCCACCTCGCGAAAGGCGCGCTCGTCGCCCGTACAGAGGAAGCGGTAGCGACCCTCGCGATCCGGCTGGTTGCCGACCCGCCGGCGCTCGAGCGTCGCGGACACCTCGCGCGCCACCTCCTCGGCGGACGTGATCAGCGAGACGTCCCGACCAAAGATGCGCTGCAGCATCGGCCTGATCAATGGGTAGTGCGTGCAGCCGAGGATCACCGTGTCCACCTCGGCCAGCTTCAGCGGCTCGGCGTAGCGCTTCGCCGCCTCGTGGAGCTGGTGGCCGTTGACGTCGCCGGACTGGATCAGCGGCACCAGCTCGGGGCACGCCACCTGGGTCACCTCGACGCCCGCGTCGAGCGCCGCGATCGCCTCCGGGTAGCGGCTGCTGGCAACCGTCGCCTCCGTGGCCAACACCCCCACGCGGCGGGCACGGGTGGCCAGCACCGCGGCGTGCGCCTCGGGCGTGATGACGCCGATCAGTGGCACCTCGAACTCGCGCTGCAGGTCGGGCAGCGCGGCGGATGTCGCCGAGTTGCACGCCACCACCAGCAGCTTGACGTCGAGCGCCGCCAGGTGGGTGGCGACCTCGTGAGCGTACCGCCGGATGGTCGCGGCCGGCTTGGGGCCGTACGGGAACCGTTCGGGACTGGAGTCGCCGAAGTAAATGAAGTCCTCATGCGGCAGCGTCACCAGGCACTCGTGCAGCACCGTCAGCCCACCGACGCCGGAGTCGAACACGCCGATAGGGCGAGCATCCATGCGGCGCAGTCTAAAGGATTGGTTCCACGGGCTGCGTGGCTCTGGGATCGTCGCGCGACGGGGCGGTCAGGTTGGGACGCGGACGATCGCCAGCAGGTCGGATCGACCCAGGATGCGGCCGGTGGCCGCGTCGCGCAGCAGGATCACCGGTAGCTCGCGGCCCCAGAGCATCGTGCCCTTGCCGGTCGCGAACGAGAGTCCGGACGTGATCGAGGCCGACGTGTACGAGGGCGGGAACGAGTACGTCTCGGTGTTCACGCCCTCTCCGAACGGGCAGACACGGCCGGTGGCGCAGAAGCTGCGATCCTGGTGCACCTGGATCACCATCCGTCGCCCGGCCGGAAAGCGCGCGTGCACATGGAACGAGCCGATCGTGACCCTGTTCGGGGTGGCGGTGACGCTCTGCGACCAGGTGACGACGGCGTGGTTGGTGGCGGTGAAGCCGCCGGTGATCGTGACCGCGCCACCGCCAAACACGTGACGGCGCGGCGTCGCGGTCACGCTCACCTCCAGCGCCGGCGTCACGCTGTGCGCCGTCCAGGCGGGCGTGATGGTCAGCGTCGCCGGAAGGTGCACCGTCAGCGTGCGCTGCGCGTAGTCGAGCGTGAAGCTCGACTGACCCCGGATGCCGGGGTACTGGGCAAACGCGAGCGTGCCGCCGGCAGTGCCGGTGGCGGGGCAGCCGGCCGACAGTCGCGCCGTCAGCAGCTGGTCGCGGGTGTGTAATCCCGCCGCGGTGACCGTGCAGGCGGACGTGCCTGCCCGCGCCATCCGGCCGTCCGCGCCCGCGAGCATGACAGCCGCCACGGCCAGGAGAAGGAGCCTCTTTCCCATGTCCACAACGATACTACCGGTTTGGCCGTCTGCCGACCGGCGTCCGCTTGCCAGATTCTCCTCCCTGCGCCGCCGCCCAGCCGGATCGCCAACCCGCCGATACACTGCTGCGATGTCGATCTCGCCTCCCTGGTACACCGACGGATTCCCCGAGCTGCGGGACGGGCCACCGTGGGTGATGGCGGAGATGATCGCCGCGCAGCCCGAGCTGCTGGAGCGAATCGCCACCGGAGCCGATACGGCCGCGCTGGCGTTGATGTTGCGCGCGGTGACTCCGCTGTCGGTGGTCGGCTGCGGCACCAGCGAGCACGCCGCGATGGCGGTGGCCGCGATGCTGCGCGAGGGCGGCACGGCGGCCACAGCCCGTCAGGCGTTCGAGGCCGCTCTTGACCCCCAGGCCGGCGGCGCCGTGATCGGCGTCTCCCACGAAGGCGGTACCGCCGCCACGACCCGCGCCCTGGAGGCGGCTCACGCCGCCGGATCGGCAACCGGCCTGATCACGGCGGTGATCGGATCGGCCGCCACCGGGCCGGCCGACGCCGTGCTGGCAACGCCGATGATCGACCGCAGCTGGTGCCACACGATCGGCTATACATCGCCGATCGCGGCCGGGCTGGCGCTGGCCGACCGACCGTCCGACGGCGTCGTCCACGAGCTGGCCACGGCGGGTCTGGCAACGCGCGACCAGGCCGCGGCGGTGGCGCGACAGCTGGCGGGCTGCTCGCGGCTGATCATCGTCGGATCGGGCGCCGACCGCATCTCGGCCCGCGAGCTGACGCTGAAGATCGAGGAGGCGTGCCACCTACCGTGCGCGATGCGCGACCTGGAGACCTTCCTGCACGGCCACCTGCCGGCCTGCGACCAGTCCACCGGCCTCGTTCTGCTCTCCATCGACCGGCGCCGGGCCAATCAGCGACGCGAACGGGCCGGGCAGCTGGTGGCCGCGGCACGCCGGATCGGGCTGCGCTGCGCGCTGATCGGTCGCGGCGACGCGCCGGACGGCGAGCTGGACGCGGGCACGATCGAGGCGCCCTCTGCGCCACTGCTGCCGGCCGCCGCCGAGGCCGTGCTCTCGGCCGCGCTGCCGCTGCAGTGGCTCTCCTACGAGCTGGCACTCACCCGCGGCACCAACCCGGATCTGATCCGCCGCGAGCAGGAGCCGTACCGGGAGGCATCGGCCATCCATGGCTAGAGCGCTGCAGATCCAGAACGAGCGAACCGATCCCGCGGTGCCCTTCATAGCCGCGCTGGAGGAGCGCGGCTTCGAGGTCGAGACGGTGCACGCGTATGCCGGCGAACGGCTGCCCGACTCGCTCAAGGGCATCGACGCGGTGGTCGCGGGCGGCGGCTTGGTGGATACCCACCAGGTGCACGAGCACGCCTGGCTGGCGCACGAGATCGAGCTGGTGGCCGAGGCGATCGAGAGCTCGACGCCGTACATCGGGCTCTGCCTGGGCGCCCAGGTGCTGACCGAGGCCGCCGGCGGCGAGGTCTACCGCTGCCAGCCGAGCGAGGTGGGATGGCACGAGGTGGAGCTGCTGCCGGCGGCCGCCGAGGACGTCCTGTTCGGCGGGCTGCCGCAGCGCTTCACCACGATGCAGTGGCACTACTACGCCTGCCGCCCCGGCGGCGCGAAGCTGGTCGAGCTGGCCACCAACCCGGCCGCGTTGCAGGCGTTGCGGGTGGGCGAGTGCGCGTGGGGCACGCAGTTCCACATCGAGGCGACTCGCGAGGTGCTGATGGGGTGGCTGGAGATGGGTGGGGACGACCTCGCCGCCAACGGCTATCCACCCGAGGTCTACACGCGCGCGATCGAGCAGCACTACGACGGCCACGCTGCCGTCGGCCGTACGCTGGCGACCCGATTCGCCAGCTTCGCAGCCGACCGGTTGGCTACCCGAGCAGGGTGAGCTCGGCAGCGTATTCGGGCCGTTCGGCAAGCCGCGCGCACCACCGGGCGATCGCCGGGTACTCGTCGATGCCGATGCCGACCCGCGGCATGCGCACGATCCACGGCCACCAGCCCGGCTCCGCGAGCGAGTACTCGTCGCCGGCCAGGTGGCGCTGTGCCGAGAGCCGCTGATCCAGCTCGGCCAGGTGCCTCCGCAGGGCCGACTCGGCATCCTTCTCACCGCGGCGGGCAGAGTAGTAGGCGTCCGCCAGATCTTCAAACCGACGCAGCATCGCCCGCACCCGCGCCCGTCCGGCCGCGTCATGCGGCATCATCGCCGGCTCCGGATGGGTCTCATCCAGGTACTCATTGAGCGCCTCCGACTCCCACAGCACGGCATCTCCATCGCGGATCACGGGCACGCGGTTGCCAGGGTTCAGATCGCGCAGCCACGCCGGCTTGTGGCGCAGATCGACCTCGACCAGCTCGTGGGCGATCCGCTTGCCGGCCAGCACCAGCCGCGTTCGCACGCAGTACGGGCACTCGACCGCGGAGTACAGGACGATTGACACGAGGCGGGATTGTAGAGGAGGATCGCGGGATGGCGATTGGCGCACGGGTTGTCAGGATCGCGGACGTGGGGCCGATCCCGGTGGTTGGCGGCGCGCTGCAATGGCATCCGCTGCGCAAACGGCTGGACGTGCGGGCGTTTGGCATCAACGCCTACTCTGCCGCCGAGCCGGGTGCCGAGGTGGTCGAGGATCATGACGAGTCCGACAACGGCCACGAGGAGATCTACGTCGTGTTGACAGGGCGAGCAACGTTCACGGTCGACGGTGAGCCGATGGACGTTCCGGCGGGATCGCTGGTGCACCTGCCCGACCCCGCGGTGAGGCGCCACGCGATCGCGGCCGAGCCGGGCACCAGCGTGCTGGCGATCGGCGGATCGCCGGGTGGCTCATTCCGCCCGTCAGCCTGGGAGCACTACTTCGAGGCCGACGCGGCACGCGCCGGAGGCGACGCCGAGGCCGCCTATGCCATCGCCGCCGCCGGGCTGCCCGACCACCCGGATCACCCCGCGCTGCTGTTCAACATCGCCTGCTACGGCGCGCTGGCCGGCCACGACGACGAGGCGATCTCGATGCTCAGGCGCGCCCTCGAGCTGGCGCCGGACCGGGTGCCTGCCTGGGCTGCGGACGACTCAGACCTCGACTCGCTTCGGGACCGGTCAGACTGGCCGCTCGCGAACGTCTAACGGCGACGGCCGCCGGCCGATCGCCACGCAGGCCGCCAGCCACGCGGCGAGCGTGAACGCCGAGACGACCAGCCCGCGCACGATCCAGGGATCGTCGTAGGTCAGCACCACACGATGCCGGCCCGCCGGTACCAGCAGCGCCGGCTCGAAGCCGTCCCCGACGCGAACCGCGATCGGACGCCCATCGACCGTGGCACGCCAGAAGGGATCGTACGATTGGCGGACGAGCAGCATCTCGGCAGCGTCGGCGGTGGTCGTGAACACCAGCCGCTGCGCCCCCTGCTCCAGCACCCGGACGGTGCCTGCGGTGGCGCCGGGCGCAAGCCCATCCGGAGCGAGCGCCACCACCAGCCGCCGCGCGGGATCGAACCCCGGCCCGGTGGCCAGGCGTCGCGCGGCCGCTGCTGACGAGGCTCCCGACCAGGACGGATACAGCTGTGCGATCGGGCGCGCCCGCAGCTTCCACAGCACGTAGCCGGATCCGGACAGCCGCACGGTCGCCGCCACCGGCGGCCGCTCACCGAGCGGCAGCACCATCCATCCGACGTCCAGCAGGTCGAGCGCGGCCGGGGTGGGCCGGTCGATCAGGGTGCGGTTGTACTCCAGAGGAGGCCTCACCAGCGTCCGCGTGTATGCCCAGAAGAGCCGTGGCTGAACGGCGTCGTATCCGCCCACCGTGGGCACGCCATCCATCAGCGGCCCGTTCAGCGATCCGTCCAGCGGTGACGGCAACCCGGTGGCCACCTCCATCGTCAGCGAGCGGCGGTGCCAGGCGAACAGCACCCGTCCGCCGCCTCCACGCAGCATCCTGGCCGTCGCGCCATTCGGCTGCGGCGCCAGGTAGGGACGCGCCGCATCGGCCCGCTGCAGCTTGCGCGGCAACGCACGCGTCAGCGCGCTCGGTGCGACGCCCACGATGGTGCCGATCACCAGTTCTGCGGTGACGATCGCGATCATGGCAAGCGAACCGCCTCTCGGAATCGCCAGCGCGACTGCACATGCGGCTCCCGATACGGCGAACAGCACCAGCTGAGAGGGCGAGCAGCCCGCCGCCCAGGCAGCGGCCGCGATCGTCACCGTGGCCGCCGCCACGATCGCGCCGCGACGGAGACGGCCTGCGGCCAGCAGCCGTTCGACGCCGATCGCGCCCAGCAGGACGATGCAGAGCAGCGTCACGTCCGCGAACCAGCTAGGCCCATGCAGGTAGAGATCGATCGGGCGAAGGGACCGCCAGCTGCTGGGGACGGCATCGGCGACGGCCGCCAGCGATAGCAGGTACCCGGCCGCGCCGACCGTGGCCAGCACGGCCACCAGACCGCGACGGCGGCCGCTTCGCAGTCCCAGCAGCGCCACCGGCAGCGCACACAGCAGCAGCGCGGGCAGGTGCGGGCCGGGCGCCGCAGCGAGCGTCAGCGGCCACGAGGACGCCGCTCGCTGCCCGATCGGCGGAGGTGCGGGGGCGGCGTCCGCCAGTGAGCGAGCCAGGTTCCAGGCTGCGGCATAGCCGTCAGCGAGGCTCGTGTCCGGAAGCTGCGCCACCCGCGGCAGCAGGTATGCGGCGGCCAGTCCCACCGCCAGGGCCAGGTACGCGGCGGCGGCGGCCGCTGCCGATCCGCGCCGGTGACGGCGAGCAATCTGCAACGCCAGGTAGCCGCCGACCAGCATCAGGTGCATCGCGAGACCGGTCGACAGGTGCGCCGCCGCGGCTTGGCCGGTCGAGGCGGCGGCCAGAGCCAGCCACAGCCCGGCCGCCCACGCCCTGCGCGCCAGGAACGCGCGCGCCAGCGCCCACAGCGTGACAGCGTTCCACGCAAACACGGCTGCAAATGGCAGGGCCGCGATCAGCTGTGACCCGCACAGCACGCCGGCGACGCCGATCCCGGCCAGCGTTGCCGCCACGCGGTCGAAGCGCTCGGCGCGCAGGAACCCATACAGCCCGACGCCGGCCAGCATCGGCTGCATCAACACCATCACGCGCATCGCCCAGCCGGCGTCGAGGACAGCGAACAGCCCCATCGGTGGCGCATACATCCAGCCGGACTGGGGATCGGCCGTGAACGCCCGGCCGGCGAACAGGTTGGGATCCCAGCCCGGGATGTGCCCCGCTGAGAGCTGCCTGCCCAGGAAGTCGTAGGTGGGTAGCCACAGCCGGGTCAGGTCGGACGTCGGCAACGCGTGGTGGAAGGCGATGTCGCGCCGCATCACGAGCACGAGCGCGATGATCAGGAGTGGCCCGGTGGCCGCGCGCAGGCGCTGCTGCACGCGGTCGGGGCCTGAGGACGAGAGCGCGGCGCGCATCGCGCCAGCCTAGAAGATCCGTTCCACCGCCAGCAGGTCGCTGGTCGAGTTCCGCCGGCCGGTCAACCGCCGGACTGGTCGCCGCCGTCGCTCGACGACGTCGTGGTGGTGGTGTCGCCGCCGGAGCCGCTGCCATCCTGGGTGATCGAGGAGTCGGGCGAGCTGGAGCCGTCGCCGCTGGACTGCAGATCGCCGGACTGCGGATCGCCGGACTGCGGGTCGCCGCCCGACAGCGACCCGCCGCTGGTGTCACCCGACGCCGAGCCGCCGCCGGATCCGGTCTCGCCAGACGAACTGCCCGAGCCGTCGGTGCCACCTGAGTCGGCACCGCCCGACGTGCCGTCATGGCTCCGCGGCGAGGTCGCGCCGGCGGTGCCGCCGGACGCCGCAGGCACCGTGGCCCCGGTGGCGTCCGCATCGGCGGCGGCGGCCGCAGAGAGACGCGGCGCCAGAACGCGACCGTGGTGGATGCCGCGGTGTGCGCCGAGCAAGCCTGAGTGCGCAACGCCGGCGCCGGCGGCGACCGCGCCGACCGACA
>JBBQUW010000028.1:0-35895 GCA_038212095.1 Gaiellales bacterium | reverse complement strand
TCCAGCGCCGAACGCACCCACAGCCTGCCCGGCTGGCTCGACTACTACAATCACCACCGACCACACGGCAGCCTCGCCCACCAGCCACCCGGACACCGGCTCACAACACTACAGGCCGAACAACGTGCCTAGGCACTACAGCTAGACGGCGCCGGCGTCCCGACGGTGAACCGCGCGCTCGGGCTGCTCCAGGGCGTCTTCCACCGCGCCGTCGAGTGGCGCCGGCTCGCCTGGAACCCCGTCGTCGGCACGCGCAGGCTCAGCCACAGCCGCGCGGCGACGATCGACGCCAGGACGCCGGAGCGCGTCGAGGCGATCCGCAGGCAACTCGACCAGCAGAACGCCGCCCTGGTCACCGTGCTCGCCTACGAGGGGCTGCGGCCCGGCGAGGCGTACACGCTCACCTGGGGCGACGTGCTCGACGACCGCGGCAACGCCCGCAAGCGCCTGGTGGTCCGCACGGCACTCTCCGACGGCGAGGTAACGACGCCGAAGTCGCAGCGGGCGCGGGAGCCCGAGCTCTTCACCCCGGTCGCGCGCGAACTCGTCGCGCTCCACCTCGCCCAGGGCCGCCCCACCGTTGACACGCTCGTCTTTCCAGACGCCGGCGGCGGCCACCTTCGCCGTCAGAACTGGCGCCGCCGTATCTGGATCCCCGCGCTTGAGCGGGCCGGAGTCGCGCACTTCCGCAGCTACGACCTGCGGCACACATGCGCGACGCTGCTCCTCTACGAGGGTCGGACGCTGAATGAGGTCGCCGAGCACCTCGGGCACTCCGATCCGGGCTTCACAGCGCGGACGTACGCGCACGTCATGCGCGACGGCTCGCGACGCCGCCGCGTCCCGATCGCGCGGGCGATCCGAACGGCACGGAGCGTCGCCGCGCGTAGACCCCGGGTAGACCCTTCGACGCAGGAACGGCCCTCCGAGGAGAGTCGATCCGAGAAGAAATCCCTGCAAATCCGAAAAGCCGACGCGGGGACTCGAACCCCGGACCCCATCATTACGAGTGATGTGCTCTACCAACTGAGCTACGTCGGCAACGGCTCAACCGTGCGGTTTTGTGCTCCGGGCCTAGAGGCGAGTCAGGGCCCGTCGCCCACGCGGTTGAGCCGAGCGCGATTCTAGCCCGTCCGCCGATCGCACGGAGACGCCGCGAGGCGGCGTCCACATCCGTGTTCCCCGCTCGCCCCTCCCGTGTACGACAATGGGTCCATGCAGTCTCCCCTGACACCGCCGATCGCGCCGCAGCTGGCCCGCGCCGAGCGCGCGCTGCCCGAGGGTGACGGCTGGAGCTACGAGCCCAAGCTGGATGGGTTCCGCGCCATCGTCTTCAGCGACGGGCACGAGCAGCTGGTGCAGTCGCGCAACGGGCGCCCGCTCGACCGCTACTTCCCCGAGCTCGTGTTCGCGCCCGGTCGCTACGTGCTGGACGGCGAGCTGGTGATCTCCGGCCCTGACGGCCACGACGACTTCGAGGCGCTGCAGCAGCGAATCCATCCCGCGACGTCGCGGGTGAAGCTGCTGGCCGAGTCGACGCCGGCCACGTTCGTGGTGTTCGACATCCTGGCCGAGGGAGACCGCTCCCTGCTCGCCGAGCCGTTCCAGCGCCGCCGCGAGCTGCTCGAGGCCGCCAACCTGAAGCCGTTTACGGTGATCGAGCGGCGGCTCGACCGCGAACAGGCGTCCGAGTGGCTGCAGACGCGCGAGGGCGTGATCGCCAAACGCCTGGATGCTCCCTACAGACCGGGCGAGCGGGTCGGCATGCTCAAGATCCGCCGCCAACGCACGCTCGACTGCGTCGTGATCGGATGGCGCGAGGCCAGCCGCGGCGGCGCGGTCGGTTCGCTGATCCTCGGTCTCTACCAGCCTGACGGCGAGATCCGCCACGTCGGCCACTGTGCCGGGTTCCCGGCCAAGAGGGCACGCGAGCTGATCGACGTGGTCACCCCGCTCGAGACCGGCGGACGGGGAGAGCCGTCGCAGAGCCGCTGGTCGAAGGGCAACGACGCCGGCTGGCGCGAGCTGCGCAGGGAGCTTGTGGCCGAGGTGCAGATCGACCACACCAGCGACGGCCGCATCCGCCACGGCGCCCGGCTGCTGCGCTTTCGCGACGACAAGCCGCCGCGGGAGTGCGACGTGGGGCAGCTGGACGCGTGAGCGAGCACACCATCACCGTGTCCGGCCGCAGCCTGCGCATCACCAACCCCGACAAGGTGCTGTACCCCGAAGCGGGATTCACCAAGGGCGACCTGATCGCCTACTACCGCGCCATCGCTCCGGCACTGCTGCCGCACCTGCGCGGCCGCGCGCTGACCATGAAGCGCTACCCGAACGGGGTCGACGAGGAGCACTTCTACCAGAAGGAGTCTCCCAAGCACCGCCCGGGCTGGGTGACGACGGTGCCGATCTGGAGCGAGGGCAACGGTCGCGACATCAACTACACGGTCGTCAACTCGCTGCCCACGCTGCTGTGGGCGGCCAACCTGGCCGACCTCGAGCTGCACACGTCGCTGGCCCGCGCCCGCACCCCCCGCCGGCCGACGATGATCGTGTTCGACCTCGACCCCGGCCCGCCCGCCACCATCGTCGAGTGCTGCGAGGCAGCGCTGCTACTGCGCGAACGGCTGGCCGCCGACGGCCTGCGCTGCTATCCGAAGACGTCCGGCTCCAAGGGGCTGCAGCTGTACGCGCCGCTCAACACGGCGGTCGGATACGACGACACCAAGACGTTCGCGCGCGACCTCGCCCGCTCGATGGAAGGGGAGCGGGGCGACTTGGTCGTCTCCAACATGCGCAAGGAGCTGCGCACTGGCCGCGTGCTGCTCGACTGGAGCCAGAACGACTACCGCAAGACCACCGTCTGCGTCTACTCGCTTCGCGCGCTGCCGCAGCCGACCGTCTCGACTCCGCTCGAGTGGCACGAGGTCGAGCAAGCGGTCTCGCATCGCGACCCGCAGCGGCTGGTGTTCGGCTGGGCGGACGTGCTGGCGCGGGTGGAGCGACTCGGCGACCTGTTCGCGCCGCTGGTCAAGCTGCGCCAGACGCTGCCCTGACCGGCGAAGTCAGGCCAGCCGCTGCCGCACATATGCGATCAGCCGGTCGACCGGAGCGTTGCGGGCCGCCAGCCGCAGCACGAACGCCTCGACCGTGGTGAACGCGCCGCTTCGCTCGCCGTCGTCGACCGCCCGCAGCAGGCCGACGCGGGCGGCCGCATCGACCTCTGCCGTGCTCAGGCCATGCGCGCGGGTGAACTCGTCCAACGAGCCTCGGCTACTGAATGCCAGCGTCAGCTCCTCGCCCGAGACGCCCAGCTTGCAGGCAGCGCCGTCCAGCGCCGAATACGTCACCTGCTCGGCGATCTGGCTGGTGCCGTGCACCGCCGGCCAGCTGCGGGGCAGACAGGGATCGGCGGCGGCTACCGGCCGGTAGCTGGTGCCGCCCGCGGCGACGTAGACGCCGACCAGCAGCACCGCCGCCACGACGGCCGCCAGCAGCAGCCGCAGCGGGCCGCTCACCGCCGCACCCGTCGTGACAGCAGCGGCAGCGACGCCGCCAGCGCCAGCAACGCTGCCACCAGAAAACTGTTGGCGAAGGCGTGCGTGACCGCCCGATCGACCTGATCCTGGATCGCGGCCTGCAGCCGCCGCAGCTCGGGTGAAGGCGGCAGCGGGCGAAACGCGGGCCGCAGGTCGGGCGGGCGCGTGATGGCGCCGGAACGAAGCTGGCCGACCAGGGCGGTGCCGAGCTCGAGCTTTTGGGAGAGACTCAGCTTGGAGGCGAGGATGATGCGGGTGCCGGCCAGCTCGGCTGCGTTCTGCTGGTCGGCGAGGTCGCCGGTGAAGATCGGCGTCAGCAGCAGCAGGCCGAGGCAGACGCCGGCGTGGCGGGACGCGATCGTCCAGCCGCCGTGGATCGCCAGCGGTGAGCGGCCGGCCAGTGCGTGTTCGGTCAGCGCGGCGATCGCCAATGCCAGCCCGACGCCGATCGCGACCTGCGGCGCGACCAGCCAAACCCAGGACGCGCCGGGCAGCAGAGCCAGCGCCGCCAAGCCGCCGGCGACCAGCACCGCACCGGCTGCGCCGCGCAGCTGAGGCGAGCCGGCATCCGGCACCAGTCGGTAGCTCGCCAGCGCCGCCAGCGGCATCACCGACACCACCGCAGCGGCCGCCAGCGGTGAGTGCCCCCAGCCGTTGATCAGCAACAGCACCACCAGGAACAGCGCCGCGGTCAGCGCGGCCGAGAGCAGCGCGAGCGCCAGGTTGGCCGCGATCGCGGGTCGGCCCGCCGGCGCAGAATCCTCGACTGACATCCGCGCAGAGCGCGGCAGCAGCACCAGGGCCGCCAGCGCCAGCGGCACCTGGACGACGAAGATCGCCTTCCAGCTGATCACGTCGGTCAACGCGCCCCCGACCGCCGGGCCGGCCGCCGCGCCCAGTCCGCCCGCCGCAGCCCACACCGAGGTCGCCACCCGCTGCGACTGCAGCGTGGCGGCCAGCAGCTCGAGCGCCGAGCAGACGGCGAACGCGCCCCCGGCCGCCTGCAGCCCGCGCGCGGCCAGCAGCCACGCGAAGCTGGGAGAGAGCGCGCACGCCAGCGAGGCGGACGCAAACACGATCAGCCCGACGGTGCAGACCGCTCTCGCGGGCCAGCGCCGTGCGAGGTGGGCGGCGGGCAGAGCGACCACCGCCAACACGAGGTTGAACAACGTCAGCACCCAGGCGACGTGATCAATCGGCACCTGGAAGCGGTCGAGGATCGAGGGCAGCGCGAGGATCACGATCGATGAGTCGGACAGCACCAGCCCCACGGCGACGCCGAGCGCGGCAACGGAAAGGCGATTGCGGGTCACGGCCCAACCGTACCCGCCAACGCAGGCGTCCAGCCGGTAGTGTGCGCCCCCATGCTGACTCTCGTCACCGGAGCGACCGGCTACCTGGGCGTCGAGCTGGTGCGCGCGCTGCGAGCCGAGGGCCGCGAGGTGCGGGCGCTGGTGCGTCACTGGGACGCCGAACAGCGCCTCGCCGGCACCGGCGCATCGGCAGTGCTGGGCGACGTCACGCGCCCCGAGACGCTGGCCCCGGCGCTCGAGGGGGTCAGCCACGTCTTCCACCTCGCGGGTGTCGTCGGCCACCGCAGCTCAGACGAGTTGCGGCTGCGGCAGGTCAACGTCGAGGGCACCAGGAACCTGCTCGACGCGGCCGCCCGCGCCGGCGTGAGCCGCGTCGTCCACACGTCCAGCGTCGGTGCGATGGGGCCGGCGGCCTCGCCTGAGTATCCGCGCAGCGAGCAGCACTTCCTGCTGGACGGCGACGACGGCCGCGGCGACTTCCGCTACGCGCGGTCAAAAGCGCTGGGGGAGCGGCTGGCGCTGGAGGCGGCGGAGGCGGGAATGGACGTCGTGATCGTCAACCCGGGCTTCGTGCTCGGCCCCGGCGACGTGCACCGCGTCTCGTCCTGGCCGATCGAGGAGTATCTGCGCGGCGTGCTGCGCTTCGTGGTGCGCGGCGGGCTCTCGTACGTCGACGTGCGCGACGTGGTCGCCGGCCACCTGCTGGCAGAGCGGCGCGGCGTCGCCGGTCACCGCTACATCCTCACCAGCGACGAGGGCAACCTGCCCTACCGCGAGTTCTTCGCTCGCGTGGGCGACGTGGCCGGCCGGCGGCACTGGCAGGTGAAGACGTCGGTGGGCGCGCTGACGCCCGGCCTGCGGCTGGCACGGGCGCTGCGTATCCGGCTTGTGCCGGTCGACGACAACGAGCTGCGGTCAGGGGCCTACTGGTGGTTCTACAGCGCCCAGCGGGCGCGCGACGAACTCGGCTTCACCACGCGGCCGCTGGACGAGACGCTGGCCGACACGATCGCCTGGATGCGCGCGGACGGCTACCGCCGCCACTGACTGGCGAATCTAGGTCGAGAGCTCCGCGGCGATGGCCGCGAAGGCGGCCAGGCAGAGGCCGCCCTTCTCGAGGTCGAGCGCGTCCGGCCAACTCGACAGCTTGACGCAGACGACGTCGGCCGGCGGGTTGATGTAGCAGTACTGGCCGTGGATGCCGCTCGCGGTCGAGATGCCCCGATCGGGATCGATCACCCACCACTGGTTTCGGTACAGCCAACCCGGCCTCTCCTCGGCACGTGCCCCCTTGGCGAACGCTCGGCGAGAGTCCTCATCGCCGTGGCGGCTATCCAGCACCCACTCGCGGGGCACGATCTGGCGATCGCCGACCCGGCCCTCCCGCAGGTTGAGCAGCCCGAACCGGGCGAGGTCGCGCAGCGTCACGCACATGCCGCCGTCCGGCAGCGTGATGCCGTTTCGGATCGTGATCTCGGCGTCGTGCTCGGCGCCCAGCTGCGACCACAGCTCGCGGCTGACCAGCTCGGCGTAGGGCGTGCCGGTCGCCCGCTCCATGATCCAGCCCAGCAGGTCGGTCAGGATCGAGCGGTAGTCGAACATCTGGCCGTGCTCACGCTCGTTGCCAAGGCTGGCGATCTGCTGGTACAGGCTGTCGAACTTGAGCCCCTTGCGGGCCGGGCGCCAGCCCGAGATCTCCTCGGTCAGCCGCACATCCGAGTCGGGGTCGTCGTAGGTCTCGTCGTAGCGAGTGCCGGTGCGCATGTCGAGCACGTCGCGCAGCGTCGCACCCGCGAAGCTGCCGCCGTCCAACTCCTCGAGGTACTCGATGACGGGGCGCTCGGGGTCGAGCAGCCCGCGGCCGACCAGGATGCCCGCCACCGTGCCGGCAACCGACTTGGACACCGACTGCAGCAGGTGGGTGGTCGACGAGGTGAGTCCGTTCCCGTAGTGCTCGGTCACGATCTGGCCCCGGTGCAGCACCAGGAAGCCGTCGGTGCTGGTCTGGTCGAGCATCTCGGTCACCGTCATGTGCCCGCCGCCCGGGGGCTCGAACGTGATGGAGCCCAGGTCTCGCTGATGGTGCTCGAGCTCGAACGCGCCGGCGCCGCCGCGACCGATGCGCGCGGTCGGCACCAGCTCGCGCGTGTGCAGGAATCCCCACCGCAGGTGCGGCGGCGACGTCCAGTTCTCCAGCGTGACCAGCCCCTCCGGGTCAGGCGGGAAGCCCTGCATCAGGTCGCGAGCATCGTCGGTCACGCGGCAGGATGCTATCCGGTGCGCCGCCGCAGCGTGGCCGCGCCCAACGCCAGCGCCACGGCGGCCGCGCCTGCCACCACCGCCGCATCGAGCGCCGCCCGCCGGCCGGGATGCTGGTCGCCGGCGACCCGCGACAGCGCGTCGTAGGCGTAGCTCATCGGCAGCACGTCCGACAGCCAGCGCAACGCCCGGCCCATGCTCTCGCGGGGCGCGATCAGGCCGCACAGCAGCAGCTGGGGCAGCAGGAATGCGGGCATGAACTGGACGGCCTGGAACTCGGTGGAGGCGAAGGCCGAGAGGAACAGGCCCAGCGCCATGCCGAGCAGGGCGTTCGCCACGGCCAGCGCCACCACCATCCAGACCGGCCCGGCGACGTCCAGGCCGAGCGCGCCGAAGCCGACTGCCGAGGCGACGCCCGCCTGCACCACGCCCATCAGGGCGAAGGCCAGCCCGTAGCCGACCAGGATGTCGAGCTTGGCCAGCGGCATCGTCATCAGGCGCTCGAGCGTGCCGGTGGTGCGCTCGCGGAGCATCGCGATCGAGGTGACAAGGAACATCGAGACGAGCGGGAAGATGCCGACCATTGGCACACCGACGCGCTGGAAGACGGCCGGCTGGGCGTCGAACACGAACCGCATCAGCACGAGCAGAGCCGAGGGCACGACCACCAGTAGCGCGATCGTGCGGGGGTCGCCGCGAAGCTGCAGCAGCACCCGGCGTGCCGTTGCCAGCGTGATCCGCGGGCTCACGAGTCCCGTCCCTCGACCAGTGAGAGGAAGGCGCGCTCGACGTCGCCGGCGCCGGTGCGTTCGAGCAGCGCCGGGCGCGGCTCGCTGGCGAGGATCTCTCCGTCGCGCATCAGCACCAGATCGTCGCAGCGCTCCGCCTCCTCCATCACGTGGCTGGATACCAGCAGGGTCGCCCCGCGATCGGCGAGCGCGCGAAAGGTGTTCCACAGATCCCGGCGCAGAACCGGATCGAGCCCGACGGTGGGCTCGTCCAGCACCAGCAGCTCGGGTGAGCCGAGCAGGGCGGTGGCCAGCGATACGCGCGCCCGCTGACCACCGGAGAGGCGGCTTACGCGTGCGGCAGACTCGCCCTCGAGCCCGACGGTGGCGGTGACCTGCGCCACGCGGTCGTCGTCGACGCCCAGCACCTGGGCGAAGTAGCGCAGGTTCTCGCGCACCGAGAGATCCCCGTAGACGGAGGGTGCCTGGGTGACGTAACCGACGCGGCGCCGCAGCGAGCGCGACCCGGCCGGAGCGCCCAGCACGGTGACGCTGCCGGAGCGAACCAGCTGCACGCCGACGATGGCGCGCATCAGGGTCGTCTTGCCGCAACCGCTGGGGCCAAGCAGGCCGGTGATGCGCCCGGCGATGACGTCGAGCGAGATGCCGGGTAGCACGGGGTCGCCGCCTCGCACGACCACCAGGTCGCGCGCTTCGATCGCCGAAACACCCAGATCCGTCACGAAACGCACTCTATGCCCCGGTGAGGGGTCTGACCCAAACCGGCCGCCGGCACAGGGACGCACGGATCGGTCACGAAAGGCGCGGCCCGCCCGTGAGAGGGGTCTGACCCCAAACCGGCCGCCGGCACAAAGACGCACGGATCGGTCACGAAAGGCGCGGCCCGCCCGTGAGACGGGTCTGACCCCAAACCGGCCGCCGGCACAAAGACGGACGGATCGGTCACGAAAGGCGCGGCCCGCGCGTGAGCCCTCCCCGCCGCGTAGCATCGGCCGGTGGCGGCGACGGCGATCGTGATCCCGATGGAGGCGGCAGAGCGAGCGGTGGCTCCCTGGCGGCTGCTCCACACCGCCGACGGCGCGGACGGCATGCCGGCACACGTCACGCTGATCCACCCATTCGTCGATGAGGCGCTGCTACTGCCCGAACACGTCGACGAGCTCCATGCGGCGGTGGCGCCATTCGTGATCGAGCTGCGAGGCTTCGGGCGATTCGAGGGCCCACCGCCCGTGCTCTTCCTCGCTCCCACTCCGCCGGAGCCGATCCTGGCCATGATCGACGCGATCGTCCAGCGCTTTCCCCACCACCCGCCGTTCGGCGGCGCACACGATCGCGTGATCCCACACCTCACGATCGCCTCCACCGCCGAGCCGGGCGCGCTCGGGCGGGCCGAACGAGCGGTCGCCGAGCACCTGCCCATCATCGCGGCCGTCGACGCGGTGTGGATCGTCCGCCACGATCTCTTGCAGGGATGGCAGACGATGCACCGCATCGAGCTCGGTCGCCAGCGCCGGGGCGCTACGCGATCATCGGAACCTGCACCTCGATGACCGGCTCGATCCGCTCGAAGATGTCCTCGAGACTGCTGCCGGTGACCGTGATGCCATGGTTCTTGAGACCCACCACCGCCTGCGAGGGCTGGTGCTCGTCGCGGATGATGTCTGCCACGGCAACGGCCAGCTCGGCCGTGCCGCAGGGGTAGTTGAATTCGGTCGCGGGGATGCCGGGGATCCAGGCGTGCACGTGCACGATCGCGTTCACCTCGGGATGCTCCTGATAGATCATGCAGTGCTCGATCGCGTCCACCGAGACCCTGTTCGGCTCGATGTCCGGCGGCACCGAGAGCACCATTGTGCCGGTCGAGGGCTCGTAGTCCTTCACCATCAGCACATCCTTGCCGACCTGCCGCAGGTTCGCCTTGTCCACGCCCGACGCGCTCATCCAAAACCGGGTCGTGTCCTTGCGCACCGAGAGGTTGCCGTAGGAGAGGCCGCCGATGCCGTAGATGCGCTTGATCGCGCGAAGCTCGCGCTCCGGCACGATCTCGTGCAGCGGGAACGGCGCCGGCAGGAGGCCCAGCGCGTCCAGCCGCTTGCCGGCCTGGTACAGGCTCTCGGTCAGCTCGTCGCCCTGCCACAGCTCGGGCTCGAGGTCGGCGTCGAATCGGTTGTCGATCACCAGCCGCGAGGTGGCCAGCGGCGTGATGCGGTCGACGATCTGCCGCACCCACTCGACGAAGTCACCGCCGTAGGGGACCGAGTAGACGCCTCGCTCGGGCGTCACGAAGGTGCAGGAGTGGCCGGGAACCACCAGCATGCCGAGGTTGGCCAGCCCGCGCACCATCAGCGGGTACTCGTACTTCAGCATGTCCAGCGGCGGCTCGGCCACGGCGTGGATGATCGTGACGTACGTCGAGCGCTGGCGACGGCGGAACGGCCTCGGCTTCTCGGGATTGATGAAGTTGAACACGACCTCGGCATCGGGCTGCTCGGCCGTATCGAACTCGTAGCCGCGACTGCGCCACTCGTCGGCGAGCTGCGCCCGGAACTGCTCCATCATCGGATCCCGCCCGGGACCCCAGAACGCGAACTTGCTCATGCCCTCACTTCCACCAGGTCGTCGAGTTTCACTTCCAGCGCTTCTCGCTCGCCGTCGATCGCGATCATGCAGGCGTCCCGCAGCACTTCGTAGCTGCGAACGACGCCGTTTCCGTGCGGCGTGGTCACCTTGCGCCCCACCGCCGGCGCGCGATCCCGGAACGATCTGTAGACCGGATGCTCGAACGCCAAGCAGCAGCGTAGCCTGCCGCACAGCCCGGTGATCCGGCCGGGGTTCATCGGCAGATCCTGCTCCTTGGCCATCTTGAGCGTGATCGGGCTCTCGTGCGACGGGTACCGGTTGCAGCACTTGACCGGCCCGCAGAGGCCGCCGCCGCCGCACAGGCGGGCACCCTCCCGCGGCCCCACCGCCCGCACCTCGACCCGGCGGTTCAGGCGCTTTGCCAGCTCGGACTGCAGCTCGTGGGTGTCCAGTCGCTCCTCGCTGCCGTACGAGAACACGATCCGGCTCTGGTCGAACACCATCTCCGCCGAGAGCGGCTTGATCGGCAGCGAGTGCCGTTTCGCCAGCTCACGGAAGAGCAGCATGCCGCGCTTGGCCTCGATGCGGTTCTTGCGCACCTGCTCGTGGTCGTCGGGCGCCGCTCGCCGCACGATCCGTTTCAGCGCACCCGTCAGCTCGTGCTCGGGCACGTCATGGTTGGCCTCGACAACGCGGCCCAACTCACGGCCGCGAGCCGTCTGGCAGATCACGTTCTCGTCCCAGTGCAGCTCGAGCCCCGCGGGGTCGAAGGAGTACACCTTGCCGCCCTGCTGGAACACGACGCCGACCACAGTCGCCATCTATCTATCTCCCTGCCGGAACCTGTCGCAGTCGATGGAACATCGCCTCCACGGCAAGCGCCGGCTGAACGTTGAGCTCAAGCGACCGGCGCACATCGGAGACGATGGTGACCGCACGGATCGCATCGCCGGGCGATCGTTCCCTGGCATCTCCGGCGAGCTCGCCGGCCAGATCCGAGTTTATCACTGCCTCTGGAGCTCCCACCCCCTGGGCCAGCAGGTCGCGGTACCACAGGCCCACCACGTCCACAGCCTCCCGCACCTCCTCCAGCTGGGCGCGCCGGGCGGTGCGTTTGGCTCGCTCATCGACCCGCTTCTGGATCGCCTTTTGCTCCCGCTTGTCCTGGACTCCCTCCAGCAGCGCCGCGCCCTCTCGCTCCACGTGCGCCTGTGCCTGAGCGGACCGCTCGAGGGCGGCGTCGACCACGGTCTTGGCGGCGACCGCGCCATCGAATGCGGAGTCCACTCGGCTGGCTCTCGCCAGCGCGAGGTAGGTGCGGCGTCGCTCGGCTGCGGCCGGTTCCGACGCCAGCCGCTCGGCCCGGTCGAGGTCGCCCAACGCCGCCCGTGCCGCCACCGGATCGCCGACGTCGGCGGCAAGGTCGGCGGTGGCCAGGCGCCGGAACGGCACCGCGGTGACGCGGGAGCGGATCGTGCCCAGCATCTTCTCGGCGCTGTCTGACACCAGCACGAACACCGCGTAGGACGGCGGCTCCTCGAGCGACTTCAGCAGCGCGTTGGCGCTGTCGGCGCGCATCAGGTGCGCGTCCAGGATCAGATACACGCGCCGGTCGCACTCGAACGGGCGCATGTGCAGGTCGCGGCGCAGCTCGCGCGCCCGCTCGATCAGGATCGAGCCGCCCTCGGCCTCCAGCACAAACAGGTCGGGGTGAGCGCGGCTCTCGATCCGCGCCAGCCGTGCGCCCAGCAGCCCGGCTGCGAACCGGGCCGCGTAGCGGCGCTTGCCGGCGCCCCGCGGGCCACTGAACAGATATGCGTGCCCGGGCTGCTCGAGCGCAAGTGAGAGCAGCCGCTCAGCCTCGGGCTGGGCCGGCAGGCCGTCGAAGGGCCCGCTCACAGCCCCACCGCCTCCCGGATCCGCACCAGCACCTCGCGCGGTGGCCCGGAGGCATCCACCACCCGGATACGATCGGAAAACCGCCGAGCAGCCTGGTCGAACCCATCGGCCACCCGGCGATGGAACCCCTCCCGCTCGGCCTCGATCCGGTCGGGCGAACCACCCACCCGACGGGCGGCCTCGTCCGGCGTCAGCCGCAGCAGCAGCGTCCGATCCGGCATCACGCCCCCGGTGGCGAGCTCGTTCACGGCAAGGATGCGATCGATGCCGAGGCCGCGGGCGACTCCCTGGTAGGCCAGCGAGGAGTCGATGAACCGATCGGCCACCACCGTCGCGCCACGGGCCAGCGCCGGAGCGATCACCTGATCGACCAGCTGAGCCCGGGCGGCCGCATACAGCAGCGCCTCGGCCGCCGGCGCGATCGAGGCGACGGGGTCGAGCAGCAGCTCGCGGATCCGCTCGCCGGTGGCGGTTCCACCCGGCTCGCGGACGCGCACCACCTCCCGGCCCTCACGCTCCAGGGCGTCCGCCAACATCGCGGCCTGGGTCGTCTTGCCGCAGCCGTCGAGGCCCTCGAAGGAGATGAACATCGCGGTGGATGCTACCGGTCGACGCCGGCGGATCGGCGGACAGTAACCCTCCCGCGTGACAGAATCCCGACGTAGTCGGGGCGGATTTAGCCCCAATCTGTGCGGTTTGACAGTGCTACTCTCTCGCCGCGAATGGGAAAGACACTCGTCATAGCGGAGAAACCGTCGGTCGGCAAGGACTACGCCTCGGCATTGGGCGGCAGCTTCACGACCCACGGCGACTATCTGGAGTCCGACAACCACGTCGTCTCGTGGGCGGTGGGCCACCTGGTCGAGCTGGCCGAACCGGAGGACTACGACGCCAAGTACCGGCTGTGGTCGCTCAACCGGCTGCCGATCATCCCGGAACAGTTCTCGCTGAAGCCGATCGAGGGTCGCGGCAAGAAGCAGCTCGACGTGCTGCGCAAGCTGGTCAAGCGCAAGGACGTCGACCGGATCGTCAACGGCTGCGACGCCGGCCGCGAGGGCGAGCTGATCTTCGCCTACATCCATGACCTTCTGGGCGTTACCAGGCCGGTGCAGCGACTGTGGGTGTCGTCGATGACCAAGGAGGCGATCCGCCAAGGCTTCGAGCACCTGCGCGAGGGCGAGGAGATGGCGCCGCTGACCGACGCCGCCCGATCGCGCGGCGAGGCCGACTGGCTGGTGGGCATGAACGGCACCCGCGCCGCGACCAAGGTCGGCCGCCTGGACGGCGTCGTCTCGCTGGGCCGGGTGCAGACGCCGACGCTGGCGCTGATCGTGCGCCGCGACCTCGAGATCGACGCGTTCGTGCCCGAGACGTACTTCCAGGTCGACGCCCGCTTCCAACTGGACGAGCAGCGAGCCTACACGGGCCGCTGGTTCGAGGGCAAGGACGACCGTACCGCGGAGCGCGAACGGGCCGACGCCGTCGCGACCGCCGCCTCGGGCGCCGACTCAGCGGTGATCTCCGTCAAGCGCAGCGAGCGAAAGACGCGACCGCCCCTGCTCTACGACCTGACCAGCCTGCAGCGCGAGGCCAACAGCCGCTTCGGCATGTCGGCCCAGCGCACCCTGGCGGCCGCCCAGCGGCTGTATGAGGGCTCGTCAAACGGTGCAGTGATCACCTATCCGCGCACCCGCTCGCAGTTCCTACCCAAGGATCAGATCCCGCGCCTGAAGCCGATCGCCGGCGCGCTGGCCGCCGTCGCCGCCTACCGGCCGCACGCCCAGTACGTGCAGTCGCTGGACGTGCTGCCGCTGGCCCGCGTTGTCAACGACGGCAAGGTCGACGACCACCACGCGATCATCCCCACCGGCGACCTGCCGCGCGGCGAGCTCTCCAACGACGACCGGCGCGTGTTCGACCTGGTCTGCCGCCGGTTCCTGGCCGTCTTCCACCCCGACGCACGGTTCGAGGACACCGAGGTGGTGACCGAGGCGGGCGGCGCCCGCTTCCGCACCAAGGGGAAGCGGCTGCTCGAGGCCGGCTGGCGCGGGCCGGCCTTCGGCGACGAGCCCATCGACGGCGAGGCGGCCGCCGCGGACGACGACGAGCGCGAGCAGGCGCTGCCACGGATCGACGACGGTGAGCGCGGCAGCTGCGTGGCTGCCGAGGTGCTCGAGAAGCAGACCAAGCCGCCGGGCCGGTACTCCGAGGCGTCGCTGCTGGGCGCGATGGAGACGGCCGGCAAGTTGATCGATGACGACGAGCTGCGCGAGGCGATGAAGGAGAGCGGCCTGGGCACGCCGGCCACCCGCGCCGACACGATCGAGCGGCTGCTCTCGGTCGGCTACATCGAGCGTGAGGGCAAGGCGCTGGTGGCGACAGCGAAGGGCCGCCAGACGATCGAGCTGCTGGGCTCGCACGCGCTGACGTCCGCCGAGCTGACCGGGTCATGGGAGAAGCGGCTGTCCGAGATCGAGCACGGCAAGAGCGAGCGGTCTGCATTCATGGCCGACATCGCCCACTTCACCGAAGAGCTGGTGGAGTACTTCCGCGGAATCCGCAGCGAGTCGCTGGGCGACTGCCCGAACGGTGACGGGGAGATCCGCGAGAACCGGGCGGCGTACGGCTGCTCCTCCTACCAGAGCAAGAAGGAGCCCGGCTGCGGCTTCACGATCTGGAAGACACAGGCCGGCTACGCGATCACCCGCGAACAGGTGGCCGCACTGCTGGCCGGTGGTGAGGCCCAGCTGGACGGCCCCGCGCCGGCCCGGCTGGTGCTGGCCGAGGGAAACAGCCCGCAGATCGTGGACGAGCAGGGCGTGCCGGTGGCTCAGGCGCTGATGCTCGGCGCCTGCCCCAACGGTGACGGTGAGATCAAGGAGAATCGAGCCGCCTTCGGCTGCTCGTCGTTCAGGAGCAAGAAGGAGCCCGGCTGCGGCTTCACCGTCTGGAAGACACAGGCCGGCTTCATCATCACCGCCGACGACGTGCGCGCGCTGCTCGAGGACGGCGCGGCGACGCTGGAGGGGCCACGGCCGGCCAGGCTGGTGCTGGCCGAGGGCAACACGCCCCAGATCGTGGGCGAGGACGGCGCGCCGCTGACCGGCGCCATCGGCCCCTGCCCGAACGGCGACGGCGAGATCAAGGAGAACCGCAAGGCGTTCGGCTGTACCTCGTGGAAGAGCAAGGACGAGCCGGGCTGCGGCTTCACGATCTGGAAGACGCAGAAGGGCTTCACCGTCACCGAGCCGGACGTCCGCGCGCTGCTCGAGAACGGCGAGGCGACGCTGACCGACGGCCCGCAGCCCGCTCGGCTCGTGATCGGCGAGGGCAACACGCCCCAGATCGTGGGCGAGGACGGCGCGCCGCTGGTGCGGTCGGCGGTCAAGGTGGTGCGTGAGACGATCGCGACCTGCCCCCGCTGCGGCGGCGAGATCCGCGGCAACAGCCGAGCCTACGGCTGCTCGTCGTGGAAGAGCAAGAAGAACCCCGGCTGCGGGTTCGTGATCTGGAAGTCGCTCAAGGGCAGGGAGATCACCCCAGACGAGGCGAAGCTGGTGATCGAGAAGGGCAGCACCGGGCCGCTCGAGTTCCGCGACCGCCAAGGGCCGTTCACCGGCCGGCTGGTGCTGACCGGCGAGAAGGCGGTCGAGGTGGAGCGGCTCGACGCCGGATCCGCCGAAGCCGCCGCGTAGCTCCCCGGGACGCAGCGCTCGATCGCTGCGCGGAGAATCGGGCGAAGCCTCTATCCTGCCGGGTCATGGACGCCATCGTCACCGGCGGAGCGGGCTTTATCGGATCGCACATCGCGGATGCACTGCTGGTTCGCGGCGACCGGGTTGTCATCGTCGACAACATGGGCAGCGGGCGCCGCGACCGCGTACCGGCCGGCGCCGACCTGCGCGAGATCGACATCCGCGACAGCGACGCCATGCGAGCGCTGTTCGACGAGGTGCGACCGCAGGCCGTCTTCCACCTGGCGGCGCAAGCGGACGTGCGCGTCTCGGTGGACGACCCGCTGTTCGATGCCGACGTGAACGTACGCGGCACGATCCAGGTGCTGGAGTCGGCACGGTCGTGCGACGCGCGGGTGGTCTTCTCGTCCACCGGCGGCGCGCTGTACGGCGAGGCCGAGACGATCCCCTCTGCCGAGACGACCCCGGCGCTGGCGATGTCGCCCTACGGCATCTCGAAGCTGTGCGCGGAGCAGTACCTCAGCCTGTTCAACCGGCTCTACGGCAGCCGGCACGTCGTGTTGCGCTACGGCAACGTGTACGGCCCGCGCCAGGATCCTCACGGCGAGGCCGGCGTGGTAGCGATCTTCTTCGGCCGCCTGACCTCCGGCGGCACGCCGCTGATCTTCGGTGACGGCAGCCAGACCCGCGACTACGTCTACGTCGGCGACGTGGTATCGGCGAACCTGGCCGCGCTCGCCTACCAGGGGGCGCAGCCGGCGTTCAACATCGGTACCCAGACCGAGACGAACGTGGTCGACCTGCTGGCGGCCTGCCAGTCGGCGGCCGGCACCGCCGTTTCGCCCGAGCATCGCCCCGCCCGGCTGGGAGAGCTCGACCGCAGCTGCCTCGACTGCTCACTTGCCGCCCGCGAGCTGGACTGGCAGCCGTCGACAGCGATGGCGGACGGCCTGCGGGCGACGCTCGCCTCGCTGCACCCATGATCGTCCGGTCGCGCGACGACCTGACCGAACCACTGGTGGCGCTGACGTTCGACGACGGCCCCTCGCCGCAGACGCCTGCCATCCTCGACCTGCTGCGCGAGCATGACGGCCGCGGCACCTTCTTCGTGCTGGGCGAGTCGGTGGAGGGGCGCGAGGAGATCCTGGCCCGCACGCTGGCCGAGGGCCACCAGGTCGGCAACCACACGTTCAGCCATCCGCACGCGATGAACTGCACCGATGACGAGCTGGCCCACGACATCGCCCGCTGCCAACGGTTGCTCGGCCACACGCCTGAGCTGTTCCGGCCGCCGTACGGCGAGGACGCGCTGCGCTGCGCCCGCATCGCCGAGGCGCGGATGCTGCCCACCACCGTGCTGTGGTCGGTCGATCCCTCGGACTGGCTCGAGCGCGATCCGGCGGCGATCGCCGAGATCATCGTCGAGGGGCTCGCGCCGGGAGCGATCGTCGACCTGCACGACGGCTGGCCACGGATCACGTCGACTCCCGCCGACCGCACACCGACCGTCGACGCGCTGCGGATCGCGCTGCCCCAGATCGACCGCCTTGGCTACCGCTGCGTCACCGTCGGTGAGCTGCTGCAGGCCTGAGCCGGACGAGCGGGCGGGCATTCTTCCTGCATACCGGCAGGTGGCCGCATCCGTCCGAGCGAGGGTCCAGAATACCTAGCCCGCGGTCACTCCGAACGGAGAAATCCACCACATGTTGTGGTTGGAGGAGGAGATGACCCCAATATCTAGAATCGAGCCGACGACGTGAACTGCCCCTTCTGCGAGCATGGAGAGACCAAGGTCGTCGACTCACGGGTCGCCGGCCGGGGCACCATCCGGCGCCGTCGCGAGTGTCTCGTGTGCAGCCAGCGGTTCACCACCTTCGAGCGCACCGAGGAGGCGTCGCTGTTCGTTGTCAAGCGTGACGGCGCCCGCCAGCCGTTCGATCGCCGCAAGCTGATGGACGGGCTGGTGCGAGCATGCGTCAAGCGGCCGGTGGCGCTGGAGGAGATCGAGCGGGCGGCGGTCACAATCGAGGCACGGCTACGAAACGGCGTCCGCGACGAGGTCGCGTCCAGCCAGATCGGAGACGAGGCGCTGGCGGAGCTGCGCGAGCTCGATCGAGTGGCCTACGTGCGTTTCGCGTCCGTCTACCGCGACTTCCAGAGCGTGGCCGAGTTCGAGCGCGAGCTGGCCCGGCTGGAGGAGCGCAAGCGACGTCCAGCCACCAGAAAGACACCTGCACAGCGAACACCAGTTCGCTAGTATTCACAAGAGAACCTGAGGCGAAGGAGAGCGGAATGGCGACGACTGAGAACCCGGCAGAAACCCACGTGCTCGAGGGCAGGGACGACCTATCGATCGGCGTGGAGCGGTACTTCACGCACGAGGGAGTCGACCCGTTCGAGGCGGTCGAGTGGGAGACGCGCACGGCGCTGATCCCCGGCAAGAACGGCCCCTCATTCGAGCAGAAGGACGTGGATTTCCCCTCGTTCTGGTCGCAGACCGCCACCAACATCGTGGCCCAGAAGTACTTCCGCGGCAAGCTCAACACGCCCCAGCGCGAGCGCTCCGTGCGCCAGATGATCGGCCGCGTCGCCGACACGGTCACGGCCTGGGGTGTCAAGGACGGCTACTTCATCGACCAGGCCGAGGCCGACACCTTCCACGACGAGCTGACGCACCTGCTGCTGCACCAGATGGTCGCCTTCAACTCGCCGGTGTGGTTCAACGTCGGCTTCGAGGAGCACCCGCAGTGCTCGGCCTGCTTCATTCTCTCGGTCGAGGATTCGATGGACTCGATCCTGGACTGGATCACAAAGGAGGGGCGCGTGTTCCGCGGCGGCTCCGGCTCGGGCATCAACCTGTCCAAGCTGCGCTCATCCAAGGAGCAGCTCTCCAAGGGCGGCTACGCATCCGGGCCGGTCTCGTTCATGCGCGGCGCCGACGCCTCGGCCGGCACGATCAAGTCGGGCGGCAAGACGCGGCGTGCGGCCAAGATGGTCGTGCTGAACGTCGACCACCCCGACATCGAGGAGTTCATCTGGTGCAAGCAGCACGAGGAGGAGAAGGCCCGCGTGCTGCAGGCGGCCGGCTACGACATGAGCCTCGACTCACCCGACTGGGCTTCGATCCAGTACCAAAACGCCAACAACTCGGTGCGCGTGACCGACGAGTTCATGCGGGCAGTAATCGATGACCAGGAGTGGAATCTGACCGCCCGCACCGATGGCTCGGTCGTCCACACGCTGCGCGCCCGCGACCTGATGCACCAGATCTCGGAGGCGGCCTGGAAGTGCGCCGATCCCGGCATGCACTACGACACGACCATGAACGATTGGCACACGTGTCCCGCCAGCGGCCGCATCAACGCCAGCAACCCGTGCTCGGAGTACCTCCACGTCGACAACTCGGCCTGCAACCTCGCCAGCCTCAACCTGATGAAGTTCCGCGACCCAGAGACGCTCGAGTTTCAGGTCGAGAAGTTCGAGCGGGCGGTGGACGTGATCCTGATGGCACAGGAGATCCTGGTCTCCAACTCCAGCTACCCAACCGAGGAGATCACACGCAACGCGAACGCGATGCGCCAGCTGGGCCTGGGCTACGCCAACCTGGGCGCGCTGCTGATGGCGCGCGGCCTGCCCTACGACTCGGACGAGGGTCGTGCGTACGCGGCCGCCATCACCGCCATCATGACCGGCCGGGCATATCGAAAGTCGGCCGAGATGGCCGGCCGCATCGGGCCGTTCCAGGAGTACGGCAAGAACGCCGACGCGATGCTGCGCGTGATCCGAAAGCACCGCGCGGCGGTGGCCAACATCGACTCCGGCATCGTGCCGGACGAGATGATGACGGCAGCCCGCAAGGCATGGGATGAGGCGCTCGCGGTGGGCGAGGTCAACGGCTACCGCAACGCCCAGGCCACGGTGCTCGCTCCCACCGGCACCATCAGCTTCATGATGGACTGTGACACAACCGGGGTCGAGCCGGACTTCTCGCTGGTCAAGTCGAAGAAGCTCGTGGGCGGCGGCGACATCACGATCGTCAACCAGACGGTGCCCACCGCGCTCTCGCAGATGGGCTACGCGCCGCACGAGATCGACCAGATCGTGGCGTACGTCAACGAGCACAACACGGTGATCGGTGCGCCCGGCTTCAAGGCCGAGCACATCCCGGTGTTCGACGTCGCCGTCGGCGACCGGGCGATCCACCACATGGGGCACGTCAAGATGATGGCCTCGGTGCAGCCCTTCATCTCGGGAGCGATCTCGAAGACCGTCAACCTGCCGAACGATGTCACGGTGGACGACGTGGCCGGCCTCTACGTCGACGCCTGGAAGCTTGGCGTGAAGGCGATCGCGATCTATCGCGACGGCTGCAAGGTCGCCCAGCCGCTGTCCAGCAAGGAGAAAGCGCCCGAGCTGATCGCTGCCAAGCCGCAGCGGCGGGTGATGCCGATCGAGCGGCAGGAGATCGGCCGCAAGTTCAAGGTCGGCGAGTACGAGGGCTACATCCACGTCGGCCTGTTCCCCGAGGGCGATCCCGGCGACATCTTCGTCGACATCGCCAAGGACGGCACGACGCTGGCCGGACTGATGAACGCGTTCATGATCGCCGTCTCGGTCGGCATCCAGTACGGCGTGCCGCTGGAGGTGTTCGTCTCGAAGTTCGCGCACATGCGGTTCGAGCCCAGCGGACTCACCAACGACCCGGACATCCGGGTGGCGAAGTCGATCCCGGACTACATCTTCCGATGGATGGGCAAGCGCTTCCTGGACACCGAGTCGCAGGCCAACCTCGGCATCATGAGCCAGGCCGTGCGCGACCGGATGGCCGAGAGCTACTCGACTCCAGCCGCAGACGGCGACTCCGACTCAGCCGTGGTCACCCCTCCCACCGCCGGCCAGACGGCGCTGTTCAACGCCTGGGAGGACGCCGTTGAGTGCGCCAAGTGCGGTGGCCGCAAGGTGCGCACCGGCGCGTGTTACACCTGCCGCGACTGCGGCGACAACTCGGGTTGCGGCTGAGCTCGGAGCCGGCCGGCGAGATCACGACTCACAGGAAGGGGTGCCCTGGGCGCCCCTTCCTGTGACCGGACTCTGATTCTGCGATGGGTGATCTGGTCACGCCAGGTACTCGACAAGCTCCTGCCAGGAGACGCGCATGTCCTCCGTGTCCTGGTGCGGTCGCCGGAACTCGGCCACGTCGATGCAGATTTCGGCCAGCGCCCACCGCTCCCGATACAGACCGAGCATCTCCTCGCTGAGCCGAACTCGCCCGGTCGCCTCGAGATACTCGACCCAGCCCGTCATCTGATCGTCCAGCACCATCCACAGGTCGCGCTCTCGGGGAGCGACCAGCGTCGTATCCCAGTCCACCAGCCGCATGCCGCCGTCCGCCTGCCGGATCACGATCGCGCTGTGCGGCTCTCCATGGGTGACGAACCACGCATCCTGCTCGTGGATCGCTCTCCCTTTGAGCTGATCATACGCACGCAGTCGCTCCTGAACCCGGGCCGCATGCGATCGCAGCAGCTCACGGGCCGGCTCGGCGAACGGCCCGCCGGGCCAGGCGCTGTCGAGGTGGCGGAAGGCCTCCTCGAGCACCTCGCGTCCCGGTAGCACGAAGTCCTCGCGACTGGGAAGACCGGTCGGCAGTTCCATCGTGCAGGCGGCCGACCAACGTCGCCACCCTGCGCCGGTCATCCGCGTGTTCGTACTCTCCCGACTGGGCGGCCCAGCCATCGACGAACCCCTCGACGCGGATCGCGTACCGTGGGTCGAGACGGCGCAGCACCGCTCCGTCATCAGACGGGACCGGCGCGAGCACGAACTCCAGTCCGGCCTCGTCGTGCAGCGCGACCGCCGTTCGAAAGGCGCGATCGAGCAGTGCGAACACCTGATCGGGAGCCCGCCCGGAGTGGTGCCCCGCTCGCAGGTCGTCCGCGGACACGAACCACCGCGACCCATCGCCGCCGGACGCCCGCCAGTGATGGGCGCCGAAACCGATCGGCAGGTACTCCAGCCGCACGCCGGCGATGTCCCAATGACGCTCCAGCGCGTGCGCGAGCGCTGCCCGGTCGAGATCCTGCGGCTCGCTGAACATCCCTGCCGGTCAGGCCGGCTGCGAGGGCTTGAGGATGGTGGGCGTGAGTTCGACCATGTCAAGCTCCATGGCTCCGGGGCGCGGCGCGGCGGGGCGCGCTAGTAGGGATCCTTCGGCGATCGATCGTCCGACAGTGAGGCTCGCGACCGCCCAACCATGGCCTCGATGGCATCGGCGAGGTGGGCCTGATCGATGTTGTAGCCGCCGCGCGCCACCCGCAGCCGATGTGCCTCCAGCAGCACGTCGGCGTGGGTGAACCCGAACGGCGGCTCGAAGCGGTACGAGGCAAGCTCGATCAGCAGACCGAGCGGGTCGGAGAAGTAGATCGAGTCCATGAAGCCGCGATCCTTGACGCCGCTGTGTGAGATGCCGCGCTCGTCCAGCCGCTCCACCGCCTGGTGGAACGTTGCCTGCGAGAGCGAGAAGGCGACGTGGTGGACACAGCCCGGCTCGATCGGCGTGCGCCGCGGATCAGGCGTGCGCGTCTCGTTCGTGAAGATCGTGATCAGCCGCCCGTCGCCGGGATCGAAGTACAGGTGGCTCTCCATCTCGTTGTCCAGGTTCGGCTGCTCGAAAACGAACGGCATGCCCAGCACGCCCTCCCAGAAGTCGATCGAGGTCTGGCGATCGGCGCCGGTGATCGTGATGTGGTGGACGCCCTGGCTCTGGAGTTTTCGCATCGCCTTACGCTACTTGGTCGCGGATTCTCAAAGCAACACGCGCCGCGCGGTGCTGGAAAGCCGGATCAGCGCAGCGCGCCGACGGATGATCGCGCGGGTGCCCGCCCTGGCGGTGAGCCGGACGGGCACCGGCGCAACGTTGCTGTCTAGGGCCGGATGTTGTGGTTGAGGTGGAAGACGTTGCCCGGGTCGTAGCGCCGCTTGACCTCGCGCAGCCGCTCGAAGTTTGGGCCGTACGCAGCGCGGATGGCCTCGTCCGCCTGGTCGTCCCCGAGGTAGTTCAGCCAGCGCCCGGCGGCCAGATGCTCAGACACGGCGGCGTAGGTGTCCTTCGTCCAGGCGATGTTCTTGACCGTGTCGGCGGGGTCGAGCCACTCCGACGGCAGCAGCAGGTTGAACCCCTGCTCGCGGTGAGGCACCGCGGTCGCAGTGGGATCGATCCGAGTCACGGCGCCGTGGAAGTGCTCGAACAGGATCACCGACATCGGTGAGGGGATCGATTCGAACCGCCGCACGGCCGTCTCGATCAGCTCGTCCGACAGGTCACGCGTGAAGCTCGACAGCCAGTAGTTGAGCGCACCCTTTGGGTAGCCATCGTCGAGGATCCGGTTCATCGCGGGGTAGGGCATCGGGCCAACCTGAACCATCAGCGGCGAGCCGAAGCCGAGGAAGGGCGCCAGGTCGGCGTCGGCGCGGTCGGGATCGGTGTGGAACACGATCATCGCCGCCAGCTTGTGCCCCGAGCCGTCCGGTGCGTGCACCAGCCCGGCGAACACCGTCAGCTCGTCGGGCAGGTTCTCGACCGCGTCACGGTAGAAGCGCAGCATCTCGCCGCCTGCCTCGATCGGATGGGCGATCAGCCCGCCGACGATGGTCGCGACCGGTCGCAGCCGGAACGTCAGGGAGGCCGCGACGCCGAAGTTGCCGCCGCCGCCGCGGAGCGCCCACATCAGATCGGGGTGGGAGGCGTCGCTGACCTCGAGCACAGAGCCGTCCGCCGTCACCAGCTCGACGCCGGTCAGGTTGTCGGCCGCGAGCCCTTGGGTCGCCATCAGCCACCCCAGCCCGCCGCCCAGCGTGTAGCCGCCCACGCCGGTGTTGGAGATCGCGCCGCCGGTCACCGCCAGCCCGTGCTGGGCCGCCGCCTCGTTGACGTCGTTCCACAACGCGCCTCCCTCGACACGGGCCGTGCCGGCCGTCGGATCGACCTCGACCGCCCGCATGCCGGACAGGTCGATCATCAGACCGGCCTCGGCGACGCTTCGACCGGCCACGTTGTGACCGCCGCCGCGCACCGATATCTCGAGCCCGGCCCGGGTGGCGAATCGCACCGCGGCCACCACGTCATCGGTGGTGCGACAGCGCGCGATCACCGCCGGGCGGCGGTCGATCAACCCGTTGTGCACGCGCCGCGCCTCGTCGTAACCGGCGTGGGACGGCAGCAGCACCTCTCCCGAGACGGTATCGGTCAGGGTCTTGACGCCATCGGCGTCGAGTGTCGGTTTGGTGGACATCTCGTACCTCCTGGTCGAGTTGGTGGCCGTTGACACCCGCAAGGGGGGCCAACCATCATGTGCGGCTGCGCCCCAGCGCACGCGATCCTACCGCTCCGGCCATCGAACCGTCCCCCGCCGACGTCGTAGCGGACACAACCGGAGTCAGGTACCATCGGCGCCCTCGACGGCTAACGCTCGTGAAAGGACCAAGATGCGCACTCGCAGCCTGCTGACCACGACAGCCCTGATCATCGCGATGACCGCAACCGCGTGTGGCGGCGGCTCAAGCGCGAACAGCAGCGGCGGCAGCACGTCGTCGGCCGGCGGGCGCGGTGGCACGCTGACCCTGCTCGCCAACTCCAACTGGGGCCCGGCTGATCCGGCCAAGAACTACACGCTCCAGGAGTGGCAGCTGCTGATCATCACCTACGACGGTCTCGTGCAGTTCCGATCGGCCGGCGGCTCCGCCGGCACCCAGCTCCTGCCCGACCTCGCAACCGCGATCCCCCAGCCCACCAACGGCGGGAAGACCTACACCTTCACGCTGCGGCCGGGCATCAAGTACTCGGACGGCACCCCGCTCAAGGCCAGCGACTTCGTCACCGTGATGACGCGCCAGTTCACGGTGCCGGGCCCCGCCAACGGCTTCTACAGCGGCATCCTCGGCGCGAGCGCATGCCTCAAGAACGCCGCCACGTGCGACCTCTCCAAGGGCGTCGTGACCGACGACGCGGCCGGCACCGTGACGTTCAACCTGACCGCTCCCGATCCCGAGTTCCTCTACAAGCTGTCGCTGCCGTTCGCACTGGCGGTGCCCGGCAACACGTCGTTGAAGGACCTCGGCAACAACCCACCGCCGGGCACCGGCCCCTACATGTGGAAGTCGTACGACCCCCAGCACGAGGCCATTCTGGTGCGCAACCCCTTCTTCAAGGTGTGGAACGCCGCCACCCAGCCGGACGGCATGGTCGACGAGATCGACTACAAGTTCGGGCTGACCGTGGAGGCCGAGGTGACGCAGGTCGAGAACGGCCAGGCCGACTGGGTATTCGACCCGCCGCCGTCTGACCGGCTGAACGAGCTCAGCACGCAGTACGCGAGCCAGGTACACGTGAACCCGCTGACGGCCGAGTTCTACTTTGCGCTGAACGTCAACATCCCGCCCTTCAACAACCTCAAGGCGCGACAGGCGATCAACTTCGCAGCCGACCGCAACGCCTATGTGAAGATCTACGGCGGGCCATCGCTGGCGGTGCCCACCTGCCAGGTGCTGCCGCCGAACTTCCCGGGCTACAAGCCGTACTGCCCGTACACGACCAATCCCGGGGACGGCGCCTGGCACGGGCCCGACCTGGCCAAGGCGAAGCAGCTGGTTGCCGAGTCAGGCACCAAGGGTGCGAAGGTTTCCGTGGTCGGCACCACGGACGAGGTCGGCAAGGCGATCGCCGAGCAGATGGTGAATGACCTGAACGCGATCGGCTACAACGCCAGCGCCAAGCTGCTGGCGGGCGGCATCCAGTACGGCTACATCCAGAACTCGGACAACAACGTCCAGGTTGGCTACTCGCAGTGGTACCAGGACTACCCGGCCGCATCCGACTTCCTGAACGTGCTGTTTGGCTGCCCCGGGTTCCATCCCCACAGCGACGCCAGCCCGAACATCTCGGGATTCTGCGACAAGACGATCCAGGCCGAGATGAACGCCGCGCTGACCCAGGGCGAGACCGACCCGACCGGTGCCAACCAAGCCTGGGCGAAGATCGACCAGCAGGTGGCGGACCTTGCGCCGATGGTGCAGCTGTTCAACCCCAAGCTGATCGACTTCGTGTCCAAGAGGGTCAAGGGCTACGCCTGGAGCCCGCAGTGGTACATGTTGCTCTCCCACCTGTCGGTCAAGTAGGACACCGGATCCGGCAGAACGGGCGTGTCGCAGATCGTCGCCGAACAGCTTCATCAGGACCAGGCTGAGGAACACGTCGCCGGCCGGAGCCCCTGGGCTCTGGCCGGCAGGCGGCTGCTGCGAGACCGGCTCGCGCTGGCGGCGCTGGTGCTGTTCCTGCTGATCGTGTTGGTGTCCTTCGCGGCGCCGCTGTACGCCGATCACATCGCGCATACCGATCCGTTCGTCAACAACCTCAACGGCACCACCGTCATCAACGGCAAGCGCGTGCCGATCCTCCAGCAGGGCGGCGGCGTGCTGAAGCTGGGCGAGACGCCGATCGGACCGACCTGGCACGGCAACTACCTCCTGGGCGCCGACAACCAGGGCCGTGACGTGATGTCCCGCGTGCTGTACGGCGGGCGCAGCTCGCTCTTGGTCGGGATCGGATCGGCTGTGATCGCGTGCCTGGTGGCCACGATCGTGGGCCTCTTGGCGGGCTTCTTCGGCGGCATCACCGACGGCATCCTGTCGCGCACGATGGACCTCATCTGGGCGTTTCCGGTCTTCCTGCTCGCGATCTCGGTCGGAACGGTGCTGCTGACGGCGCCCAACGGGCTGGCGCTGGGGCCGATCCACATCCAGGCTCAGAGCCTGTGGCTGCCGACGCTGATCATCGGCGGCGTCTACGTGCCCTACGTCGCGCGGCCGATCCGTGGCGCCGTACTCTCGATCCGTGAGAAGGAGTTCATCGAGGCGGCGACCGCCCTTGGTGCCTCCAACTGGCGGCTGATGTTCCGCGAGATCCTGCCCAACGTGATCTCGACCGTGATCGTGCTGCTGCCGCTGATGATTGCGACCACGATCCTCACCGAGTCAGCCCTCTCCTACCTCTCGATCGGCGTCCAGCCGCCCAACGCCAGCTGGGGCACGGTGATCGACGACGGCCAGCAGCTGCTCTACACCCGGCCGATCGTCGCGATCGCACCGGGCGTGATGATCGTGCTCACGGTGCTGGCCCTGAACGTGCTGGGGGACGGCGTGCGCGACGCGCTCGACCCGCGCGCCAAGCTGAGGATAGGGAAGTAGCGTGCTGGCGTTCATCGTACGCAGGACGATGGGGATGGCCGCGGTGCTGTTCGCGATCACGTTGCTGGTGTTCGGGATCTTCTTCCTCACCCCAGGCGTCGATCCCGCCCGGCAACTCGCAGGACGAAACCCCAACCCCCAGACGCTGGTGCTGATCCGCCACCAGTTCGGGCTCGACCGGCCGCTGCCCGTGCGCTACCTGCTCCTGATGAAGAAGCTGTTCATCACCCGCGACCTGACCTCGTACTCGAACCAGGGCGCCAAGGTCATGCCCGAGATCGTCTCCGCGACGCCGGTGACGCTGTCGCTGGTGTTCGGGGCAGCCGTGATCTGGGTGGTGGTCTCGATCGCGATGGGGCTGGCGGCCGCTGTGCTGAAGGGCACGGTGTTCGATCCGCTGCTGATGATCATCGCCCTGATCGGCATCTCCATGCCCGTGTTCTGGCTGGGTGAGATGATGAACCTGATCACGCAGAACCGGCTGCACAGCACGCTCCTGTTCAGCTGGGTGCCGCCGCTGGGCTACACGCCGCTGACCAGCGACCCGTGGATGTGGTTCAAGCAGCTGGTGATCCCGTGGCTGACGCTGTCGGTGCTCTACATCGGCTTCTATGCGCGCGTGCTGCGCGCCAACATCCTGGAGACCGAGAATGAGGACTACGTCCGCACCGCCCACGCAAAAGGCATCAGTGATCGCCGCGTGCTGCTTCGCCACCAACTGCGCACCTCGATGGTCACGTTCGTCAGCCTCTTTGGGCTCGACTTCGCCGCCCTGGTCGGCGGCGGCGCGCTCCTGACCGAGGTCGTGTTCGGCCTGCCCGGCGTCGGGCTGCTCACCTACCAGTCGCTGCACAGCCTCGACCTGCCGGTGATCATGGCGACCGTCGTGTACGGCGCCTTCTTCATCGTGTTCGCAAACACGCTGGTCGACATCGCCTACGCCTGGCTCGATCCGCGGGTGCGGCCGACATGACCGAGCCGCTGCTGGACGTGCGCGACCTGCACGTCTCGTTCCGCACCGAGGACGGCGTCGTGCGCGCGGTGGACGGCGTCTCGTTCACCGTCATGCCCGGCGAGGTGCTTGGCATCGTCGGTGAGTCCGGTTCCGGCAAGAGCGTCAGCATGATGACCGTGATGCGGCTGATCAACGACCCCAACGCCGAGTTCGAGGGCCAGGTGCTGTACAAGGGCCGCGACCTGATGACCCTGTCGCGGGACGAGATACGCAAGGTGCGAGGGGCAGAGGTGGCGATGATCTTCCAGGATCCGATGACGTCGCTGAATCCTGTCTACCGCGTCGGGTGGCAGATAGAGGAGCAGCTGCGGGCGCACGAGCCACTCAGCAGGCAGCAGGCACACCGGCGCGCGATCGACCTGCTGGCAGCCGTCGGCATCCCCCAGTCACAGGATCGAGTCGACGACTACCCGCACCAGTTCTCCGGCGGCATGCGGCAGCGGGTGATGATCGCGATGGCGCTCTCGTGCAATCCCGACCTGCTGATCGCCGACGAGCCGACCACCGCGCTCGACGTCACCATCCAGGCACAGATCCTGGAGCTGCTGAAGCGGCTGAAGGCGGACTTCGGCAGCGCCGTGGTGCTGATCACCCATGACATGGGAGTGGTCGCCGAGCTGGCCGACACCATCAACGTGATGTATGCCGGTCAGATCGTCGAACGGGGCAGCAAGCGCGAGCTGTTCCGCGACCCACAGCATCCCTACACCTGGGGGCTGCTGGGCTCGATCCCACGCCTCGACCGGGCGAAGCCGCGCCGGCTGGTGGCGATCCAGGGCCAGCCTCCGTCGATGGTCAACCCTCCCACCGGCTGCCGCTTCGCGCCCCGTTGCCCGCAACGATTCGCGGCCTGCGACCAGGATCCGCCGCTGCGGGCGCGGGCCGGCGAGGATCACCTCGACCGCTGCTGGCTCGAGCTCGACCAGAAGCGCGAGCGGCGAACCTCGACGATCTCTCCAGCGCTCCAGGAGCCGGCATGAGCGAGCCGGGAAGCGCGCCGCTGCTGCGCGTGGCTGACGTCAAGAAGCACTTTCCGGTCAAGAAGGGGCTGATCCTGCAGCGGCAGGTGGGCGCCGTACACGCCGTCGATGGCGTCAGCTTCGAGGTGAACGCGGGCGAGACGCTGGGCCTGGTGGGCGAGTCGGGCTGCGGCAAGTCGACCCTCGGCCGCTGCGTGCTGCGGCTGTATGAGCTGACCGCGGGCACGATCGAGTTCGACGGTCAGGACATCTCGCATCTGGGGCGCTCCGAGCTGCGCCGAGTGCGCCGCAACATGCAGATGGTGTTCCAGGATCCCTACGCCTCGCTGAACCCGCGCAAGCGGATCGGCCAGGTGATCGGCGATCCGCTGCGCATCCACCGCCAGGGCGACCGGGCGGCGATCAAGCGCCGGGTGCAGGAGCTGCTCGCGGTGGTCGGCCTCAACCCGGAGCACTACAACCGCTACCCGCACGAGTTCTCGGGCGGGCAGCGGCAGCGGATCGGCGTCGCCCGGGCGCTGGCGCTCAACCCTCGCCTGATCGTGGCCGACGAGCCCGTGTCGGCCTTGGACGTCTCGATCCAGGCCCAGGTCGTCAACCTGCTCGATGACCTGCAAGACGAGTTCAACCTGACCTACGTCTTCATCGCCCACGACCTCTCGGTGGTACGGCACGTCTCGGATCGGATTGCCGTCATGTACCTGGGCAAGATCGTCGAGGTGTCGCCGGCCGAGGAGCTGTACCGCCGGCCGGTACACCCCTACACCGAGGCGCTGCTCTCGGCGATCCCGATCCCCGACCCCGACCTGGCCGAGGGGCGCGACCGGATCGTGCTGCAGGGCGACGTTCCCAGCCCCGTCAATCCGCCCAGCGGCTGCCGCTTTCACCCTCGCTGCCGCTACGCCACCGAGATCTGCTCGCGCGAGGAGCCGCCGCTGGTGTCGCACGGCACGGTGGCCGGGGTGGAACACCTGGCCGCGTGCCACCACCCGCTCAACGTGGGTGAGCGCAGGAGCGATCCGGTCGCCGGCGAGATCGGCTAGCGGCGCAGCACCCGGTTGACCCGTGGATGGCCGATCTCGATCGCCGGCCACAGGGTCGCTACCAGCAGGGCGTGCCACAAGAGCAGCCAGACCAGGTTTCCGCGCGGCAGCATGTTCGGCACCGCCCAGAAGGCCAGCGGTAGCAGCCACAGCGCCGTCATCCGCGGCCGATAGAGGGCGAGCGCGACCGCAACGATCGCCAGGTAGTGCGCCCACACGATCGGCGAGACCACCAGCCCCGCTACCAGCAGCACGCTGAACGACGCGCGATCGTCATGCCGCCGATGCCAGGCGAGCAGGCAGAGGCCGGCGGCGGCAACCGCGACCAGGGCCTGGGCGCCGATCAGCGGCAGCCTCAGTGCGAGCCCTAAGGCGAGCGTCGAGAAGCCGATCGACTGCTCGACCGTCGACAGCGATGACAACAGATGCGGATAGTCAGCCAGCCCCTGGAAGCCGATCGCGGCCCAGGCTGCCACGCACGCCGCCGCCGTCAGCGCAACCGTCGCCGTCGCCGCCCGCAGGCGGCGCGTGAACACCAGCCACAGCACCAGTGGCAGCAGCAGCAGCTTGAGGCAGATCGCGAGCGCCAGCGCAGGCGCCACCACCCAGGTGCGGTCGCGGTAGCGCCACGCCAGGGCGGCGCAGAGTGCCAGCAGCGGCGCCAGCGACCCGATCACAAACGTCTGGGCCATCGCCGGCGCCAGAAACCAACAGGCGGCCACGCGCGGGTCGCGCACCCCGACCAGCCAGAGCGCCAACAGCATCGCTCCGCCCATCGCGGCCAGCCACACCGCCCATGAGACGGTGAACGGCGCCACCGCCAGCACCGCGAACACGGCCGCGGCGGGCGCCGGATAGACGAACACCGAGCGGCCCCGGATCGCGTCCACCCCAGGTGAGGGATAGGGCGAGTTGCCGTGCATCACCTGTCGACCGGCATCCCGGAAGATGCGAAAGTCGGTCAACTGCTTGACGCCGTGGCCGCCGGCGGTTCGCCACAGCAGCATGGCGGTCAGCACGACGGCACCGATCACGAGCAGCCCGCCGGCCGCGAACCGAAGCAGGCGCCGCGTGCGCGCGGCCGCGTCCCCGTCGGTTGCCTCTGACCACATCATCTTCGCACCTATCGGAACTTCGCCGCCCCGGCTGGAGCGTCCCCAGGCCCCGGTGCCGCTGCAAGAACGGCTAACCCACCGCCGCCAAACGCCGATAACCCGATCGGACCCATGACACCGCCCTCCGACAAGAAGCTCGCAGACCAAGCCGTCAGCATCCTCTCGCAGCTGCCATCGGCGACTGTGGAGATGTTCTCGACCGACGGCGGCGTGGTCTCGCTGGAGCTGAAGCACCAGCACGACTGCTACATCGTCGCCCAAGCGCCGCGGATACGCGTGCGGCCACAGCTGGAGCTGCTGGCGCGCACCACCGACCCCGCCGGCGGCGGCTACGACATCGAGCTGTCCGTCGCCGAGATCTTCTACGAGAGCCAGTGGGTTGCGAAGCTGCACCTGCGCGTCCGCTCCGTGCACCGGCGAGACAGCCACCGCGCGACGGCGCGGGCAAGGATCGAGGAGGTCGCCCAGCTGCACGTGATGGGCGCCCGCCTGATCGCCGAGAACGAGACGTTCGACGTGCGGCTTGCCGACGTCTCGCCCAGTGGCGTCGCCTTTGTCACCGAGCACGAGTTCTCGATCGGCGACCGGTTCGTGCTGATGACCAACGTGGGCGGCCGGGTGCTGCGGATGCAGGCTCGCGTGCTGCAGACCAGCGGCTCCCATTACGGCCGCCAGCGGGTCGGCGGCGAGATCCTCCAGATCACCGACGACGACCGGCGTCGGATCGCGGAGCTGACGGTCGTGGTGCCGCACGAAGGCAGCCCGCAGGAACGGCGCGGCCGAGCCGCATAGCGCGCCCGGGCACCGCCGGGTGGCGTATCCTGCGCCGCCGTGCCCTCCAAAGCCCCGCTTGCCGACGCCGTCGACGCCTTCCTGGCCGATCCCGGCACGACCTTCACCGTGCCCGGGCACAAGCGCGCGCCCGGATTGGGCGGCCCGCTGCTCCAGCACGATCTGCCGCTGGTGTCGGGTGCCGACGACTCGCGGATGGGCGGTGATCTGCTGGGTCAGGCGGAGCGGCTGGCGGCGCGGCTGTGGCGGGCCGACGTATGCCGCTTCTCGGTCGCCGGATCATCGCACGGCAACCAGGCGATGGCGCTGGCGGCGGCGACACCCGGCGCACGGGTGATCGTCGCCCGTACCCTGCACAAGTCCCTGTTCGCCGGGCTGGTGCTGGCCGGGTTGGAGCCGGTATGGATCCGGCCGGACGTCGATCCGGCCACCGGACTTGCCACCACCATGCCGCCCCATCGGGTGGCGGAGGCGCTGCGCTCCGCGCCCGATGCCCGCGCGGTGTTCCTGGTCGAACCGAGCTACGTGGGCATGATCTCCGACCTGGAGCGGATCGCCGAGCACACACATGCCGCCGGCCTGCCGCTGATCGTCGATCAGGCCTGGGGGGCGCACCTCGGATTCCACCCACGACTACCCGGCCACGCGATCGAGCGTGGCGCCGACGCGATGGTGACCTCCACGCACAAGAACCTGACCGCCTTCACCCAGGCCTCGATCGTGCTCGCCCGCGCCGGCCTGATCGACCTCGATCGGCTCGACGAGGCGTTCGAACTGCTCCACACCACCAGTCCGGCGGCCGCCATCCTGGCCTCCAGCGACCGCGCCCGGCAGCTGGTCGAAGAGCGTGGCGGCGAGCTGCTCGAGACCACGGTCGAGCTGGTGGCGTCTGCCCGCGCGCGCCTGGATGCCGTGCCCGGACTGTACGTCTCGGCGGCGACCGACCCGACCAAGCTCGTTATCTGCCTGGCCGGCACGGGCGCCGACGGCTTCGCCGTCGAGTCCGACCTGCTGGCCGACGGCATCCGGCTGGAGATGACCGATCGCGACACGCTGGTGCCGATCGTCACGCTGGCCGACACGGCGGCATCGATCGGACGGCTGGTATCGGCGCTGGAGCGATCGCTGAAGGTGCGCCGCGGCAGGCCACGCCCGGTCGCATCGTCGAGCGTCTGGTCGCTCGAACCCGTGGCCGCGATCAGCCCGCGAGCGGCATTCTTTGCCGCCCGCGAACGGGTGTCCGCCACGCGCGCCGTGGGTCGTATCGCGGCGGAGACGGCGGCCCCATACCCGCCGGGCATCCCCGCGCTGGCGCCGGGCGAGGTGGTGACCGCTGAGATCCTGTCCGCGTTGCGCAGCGAGGCCGCGGCCGGTACCCGGGTGGCCTACTGCTCGGATCCGTCGCTGGCGACGCTGCTGGTCGTCGCGGCCTGAGCTCCGACCCAGAGCGAGACGTACTCACACCCCCGCGGCCTTCTGCCGATAGGCCTCTCGATGCAGACAGTGAGCGACGTCCGAACGATCGCTGACCGCGAGCGTATCGTGCCATCGACCCGCACCAGCAGGGGGCGCGCCTTGGCATGGCCGGCCAGCCTCGCCGGACTCGTGTTCGCGATCGTCGCGATCACGACCTCGCGGCTGCTGATGCTGGACACCTACGCCAGCCTCAGCGCCGGACGGCTGATCTCACAGCACGGCCTGCCGCGCACCGAGACGATGACCTGGGCAGCGTTCGGCAAGCCCTGGGTCGATCAGCAGTGGCTGGGTCAGTGGCTGTACTACCAAGCCTACCGGGTCGGGGGCTACCCGGCGGTGGGGGCGCTGTCGGCACTGTGCATCGCGCTCGCCTTCGCGATGCTCGCAGCCTTCATGCAGAAACGCGGCATCTCACCGGTGCGCACCCTGATCTGGACGGTGATCGCGTTCGGCGTCTGCGAGATCAACACGCTGGTGCGCACCCAGAGCTTCGCGTATCCGCTGTTCGTGCTGACGCTGATCGTGATCCTCGACGACGACCGGGAGCGCCGGTTCGGACGCCGCATGCTGCTGCTGCCGATCGTGTTCCTGCTGTGGGCGAACCTGCACGGATCGGTGATGCTGGCGGCGCCGATCGCGATCGCGTACTGCCTGTGGGCTGCGGCGCATAATCGCGGGGCCGCGATGCGACGGACGATGGTCGCCTACCTGATGCTCGCGCTCTGCCTGCCGCTGGCGATCGTGACCACTCCGTACGGACTGTCGATCGTCGACTACTACCGCTCGGTGCTTGGCAATCCGGTGCTGACGTCCCGGGTCAGCGAGTGGCAGCCCGCCACCTTCAGCGGCGTCAGCATCCAGTTCGTGATCGTCCTGCTGGCGACCGTGGCCTCGATCGGGTTCGCCTACGGCCGTGGCTACCGGCCGCCGCTGACCCTGGTGGCGATCACCTGCACCCTGGGCGCGGCCGGGGCGCATGCCGTGCGCTATCAGGTCTGGTTCGCGTTCGCCGCCACGATCCTGGTCGCCGACGTGATGCATGTGACGTCACCCTCGGCCGACTCGGAGCTGCTGCGGCGGATCACCGCCCGCGTCGTACCGGCCCTGGCGATCGTCGGCGTGGTCGGCAGCGCGATCGTGCTCTTCACAACGCCGGACTCCCGCTTCGAGCAGCTGGTTGCGAACGGGCCGCTGTCCGCAGCGGCCCGCTACTCCGACGCCCACCCCAGCCAGAAGATCATGGCAGGGGACGTCTCGGCGTCAGCTTTGTTGTGGAGGCATCCCGAGACGCAGGGCAAGGTCGGCTTCGATGCCCGCTACGAGATCTACACCCAGAGTCAGCTGCTGGCGTACACCGACTGGGTGGCGGGCAGCAAGGGCCGCCCCCAGTGGAGCAGGGTGCTGGAGGGATACGACATCGTCGTGGCCACGACGTTGCTTCGTCAGAACGTGATCGATCGCATGCGGACGCTGCCCGGCTGGCATCAGATCTACTCCGATGCAGACGGCGCCGTGTTCGCCCGAGATGGCACCGGCTGACCGATCCTGCGGACGCAGACCGCCGGGCCGCGCGTAGTACCCTGATGGCCATGGGCGTCCCCACCGACGCCGACCTGGTTCGGCGCACCCGCGCCGGCTCGCGTGACGCAGCCGGCGAGCTGTTCGAGCGGCACTGGCCGGGCGCTTGGCGCGCCGCCCGGGTGGTTACCGGCAGCAGCGCGATGGCGGACGACGTCGCTCAGGATGCCTTCGAACGCGCGTTTGCGGCACTCTCGCGGTTCGACGAGCAGCGGCCGTTCGCCGCCTGGCTGCACCGGATCGTGGTCAACCGCTCGCTCGATCTGCTGCGCCGCGAGCGGCGCCTGGTCGGCCTGGAGTCGCCCGACCGGCTGGAGGGCGAGTGGCGAGATGGAGAGAGCGAGGATCGGCAGCTGCTGAGCGCGGTGGAGGGGCTGGCGCCGCAGCGGCGCGTCGTGATCGTGCTGCGCTACGGGCTCGGCTACCCGCCGAGCGAGATCGCGGAGCTGATCGGCGTCCCGGTGGGAACCGTCCACTCTCGGTTGGCGCGGGCGCTCGACGACCTGCGCGGCCGGCACCGCGAGGAGGCCGATGTCGAGCGAGCTTGAGCAGCGCCTGCAGCGCGTGCTGACAGGGGTCACGCTGGCGGCCAGCCGCACCGTCCGCGAGGCCGTCGGCATC
>JBBQUW010000027.1:0-37565 GCA_038212095.1 Gaiellales bacterium | reverse complement strand
AGGCCGTCGCATGCCACCACCACGGCCTGCGCACGCACCGTTCCAAAACCGGCTCTGACCGACCAGCCGTCGCCATCGGCCAGCACCTCGTCCACCGGGGAGCGCTCGAACACCGCGGCTCCCCGATCGGCGACGGCCTCCACCAGCGCCCGTACCCAGGCGGCCGGCATCAGCTCCGCGTCCAACGGGAACAGAGCGGCCACCACGTGGCTGCCTCGCATCGGCTGGGGGATCAGCTCCGGCGCGAGCCGGCAGCTGATGCCGGCGGCGGCGGCGGCGCGCACCGCCTCCAGCAGGTCGTCTCGCTCGCGTTCGTCGCCCAGCCAGAGGCTGCCGGTGCGGCGGATCGCGTCCGGCACCCGAAGCTCTCCGGCCAGCGCGATCATCGCGTCCAGCGCCGCCTCGGACGCGTGATGCAGCCGGATCGCCTCCGGCCGGCCCAGCTGCTCCGCCAGCCCCGGGTACTCCAACCCGGTTCCCGTCACGGCGAATCCGCCGTTTCGCCCGCTGGCGCCGGCGGCCGCCTCGCGCGCGTCGACGATCACCACCGAGAGCCCCTGCTCGAGCAGCCGCCAGGCGCAGGCGGCGCCCGTCACGCCGGCGCCGATCACGCACACGTCGCTTCGGATCGCGGCCTCGAGCCGGTCAAAGCCGCGGCTGGGACGCTGTTCCTGCCAGAGCGATGGGAGGCTCATGCCGGCCGGTAGCCTACAATCGCAGCCGTGCCCAGCGCCGACGAGCTGGCGCTCGCCGAGCGCCTCATCTCCTACGACACGTCACATCCCGATGGCGTGGCCGGCGCGATGGGGTACCTCAAGGGCTGGCTCGAGGGACAGGGCATCGCTCACCGCACCTACGACATCAACGGCCTGCCCGCGATCGTGGCCGCCGTCGACGGCAGCGACGTGGCGCCGGCCGCCGACGGCAGCGCGCCCCCGCCCGCCGTCCTGATCTGGAACGCCCACGTGGACGTGGTGCCGGCGCGTCGCGAGCAGTTCTCGCCCTGGCGGGTGGACGGCCGCCTGTACGGCCGCGGGTCGTACGACATGAAGGGCGCCCTCGCTGCGATGCTGGCGGCCTTGGCCGACCTGGCCGATGCCCGCGACACGATTCCCGGCGTCAAGGTGAAGCTGCTGATCGTGCCCGACGAGGAGTCGGATGAGGACTCTACCAAGGTCAAGGCATCGGCCTTCCTGGCCGACGAGGGGCACCTAGGCGAGTTCGTCGTCTGCGGAGAGCCGACCAACCTCGAGATCGGCGTCCAGTCGAAGGGCGTGCTGGTGCTGAGGATCGACGTGGAGGGCCGCGCCGCCCACGGCTCGACCCCGTGGCTGGGCGAAAACGCGGTGCTGAAGGCGATCGCGCTGTACCAGCAGATCCTCGACCTGCCGTTCGCCTCGGGGCGCTCGGAGCTGTACGAGCGGCCCTCGATCAACATCGGCCGCATCCAGGGCGGCGATGTCGTCAACAAGGTGCCGGATCACTGCCGGATGGCGGTCGACATCCGCTACCTGCCCAACCAGGATCCGGAGGAGGTGCTGCGCCAGGTGCGCGCGCTGGGCGGCGAGGTGACTCCGATCTACGAGCTGCCGCCGGCAACGCTCGATCCCGGCGAGCCGCATGTCCGCGTGCTTCGCGACGCCGTGCGCTCGATGGAGGGCGGGGATGCGCCGGCGATCGGTCGCGATGGCGCCTCGGACGCCGTGTTCTTCCTTGATCGCGGCATTCCCGCGATCGAGTTCGGCCCGGCCGGCGCCGGCCATCACGGCCCCGAGGAGTACGTCGAGATCGAGTCGCTGCACCGCTACCGGAGGATTCTGGTCGAGTTCGCGCGCAGATTGGCGAACGCTTAGAAGCCGTGACGGCGCCGCAGGTGATCGGCGCCTCCCCGCCGAAACGCCGGTTTATACTGCCGCCTTGCCCGCACACCGCGGGCGCTCGTCTGAAGGAGACGTGTGCCGCCAGATCGGCCGTCACAACCAGCCAGCACAAGCAGCGGAGGGGACGGCGCTCCGCCCCGCAAGCCTCCCCGAAGCGTCTACGACACGCGTCGCAGCAAGCGGCGCCGGCCGCGCTGGCTGCGGATCGCGCTGTGGACGAGCGGCTCGCTGGTGGCGGTGGTGCTGATCGCGGCGCTGGTGGTGGGCTGGTGGGTGCACGGCCTGGTCGACAAGGTCGGCCAGATCTCGATCGACGTCAAGAACACCCAGAGCGTCCTTCACAACCTTCCCACCACCGACCAGCCGACCGTCGCGCTGGTGATCGGCTCCGATCACCGCTCGGGCGACGGCAAGGGCGCGCCGTCGCGCTCGGACACGCTGATGCTGGTGCGGATCGATCCCCGCACCAAGTACATCTCGCTGCTCTCGCTGCCGCGCGACCTGCACGTCGACATCCCCGGCTACGGCATCGACAAGATCAACGCGGCCTACACCGACGGCGGCTACAAGCTGGCGACGCAGACGGTCGAGAACGCCACCCAGGTCAACGTCAACTACCTGATCACGGTCGACTTCAGCGGCTTCGAGCAGCTGGTGGGGGCCTTCGGCGGCGTCTACGTGCCTGTCGACCAGTACTACCATCACGTCAACGTGGCCGGCGCCGACCAGTACTCTCAGATCGACATCGCTCCCGGCTACCAGAAGCTGAACGGTCTCAACGGCCTGGCGTACTCCCGCTACCGCCACACCGACTCCGACTTCTACCGAAACGCCCGCCAGCAGGTGTTCCTGAAGGCATTCGAGCAGCGCGCCTCAAGTCAGCTGCACGGCATCGGCTTCGACCAGCTGAGCACCTTCAAGCACGTCGCCGAGGCGATCGCCAACAGCGTGCAGGTGACCGGCAAGAACGGCGTGCCCAACCTCAGCACGATGATCACCTACGCCACCACCGCCTACTCGATCCGCGGCCGCGTGATCAGCGCCAAGCTGGACGCCCAGACGGCCGGCGACGCCACCAACTCCTACGTCGTTGCAACGCCCGAGGCGATGCGGCAGGCCGTGTTCGCCTTCATGCACCCCGACAGCGTGGTCACCCCCAAGAACGCCCTGCCCGGCAAGAACACCGGCGGCAAGAAGCCGCCGAAGGCGTTCAAGCCCAAGATCGACCCGGCCAGCGTGGCGATGACCGTGGTGAACGGCAACGGCACCGACGGCTCGGCCGGCAAGGCGGGAACAGCGCTGATGACCTGGGGCTATCCGGCAACCGTCTCGACCACGCCTGCGCCCAGCTTCTCGTTCACCCAGAACGCGATCTACTACCGGGCCAAGGACAGGGCGGCGGCGCAGGACGTGGCCGAGATCCTGGGCTCCTCGCAGACGCATCCGATCACGCCGGCATACGCGGCGTTTGCCGCCAGCGGGCTGGTGGTCGTGATCGGCAAGGACTTCCACGGCACCCTGGCCAAGAACCCGCCCTCGCAGACACCCGCCGGCGGCCTGCCGCCCGACATGGTGCGGGACGCCACCACCTACCACGACCCCTTCCTCCAAGCGGAAGGCCCGGCCAACTTCCCCGTGCTCTACCCGACCGTGCGCCAGACCGCGTCGGTGCTGCAGACCGGCGTCGGCACGCCCGTGCGGTACTACAACATCAGGGACGCCGGCGGCGGCAACAACTCGGCCTACGCCTACTGGTGGTACAACGGCACGCCCGGCGCCTACTGGGGCATCGAGGAGACGCGGTTCACCGGCGCCCCGATCCTGGCCAACCCCGACCAGCAGCGCAAGCTGGATGGACGCCAGTACATGTTCTACTTCAACGGCGCCCACATCCACATGGTCGCTTTCATCTGGCATGGCACGGCCTACTGGGTGCAGAACACACTGCGTGATGACATGTCGAACGAGGACATGATCGCCGTCGCCCGCTCGCTGAAGCCGGTCAGGTGAGCAGCCACGCCGACAGCGCGGTGGGCGTTCTGGGTGTCGGCTACGTCGGCCTGGTGACGGCGGCAAGCTTCGCCGACCTCGGCCAGCACGTTGTCTGTCGCGACATCAATCCGCAGCGCGTCGCGGATCTGCGCGAGGGGCGGGTGCCGATCTACGAGCCCGGCATCGAGGCTCTGCTGGAGCGAAACCGCGACCGGCTCACGTTCACGCTCGACATCGGCGACCTGTTCCCGCGCTGCCGGGTGGTGTTCGTGTGCGTCGACACCCCGCCCACGCACTCCGGCGATGCCGACCTGTCGCGGGTGAGCCGCGTGATCGACGAGCTGCCGCGCGACGGCGAACGGTTCGTGCTGGTGATGAAGAGCACCGTGCCGGTCGGCACCGGCGACAAGGTGAGGGCGGAGCTGGACGCGCGCGGGATGTCGCACGTGGGCTACGTGTCCAATCCCGAGTTCCTGCGCGAGGGGCGCGCGGTGTCGGACTTCCTGGAGCCCGACCGGATCGTGATCGGGTCGTTCGACGAGGCCGACGGAGATGCCGTTTCGGAGCTGTACGCCGATCTTGAAGCGACCGTCGTGCGCACCGATCCGGCCAGCTCGGAGATGATCAAGTACGCCAGCAACGCCTTCCTGGCCACCAAGATCTCATTCATCAACGAGATCGCGAACGTGTGCGAGGAGGTGGGCGCGGACGTCTCGGTGGTGGCACATGCAATGGGTCTGGACGAGCGCATCGGCAGCCACTTCCTGCGACCTGGCATCGGCTACGGTGGCAGCTGCCTGGCCGGCGGCGAGGTGGTGACGGTGCGGGCCGATGACAGCGTCGAGGACGTGACGCTCGAGGAGCTGTTCAACCGCCACGACCGCGGGCAGGGCGACGTGCTGCGGCCGGTTCGGCTGGAGGTGCTGTCCTGGCATCCGGGCGACCAGACGCCGCAGTTCCTGCCCGTCTCGACGCTGACCGTGCGCGACTACGACGGCGCCGCCGTGGAGGTGCACGTGCACGACGGCGCCACCCTCACGGCCACCGCCGATCACCCGTTCCTGGTGCTGGATGGCGACGCCCCGGCCGTGCGCCTGGCCGGCGAGCTGACCGCGGGCGACCTGGTGCCGCGGCTGTTCACGGACGCTCCGCCGCCGCTCGATCCGTTCGGCGGCGTGCTGGGGCCGCGTACGCAGCCCGTGCCGCTGGGACAGCGGGTGGCCTGGGTGCCGATCGAGAAGATCGTGCACCTGCCGCTCGAGTCGCAGGTCTACTCGCTTGAGGTGCCCGAGTCGGAGACGTTCGTCACCACCGGCGGCACGATCGTGCACAACTGTTTTCCCAAGGACGTGCAGGCGCTCAAGCAGCTTGCTGGCAACTCGGGGTACCACTTCCAGCTGCTGACGTCGGTGATCGAGGTCAACGAGCTGCAGAAGCGGCGCGTGGTTGGAAAGCTGGAGAAGCACCTGGGATCGCTGCGCGGCCGCCGTATCGCCCTGCTCGGTCTGGCCTTCAAGGCCAACACTGACGACATGCGCGAGGCCTCCAGCCTGGTGCTCTCGGCGCGGCTGCTGGCCGAGGGCGCGCAGGTGGTGGCGTACGACCCGGTGGCGATGAGCGGCGCCGGCGGGCTGCTGGGCGAGCGGGTGGAGCTGGCGGGCTCGATGATCGAGGCGGTGCAGGGCGCTGACGCGCTGGTGATCGTGACCGAGTGGGGCGAGTTCCGCTCGGCCGCCTCGACGCAGGTACGCGAGGCGATGGCGACGCCGCTGATCGTGGACGGTCGCAACCTGCTCGACCCGGGGCTGGCCCGGGCGGCGGGCTTCCTGTACGAGTCGGTGGGGCGGCCGAGCGCGGAGCCCGCGTGATCGCGGTGATCCTGGCCGGCGGCGAGGGCACGCGGCTGCGTCCGTTGACCGAGTGGCTGCCCAAGGCGATGCTGCCGATCGCCAACAAACCATTCCTCGAGCACCAGATCGACCACCTACGGCGGCACGGCGTGACGCGCGTGATCCTGTCCTGCGGCTACCTGCCTGAGCCGATCCGCCGGCACTTCGGCGACTCGCTGGAGTACGCCGTCGAGCCCGAGCCGCTGGGCACCGGCGGCGCGATCGCGTTCGCGGCGGCCGGCATCGGCGAGGCCTTCGTTGTCTGCAACGGCGACGTGCTCACCGACCTCGACCTGAGCGAGCTGGTGGCGATGCACCGTCGCCACCGGGCGTCTGCCACCATCGCACTTCACCGCGTGGATGATCCGAGCGCATACGGGCTGGTGCGCACCGATGGCGAGGGGGCCGTCACGGCGTTCATCGAGAAGCCACCGCCGGGGGAGGCCGATACCGACACCGTCAATGCCGGCACGTACGTGCTGGAGCCGTCTGTGCTGGCGCTGATCCGGCCGGGAAGGATGGTCTCGGTGGAGCGCGAGGTGTTCCCGCGGCTGATCGGCGAGGGGCTGTACGCGATGGCCGGCCGGGGCAGCTGGCGCGACATCGGCACCCCGGCCAGCTACCTGGCCGCGAACCTCGAGCGGATGCCGCCAGGAGGGGTGATCGACAACTCCGCTGTCGTCGAGCCGGGCGCGGACGTGACAGAATCGGTGATCGGAGCGGGCGCGCGGGTGGCGGCAGGGGCACGGATACATCGCTCGGTGGTCGTTCCCGGCGCGGTGGTCGGTTCGCAGGCACGGTTCGACGGCCAGGTGGTCGGCCAGGATGGGGAGGCGGTGTGGTAGACGGGCACGGCATGGCAGAGGCGATCGCGGCGATGCCCTCGCATCTGCGCGAGGGCGAGCAGATCGGCCGCGCGGCCGGCGAGCGGCTGGCGCGACCATCGGCGGTCGTGATCGCGGGCATGGGCGGCTCGGCGATGAGCGGCGAGCTGCTGCGGGGGCTGGTGATCGCCGAGTGCGATGTGCCGGTGACACACGTGCGCGGCTTCGGCGTGCCCAAGTGGGCCGGCCCCGGCACGCTCGTGGTCTGCTCGAGCTACTCGGGCGACACCGCCGAGACGCTCGGCTGCGCAGACCAGGCGCATGCCCAGGGCGCGGGACTACTATGCGTGGGCATGGGCGGCCAACTGGGTCGTCGTGCAGGGGAGTGGGACATGCCGTTCGCCCGCGTACCGGGCGGCATGCAGCAGCGGGCTGCGCTGGGCTACCTGTTCGGGGCGATGGCGGGGGCGTTCGCGGCCTGCGGGCTGGCCGAGTCCGGCATCGCCGAGCAGTGCGCTGCCGGCGTCGAGGCCGTCGATCGCGACGCAGCGCGCGCGCTGGGCGAGCGCCTGGCGGACACGGTGCCGCTGATCTACGGGGCGGGGCCGATGGCTGCCGTCGCCTATCGGTGGAAGACGCAGCTGAACGAGAACGCCAAGATGCACGCGTTCAGCCACGCCTTCCCGGAGCTTGGCCACAACGAGATCGTGGCCTGGGAGGGGGCGCCGCCCGACAGGTTCGCGGCGGTGATCCTGCGCGACCGCGACGAGTCGTCGCAGCTGCGCCGCATGATCGAGGTGACGGCCGAGCTGATCGAGCCGGACGCGGTCCTGGTCGAGCACGTGCCGGGCCGCGGCGAGACGGCCGCTGCCCGCGCCTTCTCGATGGTGGCGCACGGCGATTGGGTTAGCTACCACGCGGCGCTCGCTCGCGGCGTCGACCCGACGCCGGTGGAGCGGATCGGCCTGCTGAAGCAGCGCCTGGCCGGATAGCGGCGTTCCACGGCCACGGAAGCTACTCGTCGTCGAAATACGCCACGAGGCGGCGCAATGCGATGAGGACGGCGAGACCCGTCAGGCCGACCACGAGCCCCGCGACGACGTGCGGATGTGACGGTGGCCCCGGATCGCATGCGAGTTGATGGTGTGAGGTGGATGGAGGGCAGGTGAACGCGTTTCGGAGCAGCGCGATGTAGAGGCCGAGCAGCACCAGCCCGACGCCGCCCACTGTTCCGATCCGCCGCAGCCACGTCCTGCGCGAGTCCAGCATGCGGACAACGCTACCCGCTCCTTGCGGCGGCGTCGCCCCTTGACGAGGTATCGCATAGGTGATATATAGCTTGTATGCGATACACCGAGATCCTCACCCGCACAGAGGCCGCGCTGGCAGCCGGCCGGATCAGCGAACGGGACCTCGAGCACCTGCTGCAGCGGCGCGCCGATCGACCGGGGTCGGCCCGGCCGGACACCGCCGGTGTTCTTGCGGCGATCGGGCTGATGGTGGCATTCCTGGGCGTCGCGCTGCTGTTCGGCCTGCGCTGGCACGATCTGCACGGCGGCGTCCGCGTGCTCTCGCCGTTCCTGTTTCCCGCCGCGGCGCTGGCGCTGGCAGTGGGTTTGAGCCGTAGCGGCCGGCCGGTGTGGCAGAGCGAGCTGGCCGGCATCGTAGGGTTCGTCGCCCTGGTGCTGGCGTTTCTGGCAGCCGCGGACGCCTTTCACCCACGCGACAACGGACTGTTCGGCGTGGTCGCGGCGGCGATCGGCACCGCCGCTGTGGTCGCGCTGCATCTGCAGCTGCGAAACGCCCGCCTTACGGGGTGGGGACTGAGCGTCGCCTTGGTCGCGCTCACCGGCAGCGCCGCGGCGTATGCCGGGGCCGGCTCGCACGACGTGGCCCGGGTGATGGCGGGCCACGCCGCGGTAGCGGGGGCGATCGGCGCCCTGCTCTTCGCGCGGTCGCGGTTGGCCGCCGTCCCGGCCATCCGTACCTCGCTGCTGCTGTGGTCGATCGCGGCCGTGGATGGCACGTCGGGGGACGGCTACCAGCACCTCTCGGTATGGCATGCCGTCATCTCGCTGACGGTGGTGGCGGCCTTTGTGCTTTCGTCTGCGCTGGAGCTTGACGGGCTGGTCTGGGTGGGGGCGCTTGCGTCGCTGGCCTGGCTTGGCATGCTGGCCGCTGTGATCGGCTCCAGCGCGGGCTGGGCGATCGCGCTGCTACTGGCCGGGGCGGGCCTGGTCGGCCTCGCGCTGTTGGTGGCCGGCGTGCGCAGGCGTCGCACGCCGATCGGCTAGAGTCTCCAGCCGATGAGCGCGACAACTCCCAGCGACGTCCGCGATCTCGCCCTCGCCCCGGAGGGGGTGCGGCGGGTCGAGTGGGCCGACCGCCAGATGCCGGTGCTGGCGCAGATCCGCGAGCGGTTCGCCGCCGAGCAGCCGCTGGAGGGCATCCGCATCGCGGCCTGCCTGCACGTCACCAGCGAGACCGCCAACCTGATGCGGACGCTGAAGGCGGGCGGCGCCGAGGTCGTGCTGTGCGCCTCCAACCCGCTCTCGACGCAGGATGACGTCGCCGCCGCGCTGGTCGCGGAGTACGGCATCTCGGTGTTCGCGCGAAACGGCGAGGACAACGAGACCTACTACTCCCACATCGAGGCCGCAGCCGACACCCATCCGCACGTGACGATGGACGACGGCGCCGACGTGATCGGCGTGCTGCACTCCAAACGGCCCGAACAGCTGAGCGAGATCTGGGCCGGCACCGAGGAGACGACCACCGGCGTGATCCGGCTGAAGGCGATGGAGGCGGACGGTACGCTCGGCTTCCCGATCCTGGCAGTCAACGAGGCCAACACCAAGCACCTGTTCGACAATCGCTACGGCGTCGGCCAGTCGACGCTGGACGGCATCATCCGGGCCACCAACGTGCTCCTGGCCGGTAGCACCTTCGTCGTGGGCGGCTACGGCTGGAGCGGTCGCGGACTGGCAGAGCGGGCGCGCGGCATGGGCGCTCACGTGATCGTGGTCGAGGTCGACCCGCTGCGCGCGCTGCAGGCCGTGATGGATGGATTCACCGTCACCACGATGGCCGAGGCGGCGAGACGCGGCGATATCTTCTGCACCGCCACCGGCGACAAGAACGTGATCCGCCGCGAGCACTTCGAGGTGATGAAGGACTGCGCGATCCTCTCCAACACCGGCCACTTCAACGTCGAGATCGAGATCCCCGCGCTGCAGGAGATGGCCACCCGCGTCACGGTGGCGCGGCCGATGGTCGAGCAGTTCGACATGCCCGACGGCCGGCGGCTGTTCCTGCTGGCCGAGGGTCGGCTGGTCAACCTGGCGGCTGCCGAGGGTCATCCCGCGTCGGTGATGGACATGAGCTTCGCCAACCAGGCCCTGTCCGCTGAGTTCGCGGTCAAGAACCACGCCGACCTCGAGAACAAGGTCTACGTGGTGCCGAAGGATCTGGACGACGAGGTCGCCCGGCTCAAGCTCGCCAGCATGGGCGTCGAGATCGACAGCCTCACAGCCGAGCAGCAGAAGTACCTCTCGTCGTGGGACGAGGGCACCTAACCGCGACCGCCCTGGCCGTGGACGACGCCGGCTCGTCGCTGTCGCCGGCCTCGATCGTTCGCATCGAGCAGGGGCGACTGGTGCTGCTCGATCAGACGCGGCTGCCGGCCGAGCGGCTGGAGCGCAGCTACAGCGACTGGCGCGAGATGGTGTCCGCGATCCGCACAATGGTGGTGCGCGGCGCGCCCGCGATCGGCGTCGCTGCGGCGTACGGACTGGCTGTGTCCGCGCGCGACGGCCGGGCCGCGTTCGAGGAGGCATGCCAGGGCATCGCGGCAGCGCGTCCCACCGCCGTGAACCTGCGCTGGGCTGTCGAGCAGATGCGGGCGGTGGCGGCGAATGCACCTGACGGCCGGCTGGTGGAGGCGCTGGAGCTGGCTGCGACGCAGCTGCACGCGGACGAGGTCAGCCGCTGCCACGCGATCGGCGACCACGGCGCGCACCTGTTGCCGGCCGCGGCACGCGTGCTGACCCACTGCAACGCGGGCGCGCTGGCGACGGGCGGGTATGGCACCGCTCTGGGTGTGATCCGCAGCGCGCACCGTCTCGATCCCGCCGTCACGGTCTGGGTGGACGAGACGCGCCCGCTGTGGCAGGGCGCTCGGCTGACCGCCTGGGAGCTCGAGCAGGACGGCATACCGTGCACGCTCGTGACGGACTCCACCGCGGGCTGGCTGATGGCCGAGGGCCGGGTCGACGCGGTCGTGGTCGGCGCCGACCGGATCGCCGCCAACGGCGACACCGCCAACAAGATCGGCACCTACGCCCTGTCGGTGCTCGCCCGCGCCCACCGGCTGCCGTTCATCGTCGCCGCACCCACCTCGACGGTCGATCGCACCATCGCCGACGGGCGCGCGATCCCGATCGAGCAGCGCGCAGCCGACGAGGTGGCGGGCGGCCGCGCCCCCAGCGGCGTCGCTGTCTACAATCCCGCGTTCGACGTGACCCCCGCTGCCAACATCACCGCCATCGTCACCGAGCTCGGCGTCAGCCGCCCGCCATACCGGTTTGTCTGAGCCGGGGCTCGACAGCGATCTGGACGGTCTCGACCCTGCGCTGGCGGCGCAGCTGGCGCAGGCCGGATTCGATCGGGCTCGGCTGCGCGACTGGGCGGCGAGGCTGCTGGCCGCCGGCCCCGACGTCAACCGCGTGGCCGGCACCGTCACCGCTCCGGCCACCGGCGACGTCGCCGACCTGCCTCCGCGCGACTCGCACGACGGCCGCCGCCTGATCGAGCGCGGCTCGGCTGCGCTGGCATCTGGCGAGCTCGCGCTGGTGGTGCTGGCGGGCGGCATGGCGACCCGCATGGGTGGCGTCGTCAAGGCGCTGGTCGAGGCTCTGCCAGGCATCACGTTCCTGCAGGCCAGGCTGGCCGAGCGCCAACACTGGCAGCGGCTGTCAGCGGCACCGCTGACGATGTGGCTGATGACCAGCCACGCCACCGACGCCGCCGTTCGCGCCGCGCTGGGCGACCGTCTGGATGGCGACCGGGTGGCGGTGTTCCGCCAGCAGGCGTCGCTGCGGCTCGATCCCGGTGGGCGGCTGTTCCGCGGCGACGACGGGCAGCCCAGCCTGCACGCGACCGGCCACGGCGACCTGGTGGATGCGCTGCGCACGAGCGGGCTGCTGACCAGATTCCTCGATCGCGGCGGCCGCTATCTGTGGATCGCAAACCTCGACAACCTCGGTGCGGCGGTCGATCCACTGGTGCTCGGCTGGCACATCGAGCACGGCGCGCTGCTGACGGTGGAGGTGGTGGACAAGGTGGCCGGCGACCGCGGCGGCATCCCGGTGCGCTGGAACGGGCGGCCCGTGATCCTGGAGAACTTCCGCCTGCCGGCCGGGTTCGACGAGCACGACGTGCCGGTGTTCAACACCAACACCTTCGTCGCGGGTGCTGAGGCGCTGAATGCGGTCGAGATGCCGTGGTCGTGGTTTCGCGTCGAGAAGTCGGTCGACGGCCGCCCGGCGATCCAGTTCGAGCGGTTGGTGGGCGAGCTGACCTCGGTGCTCGACTCGCGCTTCCTGCGCGTGCCGCGCGACGGTGCCGAGTCCCGCTTCCTACCGGCCAAGGACTGGGCCGAGCTGGAGCGACAGCGGGAGCAGATCGCACGCCGCGTCACTCCATTCCTGAATGACACTGGATCGTGACCGTTCGCCGCTGACGCGTCACCGCGCCGCCGGTAGCGTGGCGCGATGCCCAGCCTGATCGACCTGCTGGCGCCGCCCCGCTGCGCACTCTGCCTCGCTCCCGGGGCGCTGCTCTGCGGCCGCTGCCTGCGCGACCTGCCACTGCTGACGGGGCCCATGCTGCGGTGCGAACGCCGCTCGCCCCGTGGCCGCCTGCGTCGCGTGCCGCGGCCGGCGTCTGGGGTACCGACGCGCCGCCGCCGCGCTCGAGTATCGCGGCTCGGGGCGCCGGCTGGTACAGGCGTTCAAGGATGGCGGCCTGCGGGGCCTGGCGGTGCCGTGCGCCGCGCTGATCGAGCTGGCGATCGAGCGGCCGCCGGCGGACGTCGTCACCGGGGTGCCGGCCGATCCGCTGCGCCAAGCGCTGCGCGGCTACCACCCGCCGCGGCTGCTGGCAGCGCGCCTGGCCGATCGCTGGGGGATCGAGTGCCGCGCGCTGCTGCGGGCACCGCTCTACCGGCGCCCGCAGCGGGGCCTCAGCCGCGGCCTGCGCCGCGCGAACGTACGTGAGGCGTTCTCGGCCGCGGCGGTCGGCGGCCGCTCGGTGGTGCGGGTGGACGATGTTCGCACCACCGGCGCCACCCTGTCGGCGGCCGCCGTTGCGCTTCGCCGCGGCGGCGCCGGCGAGGTGCTGGCGATCACGCTGGCGCGGGCCGACAGCAGCTGACGCGACCCCTCGCCAGCGGGCGCGAAGCCGGGTAGTGTTCGAAGCGATCGAGTGAAGGGGACGCCATGCGATTGCAGGTGAAGGGCAGGCACATCGACGTCACCGACTCCCTGTTTCAGTACGCCGAGCGCAAGCTGGGCAAGCTGGCGCGCCACCTGTCCGACGAGAGCCGCTGCGAACTCGAGCTGATCGTCGAGCACAACCCCAGCATCAGCGATAGCCAGGTGGCTGAGGCCACTGTGTGGACGAAGGGGCCGGTGCTTCGCGCCCGCGAGTCGTCGACCGACATGTACGCCTCGATCGACCTGATCGCCGACAAGCTGGAGCGCCAGGTGGTGCGCTACCGCGAGAAGCGCAGCCGCCGCCAGGCCGAACACATGGCCCAGCACCACGCACCGGCCGAGCCCAAGAAGGTTGCGACGCTTCCCGAGGAGGACGAAGCGATGATCGTGAAGACAAAGCACTTCAACATGAAGCCGATGTCGGACGAGGAGGCGCTGCTCCAGCTGGAGCTGATCGGGCACGACTTCTTCGTGTTCGTGAATGCCGAATCGGACGAGGTGAACGTGATCTACAAACGCCGGGACGGGAACTACGGTCTGATCGAGCCCACCCGCGAATGACGTGCGCGATGACCCTGATTCGGTGCCCGGAAGGCGCCGGTTTCAGGTGGATGCGGGCCGGCTGAAGGGGCCGCCCCGACGCGGCGGACTCCTGCCCGGCAGCGACTTCGCACCGTGCTCGCCCGACGGGGCGCAGATCGCGACCTTGGTACCATCCCACTCGAAATGAGCGTCCTCAACAAGATCCTTCGCGCCGGCGAGGGCCGCACACTCAAGCGGCTCGAGCAGCGCGTGCGCGAGGTCAACGCGCTCGAGCCGGAGATGGAGCGGCTGACGGAAGAGCAGCTGGCCGCCAAGACGACCGAGTTCCGCGAGCGGTTCGACCAGGGCGAGAGCCTGGATGACCTGCTGGCGGAGGCGTTCGCCTGCGCCAGAGAGGCGGCGCGCCGCACCACGGGCATGCGTCCGTTCGACGTCCAGCTGATCGGCGGCATGGTGCTGCACGAGGGTCGGATCGCCGAGATGAAGACCGGCGAGGGAAAGACGCTTGTGGCAACGCTGCCGCTGTACCTGAACGCGCTGGCCGGCGTAAACGTGCACCTGGTAACCGTCAACGACTACCTGGCCCGCCGCGACGCCACCTGGATGGAGCCGATCTATAGCGCGCTGGGCGTCACGGTGGGCGTGATCCAGTCGATGATGCCGGAGGACGAGCGTAAGGCGGCGTACGCCTGCGACATCACCTATGGCACCAACTCCGAGTTCGGCTTCGACTACCTGCGCGACAACATGGCGCCGTCGGCCGAGTTCACGGTGCAGCGCGGCCACTGGTTCGCGATCGTGGACGAGGTCGACTCGATCCTGATCGACGAGGCGCGCACGCCGCTGATCATCTCGGGCGAGCCGGAACAGGCGGCCGAGACCTACTACTCGTTTGCCAAGGCGGTCACCAACCTGATCCCGGGCGAGGACTACGAGGTGGACGAGAAGTTCCACACCGCCTCGCCCACCGAGACCGGCGTCGACAAGATCGAGAAGGCGATCGGCGTCGAGAATCTGTACGCGCCCGAGAACGGCCAGCTGGTCAACCATCTGATCCAGGCCATCAAGGCCCGCGAGCTGTACAAGCGCGACGACGAGTACGTCGTCGTCGATGGCGAGGTCAAGATCGTGGACGAGTTCACCGGCCGCATGATGGAGGGCCGGCGCTGGTCGGAGGGTCTGCACCAGGCGGTCGAGGCCAAGGAGGGTGTGCGTATCCAGGAGGAGAACGTGACCGTCGCCACGGTCACCATCCAGAACTACTTCCGCATGTACGAGAAGCTGGCCGGCATGACCGGCACAGCGGCCACCGAGGCGGCCGAGTTCCATGAGATCTACGGGCTCGAGGTGGTGCCGATCCCGACCAACGTCCCCGTCACACGGCGGGACGAGAACGACCTCATCTTCAAGACGTTCGACGAGAAGTTCGACGCCGTCGCCGACGACATCGCCGAGCGCAACGAGATCGGCCAGCCGGTGCTGGTGGGGACGATCTCGGTCGATGTCTCGGAGCGGCTGTCTCGGCTGCTGGAGCGGCGCGGCATACCGCATGAGGTGCTGAACGCAAAGAACCATGAGCGCGAGGCGCAGATCGTCGCACAGGCCGGGCAGCCGGGCGCGGTCACGATCGCGACCAACATGGCCGGCCGCGGCGTCGACATCAAGCTGGGTGACGGCGTGGTTGATCTGGGCGGGCTGTACGTGCTGGGCACCGAGCGGCACGAGTCGCGCCGGATCGACAACCAGCTGCGCGGCCGCTCCGGCCGTCAGGGCGACCCCGGCGAGACCCGCTTCTACCTCTCGGCGCAGGACGAGGTGATCCGGCTGTTCGCGGGCGAGCGGATCTACACGATCCTGGACAAGCTCGGCCCGTCGGACGGCTCGCCGATCGAGCATGGCATGCTCACCAAGCGGATCGAGGGCGCCCAGAAGAAGGTCGAGGAGTTCCACTTCGTCAACCGCAAGAACGTCGTCAAGTACGACGACGTGCTGAACGAGCAGCGAAAGCAGGTGTACGCCCGACGTCAGGAGATCCTGCGCGGCGACGACATCCGGGCGAACGTGCTGGAGTGGACGTGGGACGTGATCGAGGTGGCCGTCGACGTGCACGCCGGCAGCCAGTACGCCGAGCAGTGGGACTGGGAGGGCATGTGGGTTGCGCTTGGCTCGATCTACCCGATCCGCATCCCGCAGACCGAGTACGAGGGCGCCAGCGTCTCGCGCGATGAGCTGATCGAGGTCGTCTACAACGACGCCGTCGAGTACTACGAGCAGCGCGAGCGGGAGTGGTCACAGGCCAACGAGCAGCTGCCGCGCGACCTCGAGCGGTGGATCACGCTGCAGGTCACCGACACCCGCTGGCGCGAGCACCTCGACAACATGGACTACATGCGCCAGGGCATCGGGCTGCGTGGCTACGCCCAGAAGGATCCGCTGGTCGAGTACCGCACCGAGGGACAGGCGATGTTCGACGAGATGAGCTTCCTGATCAAGCAGGAGGTGGTGCGGACGCTGATGCACGCCGACGTCGACATCGATGACGGTGGTGCCGGCCAGGCCGCGCTGCCCGCGCCGCAAGCGCCCCGCGGCGGCCTGCACTACGAGCACGCTGACGCCTCGACGCTGGAGGCGCTGGCGGCCGGGTCGGAGCCGGCCGGCGAGCCGATCGGCGCGCTGCCGGTCGTCGAGCAGCGCCAGGTTGATCCGGCGCTGCCGGGCCGCAACGATCCCTGCTGGTGTGGTAGCGGCAAGAAGTTCAAGCGGTGCCATGGCGCGTAGCGAGGAGGCGGCGGCCGAGCCGCGCTCGCTCGACGACCTGAAGGGCGCCGTCGAGGAGATCAGAGCCCAGCTCCACTGGGTTCGTGATTACCTTTGACCCGGCATCGCTGACGCAGCGGTTGACGCAGCTCGATGCGGCGATGGAGGCGCCGGCGTTCTGGGATGACCAGCGCGCTGCCGCCAGAGTCTCCGCCGAGCGCGCCCGCACGCAGAGAAAGCTGGAGACGTTCGAGCGGCTGCAGGCCGAGGCGGGCGAGCTTGACTCGATGCTCGAGATGGCCGCCGACGACGCGGAGTGGCGCGACGAGCTGGAGGCCTCGCTCGGCCGGCTGTCACGCGAGATCTCGCGGCTGCAGGAGCAGGCCCTGTTCACGGGCGAGTTCGACGCGGGGCCGGCCGTGGTCACGGTGCACGCCGGCGCGGGTGGCACGGATAGCCAGGACTGGGCCGAGATGTTGCTGCGCATGTACCTGCGGTGGGCCGAGAGCCGCGGCTACAAGGCGGAGCTGATGGAGGCTACGCCCGGTGAGGAGGCGGGGCTGAAGAGCGGAACGTTCACGCTGGCCGGCGAGAACGCCTACGGCATCATGCAGGCCGAGAAGGGCGTCCACCGGCTGGTGCGGCTCTCGCCGTTCGACTCCGCCCACCGCCGCCACACCAGCTTCGCGCAGCTCGAGGTCTCGCCGCTGGTGGAGGACGATGTCGACCTCGAGATCGACGAGGGCGATCTGCGCATCGACACCTACCGTGCACAGGGCGCCGGCGGCCAGCACGTCAACAAGACCGACTCCGCAGTGCGCCTGACCCACCTGCCCACCGGAGTGGTCGTCCAGTGTCAGAACGAGCGCTCTCAGCTGCAAAACAAGGCCCAGGCGATGCGGATTCTCAAGAGCCGTCTGATCGAACGTGAAGAGGAGCTTCGCCGTCAAGCGCTGGCGAAGGAACGCGGTGAGGCGCAGGATATCTCCTTCGGAAGTCAAATCCGTTCCTACGTGCTGCACCCCTACACAATGGTCAACGACCACCGCACCAACATGAAGATCGGCAACGCCCAAGGTGTCCTGGACGGCGATCTGGACGAGCTGATTCACGCCTACTTGCTGGGAAAGGCAACCGCCGAAACGTCGTAGCCGTGCCCCCTGGCGGGCGCCTTGCGCTTTGCGTCGATCTGCCCGGGGGAGTACCCTGGATACGAGCCGCGCCGCGCCGATACGCGCCAAACCTGATTCGCGATGACCGACCAGCCCCACCTCCCCGACGCCCCCGACCCGTCGCTCGCCGATGCCCCGGTTGCGGTCAGCGAGCCGCCGGCCGAGGACGCCACGTCGAGCATCTACGAGCCGCAGCGCCCCGCCGGCTCGGCGATGATTCTGTTCGACCAGGTGACCAAGGTGTACGAGCCCAACATCCGTGGCCTGGATGACGTCTCGCTGCAGATCGACAAGGGCGAGTTTGTCTTCCTGGTCGGCCCCTCCGGCTCGGGCAAGTCGACCTTCATCAAGCTGCTCCTGAAGGAGCTCGACGTCACCTCTGGCAACCTGATCGTCGGCGGCCGCTCGCTGCCCAAGCTGAAGCGCTCCAAGATCCCGGTGCTGCGGCGCAACATCGGCTGCGTGTTCCAGGACTTCAAGCTGCTGCCCAATCGGTCGGTGTACCAGAACGTGGCCTATGCGCTGCAGGTGCAGGGCCGTTCCAAGGCCGAGATCCGCAAGAAGGTACCCGACATCATCGGGTTGGTCGGGCTGGCCGACAAGAGCGACCGCTACCCCAACGAGCTGTCGGGCGGCGAACAGCAGCGCGTCTCGGTGGCGCGGGCGTTCGTCAACCACCCGCCCCTGCTGATCGCCGACGAGCCGACCGGCAACCTCGATCCCGACACCTCGGTCGGCATCATGCAGCTCCTGTACCGGATCAACCGCGCCGGCACCACGGTCGTGATGGCAACGCATGACCGCGAGATGGTGGACAAGATGCGCCGCCGCGTGATCCAGCTCGAGAACGCGCGCGTGGTGCGCGACGACCGGCGCGGCGGGTACCAGGCATGAGGTGGCGGTTCTTCGTCGCGGAGGCGGTCAACTCGATCCGGGGCAACGTCGCCACCACTCTCGCCGCCAGCGTCACGGTGCTGATCGTCACCTTCCTGCTGGCCGTGTTCGCGTCGCTGGGGCTGTTCCTCTACGACAAGACGGTGGGCGTTCGCAATGACGTCACGGTCAAGGTCTACATGAAGCCGGGCACTGAGAGCGACTCGGCGATGCTGAACACGATCCACAACGAGCTGTCCGCCATGCGGTACGTGAAGACGGTCACCTACGTCTCGCCCACCCAGGCCGAGCAGATGATCTCGAAGGACTCGCTGAAGGCGGAGCAGGTGCTCGGCTACAACCCGTTCCCGCCCTCGTTCTGGCTCAAGCTGACCGATCCGTCGCAGGCCGGCAACGTGACCGCTGCGGCCGGCCGGCTGGACGGCGTCAAGGACTGCGGGCAGCAGCCGTGTGCCGGATACGGCAAGGAGATCACCGATCGCGTGCTGACGGTGACGAAGTGGGTGCTGGTGGTGCTGGGGGTACTGATGGCGCTGCTCGGGATCGCCGCCGTCGTGCTGATCGCCAACACGATCCGGCTCTCGATCTTCTCGCGCCGGCGCGAGATCGAGGTGATGAAGCTGGTCGGTGCCACCAACATGTTCGTGCGGGTGCCGTTCGTGCTGGAGGGGATGCTGACCGGGTTCGCCGGCGCCGCGGGAGCGGTCGCCCTGCTCACCCTGGTGTACGTCGCGCTGACCAACCTGAACGGCGGGCTGGCCGATCCCGCCAAGAGCTTCCCGGGTGGCGTTGCCGGCCTGGGACTGGCTCTGATCATGTTCGGCACGTTCCTGGGCGCGTTCGGCTCGGGTCTGACGCTGCGGCGGTTCCTCCGTATCTAGGGCTGGTTCCTTGCGGGTAGAATCCCCAACCGACTTCATGGGGCGTCGCACACAGATCTGGCTGGTTGCCGCCGTCGCGTTGATGATCGCCTTCTTCGGCGGCTTCGAGCTTCATTCGCGCTCCGGATCCCGGATCGCGGGCGTCGCCCCGGAGGCGCAGGCGGCGACCATCCGCGACGAGGTGGTGACGGCGCTCCAGCGCTCCTACTACCGCCCACTGGCACCCGAGGTGTTGCACGCGCCCACCGTCCGCGGGGTGCTGCAGGCGCTGGGAGATCCGTACACCCAGTACCTCGCGCCTGACGCTTACCGCCGGCTGCTGGCCAACGAGCAGAGCAGTTTCTCGGGAGTCGGGCTGGCGCTCGCCCAGGCCCGCCTGGGGCTGCGGGTGACGATCGCGCTGCCGCACATGCCGGCTGGCGCCGGCGGGATTCGCACCGGCGATCTGATCGTCGCCATCGACGGGCGGCCGTTGCGGAGCGTCCCCTACCCTGACGCCGTCGACCTGCTGCACGGCCCGGCCGGATCGACCGTCTCGCTGACGGTGCGTCGGCCCGGCGCCGGCCGGCCGATCGTGGTCACGCTCACGCGCCGCTCGGTGCGGCTGCCGATCGTGATCGATCGCGTGATCCGCTACCACGGCCGCAGCTACGAGTACCTGCGGCTGCCCGGCTTCATGGCCGGCGCCGGCGACAGCATCCGCGCGCTGGCGCAGCGCGCGCGGCTGAACCATCGTGCGGGGCTGGTGCTCGACCTGCGTGGCAACGTCGGCGGCCTGCTGGACGAGGCTGTGCAGGTGACGCGGGTGTTCCAGGCCCGCGGCGTGGTCGTCTCGACGCGGGGGCTGCACGAGCCGATGCGGATCTACTCCGCCAGCCCCGGCGCCGTACAGGGGCTGCCGATGGCGGTGCTGGTGGACGGGTCGACCGCGAGTGCCGCCGAGGTGGTGGCGGGATCGCTGCAGCGGGCCGGACGGGCGGTGGTGGTCGGATCGCGGAGCTTCGGCAAGGGCACCGTGCAGGCGGTGCAGCCACTGGCCCGCGGTGGCGCGCTGAAGCTGACGGTGGCGGTATTTCGGCTGGCGGGCGGCGAGCGGGTGAACCGCCGCGGCGTGCTGCCTAGCGTGGTGGCCGTGGAGCGGCCGGCAACCCCCGGCGACGACGTTCTGCTGGCCGCGCTGCGGGTGCTGGCCCGCCGTTGAGCGACGAGTCGGCACCGCCGCTGGCGGTGTGCGAGGTGGCGCGGCGCGGGCGGCTGCTGATCGGTGAGCCGTTCTTCGAGCCTGGCCGGCCGGTGACCTTGGGCACGCGGCTGGCGATGGACGCGGGTGAGGGCGATCTGGTTGCGGTTGCGTTGCTGGGTGGCCGAGTCGAGCTGGTCTCGGTGCTGGGTCGCGCGGACGACGTGCGGGCTGTGCTGCACGGTGTGGCGGTGGACGAGGGGATCGCCGAGCCGTGGGATGAGGGGGTGGAGGACGAGCTGCGGCACCTACCAGCAGATCCGCTGCCGGTGCAGCTGGATCGGATCGATCTGCGCGATCGGCTCGCGTTGACGATCGACCCGCCCGATGCCCGCGACTTCGACGACGCGATCACGATCGAGCGCGAGCACGGCGGGCTGCGGGTTCTGGTGCACATCGCCGACGTCTCGGCATTCGTCCCGGCGGCCGGCTCGATCGATCGGGAGGCCGAGTGGCGTGGGAGCTCGGTCTACCTTCCCGGCCGGGTGGAGCCGATGCTGCCCCATACGCTGTCCAGCGGCCTGTGCAGCCTCCAGCCTGGCGTCGATCGCTACGCCGTCACCGTCGACGTCGCCCCGGGTGGCGGGTCGCGGTCTACCGCAGCATGATCCGAAGCGCCCACCGGCTCAGCTATCCCCAGGTCGAGCGGATGCTGTCGGGCGACGAGCCGTCCCCGCCGGCGCTGCGCGACGCGTTGATCGATGCGCACGGCCTCAGCCTGCGGCTGCGCGCAGCCCGCTACACGCGCGGCGCGACGCGGATCGAGTCGCGCGAAGTCGAGTGCGTGTTCGAGCAGGGTCGTGTGGCCGCTGCGCATGCTGTCGCCGAGCCGACCGCGCACGCCATCGTCGAGGAGCTGATGCTGCTGGCCAACGAGCGCGTCGCCGAAATGCTCTCGGCCGCCCGCGCCGCCGCCATCTACCGTGTCCACGAGCCGCCCACCGCCGAGGCGGTCGACCTGCTGGCCGAGCGGCTGGCCGAGCTCGAGGTGCCAACGCCGCCCCAGCCCGAGCTGGTGGAGCCGGGGCAAGCGGCCCGCTACGCCGCTGCCGTCAGCGAGTCTGTCTCACGCTACGTCGCGGGCAGCGGGCGCGGTCGGGTGGCGCTGCCCGCGCTCGTGCTGCGGGCGCTGCAGCGCGCGCGCTACGCGGCTGAGAACCGCGGTCACTCCGGCCTTGCCAGCCCCGCCTACTGCCACTTCACCTCGCCTATCCGGCGCTACCCCGACCTGCTCGTCCACCGCGCGCTGCTGGCCCATCTGGGAGCGGAACAGCCGGTCGCCGACGAGCCGGCCGAGCTGCGGCGTGTGGCTGACCATTGCAGCGATCGTGAACGGCTGGCCGCGCGTATCGAGCGCCGCGGGGACGACGTCTGCCTGGCCTTCCTGCTCCAGCAGCAGCTGTACGAGCGGGGCTGGGAGGAGCCGTTCGCGGGTGAGGTGGTTGGGCTGATCGCGGGCGGCCTGTTCGTGCGCTTCGGCGAGGTGTTCGAGGGGCTGCTTCCGGCCGGGGCGTTGGGGCGAGAGCGGTTCGAGCTCGATCGGCTGGCGGTGGCGCTGGTTGGTCGCAGCAGCGGCCAGCGGTTCCGGCTGGGCGATGCGATCGACGTCAGAGTGCGGTCGATCGACCGCGCTCGCGACCGCGTGCTGCTCGATCGCGGGCACCCGGCTGAGACGTGAGGCACACTACGGCGATGGCTGGTACCGGCGGCAGGGACAGGCACGGTCCGCGACGCAGGCTGCGGCGCGGGCTGGTAGTGGCCGCGGTGGTGGCGGCCGCGGGCGCGGTGCTGGCCGGCGGGGCGTACGCGCTGCGCGGCGGAACGGGACTCGATGACCACGCCGGGCCCGATCCGCGGCTGGCCGTGCATCGGTTTGCCAGCGAGTGGGCGGCCGGGGACTTCCACGGCATGTACCGCCTGCTGACTGCCGGCGCCCGCCGCCGCGAGAGTTACGCCGCCTTCACCGCAGCCTACCGGTCGGCGGCCGTGACGACCACGCTCAGCTCGGTCGCCTTCCACGGCGGCGAGCGCGTGCAGTCCGGCGTCGGCTATGCGCCCGTCGAACTGCGTACGCGGCTGTTCGGTGTCCAGACCGGCAACCTCTCGCTGCGCGTCGTGCTGGTGGCCGGCCGCTACCGGATCGCGTGGACGCCGCAGCTGACCTGGCCTGGACTGGCGCCCGGCGAGCATCTCACCCGTCGCGTCGTCGCGCCGCAGACACGAGGCGCCATCCTGGCCCGCGACATGACGGTGCTCGCAGAGGGGCCGAGCGATGCGCGCGTCTACCCGCAGGGCTCAGCGTTCGCGCTGATCACGGGATACGTCGACCGGCCGCGCTCGACTCCCGACCGTGTCACGAGAGCACACCAGGGCTGGTCGCCCGCCACGCGCTACGGCCAGGGCGGGCTGGAGCAGTCTCTGGACGAGACGTTGGCCGGCGCGCCGCGTGTCGACCTGCTGGCCGCCGGGCCGGCCGGCGACCGGCTGCTTGCGCGCGACGCCGGCCGCCGGCCCCACGCGGTGGTGACAACGCTCGATCCCTCGCTGCAGCGCACCGCGACCGCGCTCCTGGCCGGCCAGCTGGGTGGCATCGTGGTGCTCGACGCCGGCAGCGGCGCGGTGCGGGCGGCGGCGGGACTGGGACTGGACGGCAGCCAACCGCCCGGATCGACCTTCAAGATCGTCACCGCGTCGGCTGCGCTCACCTCGCACACGGCCACGCTCGAGAGCTACTACCAGCCCGAGCACTTCGCGATGCTGGGCGGGTTCAAGCTGCGGAACTTCCACGGCGAGCTGTGCGGCGGGTCGCTGATCGACTCGTTCGCGCACAGCTGCAACTCGGTGTTCGCGCCGCTGGCGATTCAAATTGGGGCCGACCAGATGACCCGAATGGCGAGCGCCTACGGGTTCAGCAGGACGCCGCAGATCGCCTACCCGGTGCCCGAGAGCGTGATGCCGCGGGCCGCTCGGTTGAGTTCGGACGTGCTGCTGGGCGTGTCGGGTATCGGGCAGGGCGGCGTCACGGCCACGCCGCTGCAGATGGCGTCGGTGGCGCAGGTGATCGCGTCCCGTGGCGTGCTTCGGCCGGCATGGCTGGCAAAGCTACCGCACGCTGCCAGCGACAGGTCGGCGCCCCGGCGGGTGGTCTCGCGCACGGTGGCGGACGAGGTCGCCCAGATGATGCGGGCGGTGGTCAGCTACGGCACCGGCGTTCAGGCGCAGAGCTCGATTGCGACCGTGAACGGCAAGACAGGCACGGCGGAGGTGGGTGCCAGCACCAAGTCGGACGCCTGGTTCGTCGGCTACGCCCCCGCGGAGGCACCGCGGGTGGTGGTCTCGGTGCTGATCGTGCACGGCGGAGTCGGCGGAGTGGTTGCCGCGCCGCTTGCCCGGCAGATGATCGAGGCGGCGCTGCGATGAGCGATTCCCCAGCCGGCATCGTGCTGGACATGGAGGGCGTGCTGCACGTCGGCTGGCAGCCGATCGACGGCTCACCGCACGCGGTGCGAGAGCTGCGCGAGCGGGGCGTCGAGCTGGCGATCCTGACCAACACCACGGGCAAGACCCGCTCCGGGATCGCCGAACGGCTGGCGGCGATCGGTTTCGAGTTCGAACCCGCTCGCATCGTCACCGCCGCGTCGGCCGCGGCCGACCACCTGCGCCGCCACCATTCCGCGGCGCGGGTGTACGCGCTGGTCGAGGATGGGGCGACGGGCGACCTGGACGGTGTCGAGCTGGTGGATCGGCCGGCGGACGCTGAGGTGATCCTGCTGGGCGGGCCGGACGAGACGTGGACGTACAGCCGGCTGAACGCCGTCTTTCGCGCGCTGCTGGCGGGAGCGCCGCTGGTGGCGATGCAGCGCAACCGCTGGTGGCCCACCGGCGACGGGCCGTCGCTCGACGCCGGCATGTTCGTGGCTGGGTTGGAGCACGCCACCGGCGTCTCCGCGACCGTGGTAGGCAAGCCCTCGCCGGATATCTACCGGGCCGTCTGCAGGCTGCTCTCGGTGCCTCCTGAGCGCGCGATGATGGTGGGGGACGACCTCGAGACAGACCTGCCACCGGCGGCCGAGATCGGCATGCGCACCTGTCTGGTACGCACCGGCAAGGGGTCGGCGTTCCCGGCCCGCGCCGTGGTCGACCTCGACCTGGCCGCCCTCGCCGCGCTGCCGGCGGCGCTCGATACGACGGCCGGATCGGCGCCGGACTCTGTATGATCAGGTCGATGCAGCACAGCAGCCCCAACATCGACTCTGCCACCTCGGTCGTTCGCCGGCTGCGCCTCTGCATCTCGCGCGTCTCGCACTGACGAGGCCGGACCCTGGCAGTGGTGCGCCTTCAGGCGGCCACACGCCTCCGTTTCCGCCCAGCGTCGACCACCTGAGGTTTCTGCATGAACGCGCGTACTCTCACGATCTTCCGGCTCTACCAGCTGTTCAACGGCATCGCCTTCACTGGTCCGATCTGGGCCGTCTTCCTGCTGTCCCGCGGTCTCTCGCTGACGCAGTTCGGCCTAGTCGAGGCCGCCCTGCACGTCGGCATGCTGGCCGCGCAGGTACCGACCGGCGCGCTGGCCGACGCGCTCGGCCGTCGGCGGCTGCTGGTGGCGGCCGGTTTCTTCACCGCAGCCGCCGAGCTGGGGTACGTGTACGCACCCGGCTTCTGGCTGATCTGCCTGGCTGGTGCGGTGCACGGCGTCGCGTTCGCGCTTCGTACCGGCGCCGATGAGGCGTACCTGTTCGACGCGCTGGCGCACGATGACGCGCACGCCCAGTTTCCGCGCATGCTGGGCGGGCTGTGGGCAGTGTTCCAGTTCGCCGGCGCGATCTCGTTCTTGGCGGGCGGCCTGATCGCCACCTGGTCACGGCCGGCCGCGTTCTGGCTGACCGCCCTCTGCAGCCTGATCGCGAGCGCGATCGCGCTGCGGCTGCCAGACGATGCCCGCGGCCACGCCAGGCACGGCGTGTCGGTCGCGTTGCGCGGCGTCACGGCGCTGCGGCGTTCGCCCCGGCTGGCGATGCTGACGGTCGCGTGGAGCATCTACTGGGCGGCCTTCACCAGCGCCTGGTTCTACGCGGCGCCGCTGTTTGAGCAGCGCGGCGCGTCGGACGCTGTGCTCGGGTTCGCGCTGGGCGGCGGCATGCTGCTGAGTGCGGGGCTGAGCTGGGCCGGCGGCCGCGTGGCTGAGCGGGTGCCGCTGACGGTCAGCGTCGGGGTGACCTCGCTGGTGGCGGCGGTGGGACTGGTGCTGGGCCCGGTGATGCCGGGCCTGCTGTTGCCGGTGCTGGTGCTGCTGGTCGTGGCCGGCGCTCCCGAGCTGGTTTACGTGACGCTCTCGACCTACCTCCAGCACAACACGCGCAGCGAGTTTCGTGCCACGTCGATGTCGATCGCCGAGGGCGTCTTCTCGATCCAGATGCTGTGGCTGTTTCCGCTGGTCGGCTACCTGAATGCGCACCAGGGCTGGGCGTACGGCTACTCGCTGTGCGCCGGGCTGTCGCTGGTTGCGGCCGGCCTCTTCATCGCCTCGCAGCGCCTCTCGGGACTGGAGCCGGTGACCGACGACGGGCCGCTGGCAGCGTAGGATTCGTGACATGACCACCCCCAGCGCCCGCAAGATGATCGCGGAGAACCGCAAGGCGCGGCACGACTTCCACATCCTCGAGCGGCTGGAGGCAGGCATCGCGCTGACCGGCACCGAGGTCAAGTCGCTGCGGGATGGCGGCGGCAACATCCGCGAGAGCTACGCGCAGCTGCGCGACGGCGAGCTGTTCCTGGTCGGCGCCAATATCGCGCCGTACCGGCAGGGCAATCTGCAGAACCACGAGCCGATCCGCGACCGCAAGCTGCTGCTGCATCGGCGTGAGATCGAGCAGCTGGGCGCGAAGGTCTCGCAGCGGGGGATGACGCTGGTGCCGCTGGCGCTGTACCTGACCGGCGGCCGCGTGAAGCTGGAGCTGGGGTTGGCGAAGGGCAAGGAGGGGGTCGACAAGCGACACGCGATCGCTGACCGCGACGCGAAGCGGCAGATGGAGCGGGCGGTCAAGGAGCACCGCAGGTGATGCGGGGGGCGCGGGCCGCCCTACACGGCGCTCTTGCGCACAACCAGCGTGCCGGCGATCTTGTCGTGAAGCCCCTGTTTACGTCGTGTCCAGATCACCATCAGGTATCCGATGCCGATCGTCAGGGCGACGATCCAGGTGGAGAGGTAACGGCCCGTGGCACGGCCAAAGCCGATCCGCTCGCCGGCCTCGTCCGTCACGATTAGGCCCAGTGCCATCTTGCCCAGCGTGGCCTGCTTCGCCGAGCTCAGCATCAGCGCCATGTACAGCCAGCTGGCGACCGAGGACAGCGCCAGCAGGACCAGCAGCGCCGTCCAGTCGCCGTGCCAGTGGAGCGTAACCTGACCGGTGGCATGGTCGGTGGTCTGGGTCACCTGCGGCTGCGACCCCGATAGCGTCAGCTGCGAGATGATGTTCGTGGGGATGCCGATCACCAGCGCGTCGATCACGTAGGCGCCGACCCGTTGCCAGAAGCTCGCGTAGCGGCCGCCCGCCGCCACGGACGGCAGGTTGCCAACGGCCGCGACCCACGACCCGCAGCTGGGACAGAACGTGGCGCCGTCGGGATGCAGCGCGCCGCAGTGGGGGCAGTAGGCCATCAGATCAGCGTAGAGGATGATGGGGCTCGGCCGGCACGGCTGCCGTTTCGGCGCGCCCGCGCACGACCAGCGTGCGGGCGATCAGGTCGTGGAGACCCTGCTCGCGCGCCGTCCAGCCCGCCATGAAGTAGCCGATCAGCAGCACGACGCCCGACACGAACTTGGCGAAGTAGCGGCCGCTGGCGCGGGCGAAGCTGATCCGCCCGCCCTCGGCGTCGGTCACACGCAGGCCAAACAGTCGCTTGCCCAGCGTCGCCTGCGCGGATGAGCTCTCCTGAAAAGCGTAGTACAGCCAGGCGACGACAACGGTCAGAAGGTCGGCCGGGCCGCGGACGTACAGCCCGACCGAGTAGTTGGAGCTGTTGCCGCTGCCCGTGTGGGTGAGTCCCGTGCCGTGGTGGAGACCGAGCGCCGAGTAGATTGCGCCCAGCGGCAGCACGATAATGAGGATGTCGATCAGCCACGGCAGCACGCGAATCCAGAAGCCTGCGTAACGGGATACGTCCGCCGCCGTCTCGCCCACCGTCTGTCCGCACGAGGGGCAGAATCCGGCGTCGTCGGGGTGATGTGCGCCGCAGTGCGGGCAGAAGGGCACGGCGGCGAGCCTAGCACCGGGCTGGGACGTCGCCAGACCGGCGGGTGTGATAGCTCTACCGCATGACACATACCCTCACAACCACAGACGGCAGGATCCCTTTCGCGGGCGGTACCACCTGGTACCGGATCGTTGGGGACGCGGAGCGTGACGGGCGCGTGCCGCTGCTCTGCCTGCACGGCGGTCCGGGCGGCTCCCACGACTACATGGAATCGATGCGCGAGCTGGCCCGGGACGGCCGCCGGGTGATCTTCTACGACCAGCTGGGCTGCGGCCGCTCGCCGTACCCGCACGATCCAGACAAGTGGACGGTGCAGCTGTTCGTGGACGAGGTGGACGCGGTGCGAGATGCGCTTGGCCTCGACCGCATCCATCTGCTCGGTCAGTCGTGGGGCGGCATGCTCGGCATGGAGTACGCGCTCACCCAGCCGACCGGTGTCGAGAGCCTGATCATCTGCGACTCGCCCTCGAGCATCCCCCTGTGGCTCGAGGAGGCGAACCGGCTGCGTGCGCTGCTGCCGGCCGATGTGCAGGAGACGCTGCTGCGGCACGAGCGTGAAGGCACCACCGACAGCGTCGAGTACCTGGAGGCGTGCGATGTGTTCTACGACCGGCACGTCTGCCGGGTACGGCCGTATCCCGACTACGTCCAACGCTCGGTCGATCAGCTCATGAACCAGGTCTACCTGACCATGAACGGGCCCAGCGAGTTCCACTGCATCGGCACGATCAAGGACTGGGATGTGACGCCGCGTCTGGGTGAGATCGGTCTCCGCACGCTGATCGTGTCCGGCGCGCACGACGAGGCCACGCCGCTGATCTCCCGCACCGTCCAGGAGGGAATCCCCGGCTCGGAGTGGGTGCTTTTCGAGGACTCGTCGCACATGCCGCACGTCGAGGAGCCGGAGCGGTTCCTCGACGTGGTGGGGGGCTGGATGCGACGGATCGAGGCCGGCTGATCGGCTCCGCTACAATGTGGGAGTTCCTCACAGGGGGCGACCTGGTTTCGACACGGTCGATTTTCGGTGAGGGTTGCAAGCCGAGGTTCCAGGTGGCCTCGTAAAATCCCTGGAAAACCGCAAGTGCGGAATCTGATCTCGCACTCGCTGCCTAATTAGGTAGCGCGCCGGCCCCTCCAGTCCGCGGGAGGGATCGCCGGTGTCATCTAGCGGACTTGCCGTGAGGGGGAACGCCTCCGCCGCCGATCGGGACTTCAAAGAGGGGCTAGCGCGATCGGTGGCCCGTCCGGGGGCAGCCGCCGGGCGAATCTCAATCCCGGACTACGCTTGTAGACGCTCTCATCGTACGGCAGTGGACGCGGGTTCGATTCCCGCCGCCTCCACTGAAACCCCCTGTTTTGCAGGGGGTTTCTTTATGCGGTTATTTTCCCGTATATCGGCGGGAATCAAACGCCCTGCAAATCACGACAATTTGCAGTTCGCCGATTTCCAGTCGGTTCCACGACACCCTGTAGCGCGGGTTGATGTGTACCCATCATGGTAGCGCGACGGGCTGAAGCCGTGCGTATCCAAGCTGGGCGGGGGTCCTTGATGCCGCGCGTCCGTGCAAGATGTCGAGCACGGCCGCGGCCGGCTTGCAGACAGGCGTGGCAGGCTCTTGTTCGTCGACGGATGCGGCTCGCATCTTGGCGAACACCTCCCGCTCGAGCCGGCGGGTCGATGCGGTGTCGGTGCCCAGCTCTCTCGCCATCGTGGCCAGCGTTGCCGGCTCGCAGCCATCGAGTCCGTAGCGGCGGTCGACCAGTCGTCGCTCCTTCGTCGCGAGCTGCGATGTCGCGGTGGCGATGTCCTGCTTGAGGTCGAGTGCGTCGGCGACTTGGTCGCACGGGTCGGGGCAGTGCGGGTCGGCGATGAGCGATCCGAATGGGTCTGCCGAGCCGTCGCTCGTGAGGGCGGCGTGGTCGAGGCTCACGCATCGCATGCCCGCGCGGGCTGCTGCGACGTCGTGGCGGCTGATGCGCCTGCGGGTTGGTGGGTTGAGTTCGTCGTAGAGCTGGTCGGTGGTGGGCTCGGTGCCGTGCTTCTCGGCCAGGTAGTGCTCGGTGGCGCGCAGCTCGCGGCGTATATCGGAGGGGATCGTGACGGCGCCGTCGCGGTCGGCGGATCGGCTCACCGCCTGGGTGATCCACCATGATGCGTAGGTGGACAGCTTGAAGCCGCTGTCGGGGTCGAACTTCTCGATCGCACGCATCAGCCCGAGTACGCCCTCGTTGACGAGGTCATGCAGTTCCAGCTGCGGTGCGCGGGCAGAGTGGCTGGCGGCGATCTTGATGACGAGGCGCAGGTTGCGCTCGACGAGCTCGCCGCGAGCACGGTGGTCTCCAGCGCGCGCACGAACGGCAAGGTCGTGCTCCTCCTGGCGGGTCAGCAGGCGCGACGGCTGGGCGTCGAGTGCCGCGAAGATGGGATACGGGGTTGTGGAGGTGCTCATGTGGTGTGCTCCTGTGCGTCGTTGGGGTGCAGGACTGCTTCGATGCGACGAGCGATGCGATCGACCTCGCCCGCGAACTCGCGCAGGGGTGCGAGGTCTTCGCCGTCCCATCCGGCGACGTAGGGGATGGACTCGCAGCTCGTGTCGAGCCCGATGCCGGCGCAGACGATGTACGTGATGGATTCGACGAGTGTCTCGGCGCGCTCGCGCGTGTAGTCGGCGTAGCCAATCCCGAGCGCGTGCGCGACCTCATGGGCCAAGACGTGCACGACGCCGTTTGGGGGCAGTGCGTCATCGACGACGATGAGCTGCTCGCTCGGGTTGCAATAGCCTTGGGCGTTGCCGGGCACGGGTGCGATCCGAACCTCGTAGCCAATCTCGCGCGCCAGCTCGGTGAGTGGTTCGATGTGGTGTGCGTGCGAGTCGCCGGTGACGGGCTCGCTCGGTGGCTCGGGTAGCGGATCGCCATCGGTCTGCGACACGTCGAACAAGCAGCCGCGAAGCTGAAAGCGCGGGACGTCCTCCTCGCTGCCATCGTGGCGCTCTACGGTGAACGTGCCCTTGAAGACGTTGATCGCGATCGACCGCTCGCCCTTGATCACACGCCGGCCGAGCCGGTTCCACGTGAGCATCGGCGCGACCCGCGTGGCATGTGGACACTGCATCGCGATCAGCATGCAGTTGAGCCCGCTGTAGCGGTGGAACAATGCACGCGACTTGAGCCAGCGTTGCCAGCCCTCGGTGGTCCGCAACTCGCGAACTGCTTGCTCGATGCGTTCGGTGTCAGCTGCTCGTCGGGCAGCCCGGTCGGCTTCGGAGAGCGGTCGTCGGGATCTGCGCTTGGCCCGCGCAGGGGGCTCGGTGGTCGTGGTCATGGTCTGCTCCTGCAGGTCGGCGTGACCCGGACCGCCCGCAGCAGCCAGGTGGCCGGGGCTCGGCAGGGGGTCCCCCCACCCGACCCGTCAGGGGAGGGCGCCGCAGGCGCATCGCTCGCGATGTGGGGGATGCCGCAGACCCGGACGCAGGGGTGCTGCAGGTTCCAAGGGGCACGCCGACCGGCGCGGAAAGCCTCGGGAACAATTGCTGCGGCCAAAGAGGCCGCCGTCACGGGGCGCGGGCCGTTCCATGTGCGCCGTTTAGTGCGCCGTCTGGTACGTCCGATAGGGTTCGGATGAACCGATGAGGGGGATTCCGTGTCGTTGCTCGTGAGGCTAGATGACATCGTGCCAGCAAAGGAGGCAGCTCGGGCACTGCCTCGGGTTTTGAGTCGGCTTGATGATCCCGATGTCGACCAACTGGTCATCACGAGTCGCAACAAGCCGCGTGCTGTTCTGATCAGCGTCGCGCGGTACGAGGCGCTGCTCGCCGCGGAAGGCAGGGCCGACAAGTGACCCAGATCAAATCGCGACACCGCGTTCGGGACCTAGCTGAGGTCTACACGCACCAGCGGGAAGTCGACGCCATGCTGGACCTGATCCCCTCGATGTTTCCTTCGGCCGAGGATCCCGGCAATCACGATCGCAAGTTCTTGGAGCCCGCGTGTGGATCGGGCAACTTCTTGGAGGAGATCCTGCGCCGAAAGCTGAACTCCGTATCCGTACCGCGGTACGGAAAGGGCGAGCATTTTGAGCACCGCGTCCTCCGGTGTGTTGCATCGCTTTACGGCATCGACATCTGCGAGGAGAACGTCTCGGAGTCTCGCGAGCGCCTCCACAGCACCGTTTCTGCACACGTTGAAGCAGAAACCGGGCGTCCTCCCTCCGAGGACTTGGAATCCGCAGTCGGCGCGATCCTTGGGACCAACATCATTTGCGCAGACACACTGGCCGACGCGGCGTCGATAGAGTTCGTCGAATACCGGCCTGGACTCCGCGGTACCTTCATCCGCACGTGGTCATACCTCGAGGCCCCCGACAGCCAGCTTGATCTTTTCGGTGACGCATGCGCCCCAACACGAAGCGATGACGCTCCGGTGCATTACACGGAGCTGACCGGTCGCCCGGCAACGGCAAGGGCGCTTTCGGAGGCGCGCCGGTGATTGTCCCACGTCAGACCCAGCACGTGCCCGACATCCTGGACTGTCTTGCTCAGTTGTCGAACGATGAAGTGCCCACTCCCCCGAAGCTCGCACGAAGCGTGCTCGACCTATTGCCTGCGGAGGTTTGGTCCAGTCCGGAATACAAGTGGCTCGATCCATTCTGCAAGTCCGGAGTATTTCTGCGCGAGATCGCCGCTCGCCTTCTTGAGGGGCTCGCCGATTGGGAACCCGACTTCTCGAAGCGGCGAGTACATATCTTCCGGACGATGCTGTTCGGCACGTCGATCACCGAAATGACGGGCATCATCTCCCGTCGCAGCGTGTACTACTCTCGGGATGCCTCGGGCGAGCACAGTGTCGTGCGGTTTGACAGCGAGGCGGGCAATTTGCCCTTCGTTCCGGCAGAGCACACCTTCGGGAGCGGAGCGAACGGTCGCTGCGTGGTGTGCGGCGCGCCTCCTGGCCTGGAGCGAGGCGCTAAGCGCGAGAACTATGCGTATTCATTCATCCACGGGGCTTACCCGACGAAAGAGATGGCCGAAATGGAATTCGATGTAATCGTTGGCAACCCTCCGTACCAGGTGGGCACGGAGGGCTTCGGCGCGACCGCCTCAACGATCTATCACCGGTTCGTGACCAAGGCGGTCGACATGAACCCACGCTACGTGTTGATGATCACTCCCTCTCGTTGGTTCAGTGGGGGAAAGGGGCTCGATGACTTTCGCGACCGGATGATCGCGGATAGGCGACTACGAGCTGTCGTAGACAACCCAAGGCTGTTCGACTGCTTCCCTGGGGTGGAGATCAAAGGTGGCGTCTCGTACTTCTTGTGGGACCGCGACCACGAGGGAGACTGCGACTTTTCAACGCGAGTCAATGGTCGAATTACCTCAACCATGTCACGAGATCTCCGAGAGGGCGATGGTGTGCTTGTCCGGGACAACCGGGCGATGAGTATTGTGAAAAAGGCTAGGGATCGGACAGAGCAGCGGGTCGAGGATATCTGCTCGGTGACGAAGCCCTTCGGTCTGACTATGCGCACAAATTATCCCGGCAGTGTGCCCCATCCATTTGAGGGATCTATCCCACTTATCTACTCCAACAGAGTTGGGTATAGCCGCTCCGACCAAATCGAGCGTAATCACCAGTGGATCAACAGATGGAAGGTTCTTATCCCAATGGCCGGCGATGGACACGGGAGGGAGGTGTCCTACGTACTAGGTGAACCAATCGCTCTCGCTCCCGGGTCGGCATGTACGCAGACGTACATGATCGCGGGGATGTTCGACGCAGCCGCCGAGACGGAGAACTACGCGCGCTACTTGGCCACCAAGTTCGTCCGGTTTCTTGTATTGCAGCGGAAGTCGACACAGCATGTCACCCCCGACCGATTCCGTTTCGTGCCGATGCTGGACATGACGCGTCGGTGGACTGACAGTGAGCTGTACGACCACTTTGGGCTGACTGCCGAAGAGCGCGACTACATCGAGTCGACCATCCAAGAGCGGTTTGTGATTCTCTCGCTGGACTCACCCGTTCCAGCGAGTCATCTCCCCGGAGGGGCGAAGTACCGATCGGCTGACGTGGAGGACGCTGAGTGACACGCATCTATGCGTACACGGTCATCGGCAAAGATGAACAGCCATGGGAGCGGACGCTCGGCCAGACGCGAACGATCGGCTCGGGACTCATCAAGGTCGGACAGACAACGAAGTCGACTGCCAGAGCGCGAATCAAGCAGCAACTCGGAACCGCCTACCCCAACCTCGAGGGCGTAACGATCCTGCTTGACGAAGAGGCGGTCAAGGATGACGGCACCGTCTTCACCGACCACGAAGTGCATTACGCCCTCGTCGCCGCCGGTATCAAGCGTCCGGGTGGGGAGTGGTTCGAAGCCGAGCTGGACGAGGTCAAGGCCGCAATCAACACCGTTCGATCGGGTCGGCGATTCGACGCGAGCCGGACGGAGACGTTCCGCATGCGCCCGGAACAACAGGAGGCAGTTGAGCTCACAGCCGCGTATTTCGCTCAGCATGCCGTGGCCGGGAGCGGGAGGGCTCCCAAGTTCCTTTGGAACGCGAAGATGCGGTTCGGGAAGACACACGCGGCATATCAGCTCGCCCGGGCGATGGGGTGGACCCGCGTACTGGTTTTGACATACAAGCCAGCAGTGCAGTCGGCATGGCGCGACGACATCCTCAACCACGTCGACTTCGAGGACTGGTTGTTCGTGGATCGGGAGACCAATCGGGATGATCGAGACGCAGCGGCTGACGATGCGGCACCACTCATCTGGTTCGTGTCCTTCCAGGACCTGAATGGGAAGACGAGTGACGGTGAGATCAAGGCGCACAACGAGGCGATTCACCTCATCGACTGGGACTGCATCATCCTCGATGAGTACCACTTCGGAGCATGGCGTGACTCAGCCCGCGAGCTCTACGATCCCGCCGACAAGGAGATCGCGGAATCAGAGGAGCCCGAGGACTGGGTGACGGAAGACGACCTCGGGCTACGAACTGGTCATTTCTTGTATCTGTCAGGAACCCCCTTCCGAGCGATTACGAATGGTGAGTTCACCGAGGACGCGGTCTTCAACTGGACATATGTCGATGAGCAAGCAGCAAAGGATGCGTGGCCGAAAACCGGAGGCGATAATCCCTACGTCGAGCTCCCGCGGATGGAGATGTTCTCCTACGAGATCGGAGCCGATGCCACGGCGTTCGCCGACGACGGCGAGTTCAACGGCTTTTCGCTGACCGAATACTTCAAGGCCACGAAGGTCGAGCCAACGAGCCGATCGACCGAGCCCGGTACTCATGTATTCGACAATCCCACACGTGTCGCGGAGTTTCTCGAGATGCTGCGGGGCAAGCTTTCGGCTCAGATGAAGGCGCTGGTCATCAGTGGGCAGAAGGCGCCCTTTCCATACGAGTCGCCGGTGTTCACCAGCGCTGTTCGGAACGCGGTTTGGTACATGGCGGACGTGGCAGCATGCCATGCGATGCGGGACATGCTGCTGGCCCACCCGTACTTCAGTGGTTTCGAGGTCGTGGTATCCGCAGGATCTGGGGCCGGGATGGGCGCCGCAGCCAAACCGCCGGTTGAAGCGGCGATCGGAACGGCCGCGAAGAATAACCGTTCAGGCACGATCACGCTGTCCTGCGGAAAGCTGATGACCGGCGTGACGGTGCGGAAGTGGGGCGCGATCTTGATGCTGCGCTCTCTCAGGTCGCCGGAGACGTACTTTCAGGCAGCATTCCGAGTGCAGTCACCTTGGGCCTATCGGGATTCGGAAGGCGCCGTCGAGGTCGTGAAGCCCAGATGTTACGTATTCGAGTTCGACCCCAACAGGGCCCTTGGACTCGTCGCCGAGTACGGGATCCGATTGGCGACCAATGGCGAGCAAACGCCGTCGGAAGCCATCGGTCAGTTGCTCAACTACCTTCCGATATACGCGTTCGCTGGCGGGTCGATGACACAACTCGACGCAACGGCCGTGTTGGATTGGGCCACGGCGGGTGTCGGTGCGACGGCACTCGCTCAACGCTGGAATTCGCCTCTGCTCGTCGAGGTGAACGAGCACACGCTCTCGGCAGTCTTGGAGCACCCGGGATTGTTGGAGGCGCTTGAACAAGTCGAGGACTTCCGTGCGCTTGTGAACAACGCCGAGCAGGTAATTACATCGACCAAGATGCTCAAGAAGGCCAAGCGGGAGCAGGGCGGGAAGTTGGTTCCCCGGCAACGCGCGGAGCAGTCGGAGACCGCTAGGTTGCGCAAAGAGATCCGCGAGAAGTTGCAGAAGTTTCTCGCAAAGATCCCGGTGTTCATGTACGTCACCGATTTCCGGGAGGAAGCGCTCAAGCACGTCATCGAGTCGCTCGATGCTCCCTTGTTCGAGCGGGTGACAGGACTCACGGTCGATGATTTCAAGCTTCTCAACAAGATCGGGTTGTTCGACGCGCAACACATGAATGCGGCGATCTATCAGTTCAAATCATTCGAGACGGCGAGCCTTCATTACGCGGACGAGTCGCGTGGCGACCATGGGGAGCGAGTTGGACTTTGGGATACCACTGTTGAAGTTGCGGCCGGCGAGCGGCAACTGCCCCCCGAGAGTGCGTCGGTCTCGTGAGCGACTTGAGAACGGTGCTGCCTGCGACGTGGTAGCAGCATTGAAGGTCATCTCATGCGGATGTCAGGCGAAATGTCCGAGTATGTTCATCAGCGGCCGAGATCCCGCATTCTTCTCGTGTGGACTGCGGCCCAGAACAGCTCAGAGGTCATGGCCGATGCCGCGATCGATTCCCCTTTGGCGACCAAGTACGCGCGCGAGCACCTGGCCTGTCATCGCGTTCAGCGAGATCCCGTTGCGGCGCCGATGCTGCTCCAACCGAGCGGCGTCCCGTGACCATACCGCGCGCTTGTCGTCATCCATCGGGACGGGCCCGATGAGTGGCAGAAGATACGACGGCGGCTTGGCAACGAGCTGCTCGCGTAGCTCCTGGACCCGCTGCTCGCGACCGGCGGCCAGCGAATCGAGAACCGGTTGTGGCAGATCATCGCGGCGGGAGAGTCGGCGGTGGTCGCGGTTGGTAAGTCGCTCGGGGTCGGGCTCCAGATCTGCTGCGAGGTGCTGTGCGGCAGTGCGGCTGGCGAGGTGGTGCAGTTCTATGAGCGCCGCATCGAGTTGCTCCGCCGGCGTCAGGAGGTCCCCGGTGCGCGGGTTGCGGTCGAGGGTGTCCACGTAGATCCGTGATGCGTCCTTGGCTCGGCTCATGACGACGTACATCCATTCGCGGGAGACGTATTCGGATGCCAGCACGAGCGCTTCGCCATTGATCGTGATCCCCTGCGCCTTGTGGCCGGTGGTTGCCCATCCGTAGGTGGCGTGGCCGCGTTCAAGGTAGTCGCGAGGCACAGCCAGCCGTTCGCCGCCGCAGGTCTCGATGACGATACCGTTGCGGTTGACGTCGGTGACGCGGCCGCGAGTGCCGTTGGCCAGACCGAGTGCGCGGTTGTTGCGAAGACAGAGCAGCTCGTCACCGGCGGCCCACTCGCGGCCCCCGAGAACGACGCGTTCAGCTCCGAGGTCGCCACGTGCGTCGAGTGCTGCGCGGGCGTGCAGGTTGAGCGCGTCGACGTCGCGGTTGGTGTAGGCGATCATCGCGACCTCGGGGCGCTCGTCGCGGGCGGCGAGCCAATCACGAGCCAGTTGTTGTCGAAGCTGATCGGGGTCGGAGTTCGCGACGAC
>JBBQUW010000026.1:0-37928 GCA_038212095.1 Gaiellales bacterium | reverse complement strand
GCCCACCAGCAGCGGCTCCCGTCCGATGTAGTCACGCGAGAGCTCCTCGCCCAGCTCGGCGATGCGCGACTGCAGCGCGCCCTCCTCCACCAGCACCTCGGCGATCAGACGATCGGGGTCAATCGCGGTCAGGTCGGCGGTCATGTCTGCGCAGGATACCGCGGCGGTGTGAAGCTGAGGAGGGAGCGCTCGCGCACCGCCTCCAGATCGGCGGCCAGCGAGAGCCGCTCGCGGCCGTCGCGGCGATCCGCCAGCTGCTCGAGGCGACCGGTCAGCTGGCGCGGCAGCCTCAGCGGGCGGCCGGCCGCGCGCTCGGCCGCCTCGCGCAGCACCAGCACCCGCAGCGCCCGTGGCAGCTGGGCCAGCAGGTCGAGGTCGAGCTGATCCTGGACGTGCTCGCCCGCCAGCTCGGCGACCAGCTCGTCCAGCTCGCAGAGCAGCTCCGCCGTTCGGGCGAGGTTTCGCTCGGCGCCCGGGTGGACACGGGTCAGTGCGGGCATCACCTCGTGGCGGATCAGGTTGCGGCGGATGCCGGTGTCGGCGTTGGTCGCATCCTGGCATGGCTCGACGCCGCGCTCGCTGCACCAGGCGCGCGTCTCGGCGGCGGTCAGGCAGAGAAGCGGGCGGGCGATCGCGCCCGCCCACGGCCGCATCGCCGCCACCCCGCGCGGTCCCCACGATGAGGCCAGCCGGTAGACGACGGTTTCGGCCTGGTCGCTGAGCGTATGTCCGGTCACGATTGGCCGGTCGCCGGCCCGAGCGCGAGCGGCTGCGTAGCGGGCGTCGCGGGCGCGCGCTTCGAGGTTGCCGCCCGCCGTGAGCTCTACGAGCGTCACCTCGGCTCCCCGCGCGGCGCAGTACTCGGCGTCCGACCGGCCGGCGGCTCCGCGCAGCCGATGGTCGACATGCAGCGCCTCGACCGGGTGGTGCAGGTCAGCCAGCACCCCCCAGAGGCACATCGAGTCGGCGCCGCCTGACACGAGCGCCAACACCGGCTCGCACGGCTCGAGCACGCGCTGCTCGGCGATGTAGATGCCGACCCGCTCGCTAAGGGGCGCTGGCGGCCGGCTCATCGGGACGAACGAAACGGCGGACGTAGGTTGTGCCGAGCTCGATGTAGCGTGCGTGGGCCGTCTCGGCCGCCTCGTCGTCTCCGACCGCAGTGGCCTGTTCGACCGCGGCCTGCAGCGCGGCCAGCTTGTCCTCGAGCCGGAGGCGCAGAACGTCGGCCTTGTCGAGCTCGCTCTCTCGGCCCAGCAGCAGCAGCGTGCGCGGGCGCCACACCTCGCACAGCTCAGCGAGCGCGGGCGTGGCCCGGAGCACTCCCCAGCCGACCTCGGCGATCGCCGGCAGCGAGCTGTCGTCGAGAGCAGCGGTAACGGTGGCGGTACCTCCGGGGCCGGGCACGAGCCTGCCGCCGCATCCACAGGGGCGCAGCAGAGGGGCGATCTGCCGCTCGATGCCGGCACTGCCGAGCCGGAATCCCCCGGCGCCGTTCGCCGCCAGCCGGACGAGGCCCAGCTCGACCGCGATTGACGCAAGGTCGGCATCGGCCCCGCAGGCGTCGCAATGCCAGTGATCGGATGCAGCCACGGCCGTAGGCTAGTGGATCCGCCTCACAGTCAGGCCCTGCCGTGATGGCGTGCAGGTCGTTGCGCGGCGGTGACGATCAGAGCCAGCCGTCGAGCGTGCGCCGGAAGCTGAACGGCGCCTCCAGCATCGGCATGTGGCCACAGCCCTCGATCACCTCGATGCGGGACTGCAGCGCCGCGGCCAGGCCCGGCCCGTTGCCGGCATGGGCATCGAGTCCGCCCCACACGACCAACGTCGGCACCGCCAGCGGCGTCGCCACCTCCCGCAGGCGCAGGTGGGCGAACGCATCCACCACCTCGGCCACCACCGGTGCCGCGGCGGCCGCGCCGCGGATCATGGCAGCGCCCATCACCGGATCAACCGCCTGCGGCCGGGCCATCCCGACGAACCACCCAAACACGATCCGCCGGCCGATTGCGCTGGCCGCGGCGTCATCGGCAAGCGTCCGCGCCGCGAGCGCGACCGCCGGCGCGATCGGGAGCAACCAGCGCGACCAGCTGGTGTCCAGCTCGAGCACGCCCACAGGCGACGCGGCCACCAGCGACCGCACCTCATGCCGCATCGCCCAGTACACCGCGATCGGCGCGCCGAACGAGTGGCCGAGCAGCGCCGGCCTCTCGACGCCGATCACCCGCATCGCCTCGGCCAGCCGGTCGGCGACAGCCGCGAACCCAAACGGCCGCAGTGGATCGGAATGCCCGTGCCCGGGCAACTCCGGCACCAGCACCCGGCGCCCCCCACCAGCCAGCGATCGGGCCAGCGGCAGAAGGTAGGCGGGTGACCCGAGCAGCCCGTGGAGCAGCACCACGGCCGGGCCATCGCCCACCTCGTACAGGTTGACTTGGGAGCCGGCGACCGCCACTGTACGTTCGTGCACGATCAGGACGCTACCAGCTACCGGATCCAGAGCCTCGCCAGCTGGCAGGCGGCGGCCCCGGCATGGGAACGCGAGCGGGCCGCCATCTGGCGCGCGGCCCGCGCGGTCAGCGAGTGGCTGGTCGATCACGCAGATCCTCAGCCGGGCGAGCGAGTGCTGGACATCGCGTGCGGCACAGGTGATACGGGGTTGCTGGCTGCGCAGCGCGTGGGGCCCTCGGGCCGCCTGCTGTCCACCGACCGCGCCCCCGAGATGGTGGCCGCGACCGGCCGCCGCGCCGACGAGCTGGGCCTCACCAACGTCGCATCTCGCACCCTCGACGCCGAGGCGATGGATCTCGACGACGGCTCGTTCGACGTCGCGCTCTGCCGCTGGGGCTTCATGCTGATGGCCGATCCGCTGGCTGCGCTGCGCGAGACGCGTCGAGTGCTGACAGAGGACGGCCGCCTCGCCCTGGCCGTGTGGGGGACTCCCGATCGCAATCCCTGGTCGAGCGTGCTATCGGGCGTGTTCATCGAGCGCGGCTTGATGCCGTCGATCGATCTGCGCAGTCCGGGGATGTTCCGCCTCGCCGACCGCGCCGAGCTGGAGGCGCTGGTGGTGGAGGCCGGGTTCGGGGAGGTGTCGGTGGACGAGATCGCGGTGCGCTGGCAGTTCGGCTCGTTCGGCGAGACGTGGCGTGTGATCACCTCGCTGTCCACGTCGATGACGGCCGCCATCAATCGCCTCGGTGACGGCGAGGTCGCCGAGATCAGGGCGGAGGCGATGCGACGCTGCGCGCCGTATAGCACCGACTCAGGGGTGCAACTGCCCGGCGTCTCGCTGGTCGCCGTCGCCCGCTGAACACGGGCCCGGCGCTCAAGCCGCCAGCGTCTGCGCCCCGCCCGCCTGCTTGGCGCGGTACGCGGCGCGGTCGGCCATGCTGTAGAGCTCATGCGGCGCACTGCCGCCGACCGCGAAGGCCACGCCACCGGAGAAGCTCACCCGCCCATCTGCCGCGGATGCCAGCGCGGCCTGCGCCCGCGTCGCCACCGCCAGAGCGTCATCGGGACGCGCGCCCGGTAGGATCACCGCGAACTCGTCACCGCCCAGCCGGCAGGCGCTGTCACCCGCCCGAACCGACGCCAGCAGCGCCGACGCGGCCAGCCGCAGCGCCTCATCACCGGCGACATGCCCACCCTTGTCGTTGATCCGCTTCAGTCCGTCAACGTCCAGCACCAGCAGCGCCAGCGGCGTCCCGTCGCGGTCGGCACGAGCGGTCGCCTCCTGCAGCCGCTCCTCAAACGAGCGGCGATTGTGCAGCTCGGTCAGCTGGTCGCGCATCGCCAGCTCCCGCGCTCGCTCGTACAGCATCGCGTTGTGCACCGAGGTCGCCACCACGTCACACACGGCCTGGCAGAACTCGACGTCCTGCGGCGTGAAGGCGCGATCGTTGACATCGGCGATCTCCATCAGTCCGATCGTCTCGCCCCGCACCACCAAGGGCAGCATCAGCAGCGCGCCGAAGCCGAGGTCTTGCAGGCTCGCACGCTCAGCCGCGTCATCGCGCGGGTTCGATCGGCGGATCTGCCGTGGCCGCTGCGTCTCGAGCACCTCTGCGGTGGCGGGGTATCCGTCCAGCAGGTACCCCTCGGTGCCAGCTCCGATCAGTGAGGCGTCGCCGTGGGAGTGGTGCACCAGCGTCACCATCACGCCCCGCTCCCGATCCCAGCGCGACACCGCGGTGCCCGTGGCACCCGTCAGCCGGGCAACCCGATCCAGCAGCTCGAGCAGCACGTCGCGCAGGTCGAGCGTCGAGGAGAGCGCCCGCGACAGCTCGAGCAGAGCCTGCAATCGATTCGTCGGTGCCATATGGTGGAAAATCGGCGCCCGCGGCCGCGGATTCAAGCGCCGGTTGCAGCGGCGGGCGTCGTCACACCGCGTGCGCGACCAGCGTTCGCGCCCCACCGGCCGTCTTTGCCCGGTAGGCCGCAATGTCCGCGGTGCGGTACAGCTCGTACGGCGTGGCCAGCGTGTCGCCCGACATCGCGACGCCTCCGGAGAAGCTGAACTGGCCCTTTCCCAGCACCCGCAGGGCATCCTGTGCACGTTTGGCGACCAGCTCGGCTGCCTGCGCCGAAGCGCCGGGGAGGATCACGGCGAACTCGTCACCCCCCAGGCGGCAGGGGACGTCGCCCAGCCGGCACGAGCCGCGCAGCGCCTCGGCGGCCGCCTGCAGCGCCACGTCACCGGCCGGATGGCCGCCCAGATCGTTGATCCGCTTGAGGCCATCCAGATCGATCACCAGCAGGGCCAGCTGCTCGCCGCTGCGCCGGCTGCGAGCGACCGCACCAGCCAGCTGCTCCTCGAAACAGTGCCGGTTGTAGAGCTGCGTCACCTGGTCGCGCAGCGCCATCTCTTTGACCTGCTCGTAGAGCTGGGCGTTGTGCACTGCCGTCGCCACCACGTCGCAGAGCGCCTGGCAGAACTCGACGTCGTGCGCATCGAACTCGCGGTCATCGACGTCGACGATCTCCATCAATCCGATCGCCGATCCGCGCGCGACCAGCGGCAGCATCAGCAGTGAACGAAGGCCGCGTTCCTCGAGTAGGGCACGCTCATGCGGGTCGTCGCCGTCGATCGAGACGCGGATCTGGATTGGGCGCTGGCTCTCCAGCACGGCTCGGCTGGCCGGATACTCAGACAGCGGGTAGAGGCGATCCTCCGGGATGCTGACCCGATCCTCCAGCGAGAGGTACTCGGTCAGCTGCACCAGCACATCCTTCTCGCGATCCCAGGTCGAGAGGTCGGCGGCGGTAGCGCCGGTCAGCTCGGCGGCGCGATCGGTGAACTGGCCCAGCACCTCGCGCAGGTCAAGGCTGGACGAGAGTGCGCGTGACAGATCAAACAGTGCTTGGAGTCGGTTCTGCGGAGCCATCTCTCCAAGATCGACCGGAACGGGACGTGGCTTGACGGTAAGCTGCGCCACCATGCCGATCCACCTGCGAGCCGAACCAGGCGACTATGCGCCCGCCGTCCTGCTGCCGGGCGACCCGCTGCGCGCTCGGCGGGTGGCTGAGGAGTTCCTCGACGATGCACGGCAGGTGAACGGCGAGCGGGGAATGCTCGGCTTCACCGGCAGCTACGAGGGCCGTCCGGTGTCTGTTCAGGCCAGCGGGATGGGCTGCCCCAGCGCGGCGATCGTGATCGAGGAGCTGGTGCAGCTGGGAGCCGAGCGGCTGATCAGGATCGGTACCTGCGGCGGACTGCAGCCGGATCTGGAGCTGGGTGACACCGTGATCGCGCTGTCCGCGGTGCCGGCGGACGGCACGGCGCGGGCCTACACGGGCGGCGAGCCACATGCGCCGACCGCCCACTTCGGCCTCACCCACGGCGCCATCCACGCCGCGAAGGGCCTCGGCATACGGCCGCACGTGGGCGCGATCGCGTCGTCAGACACGTTCTACGACCCCGACCCCGACCGCCACCGCCGCTGGGCACTGCGAGGCGTGCTGGCGGTCGAGATGGAGGCGGCGGTGCTGTTCACGATCGGCGGCCTACGGGGCGTGAAGACGGCATGCATCCTGACGGTCTCCGACCTGGTCGGCGGGGAGCAGTTCGTGCGCATCGACGATCGCGCGCTGGCTGAGGGCGTCGAGCGGATGACTCGGCTGGCGCTGGCGGCTGCGGTGGATCAGAAGGCGTGACCAGCGCCGTCATGATCGTCAACCCGGCCTCGGCGGGCGGGAAGACCGCGCGCCAGTGGCCGGAGATAGCCCGCCGGGCGCGATCGCATGGACTGGACGTCGAGGTGCGGCTGACGGAGCGACGGGGGCACGCGACCGAGCTGGCCCGGGTGGCCGCTGCCGAATCAGCACCGCTCGTGCTGGCGGTGGGCGGGGACGGCACCGTCTCCGAGATCGCCGACGGCCTCGCCGCCAGCTCGGGCACGACCGAGCTGGCGGTGGTGCAACGTGGCTCGGGCTGCGACTTCATCCGCACCTTCGGCATCCCGAAGGACACCGACCGCGCGCTCGAGATCGCCATCGCAGGAGTGGCGCGCACGATCGACCTAGGCCGCGTGCAGTTCGTCGACGGCGAGGGCCGCCCCGCCCAACGCCACTTCATCAACATCGCCAGCGCGGGGCTGACGGGCGTTGCCGCCGACCGCGTCAACCGCAGCGGAAAGCCGCTGGGCGCCACGGTCGCGTTCGCGTGGGCGGCGGTGGCCACGTTCGTGGGATACCGCAACTCGCGCTTCAGGGTGCAGATCGACGGCGAGCAGATCGACCAGATCTGCAACAACGCGATCGTCGCCAACTGCCGCTACTTTGCGGGCGGCATGAAGATCCTGCCCGACGCCGACCCGTCAGATGGGCTGCTGGACGTGCTGGTGTGGGGTGACGTCTCCAAGGTCGACCTGGCCCGAAATCTCCACAAGCTCTACCGCGGCACACACGTCGACCACCCCAAGGCGACCATCCGCCGGGCGCGGCGGGTGGTGATCACCCCCGAGCTTCCGCTGCCGATCGAGGTGGACGGCGAACAGCCGGGACTGACGCCGGCCACCTTCGATGTCGTACCGTCAGCTCTCCGTCTTCGCGTTCCCTGAAGGCTGACGCTTCCGAGGCTTGGGCTGTGCGGTCTCGGCGCGACCCGCCAGCTCGGACAGGGTGCCCTCGATCCGGTCGAGCTGCTCCTGCAGCCGTTGCAGATCCTCGCGGGTGGCGGGCAGCTGCGAGCGGGCGACGCGCGTGGCCTTCTGCGCGCGCTCGCGGGTTCCGGATACGACCGGGTTGCCGGCCATCTCCCCAGTGACGCGCGACACGCGGTCGATCAGGCTCTTCTGGTCGTTCATTGTGACCCCTTTCTACGCCACTTTCACCGTATCATGCGCGCCGATGGATGCGGCCCACGCCACCTTCTCGACCACCCTTCGCGTCCGCTTCGGCGAGACCGATGCAATGGGCGTGGCCAACAACGCCGCCTACCTCCAGTACTTCGAGATCGGCCGCATCGAGTATCTCCGCTCGGCCGGCCACAGCTACGCCGAGGTTCACGACGGCGGGATGGACATGGTGGTGGCCGAAGCATCGATCCGCTATCTGCGGCCGCTGTGGTTCGATGACGTGGTCGATGTCGAGTGCCACATCAGCGATCTGTCGCGCGCCTCGTTCACGTTCTCCTACCGGCTGCTGCGGGATGGCAGCCCGGTTGCGACCGGCTTCACCCGGCACGCCTGCGTCGACCGCGAGACGATGCGTCCTGTGCGGGTGCCGGCCTGGCTAACGGCACTTGCCTGATCACGGCCAGGTCTGGCCGCCGTCCACCGAGCGCAGCAGGGTGCGCCCGGCTGCGGCGTAGGCCAGCCGGTGGTTGCGCGGGTCGTAGGCAACCGCGTCCACCTTGCGAGCGAGCACGGGCAGGAACGTCTGGCCTCCGTCGGTCGAGAGGTACAGGCGGTCGCCGGCCACCAGCACCAGGTGCTGGTCGTCGGTGGTCAGCGCGACCGCGTGCGCGTCGGGCACGTCAGGCACGTGGCGGAAGGTGGCACCATCGTCGCGTGACCGCCACAGTCCCGCCGCGCCGGCGGCGACGTAGACGACGTCAGGCTGCAGCACGTCGCCGCGTACGGCGGCCACCGCCAGCCCCGACGCCGGCAGACGGTTGGCGCGCAGCTTCGCCCAGTGCCGACCCGCATCCGCGGATAGCCAGAGGTGCCCGAACACGTCGATGGCGTAGAGCCGGTCGCTGCGGTGATACGGCGAGCAGACCGAGATGAAGGTACCCGGCGTGCTGTGCGGGCCGGCCAGGCGGCGGCCGCCGTAGTCACCGCGCTGGGCCCCGGACGCGCCGACCACCTCGCTGCCGAAGTCCGTGAACGCCACGCCCACCGCCCCCATCCGCCCCGACACGGGCTGCCAGCTCTCGCCGCCGTCCTGCGAGCGCCATGGCCGATCGCCGGTCGTCTCCCAGATCGTGCCGGCGAAATCGGGTGCCACGGCCAGCGCGCGGGCCGGCGCAGGCAGCGGCGTCGCGCTGGGGTAGGCCCCCGCGCAGCCGGCCGCGAATGCCAGCAGCAGCAACGCGGGCGGTACAGTCTTCTCAAGCCGAAGGCCCATGATCCCGACAAACCGTAGAGGATCCTCCCCCGAGGCCCCGACGCCGATGCCAACTGACGACCTCGATACCCTCGCCCGACTCCGCGGTCTGCTGGAGGTTTCCCGCGTGGTCCGCGACGAGGAGGCGCTGCCCGAGATGCTGCAGGCGATCGCCCGTACGATCGCGGAGTCGCTCGGCTACAAGGTCGCGGTGATCAACATCTACCGGCCGGCCTGGGATGAGTTCGAGGTGGCCACCGTGCACAGCTACGACCGGTCGGCGGAGCACGCGCTGATGGGTACGCGAGGCGGATGGTCGGAGTGGGCGCCGCTGCTTGACGACCGCTTCCAGCGCTGTGGCGCGTACTTCGTGCGGGCCGGCGAGTATGACTGGCAGAACGACATGCTGGCCGTCACCCCGGACATTCCGATCAGCGACGACCCGGACGCATGGCACCCCGAGGACGCGCTGTTCGTGCCGCTGCGGCACGGCGATGGCCACCTGCTGGGGATCGTCTCGGTCGACGAGCCGGTGTCGGGGATGCGTCCCGGAGACTCCGAGCTGGAGGTGCTGGTGGCGCTTGCCGAGCACGTGGCGCTGGCGTTGCAGTCCGGCCAGGAGGCGGCTCGTGCCAGCCGCTATCGCGGCTCGCTGGAGCGGTTGTTGCGCGTCTCATCGCGGCTGACCGAGACGCTCTCGATTGATGCCGTGCTGCAGTCGGTGGCGGAGGGTATCGCGGACGCGCTGGGATTCGCGAAGGTGAGCATCGACCTGCCCGACCCGGCGTCCGGTGTGCTCGCGCCCCGCTGCGTCGTCGGGTGGACGATCGACGAGATCGCCGACAACGCGCCGCTCACGGTCGAGCTGTTGCAGCCGCTGCTGGAGGCGGAGTTCGAGATCGAGGGCTGCTTCCTGCTGACGACTCCGCAGGCGATGGAGCGGCTTCCGGCCCGGCACCATGTGTATGAGTCGGTCAACAACGGCCGCGGACCGAACGCCTGGCAGCACCACTGGCTGATCGTGCCGCTGACCGACCGTCAGGGCAATGTGATCGGCGTGATCTGGGCGGACGATCCGGTTGACCGTCTGCTGCCGTCACGCGACCTCCTGCAGGCTCTGCGGGTTTTCGCCAACCAGGCAACGACGGCGCTGGACTCGGCAACCCACTTCGAAGAGATGCGGTTCCTGGCCGACCACGACCCGCTGACGCGACTGTTCAATCGGCGGGCGTTCACCAGCCGATTGGCGATCGAGACGGCCCGCTCGGGCCGGTACCACCGGCCGTTTGCACTGGTGACGTGCGACCTGGATGGATTCAAGGCGTTGAACGACCGGCACGGCCACCTGGCAGGGGACGCTGCACTGGAGCGGATGGGCGGGCTGCTGCACGAGGCGCTGCGCGCAACGGACGCCGCCTTCCGGATCGGCGGCGACGAGTTCGCGATGCTGCTGCCCGAGACGGACGAGGCCGAGGTGCGGGCGGTGATCGATCGGATCGCGGCCGGGCTGGGAGAGGGCGGTGATCCGCTGGTACACGAGCTGGGAGCGAGCTTCGGTGTCGCCGTGTACCCGCGGGACGGTGGAGATCCGGAATCACTGTTCCGTGCCGCCGACGATGCGATGTACACGGCCAAACGATCCGGCCAGCGCATGCACTTCGCCGCCTGACACGCGCCGTTTCGCCCACGAACCTGCAACAGCGGCCGTGAGAGGGGTCAGACCCCTCTCACAACCCCCGAGATAGGGGTGGCACGTCGGCGTGATTCGTGTCACAGTGAGAACACCCGCGGCCCCGAACGCATCGGAACAGTGGAACCCCAGCATCTCTCAGCACTCTCGCGCCTGCGAGGCTTGCTCGAGGTGACCCGCCTCGTCCGAAGCGACGACCAGCTGGATCATCTCCTGGCAGCGATCGCGCGCACCACCTCCGAGTCGCTCGGGTTCGCGACAGTGGCCGTCAACATGTACCGGCCGGAGTGGGACGACTTCCGCACGGTCGCGGTTCACGGCCCAAAGGAGGCCCATGACACCCTGCTCGGCGACACCCGCGGGTGGGACGTGTGGGGCTCGGTGCTCGACGATCGCTTCCTGCGCCGCGGCGCATACCTCGTCCCGCACGGCACCTTCGACTGGAACCAGCTCGCCCCAAACTCCTATCTGCCGCCGATCCCCGAGCCCGCGTCGGTCGAAGCATGGCATCGCGAGGACGCGCTGCTGGTGCCGATGCGCCACTCCGACGGCCACCTGCTGGGCATCCTTGCCGTCGACGAGCCGGTATCGGGCGCGCGGCCCGGCGACAACGAGCTGGACGTGCTGGTAGCGCTCGCCTCGCATGCCGCGCTGGCGCTTGAGAGCGCACAGGAGGCCGCCACGGGAGCGCGGCATCGCGCCGCGTTGGAGCAGTTGCTACACGTCTCATCCCGGCTGACCGAGACGTTTACGATCGACGCCATCCTGCAGGCGGTGTGCGACGGCATCCACAACGCGCTGGGCTTCGAGAGCGTCTCCATCGATCTCCCCGAGCCGGACACCGGAAGGCTCTCTCCACGCGCCTGCTACGGCTGGGACGTGGACGACCCAATCATCAACACCAGCATGTCCCGAGACGAGCTGCAGCCGCTGCTGGCGCCCGAGTTCGAGATTGAGGGCTGCTTCCTGCTGCGATCGGAGGCCGCTCGCTCGCTCGTCGATCGCCAGCACACCGGCTACCGCTCGGCGCTGAACGGGCACGGCCCGCGGGCCTGGAACGACCACTGGCTCCTGGTGCCGCTGTACGACCGATCGGGCGGCGTGATCGGCCTGATCTGGGCGGACGACCCGATCGACCGGCTGCTGCCCTCGCCGGCTCGGCTCCAGGCGCTACGAGTGTTTGCAAACCAGGCGACCACCGCGCTCGACTCGGCGGCGCAGTTCGCGGAGATGCGCTTCCTGGCCGATCACGACCCGCTCACGCGACTGCTCAACCGCCGGTCGTTCAATCACCAGCTCGCGCTCGAGACGTCGCGCGCGGCTCGCTACCAGCGTCCCTTCGCACTCGTGATGGGTGACGTAAACGGCTTCAAGGCGCTCAACGACAAGCTCGGCCACCTGGCCGGTGACCGGGCGCTGGAGGCAATCAGTCGACTGTTGCAGGAGGGACGCCGCGAGGTAGACGGCGTGTTTCGGATCGGCGGGGACGAGTTCGCCCTGATCCTGCCCGAGGTCGGCGAGGAGGAGGCGCGGTCGGTGATCACGCGCATCACCCAGTCGATCCGCGACAGCGGCGACGAGCCGCTGGCCGGTATCACGGCCAGCTTCGGTGTGGCCGTCTGCCCCGAACACGGCAGCGATCCGGAGTCCCTGTTCCGAGCTGCCGACCTGGCCATGTACGCGGCCAAGGCACCGCGCGGATCGGGACGGCTGCCGTTCGCGAGCTGACGCGGACGGCGGGGGTCACGACGTAGGATTCCTGCGTTCGCCCCGCATCCGAGGAGCACCCATTGAACTTTGATCTGACCGACGAGCAGCTGGCAATCCAGGAGACGGTGCGCGAGTTCGTCGACCGCCGCATCATGCCTGTGGCACAAGAGAACGACATCAACCACCACCTCGACATGGGCATCATCGAGGGGATGGCAGAGCTCGGTCTACTCGGGCCCGTGATCCCGACCGAGTACGGCGGTTCCGGACTCGACTACGTGTCCGAGGCGCTGATCTGCGAGGAGATCGAGCGCGGCGAGTCCGCGTTCCGCACGCTGATCTCGGTGCACGTCGGCCTCAACTCGCTCTCGCTGCTCAAGTTCGGCACCGAGCTGCAGAAGCAGCGCTACCTGACGCCGATGGCCAAGGGTGAGAAGCTGGGCTGCTTCGGCCTGACCGAACCGGCCGCCGGCTCGGATGTGGCGGCGATGCTGTCGACGGCGATCAAGCAGCCGGACGGCACCTACCTGTTGAACGGCCAGAAGAGCTGGATCTCGTACGCCACCGAGGCCCACTACGCGCTGGTGTTCGCCAAGACCGACCCCGCCGCCGCGCACAAGGGCATCAGCGCCTTCATCATCGAGATGGACTGGGACGGCATCGAGGCCCGCCCGATCCCCAACAAGCTGGGCGTGTGGGCCGGCTCCACCGGAGAGCTGTTCTTCGACAACGTCCAACTGCCGGCCGAGAGCCTGGTCGGCAACGAGGGCGAGGGGTTCAAGATCGCGATGCACTCGCTCGACCAGGGCCGGTTCACGGTCGCGGCCGGCGCGGTCGGTGTTGTGCGTGCCTGTCTGGAGGCGAGCGTCAGGTACGCCAACGAGCGCAAGACCTTCGGCCAGGAGATCGGCCGCTACCAGATGGTGCAGGACATGATCGCAGACATGGTGCTGGGCTACGAGACGAGCCGACTGCTGGTGATGCAGGCCGCCCATCTCAAGGACAAGGGCGTCCGCAACACGCGCGAGACGTCGCTGGCCAAGTGGCATGCCACCGAGAGCGCGTTCAACGCGGCGCATCTGGCGATCCAGGTTCACGGCGCCTATGGCTACTCGGCCGAGTACCCGGTCGAGCGCTACTTCCGCAACTCGCGAGCGCCGATCATCTACGAGGGCACCACCCAGATCCACAAGATGCTGCAGGCAGAGCACGCGCTGGGATACCGGAAGATGAATGGCTGACGGCTCGGCCCGCGTGGTGGCGCTGGATGACGGCGCCTCCCTCAACATCGTCGAGGTCGGCAGCGGCCACCCGCTGATCCTGTTGCACGGCGGGCCGGGCCTCGATCACCACGAGCTGCACCCGTGGCTGGATTCCCTGTCGGGCGCAGGCCTGCGGCTGATCTACGTCGACATGCGCGGGCAGGGACTCTCCCCGCGTGTCGATCCCTCGACGCTCTCGATCCAGGTGTTCGCGCAGGATGTCGACCGGCTGGCACGCGCGCTCGCGCTGGAGGAGTTTTCGCTGTTCGGCCACTCCTTTGGCGCGATCGTCTCGCTGTCGCACGCGCTCGAACGGGGTTCCGCGCGCAGCTACGTGATCTCGAGCGGCGCGGCGTCCAGCGAGGCGCTGATGGCGGACGTCGAGCGAGAGATCGAACGCTTCGAGCCGGCTGCGATGCGCGACCAGATCCGGCGGTCGTGGGCAGCCGAGGCGACCGTCACCAGCCCCACCGAGGCCCGTGAGGTGGCCGAGTCACAGATGCCGTTCCATTTCTGGGAGATGGGCGACGCCTACCGGACGTTCGTCGAGAAGGACGAGACGGTCTACTCGCCCGAGGTGCTGGCCCACTTCGCCGCCGACGGCTTCGGCGGGTTCGAGTGGGTCGATCATCTCCGCTGGGTTTCGAAGCCGATGCTGGTGATCGCCGGGCGGTTCGATCGCACCTGCACGGTCGCCCGCTCGGAGGAGATCCACGCCGAGGTGGCCGGATCGCAGCTGGTGGTGATCGAGAAGGCGGCGCATATGACCTTCGTCGAGCAGCCGAAAGCGTTCATGGACGCGGTGCGATCCTGGCTCACCGAGCAGGGCGTGATCGGGCGGCTTCCGCCGACCGTGTAGTCACTCGCTGCCGCTACGCCGCCGGCGAATCGGCGTCGGCAGCTCGACCAGCCGCACCTGGGTGGGCAGTGCGCCCTCCGGCGAGACCGCCTCGCGGTAGGCGGCCGCAGCGCGCCGCACCGCGGCACGATGGTCGGCGACCCGCGCCAGCGTGACCCAGGGCGAGCGGGGATAGCGGATCTGGACGGCGAACGTCCGGGATCGCGACGGCGCGACCGAGACAACGTCGGGTGCGTCCAGCGCGAGGTTGGTGGCAGATACGTTCACGGAGCGACCTCGAGAGTTTCGGGGCGGGCCTCCCTGCCCGCCGCTGACACTTTTCGTCACTGCGTTCAGGCATCCTCTTTATGTCGCGAAACGAGGGTCGCAGAGGTCTAGGAGACGTAGGCGTCCGGTCGCCGGTGGGCCAGCGCGGGAAGCGTGCGGCGCGTTCGCCGCTGCTCGGCGAGGTCAAGCCGAGCCACGATCACGCCGTCTCCGTCGGGGCCGGATCGAGCGATCACGGTGCCCCAGGGATCGATGATCATGCTGTTGCCGTAGCGCGGCATGCCGTAGCCACCGGGGTCGCCATGCTGATCGGCGGCCAGCACGAAGGCCTGGTTCTCGATCGCCCGCGCGCGAAGCAGCGTCTCCCAATGCGCCATGCCGGTCACGAGCGTGAACGCGGCCGGCACCGTCAGGAGCAGCGCGCCGGCCTGCTCCAGCGACCGGTAGAGCTCCGGAAAACGCAGGTCGTAGCAGACGCTGAGGCCGATCGGCACTCCGCTCATCTCCACCAGCACCGGTTGCGAACCGGGGGCGGTGCCGTCCGACTCGCGGTAGACCGTGCCACCCACCTCGACGTCGAACAGGTGGATCTTGGTGTAGCTGGCCGCGATCCGGCCATCGCGCGTGAACGCGATCGAGACGTTGCCCACCCGGTCACCAGCGGCGATCGCGATCGACCCGCAGATCAGGTCGATGCCGAGCGAGCGCGACCAGTCCGACAGCGCCTCGATCGTCTCACCGCCATGCTCCAGCGACTCGGCATACCCCAGCAGCGCGGCTCCGTCGGCAATCGCGTTCCACTTCTCCGGCAGCAGCACCAGCTGCGCGCCGCGTTCGGCAGCGTCTGCCACCAGGGGCGCCATGCGGGCGATGTTCTCGGACTTGTCACGCGAGGCCGTGAACTGCACACAGGCTGCGGTGATGTGATCGGCGCCGGTCATCACGCGGAACCTATCGCGTCCGGAGCCTGTTCGTCCTCGGACAGCAGCCGGAAGAACGTCCATGAGAAGGCGACGAACAGCAGAGCGCTCTGTTCGACCGCCATCAGCACCCCGCCCACCTGCTGATCCTGCAGCGGGCTGGCGCCGAACAGGTGCGGCGTGCTGTCGTAGTAGGCGTAGAGGGTCGATCCGGCGAGCGCGATCACCAGCGCGACAGGTGCGGCGACGAAGAAGGCGCTCGCAAGGTACGCCAGCTTCGGCCCCGGAGCCATCCGGCCCTCGATCAGCACCGGCCACCAGAATGCCAGGCCGGCCGAGAGGAACAGCAGATGCTCGATGCCCAGCGCCCAGCGATGGTCGAGTCCATAGGCGTAGACGGCCGGCACGTGCACCACGTACCAGACGGCCAGCCAGAATCCCAGCGCGAAGGCGGGCGTGGTTGCGATTCGCAGAGCCGCGCTGCGCTCGGCAGCCGCCACCATCGCGGGGGTCAGGCCGAGCACCAGCAACGGCGGTGCCCAGTCTGCCAACATCACGTTCTGGAGCAGGTGGAAGGAGAGCATCGAATCGAGCGCGACATGCTCGATCGGCGACAGCAGCGCGGCGGCGATCAGCACCAGGCCGGCGACGAAGCACGCTTGCCGTTTGACGGAGGCGCAGAAGATGCGCGCCGCCCACAGGTACCAAGCCGCGAACAGCAGCACCGCGGCGGCCCACTGGATGTCCGGCACCGGCCGCCAGGCGTTGAACGCAGACGAGTGCACGCGGCTATCCGCCCTGCGACAGCGGCGCCATCGTGAGCCCGAATCCGGCCAGCTGCTCCCAGTACAGCTCGGCGTGCTCGCGCGGGCCACGCCAGACGACGGCCTGGCCGGCGGTGTGGATCCGGTTGGCGAGGGTCATGCCGCCTTCGAAGCTGACGCCGGGGATGGTGCTGGCCAGGGCGAACGCGACGCCGTCGAACGTGTTGTGGCTGTCGTTCTTGACGATGACGAGCCACGGCCGGTCGGAGCCGGAGCCAGGGCCGGTGCTGCGCGGCCTCGTCTTTCGGACGGGCGGGGCGACCGTGGACATGGCTCGAGTGTACCCTCGGCAACGCGAACCGCGTCACGACGCGCTGCGCGGGGGCGTGACGGAACGGGCTGGTCAGGCGGGTGGCCGGCCATGGCCGCCACCGCCGGGAGTGCGCAGCTCGATCACGTCGCCGGCCGTCAGTTCGAGGCCGATTTTGGCCGCTATCCGCCGGCCGTTCAGGCGGTTCTCCCCCAGCGCACCATCGCCGCCGCCCGCCACCCCCCGCGGCCGGTGCCGCCTCCGCTCCGTGACGACCGAGAGCTGGCAATCTTCGAGCACCCGTAACGCGCGCACCACCCCGTCGCCGCCGCGATGCGCTCCCTCCCCGCCGCTGCCGCGACGAAGCGCGTACCGCTCGACCCGCAGCGGGTACTCTCGCTCGATCACCTCGATCGGCGTGTTCAGCGTATTCGACATCGCCACGTGCACCGCGCTTGGGCCGTCGGTGTCACGACACGCTCCCTGCCCGCCGGCAAGCGTCTCGTAGTAGGTGAATCGCCCGTTGCCGAGCACCAGGTTGTTCATCGTGCCCTGGCCCATCGCCGGCACGTCCACCGCCTTGCCCAGCGCCGCCATCACCACGTCCACGATCCGGCTGGACGTCTCGGTGTTGCCCGCGACGACAGCGGCGGGAAAGCGTGCATTGACCAGGCATCCATCCGGCGCCGAGACCGACACCGGCACGAACGCGCCCCCGCTCGCCTCCAGATCCGGCGCACACAGCACGCGCATGACGTAGTAGACGGCCGACCTGGTCACAGAGAGCGGGCAGTTGAGGTTGCCCTCCACCTGGCCGGCCGTGCCCGAGAAGTCGACCGCCACCTGATCGCCACGCACGCTGACCTGGACGTGGATCTCCGCATCGTCGCCGTCGCCCCCTGCTCCGGTCTCGACCACGTCGCTCGCCTCGTACAACCCATCGGGCAGACGCGCGATCGCGGCCCGCATCCGTCGCTCGGCGTACGCATGCAGCTCGGCCATCCCCTGCAGAAGCCGATCGCGCCCGTGGCGTTCCGCCAGCTCGCGCAGCCGCTCACCGCCGATCGCATGGCAGGCGGTCTGCGCCCGCAGGTCGGCGATCCGCTCGCCCGGCCGCCGCATGTTGGCCACCATCAGCCGCAGCACCTCATCGGTCAGCCGCACCGGCGGGATCACCAGGCCCTCCTGGTACAGCTCGCGCGACAGCGCCGGCAGGCTCCCCGGCGACATGCCACCGACGTCCGCATGATGGGCCCGCGAGACCAGCAGCCCGAGGTCACCGACAACCGATACCAGCGTGATGTCGGGTAGGTGCGTGCCTCCGGTGAACGGGTCGTTGACCACGAACAGCTCACCCGCCCGCGGCTCCAGCTCGCGCACGGCGGCAACTGCATCGGGCATCGCGCCCAGATGCACCGGAATGTGCTCGGCCTGCGCGATCATGCGGCCGTCCAGGTCAAAGACGCCGGTCGAACAGTCCCGCCGCTCCTTGATGTTGGCAGAGTGGGCAGCGCGTATCAGCGCCGCGCCCATCTCCTCGGCCACTCCTCGCAACGACGACGAGAGCACGCTGAGCGTGGCCGGGTCGATGCTCACCGGCTCACGCTCCACGCACCGTCGCTCCGCCGCCGCGCCGTCCAGCCCTCGGCCACCCACAGCGTCGCCCCGTCCAGATGCAGCACCGACGGTCCGGCCACCGCCCGCGTGCGGGGACGCTTCGCGATCTGGGCCCCCGCTCCCGGTACCACCTGCGCGGCGCGCAGGTTGACGAGCTCGATCACGGCGGAACGGTCGGCGAAGCCGTACCGCTCGGCGTGGCGATCGTGGAAGCGCGATGCCAGCGTCCGCAGCGGCTCCAGTGGCAGCTCGAGCTCGAAGCCCTGACCGGCGTAGCGCAGGTCGCAGCTGGCCGCCCTGGCCGAGCCACGCTCGCGAGCCGGCCACGGCACGAGCGCTCGCAGCTCGGACGCCCGCACCTCGCCCAGCGGCCGCATCACGCTCCGCACCGAGTCGCGGCGGCGCTCACCGGCGGCGATGCCCAGCGCCGACAACACGCCACACGCCGCGGGAACGAGCACGCGCCGCATGCCCAGCGCGTCCGCCACCTCGCAGGCGTGGAGCGGCCCCGCCCCACCAAACGCGACCAGCTCGAAGTGGCGCGGATCGTGACCCCGCTCAACCGAGACAACCCGGATCGCCCGCACCATCTCCTGGTTTGCCACCGCGACGACACCAGCGGCGGCAGCACGGAGGCTGCCGAATCCCGCCACCAGCCTCCCCAGCGCCTCCCGTGCCGCGGCCACGTCCATCACCACGCTGCCGGCCAGAGGAACGGCGGCATCGAGCCTGCCGAGCACCAGGTTGGCATCCGTCACGGTCGCCTCCCGCCCTCCCCGGCCGTAGCAGGCCGGTCCCGGCTCGGCACCCGCGCTGCGCGGCCCGACACGCAGCGCGCCGCCATCGTCGATCCAGGCGACGCTGCCTCCACCCGCGCCGACGGTGTGGATGTCGAGCATCGGCAGCCGAACCGGCAGTCCAGCCACGGCGCGCTCGGTGGAGCGGCCGGCGCTGCCGGCGCGGATCAACGATACGTCGCAGCTGGTGCCGCCCATGTCGAAGGCGATCGCGTCGTCGCCCGCCATCGCCGTCACCGCCGCGACACCGCCGGCCGGGCCGGAGAGCAGCAGCCTGGCGGGGTGCGCGATCGCGTCCTCGATCGCGGCCAACCCGCCGCTCGACTGCATCAACGCCGGCGCCGCCAGGCCCCGCCGTCGGGCGGTGCGGCGCAGCGACCGCAGGTAGCGGGCGACCAGCGGCCCCAGGTAGGCGTCGATCGAGGTGGTCGAGGCTCGCTCGTACTCGCGGTACTCGGCCGCCAGCTCGCACGACGCGACCACGAACGTCCCCGGCAGCTCGCGCCGCAGGATCCGAGCCGTCTCGAGCTCGTGCGAGGGATCGGCGTAGCTGTGCAGCAGGCAGACGGCGACCGCCTCGACCCGCGCCCGCAGCAGCCTGCGAGCGGCCGCCCGCACGGAGTCGCGGTCGAGCGGCCGCAGCACGCCGTCCGGCACGATCCGCTCGTCCACCTCAGCTGCGACCACCGGCAGTGGGCGCGGCCGCGCGACACATGGCCGGTACAGCTCGGGCCGCGTCTGGCGGGCGAGCTCCAGCAGGTCGCCGAATCCCCGCGTGGCGACGAAGCCGGTACGGGCGCCACGGCGCTCGAGCAGCGCGTTGGTGGCCACCGTCGTGCCGTGACCGAGGTGCCGGACGTCGCCCGGCGCGAGCCCCGCCGCCTGCAGCGCCACCTCGATCGCCGCCATCACGCCCTGCGACTGGTCGTCGACGGTGGTCGGCAGCTTGGCGGTCGTCAGCCGTCCGTCGTGTACCAGCGCCACATCGGTGAACGTTCCCCCCACATCGACGCCGACCAGTGCCTGCATCGGACAAGGATACGATGTTGCCGCATGAGCATCCCCGAGCATCACTCGCGTGAGCCGCTGCCGGGCGACCGCGGCGCCGGGCTCGGCCGCGCCCAAGCCGGCCGGATCGCACGCACGCTGGAGGTGTACCGACGCCTGTTCGAGCTCACGGGCGGGCTCGGCCACGAGGACGTTACCCGGCTCGGCGGGCAGGCACTGGAGCGGATCGGCGCGTTCGCTCCGCACCTGCTGGACGAGATCGAGGGCATCGCCGCCGGCAGCGGCCAACCACCTGAGCTGATCGGCGCGCTCAACGCCCGCACCGAGGTGCTGCGGGCCGGCCGCGGCGAGTGCTCGACGATCGCCTGTATGGGCACCGCCACCGGCTCCGGCACGCCGCTCGGCGTGCAGACCTGGGACTGGCACGATGACCTGGCCGAGAGCTGGATGCGATGGACGATCGATCACGCCGGCGGCCATCGCGTCGAGACCATGACCGAGGCCGGCATCGTCGGCAAGGTGGGCGTCTCGAGCGCGGGCGTCGCGGTGCTGCTGAACATCCTCGGCCACCGCGACGACGGGCCGCCTATCGGGGTACCTGTTCACGTGCTGACCCGCGCCGTGCTGGACAACGCGGCCGACGGCGTGCAGGCGTTGGCGATGCTCTCGACGGCGCAGGTGTCGGCCTCGAGCGCGGTGACGGTGGTCGCAGACGACGAGGATGGCGGCGCCGTCTGCACGGTCGAGCTCTCGCCGGCAGGGCCGGGCTTCGTCACCCCAAACACGGCCGGCGTGCTGACCCACACCAACCACTTCCTGGCTGAGCCCGGCCGCTTGGCGGACACGATGGTGCGGGAGGGGCCCGACTCGGTGCTGCGGCTCGACCATGCCGATCGGGCGATGGCCGGATTGGCCGTGGGAGCAATCGACGAGCAGGCCATCCTGGCCGCGCTGCACAGCCATCGAGGCGGGGCGGGCGCGATCTGCTGCCACCCGGCGGAGGGAGCACCGTTTGGTCACCGCTGGCAGACGCTGGCCACGGTCACCGTCGCACCGGCCACCCGCACGATGTCGCTGCGCCGTGGCGGCCCGTGCGGCCTCGCCGCCGTGGCGGCCGCGAGCGGTATCTAGAGGGCTGCCAGCTCCACGACCTCGGCGGCGGCCAGACAGTCGACCTCACGCCAGGGCGCAGCGGCGATCTGGCAGCCCACCGGCAGACCCAGCGAGTCGCTGCCGCAGGGCACGCTGATCGCCGGCCAGCCGAGCACGTTGAAGACGTCGGTCAGGCCGCACATCACGCCGGTCACGTCGTCGGCAGGATCGCCGGCGAACGGCAGCCGGCGGGTGCCGATCAACGGCGGCGAGCAGGGCTGGGTGGGCGTCACGATCAGGTCGATACCGTCGGTGTCGAGCTGCTCGAGCATGCGGCTCTGGTATGCCAGCCGCAGCATCTGAGCGCGGCCGGCCTGCACCCCGGTCAGCCGATCGCCGCGCTCGAGCTCCGAGACGACGTCCCTCCCCATCTCGGCCCGCCTGGCCGGCCAGTGGTCGAACATCATGCCGGCCTCCTCCGCGAGGTAGAAGCTGGCTCCCTCCATCCCCTCCACGGGCCAGTGCATCTCGATCTCGACCAGCCGGGCGCCGGCGTCGGCCAGCGCTGTGACCGCCGCCCGCACGATCGCCGCCAGCTCCGGATCGGTGTGCTCGAAGAAGTAGCGCTCGGCGACGGCGACCGTCATGCCGGCCACGCCGCGGCCGAGAGCGTCGCGGTAACGCTCGACCGGCACCGACGGGGTTCGCGGATCGCGCGTCGAGCGACCGGCCATCACCTCCAGCGCCAGGGCACAGTCACGGACAGAACGGGCCATCGGTCCGCAGTGATCGAGGCTGGGACAGAGCGGATTGATGCCGGCCAGGCTGACCCTGCCGAAGGTCGGCTTCAATCCGACGATGCCGCACACCGAGGCCGGACAACGGATAGATCCGCCGGTGTCCGTCCCGGGCGCGAGTGCAACCGTGCCGGCGGCCACCGCAGCACCCGAGCCGCCACTCGAACCACCCGGCAGGCGACTGGGATCGTGCGGGTTGCGGCAGGTGCCGAAATGCGGGTTGTCGCTGGTGGTGCCCCACGCCAGCTCGTGTGTCGCCAGCTTCGCGATCGTGACGGCGCCGGCCGCCGCCAGCCGAGACACCACCTCGGCATCCCGGTCGGGCACGTGGTCGCGGTAGATGGCGCTGCCGTACGTCGTGCGGATGGCGGCGGTGTCGATCAGATCCTTCCAGCCCACCGGCACACCGGCCAGCGGCCCGGGATCCTCGCCGCGAGCCAGCGCCGCGTCGACCGCGGCCGCCTCCGCCAGCGCCCGCTGCTCGGTGACGAGCCAGACCGCGCCCAGCTGGTCGTCGGACGCCAGCGCGAGATGCTCACGGGCGACCTCGACCGCGGACACCTCACCATCGCGCACCGCCTCGGCGATCGCGGTCGCGTCCCTCACAGCCGCCCGCCCCGGCCGGGGAACAGGCCCCGCAGCAGCATCGCCAACCAGCGCCGCCAGCCGTTGCCCTCGGGCAGGCCGCCGCCGGCGATGATGCCACTCACGCGGCTCGAGCTTAATGCCCTAGGCAGCGGCCTTGACCATCTCACGCAGCTGGCCGCTCTCGTGCAACTCGGTGACGATGTCGCAGCCGCCGACCAGCTCGCCGTCGATGAACAGCTGCGGGATCGTCGGCCATCCCGAGCGCGCGGTCAGCGTCTGGCGGATGCGCGGGTCAGGCAGGATGTCCATGGCGCCGAACTCGGCGCCGGCGTCCCGCAGGCAGGCAACGGTCTGGGCCGAGAAGCCGCAGCGCGGCATCTCGGGCGTGCCCTTCATGAACAGCATGACGCGGTTCTGGGCGATGGAATCGAGGATCTCCTGCTCGATCTGCTGTTCGGTGACGATCACTGCGCAACCTCCGTCTTGATCTTCAGCGCGTGGATGGGTAGGCCGGGTCCCAGCAGATGGGAGACGGCGGAGTTGACCAAGCGATGCTGCTCGAGGAGCGGCATGCCGGCGAACTGCGACGAGCGCACGTGCGCGTACAGATGGTCGCCGCCCGCCATGTCCTGGACGGTTACCTGTGCGCCCGGCAGCGCGGCCCGCAACAGCTCTTCGATCTCGTGGATCTCAGCCATGCAGGAAGATTAGCGATTGGTTCGAAGATCGCTGTCGCTCTGGCGACGAGCCGGTACCCTTAGAGCAGTCATCCCGGTCGACACGCCCGAAGGAGGGGCGCACACGACGATGTTCTCAGCGTACTCACTACTCTTCTTCGTTCCGCCCATGATCGCCGGCTTCCTGGCCCAGATGTGGGTCAAGCACGCGTTCGAGCAGGGCTCGAAGGTGCGCACCGCGTCGGGTATGACCGGCACCGAGGTGTGCCGGCGGCTGCTCGACTCGGGCGGCCTGCAGGTCGGCGTCGAGCAGATCGGCGGCAGCCTCTCCGACCACTACGATCCGCGCGCGAAGGTGATGCGGCTATCCCAGCCGGTTGCCAACTCGAGCTCCGTGGCCGCGGTGGCGGTCGCCGCCCACGAGACCGGCCACGCCTTCCAGGACGCCCGCCGTGAGGCGCTGTTCAACCTGCGCGGATCGCTGGCGCCGGCGTTCGGGTTCGCCTCGCAGGCCTGGTTCCCACTGGCGATGATCGGCTTCTTCTCGCACGTCAGCGGTCTGATCCTGCTCGGCGCGGCCGTGTTCTCGGTGACGCTGCTGTTCCAGCTGGTGACGCTGCCGGTCGAGTTCGGCGCCAGCCGCCGCGCCATGTCGATGCTGACGGCGCAGGGCATCATCACGCCCGCCGAGGCACCGGTGGCCCGCAAGGTGCTGACGGCGGCGGCGCTCACCTACGTGGTGGGCATGCTGATCGCGGTCTACCAGCTGGTGCTGCTGCTGCTCTCCTCGCGACGCTAGAGCTGACCGCCCGATCCGTGAGCCGTGCTCAGCGAAGCAGCTCGAGCACGGCTTCCGGCTCCTTGAACGGCGGTACCAGATACGCGCCCGCCGCCAGGCCGGCAAACGCGTCCAGTAGCTCGCGCGCGATCGCCAGGCCCTCGCGGTCGGCGCTCGACCCGGCGCGCTGCAACCGGGCGAGCACCGGCTCGGGGATGCGGATTCCGGGCACCTCGTTGTGCAGGCGCAGGGCCAGCGCGTAGCTGCGCACCGGCCATACGCCGACCAGTAACGGCAGTGGAGAGCGTCCGCCCAGCTCGGCCAGGAAGTGCTCGAGGGTGGCGGCATCGAACAGCACCTGCGTCATCGCGAACTGCGCGCCGGCCTCGATCTTGGCGTAGAAGCGGCCGATCTCGGCCTCCAGGTCGTCGGCGGCCGGGTTGACGGCGACGCCGATATGGAAGGCGGTGGGCGCATCGATCGACTTGCCCGAGTAGTCGACGCCACGGTTGAGGGCCGCGATCACCTCGGTCAGGCCGATCGCGTCCACCTGGTAGACGCCGTCCGAGCCGCCCCGGTCACCGGGCGGCGGTGGGTCGCCGGTGACCGCGAGCACGTTTCGGATACCAACTGCGTGTGCCCCCAGCAGCACCGACTCGAGGCCCCGGATCGTCTGATCGCGCGGCGTCAGGTGCGGGATCGTCTCGACGCCGGTCTGCTGCTCGATCAGCGCCGAGGCGATGATCGCGTTCATGCGCGCACGCGCGAGCGGGTTGTCGTTGATGTCGAACAGGTCGACCCGGCCGGACGCGGCCAGCGCCTTCGCCGAGGTGATCATGCGCTCGACGTTGGCGCCTTTGGGCGGGTCAAGCTCGACGGAGAGCACCTGCTCACCCCGTCGCAGCTTGCCCTCTAGGAGCGTCTCGGCGGCCTGCGCCCGCTGCACCGTGGGAAGCTCGTGCTCGACCAGCGCGATCGAGACGGCGGGCGACCGCCGCTCGGCCACCGCCTCGCGGATCGACGCGACGTGCACCGGCGTTGTGCCACAGCAGCCGCCGATCACGACCGCGCCGAGCGCCACGGCGTGGGAGGCGAACTCGCCGAAGTACTCGGGCGTCGCGTTGGGGTAGTGGATGCGGCCCTCGACGCTCTGCGGCAGACCGGCGTTGGCCTGGGCCGTCAGCGGCAGATCGGTCGCCGGGCGCATCTCTTCGAGTGCTGCCAGCACCGAGTGCGGCCCGAGGCTGCAGTTGACGCCGACCGCGAGCACCTGGGCAGCGGTGAACGCGGCGGCGACGTCGGTGGCGCTGCTGCCGGTGATCGTCTCGGCATCGTCCTGCACGGTCACCTGGGCGATCAGGGGCAGCGCGGTCGCCGCTCGCACGGCCAGCACCGCCGTGCGCAGCTCCTCGAGCGACGTGAACGTCTCCAACACCAGCAGGTCGACGCCGCGGCCCTCCAGCAGACGGGCCTGGTCGGCGTACAGCTCGGAGCGCGTCTCTCCGAGGTGCTCGCCCGCGATCCCCAGCGGGCCGATCGAGCCGGCGATCAGGACGTCACGGCCGGAAACCTCCCGCGCCTCGCGCGCGATCTTGACGGCGGCCTGGTTGACCCGCTCGAACTGCTCGTCGAGGCTGTGCTGCGCGAGCTTGACAGGATTGGCGCCGTAGCTGTTGGTCTGAATGATGTCCGCGCCGGCGCGGATGAACTCCAGGTGGAATCGCAGCACCAGCTCTGGCGCCAGCAGGTTCACCTCCTCGGAGCAGCGGGCACGCGGCACGGCCGCCGATAGGGGAGAGCCCATGCCGCCGTCGCCGACCAGCGGCTCGCGGCCGAGTCGATCAAGGGTGCGGGCCATGGCGGGAATCTAGCCCGAGGCGCGAGAGCGTCGCCGATGAGGGCAGCCATGCACTCCGCTCGACTGATCCGCACGCGCCCGGCGCCGCAACCAAATGTAGCGTGACGCGAGGTAGCGTGTATACGTCATGGTTGATGGCGTACTTTCTACTGCGTCCGCGGATAGGAATACGTGTTACGGTCCCCGCGCTGACGGCATTCCGCCGTCGGCGGAAGGGACATGTATGAGGAAATTCCTCAGCTTTGGGGTTGTGGCGTGTATCGCGCTTCTTACCCTTGGGGCCGCAACCGCTTCCGCGGCGGACACAACGAACTACACCTTTAGCGGCCAGAGTTCAGGCGATTCGAGCACCGGCGGTCCTGACTGGGCGAACGACACGTACACACGGGTGTTCAAGGTCTACCCGGAGCGGAACGTTGACGGCTCGTACCGGATGGTAGAGAACTTCAACAGCGGGCACTTCACGACCATTCAGGGTCAAAGCCCCGAGTCGGCCGAGGCCGGAAACCACAATCAGGTGTCCGCAGGCCTGACGGGCGCGTTCCATGGCTCCGAGGTGCTCAAGGTGACGGGCGGTACGTACTCCGCCACCGGTGCCTTGGGTTGGGACGGCACGGGCGGGACCGCTGGATTCACCGTGGCGGCGTTCGGCCCTGGCGCCACTGCCAACGCCATCGACTTCTACTTCAAATACACGACGTCGAACAGTGCGGCATGCGCAAGCAAGTGGATCAACTCGGCTACTGGTAACAGTGGCGACATCGCCACGATCTGCGCACCGTAAGCGACGTACTACTCGTCACGGCAACCACCTGAGGTGAACCGCACGATTCCACAGGCGCCGTGATGTTACGGAATCTGTGACATACATATGTCGCGCTATTGAGGTGAGATCGGGCGGCCGGCAGCAGTTCTGCCGGCCGCCCTTTCGACGTTCTCTGGGAAGATCAGCTCGATTCGGCACGAGTCTCAGGTCAGCCTCTATCGTGTACCCATGCGCCTCCTCTCTTTCCGCATCGGAGACGGCCCCGACCGGGCCGGCCGGCTCGACGGCGATACTGTTCGGGACAGCGGGCTCTCGATGCGCGAGCTGCTCGCCGAGCTCCCAAGCCAACTGCCGATCGTGGCGGAGCACCGGCTCTCGGATGTCACGCTGCGACCGGCTGTGCCCGACCCCGGCAAGATCATGTGCATCGGTCGCAACTACCGCGAGCACGCCCAGGAGCAGCACGTCGAGGCGCCGGAGGAGCCGCTGGTGTTTGCCAAGTATGCCTCGGCGCTGGTGGCCGACGGCGAGCCAATCACGCTCTCGCCGCTGACCGCGAAGCCCGACTGGGAGGCGGAGCTGGTGGTGGTGATCGGCCGGCCCAGCAAACGGATCGCCGAACAGGACGCGTGGCGGCACGTCGCCGGATACACCGTCATGAACGACGTCTCAGCCCGCGACCTGCAGCGCGGCGACGGCCAGTGGACACGCGCCAAGAGCCTGGACAGCTTCGCGCCGCTGTCCAGCGAGCTGGTCACGGCCGACGAGGTCGCCGACCCGCATGCCCTCGCGATCCGCTGCTGGGTGAACGGCGTGCTGATGCAGGACTCGAACACCGGCATGATGATCCATCGCATCCCGCGCCTGATCGCATACCTCTCCGCCGCCTTCACGCTGCACACCGGCGACCTGATCGCCACCGGCACCCCGGCCGGCGTCGGCGCGTTTCGCGATCCCCCGGTGTTCCTGCAGGCCGGCGATGTGGTGCGGTGTGAGGTGGAAGCGGTCGGCTCCGTCGAGAGCCCCGTCCACGCCGGCCCTGGGATGTGACCGAGTTGATGGCGTCGCCGACGGCCGGCGAGTCGATCGCGATCACCGCCCTCGATCACCGCTGGGGCGACCTGGCGGTGCTCGAGGGGATCGAGCTCCAGGTGTCGGCGGGAGAGTCGCTGGCCATCGTCGGTGCCAGCGGCTGTGGCAAGTCGACGCTGCTGTCGCTGATCTGCGGCCTGCTCGAGCCCAGCGCCGGCACGATCGCCGTGGCCGGCGACGACAGCGCCGAGGGCAGGCTCCGCTGCTGCGCGCTGATGCCGCAGCGTGACCTGCTGCTGCCGTGGCGATCGGCGATCGACAATGCCGCGCTGGCGCTCGTCAACGCCGGCAGCTCGCGGGCGGCGGCGCGCGACCTGGCGGCGCCGCTGTTCGAGCAGTTCGGCCTAGCCGGGTTCGAACAGACGCGGCCCTCGCGCCTCTCGGGAGGGATGCGCCAACGGGTGGCCTTCCTGCGCACCTTGCTGGCGGGCAAGGGCGTGCTGCTGCTGGACGAGCCGTTCGCCTCGCTGGACGCGATCACCCGCGAGGAGCTCCAGCTGTGGCTGCGCGAGGCGCTTGACCGCGAACACCGAACGGCGCTGCTGGTAACCCACAGCGTCGACGAGGCGCTGCTCACCTGCCGGCGAATCGTGGTGATGTCGCCGCGACCGGGCCGGGTCGTGCTGGACGCCGAGACGGCCACACTCGACCGCGAGGCCGTGATGGCGGCGCTGCGGCGATGAGGCGGTACGCCTGGCTACCGCTGGTGGCCGTGCTGCTCGCAGCCTGGCAGGCGTGGGTGCGGCTGCGCGGCATCCCCGACTACCTGCTGCCGGCTCCCAGCGGTATCGCCCAGGCGCTGTGGGACGACCGATCACCGCTGGCGTCGCAGGCATTGGTGACGCTGCGAGAGATGCTGCTGGGCCTGCTGGCGGCGGTGCTGCTCGGCGTCGGATCGGCAGTCGTGCTGCAGCGGCTGGCGTGGTTGCGCGCAGCGGTCTATCCGCTGCTGATCGCCTCGCAGAGCGTGCCGGTGATCACGATCTCGCCCCTGTTCCTGATCTACCTCGGGTTCGGGCTGCGCCCGCACATCGCGATCGTCGCGCTGTACTGCTTCTTCCCGATCACCGCCAACGCGTTGGACGGGTTTCGCGATGCCCCGCCGGAGCTCGGCCGGACGATGCGCACGCTGCACGCCTCGCCGCGTGCGATCTTCTGGCGGGTCGAGCTGCCGTGGGCGCTGCCGCGGATCTTCACCGGCGTCCGCATCGCCGCCGCCTACGCGGCGGTGGGCGCGGCCTTCTCGGAGCTGGCCGGCGGCAGCGGCGGGCTGGTCGACTCGATGCGCGACCAGCTCGACACGCCGCTGGTGGGTGCGGCGATCACGCTGCTTGCCGCCATGTCGCTGGCGCTGGTGGGGGCGGTGATGCTGCTCGAGCGGGTGGCGGTTCCCTGGTCTCGCGAGGAGTAAGCTTGGCGGCGTAACCGTTTGCCGGGGAGTCCGTAGACCACGGGCTGAGAGGGCGCGATCTGGCGCCGACCCGCCGAACCTGATCCGGATCATGCCGGCGAAGGGATGCAAGCAATGCCTCGACGACTCGTTCTGCCCCTCCTGGCCGTGCTGCTGGCGACCACCGCCTGTGGCAGCGGCGCCGCGTCGACCTGCGATGCCAACCGGGACTGCGGCTCGATCCGCATAACGCTGCAGCTCGACTGGTACCCGAACCCCGACCACGTCGGCCTGTTCACGGCCATCGATCGCGGCTTCTTTCACCGCCGTGGGTACGTCGTGACGACCCGCCAGCCATCCGATGTCTCCGATCCGATCAAGCTGGTGGCGGCCGGCCGTGCCGACCTCGGCATCTCGTACGAGCCGGAGCTGTTCTTCGCCCAGCAGCAGCACGCGCCGGTGGTGGCGGTGGCGGCGATGGTGCCGACCGCGCTCAACTCGGTGATCGTGCCCGGCGCCGCCGGTGTGCGGACTCCCGCCGACCTGCGTGGCAAGACGATCGGCGTCGATGGAAGCGCCTCGACGTCGGCGTACCTGGACACGATGCTGCGCTCGGTCGGGCTCGATCCGAGTCGCGATGTGCATGTCGTCGATGTCGGATTCAACCTGCTGCCGGCGCTTTTGGCCGGCAAGGTGAACGCGATTGCGGGCGGCTTTCAGAACATCGAGGGCGCGCAGCTGGCGGTGCGCGGCCTGCGCCCGGTGGTGTTTCCGGTCGATCGGTACGGCGTGCCCAGCTACGACGAGCTGGTCGTGATCGCAAACAGCGACCGGCTGCGAAGCGACCCGGAGTATCGCGGCATGGTGCGAGGATTCGTGGCCGCCCTGGCGGCGGGTACGAGCTACGCCAAGGCGCATCCCGGTGCTGCCCTGGCGGCGATGCGCGCTCACGCGTCACCCGACTACCGCGGCGTGCTCGAGACGTCGGTGCCCGAGACACTGGCGCTGCTCGACACGACGGCGCTCGATCCCACAGCCTGGGATGCGTTCGGCCGCTGGATGATGGCGCAAAATCTGCTCAAGTCGCCGCCGGACGGCGCGGCGCTGGTGGCCCGGCCGTAACATTCCGCTGTGGATAACGCCTCGTTAAAGGGCAGCCTGTTGATCGCGACTCCGGCGCTGCTTGACCCCAACTTCCGCCGCACCGTGGTGCTACTGCTCGAGCACTCTACGGAGGGCGCGATCGGGATCGTCCTGAACCGGCCGTCCGACATGGAAGCGCGCGAGGCTGTGCCCGACCTACGCGCAGTGCTGCTCGATGACGAGCCAGTCTTCCTGGGCGGCCCGGTGCAACCCGAGACGGTGATCGCGCTGGCCGACCATAACGATCCGCCGGACGAGGATGGCGCGATCTGCGGCTCGATCGCATCGCTCGAGTTCGACGACGACCCGGACCGGCTGCAGGCCGCGGTCAGCCGCGCGCGGGTATTCGCCGGCTATGCCGGGTGGGACTCCGGCCAGCTGGAGGGCGAAATCGAGGAGGAGGCATGGTTCACCGAGCAGGCGCTGCCCGGGGACGTGTTCAGCGACGACCCGGAGCACCTGTGGTCACACGTACTGGAACGGATGGGTAACAAGTACCGACTGCTGGCCCGGATGCCGGACGACCCCCGCCTCAACTGATCCGCCACCAAGAATGAATCGTTGCATGGCTATGGCAGACTCTGGCGTACACCACGGCGAAAGGAGCGTCATGTCCGACACCACACGAGGATCGGGATGGATGATCGAGCACGTCGACGACGTGCCCCCGGTCAAGCCGGACTGGCCGGCGACATGGAAGTCACTTCGACACCACTTCGGGATCAACGCCTTCGGGATCAACGCCGTCACCAAAGACGCCGGCAAGGTGCTGATTCCCGAGCACAACGAGGCCGAATCAGGCCAGCAGGAGATCTACTTCGTCCACAAGGGCGAGGTGACGGTGACCCTCAACGGCGAGCAGATGACCGCCGCTGAGGGCTCGGTGGTCGCCATCGAGCCACCCACCGTGCGCAAGTTCGAGGCGGCCGCGTCGCCCACCACCCTGCTCGTGATCGGCGCAACACCCGGCCAGCCCTACAAGATCGGCGAGTGGGAACGCTAACCCAGCGCTACGCGCTCCGCGCGTAGATCAGAAACCGTCCCAGCTCATCCTCCGCCTCGCGCTCCAGCGTCATGCCGATCGCGGTCGCGACCCCAACCGACGGCCGGTTACCGGCATCAATCAGGCTTTCCTCCAGCCGCGGATGATCGGCATCAGCGAGTGGCTGACGCCCACCTCTCCTTCATCCCGCTGTTCAAGGCCGACCTGCCGCTGTTCACCTCGTCGCCGTTGATCGCGGGCGTCGTGCTGGCACTGATGGTGGTGCCGATCGCAACCGCGGTGATGCGCGAGGTGTTCTCGCAGGCGCCGCCGGGCGAGAAAGAGGGTCGGCGCACGGCTGAGCTGGAACAATGTCAGCGTGGCCTTGAACTACTTCACACAGGGCCAGGCGCTGGTGGCGCCGGTTCTGAACGGGACGGTGGGAACGCACAAGTTAGTGGTCACGGCCTGGCTGAATGCGCTGGACGGCCTCGTCCTCCATCCGGCGACCACCCCCCGCTAGCTCGCGAAGGCGCTGGCCGGCCCGCAGAAGCAGGAGCTGGCCGCTCGCAACCTGCTACACCAGGCGGCCGCGGCGCTGGCCAGGGTGACCTGCTCGCTCGAGGAGAAGCACCACGAGCTGGCCAGTGCGGCAGACACGGCGACGGCCTGTGGCAGCGCGAAGCAGCTGGCGGCACCGCCGGCCACGTGAGGCCGGCGGACGAGTCCGGCCGGGAGGTGCGGCCTCCGAAGGCGAACGCAAGCCGCCTGACCCCGGCCGGCTCGTCAACGCGATGCGTTCAGCACCTCAGCCGGACTGAGGGTGCGCCGAGACCTGCGTGGTTTCTGACGCCATGTGCGCCACCACGTCGGCGACCGGCTGGCCGACCCTGCCGTAATCGTCCAGCAGCCTTACAACGTCATCCAGCTGCGGGGTGGACGCCTCGAGGATGTCGCTGTCCTCGACCGCCTCGATCGTGTGGATGTCCCCAGGCTGGTTGCGCCATCCTGCGCCAGGCCCCAGCTCGGTCGTAACCAGGGTGTCGACCGAGCGCCCCCGCACGAGCCGGATCCGCCCGGCCAGGACGTGGCAGCTCTCGTCCTTCTCGCGGTGGTACTGCAGCGACAGCCGGTGCCCCTGGTTGACGTGGAGCAACTTGCCTGCGTACTGGTCGGTTCGCGCCCACCAGATTTCGTACCCCCAGGGTTTCTCGACTCGGTGTGCAGCAGCATATAATCCGTCATCCATCGGACGGCAAGGATCCCATCGCCCGCGCTCCTCGTCAAGCTGTGCGGCGCCTCGCTGCCCGGGTTTTTACGATTTCTTTTCCGGTCAACCACGGTGCTGGTCGTGCACCTTCTGCCCGCCTTCACCGCTCTTTCACCTGACCGACACCGTAGTGACCCCCCGGCCCGCTCTGACACGGGCACTATTGGGATAGTGGTTTCGCCTCCCTGCGTGTCTGCCCATGCAACTCCGATCGGTCGGGATCGATGCCACGCGTTCTGATCGTCGAGGACGACAGCGTGATCGCAAACGCGATGGCTGCCCACCTGCGCCGGGCGGGGATGGAGGTCGAGTGGGCCGATCGCGGAGACAGGGCACTCAAGAAGCTCCGGTTCGAGCGTCCGGACGCAGCCGTGATCGACCTGATGCTGCCCGGGATCGACGGCTGGCGGATCATCGAGTCGTTGCGCGCGGACGGCGATGGCATCCCGGTGATCGTGATCAGCGCCCGCAGTTCGGAGCAGGACAAGGTGCACGCGCTCGGCATTGGCGGCGACGACTACCTGGCCAAGCCGTTCGGCATGAACGAGCTTGTCGCGCGCGTCGAGGCGGCGATCCGCCGCGCCGGCGTGGCCCGCGAGGGCTCCGGCCGCGAACGGGTGGAGGCGCCAGGCCTGGTGATCGATCCCGACCTGCACCGCGCGCTCTTGGACGGCGAGGACGCCCAGCTGACCCGCACCGAGTTTCGACTGCTGGCGGTGCTGGCCGCCGACAGCGGCCGCGTGCTGAGCCGCGACCAGCTGCAGCAACGCGTATGGGGCATGCCGCACAAGCCACGCGACCGGTCGGTCGACGTCTGCATCCGCAAGCTGCGCGAGAAGCTCGACCATCGCTCCAGCACCCACGCCTACATCCACACCCATTACGGCGTGGGCTACCGGTTCGATCCCGAGCCGCTCGAAGCGGCCGCGGTGCCGCAGCCCCAGCCCAACTGGCTCTAGCTCAGATCGCTCTGCCAGTAGCGGATGAGCAGGTCAGCTTCGCGCGACTCCAAGTGCAGCGCCTCCCAGACACCGGCCTGCCCCCGACACTCATTTTGAGTGACCGTCTGAGGCTCAGGGCCGGGTCAGGATCTGGCCGGAGTGCGGGGCCAGCGTCAGCGCGGTGACCAGGGCGCCGTCGGACGTCCGGTAGGTCGTGCCCAGCGCCAGCGACTGCGGCTGCGTGCCGGGATTCACCAGCACCCGGCCGTTGCTGAACCAGCGTTGGTAGAGGCCGCCCGTCCCCGCGTAGGCGCGCAGAGGCCGGCCGATCGGCAGGTGGTAGAGCGGCGAGTCGAGCGCGGCAGACTGCGACGGGTCGGCCAGGAAGGCGTAGTAGGAGTGGCCGCCGTTGCCGAGCAGGAAGGTGGCCAGCGAGTACAGCTGCCAGGCCGCCTTCTGCTGGGCGTCACCCCCGCCCCACGTCTTGGTAACCGTCAGCGCGACCCTGTCGGCCAGGTTCGCGTCGGCCAGCATGGTTGCCTCCTGGCTCCAGTGCGAGGCGGACTCGTAGCGATCGATCGCGCCGCGGGGCTTCTTCATGAACCCTTCCGAGGTTGATCGGACCGCGCCCGAGAGCAGCAGCTTCGACGGTCCGGGCGAGGCGAAGTAGCGGCGGCCGTTGCCAAAGCCGTTGGCCAGTACCGGCCGGCCGGTGAACGACGAGATCTGCGCCGCCAGGGCGCTGGTGGCGGTCAGCCACTCCGACCTCGTCCAGAACGCTGCCGGTGGCCGGGTTGATGGGCAGGCCCGTGCCGTAGCCCGACACGACAGGAGCGGCACCCAGCATGTCCAGGTAGCAGCCGTCGGCGCCGCTGACCGCCAGCGCGTCGGCGCACTCGGCCTGCTTGTAGGCGACCCAACGCGGCAGGCTGGGCGCGCCGAGGTAGTTGCCCCATTGGTTTGAGCGGATCAGGTCGCCGTTCACATCGTGGGCCATCACCCACGACGGCAGGTCGCCGAGCTGCGGCGGGTGCAGGTACGTGCCGTTGATGTAGACATACGCGCGTAGCCGCGGATTCGCCGACCGCATATCGGGCAGGTAGCCGGCCAGCTGTCCCGGCAGCCCCGCGATCACGTCGAAGCGGCGCGCGGCCGCGATCGCCTCGTCCCGGCTCTGAAAGCGACCACCGGTCATGAACAACGGCGCCCAGAGGTGGATGCCCGCCGTGGTGTCGGCAAAGCCGGCCGCAGTTGCGCCGGTGATCTCAGCCTGCACCGAGCCGACGCTGCCGATCGCACAGGCGATCAGTGCCGTCAACCCAAGCGTCGCTGGTCGGCGCCGGGCGCCGGATCGTGGAGCTGTTCGAGCCATCGGTGGCGATTCTGTCGGCGATCGCGACCTGGATGGGGCACGAAGCAGTTAGCGCACGGTGAAGGATCGGTGTAGCTCGCACTCGGGGTCAACCGGACGCGACCGCGCCGGGGCACGCGCCCGACGACCGCGCGAAGTACCATGATATGCCGATGGAACCTCAATCCGCAGCGGAGCTCGCCGAGCTGACCATGAACGTGCTGCCCTCACTCCCCTGCGAGGTGCTCTCGCCGCTGGTCAACGACGCGGCTCGCACCGAAACGGTCACCTTCGAACGCTTGGAGGGCGAACTGTTTCTCGCGCGCTGGGATACCGGCGCCCCTGAGGTGGGAGTAGAGCGCGAGTTTCGCCTGGGAGGCGACCAGGCGGTGTACCTGCTGACGGCCACCGTGGCCGGCCGCGGCGCCGAGGAGGGCCACCGCCTGTTGCGGGTGACCGGGCTCCGCCGCAAGCGCCAGCGGCGGGCCAGCCCCCGCGCCGAGATCCGTGACCTTGTGCTGATATCACATGAGGGAGAGATCGATGCCGACCTGGTGGATGTCTCGGCCACCGGGGTGTCGTTCGTGCTTGACCGGCCCTTGGCGGTGGATCTTACGATCCGCGCGGTCATCAACGCCGAGGGCAGCGTTGTACCGACCCTGATCTGTGTCAAACAGGTGACTGCACTCGACGACCACGAGTACCGCATCGGCTGCGCATTTGTCGAGATCTCCGAGTCGCACCGTTCGCTGCTTGGCCGGTATGCGGCCCAGCGTGCATTTGACCGGCGCGGGGGCGCGCAGGCAAGCACACTGCGGGGACGGCTGTTCCTTTCGGAATAAGGGTCAAGCCACGCGAGGGACGTGCCGCCGCCGCAGCGACGGCGTGCCGTCAAGGTCACCTTTGGCACGAACGATGTGCTCGATGATCTGCGCGCCCGCGCTGGCCGCCTCGATCCGACAACCGGTGCGATAGCGACCGAAAGCGGTTCGCTCGGTGTGCAGCGCGATCACCGTGCAGCGCAGGGCATCCTCGCCGATCTGGCTGGCCACCTCGAGCCGATCGCCCGGCTCGATCGCGCGATCGGTGCCGATGCCCACACCGCTCGCCGAAACATCCATGATCTTGCCGTCGAACTCCACCACACCCGCCTGCCGCGACGTGAGACGCAGCAGGCAGAGCTCGTTGAGCGCCGCCCGCGGCTCCGACCGAAACGGCTTCCGTCGCTCGACTCGGATCACCGACAGCGTGACGGTGACCTCGAGCCCACTGCGGAAGAAGCGCCCCACCACTTCGCAGATCACGTCGTAGCCGCCACCCTCGGCGCTGTTGAGTGGTATCACGAGCTGCATCCCCTCGTGGACGTCGAAGCTGGACATCCGCGCTGAGAGCAGGCCCTCGTTTGAGAACGATTCCATGGCAATCACGAGGCTGCCACCCGCCATGCTCCAGCCGCGCAGATCTGCCGGCGGTGCCGGCAAGACCTTTCGCGCGATCTGGAGCTGGAGATGATCCATGGTCGACGTCGGAAGTTACGCCGCCAGCTGGTCGCCGGTGGCCTGTGAAGGCGTCAGCTGCTGACGAGCACGTTCCAGCGACTCCGCGATAGACGACTGCATCGAGATCGCGTTATCGATCGTCTTCTGGGCCTCGGCACGATCACGTTCCGCCGCGGCGCGAATCTGAGCCGCGTACTCGTCGGCGGCGGCTCGGGCTCGGGCAACCTCGGCATCACAATCGGCCTGGGACTGCTTCAACTCTTTCGCCAGCTCGCGACGCTGCTTCTCACCCTGACGCTCGGCAGCCTTGCGTGCCCGAAAGATCTCGTCGTTGACCGCCTCGGTCAATGCGCGAGCCTCCGCCGACGCCTCGGCAAGCAGCTTCTCGCAGCGCTTCGCGGTTTCCTGTGCCTGACGCTCGACCGCCAGCTTCATGGCACCAACCTCGTTGTCGATGAAGCCTCTCAGGCTACCCAGCGTGTCCGCCGTGCGATCGACGGCCTGGCCGAGCACGTCCAGGTCGAGCACTCCACCGGCGGGGATCTGCCAAGTGACGACCGGCGGCGCCTGCACGCGGGCCTCGCCCTCGACGTCGTCCTCGCCGCTGCCGTCCGACTCCGCGACCGCCTCAGCCTCAGCCTCAAACGACTCGTCGTTCTCGGGCTCGTCGGTGTCGGGCTCATCGCTCTCGGGCTGGTCGATCGCCTCCGCCGTCTCGTCGATCGCGTCCGCGGGCGCGTCGACCGGCGATATCGCCTCAGGCTCGACGTCGGCTGCCAATTCGGTGAAAGACTGCGCGGCATGGCTGGTGAGCTCAGCGAAGAACGCGTCGACCTCGTCTGGGTCGTAGCCGACGTCGGTCGCCTCGAACGACGCGGTGGTAACCAGGTCGCTGATATCGGCCCCAGACTCCAGGTGCTCGGCAGCAGCGTGAAGCACCGCGTCAACCTCTTCCGGGTTGTAGCCGATGGGCAGCAGCGAGAAGCTCGCGCTACGAATGGTTTCGTGGTTCAACACGATCAACTCCTTTGAGAACGACGGGGCGATCACCTCATCGGACGCAACCCGCTGCGCCTTTAGCGAAACTCGCTCAAGTCAGAAACCGCCGGCGCCGATGATCTGCCGCATGGACGACCTTCCTTTCCGCGACGCCGCACGCGGCGCTCGACATGCCGACGTGGCGGCGATGCTCGAACGACAGATGAGCATCGCACTTGACGACCCAGCGCAAGCGCTGGAATTGCTCGACGCCGTGACGTTTGAGGAACACGAGCCGGGCGTCGACCGCGAACAGTTGAACGAGTGGATCAGCGACCAGCGCGCGTGGCTGATCGGCCGCACCAAGGACGGCTCGATCGAATCCGCCGCCGACCGGTTCTCGACCGCCCTCGACGATCTCAAGCGTGCGGTCGAGACGGCCGCCCAGCGATCGGAGAGGCGCTCATCCGCAGCCGCGCAGGATGCCACAGAGCGCTGCGCGGCACTCGTCGAGAACGCCGAGCGCAAGCTAGCCAAAAAGCTCGCAAAGGGCACCCGGGCGATGCGCAAGGAAGCGATTCAAATCCGCGCCGAAGCACTCAAGAATGCGGAGCGGATACTGGAACTGGCGGGCGCGCAAGCCGCCCGCCTGCTGCTTGACGCGCACGACCGCCAGCACGAAGCCGACGAGGCAGTCGCAGCCGCGCACGCGCTACAGGAACAGTTACTGAACAGCATCGAGGCCGCTCACGCAGACATGAGCGCAGCACCCCTGTCCGACGCCGCCTAATACCGCGTCGGCGACCGCTGGCGTGGGCGCGCGCTGAGCGACGGTGCAGCGGGGGATCGACCCGGTCGGGCCGATCCCCCGTCTCATCGGGGCGCCGAGATTCGAACTCGGGACCTCACCGACCCGAACGGTGCGCGCTACCAGGCTGCGCTACGCCCCGCCGATGAGCGGCCGGATTATCG
>JBBQUW010000025.1:0-38832 GCA_038212095.1 Gaiellales bacterium | reverse complement strand
ACGTGGAGTCGAGCGGGTCCACGGCCGGGTAGATCCCCTTTTCCGAGATCGAGCGCGAGAGCACGGTGGTCGCGTCCAAGTGCGCGAACGCGGTCGCCGGGGCCGGGTCGGTCAGGTCGTCGGCGGGCACGTAGATCGCCTGCACCGACGTGATCGAACCCTTGTTGGTCGACGTGATTCGCTCCTGCAGCTCGCCCAACTCGGTGGCCAGCGTGGGCTGGTAGCCCACGGCGCTGGGCCTGCGACCCAGCAGCGCCGACACCTCGGATCCGGCCTGTACGAAGCGGAAGAAGTTGTCGATGAACAGCAGCACGTCCTGGTTCTGCACGTCGCGGAAGTACTCAGCCATGGTCAGCGCGCTGAGGCCGACACGCAGACGCGCCCCCGGCGGCTCGTTCATCTGGCCGTAGACCAGAGCGGTCTTCTCGATCACCCCGGACTCGGTCATCTCCAGCCACAGATCGTTGCCTTCGCGTGTGCGCTCGCCCACGCCGGCGAACACCGAGAGCCCGCCGTGCTCCTGGGCGATGTTGTTGATCAGCTCCTGGATCAGCACCGTCTTGCCCACGCCGGCGCCGCCGAACAGGCCGATCTTGCCGCCCTTGACGTACGGTGCCAGCAGGTCGATCACCTTGATGCCGGTCTCGAAGATCTCGACCGTCGGCGAGAGGTCCGCGAACAGCGGCGGATCACGATGGATCTCCCATCGCTCGCCGTCGGGGATCGAATCGCCGTGGTCGACCGGCTGACCGAGCACGTTGAAGATCCGGCCCAGCGTCACCTCGCCGACCGGCACGCTGATGCGCGCGCCGGTGTCGGTGACCGTGAGGCCGCGGGCGAGACCGTCCGTGGCATCCATCGCGATCGCACGCACGCGGTTGTCGCCCAGGTGCTGCTGCACCTCGGCCACCAGAGTGGTGGCTCCGCCATCGGCAGCGGGGACGCTGATCTCGAGAGCGCTGTAGATGGTGGGCAGCTGCCCCTCGAACTCGGCGTCGATGACGACGCCCTTGATCTCAACGATCTTCCCCGTGTTGTGGCCGTTGGCAGCGGACATGTAACTCCCTTGCTCGAGCGGTCGAGGCGCGACTTTTTGCGCAAACACGGGGATTCTAGCAAGTCGCCGGTGCGCCCGTGGAAGCAGATCGTGACACGCCTCCCAGCGGCTCGATCTACCCCAGCAGCTGGCGCGCGGTCGAGCGGTCGAGCGTCGGATCCGGCGCCTGCAGGCTGAATGCCCGCTCCAGGTAGGCGCGGCGGATGTCGGCCTGGGCGCGCTCCGGATCGAGGCTGGCCAGTCGCAGCTCGGGAACCGCGGCAACCCTGCGAGGAGCGTCGACGCGCTCCGAGACCTGCGCACCGACCAGTGCCGCCACCGCCAGCGCGGCGGCCGCGGCCGCCACCGCCAACGGCGAGCGGAGCCTGCTGCGCCGACGCCGCACGGCCGGCATCAGCACCCTGGAGGGCACCAGCCGACGGCTTGCGCGCAGCCGGCGCGTCTGGGAGGTGATCTGCGACGAGAGCCGTTCGCACGACTCACAGCCGGCAGCGTGGCGCGCGGCGGCCGCGAGCTCGATCTCGCTCGCCTCGCCGTCCAGGCCGGCCGAGAGGTGCCTGCGGGCAACCTGGCACGCGCTGGCGGTCACTCCAAAGTCAGATTCCAGGGTCATCGATCACTTCAATAGACGTCGTGGTGCGCCTGAAGTTGGTCAGCCAGGCGCGGATCCGCGGTAGCCGCGCCGTGCCGGCCCTGCCTCCGCCACGGATCTCATCGGCTTCGCGCAGCGCGTGCATGAGCCGACCCCGCTCAGTCGCGGCCGCCACACGGGCGACGTGGTCAAGCTTTCAAGTGTGGTTTGAGAGCGTCGAGATGTGAGGCATCGCGTGTATCGTCGCAGGCCGCAGCCCGATCAGCACGCACGCGCGCTCACACCGCGGCGCGGCGGCCATCGACGACCGTGCCGGCCGCGATCAGCAACACGCCCAGCACGACCAGCAGGCCGGCCGTCGCGTACGACTCCCCCACCTCGTCCGGCGATGCCCAGCGCACCGGCCCGCCATGGCGGGCGGCGCCGCCCAGCAGTGCCCCCCAGGGCGAGGGATGGTCGATCGACCCCGGCCTCGCCTCGTGCCTGACCGGCGGCCGCACCGCCTGGAACAGCCCGAGCAGGATGCATCCGGCGCCGGCGATGTACAGACCGAGCGAGAGCGATCTACGAGCGCCGGTGCCGGTCAGCGCGCCCAAGCCGAGCGAAAGCAGAGCGGTGCCGACGGCGATCGCGATCGAGAGTAGCGCGAACCGTCGGAGCCCCGCCAGCAGTTCGGCGCGCGTCATGCCGGTCAGGCCGGGGTGGCCTCGCGGGGCAGCCGCAGATCGGTCAGCGGCCAGCTCTCGAGCGGGAAGTGACAGGCGGCTAGGTGGCCGTGCTCCTTGTCCTCCAGCGGCGGCTCGACCTGATCGCAGGTGCCGGCCTGAAAGCGCGGGCAGCGGGGATGGAAGCGGCAGGCGGCGGGCGGATTGATCGGGCTCGGCACGTCGCCTTCAAGCACGACCGGCACCCGCTTTCGGGCCAGCTCCGGATTGGGCACCGGGATCGCTGAGAGCAGCGCGCCCGAGTATGGGTGCAGCGGCCGGTTGTAGAGCTCCTTGCCGGTACCCATCTCGACGACCTTGCCCAGGTACATCACGGCCACCCGGTCGGAGATGTGCTTGACCACGTCCAGGTCGTGCGCGATGAACACGTAGGTCAGTTCGAAGTCGCGCTGCAGCTGCTTGAGCAGGTTCAGCACCTGAGCCTGCACCGAGACGTCGAGCGCCGAGACCGGCTCGTCGCAGACGATCAGCTTGGGCCGGATGGCGAGCGCGCGGGCGATACCGATCCGCTGCCGCTGGCCACCCGAGAACTCGTGCGGAAAGCGGTTGTAGTGCTCGGGATTGAGCCCGACCACGTCCAGCAACTCGCGCACCTGCTTGCGGATCTCGGCGGCGGTGCCGGTCTTGTGCACCTCCAGCGCTTCACCGACGATCGAGCCCACCCGCTTGCGCGTGTTCAACGACGCGTACGGGTCCTGGAACACCATCATCATCTTGCGCCGCACCGGCATCAGCTTGTTGCGGCTGGTGGTGGTGATGTCCTCGCCGTCGAAGATGATCCGACCGCCGGTGGGATCGAGCAGCCGCATCACGCAGCGGGCCATGGTCGACTTCCCGCAGCCCGACTCGCCCACCACGCCCAGCGTCTCGCCCTTCTTGACGCTGAACGAGACGCCATCGACCGCGCGCACGCGTCCGACCTCCTTCTGGAACACGATCCCGCGGGTGATCGGGAAGTGCTTCTCCAGGTTCTCGACTACCAACAGTTCGTCGGACATGTGCTCCTTAGGAGATCTGGGCCATCATCATCGCGGACAACTCTTCCGCTGTGCGCTTGCGCATGTCCTCGTCCAGGTGGCAGGCGACCAGATGTTCGGGGTTGCCGTCGAACGGCACCAGCGGGGGCTGTTCGCGCCGGCAGACGTCCATCACGTGCGGGCAGCGCAGGTTGAAACGGCAGCCGGGCGGCGGGTTGAGCAGCGAGGGCGGCGTGCCCGGGATCGGGTGCAGCTCGCTGTCCTCGCCGGTCAGCCGCGGGAGGGAGCCCAGTAGGCCCCAGGTGTAGGGATGGCTGGGCCGGAAGAACACGTCCCTGGCGCTGCCCTGCTCTGCCACCCGACCGGCGTACATCACCAGCACGTGGTCGGCCACCTCGGCGACCACGCCGAGGTCGTGCGTGACCATGATGATTGCGCTGCCGAAGTCGCGCTGGAGGTTCTTCATCAGCCGCAGGATCTGCGCCTGGGTGGTCACGTCGAGCGCCGTGGTCGGCTCGTCGGCGATCAGCAGGTCGGGGTTGTTGATCAGAGCCATCGCGATCATCACCCGCTGCCGCATCCCGCCGGAGAACTGATGCGGGTAGTCATCGAGCCGCGTGTCGGCACGGGGGATACCGACCGCCTTCATCATCTCCAGGGCGCGGCCGTTGGCGCGAGCCTTCGGCACCTTCTCGTGCACCAGCACCGCTTCGCGCAGCTGGCGGCCGATCGTGTGCACCGGGTTCAGCGATGTCATCGGATCCTGGAAGATCATCGCCACGTCCTGCCCGCGCACCCTCCGCAGCTCCTCCGCGCCCATCTTCAGCAGATCCTTGCCGTTCAAGAGCGCCTCGCCCGACGAGATCGTGTTCTGGCGCGGCAGCAGTCCCATGATGGTCATGCAGGTGACGCTCTTACCGCAGCCGGACTCGCCCACGATCGCCAGCGTCTCGCCCTTCTCCACTGAGAACGAGATGCCGTCGACGGCGCCGACGATGCCATCGTCGGTCTTGAACGAGGTCTTCAGGTCATGGACGTCGAGGAGTGCCATCAGGGGAAGGGTACGCGAAGCCTACGACAGCCGGATGCGCGGATCGATCCATGCATACAGCAGATCGACCGCCAGGTTGGCGATGATGACCACGAACGAGGCGAACACCACCACGCCGAGGGTGACCGGATAGTCGAACTGAAACAGCGAGTGGATCGCGGTGTACCCCAGCCCTGGCAGCCCGAACACCAGCTCGGTCAGCACCGCGCCCGCCATCGCCAGCGCGATATCCATACCGAACGCGGTCACCACCGGCAGCATCGCGTTTCGCAGCACGTGCGAGCGGATCACCATGCTGGGCTTGACGCCCTTTGCGCGGGCGGTGCGCACGAAGTCCTCGTTCAGCACCTCGATCGTGTTGGCCCGGATCAGGCGCACGTAGAAGGCGGCGTAGCCGATCGCGAACGTCGTCCAGGGAAGGATCAGGTGCTTCGCCCAATCGTACGGGCCGCCGCAGATCTCGCCCGGCGCCGCGCCGCTGAGGCTGCAGTAGCCCTGGATCGGAAAGAGGTCGAAGGCGGGGAAGTGGATGATGCCGAGGAAGCTGCCGGTGGTGGGCACGTAGCCGAACAGGTAGGACGCGACCAGCGCCAGCCACACCGGATGCACCGAGATGCCGGCTAACACAAAGATCATCGCCGTGCGGTCGGCCAGCGAGCGCGGTTTGAGCGCAGAGAACACGCCGATCGGGATCGCGATCAGCATCCACAGGATGGCGCCGCCGATCACCAGCGAGGCTGTGATCGGCGCGGCCTGCCTGATCACGTCGTTGATGTGCTGCCGGCTGGAGTAGGAGTAGCCGAGGTCGCCGTGCAGCAGCCGGTCGACGAAATGGACGTACTGCATGTAGATCGGCCGATCGAGGTACAGGCGGTGAGCCACGACCTTGATCTCGGCCGGCGAGGCCGCCTTGCCGGCGGCAGCTCGGGCCGGATCGACCGGTATCAGATAAAAGATGACGAAGGTGACGAGCGTGACTGCCAGGAACAGCACAACCGCCCACAGCAGACGCCGGATGACGTATCTGGTCATTTCTCCAAGATCCTACTACTGAAGTGCTCGGGGCGCCGGGATCTTCCCGACGCCCCGAGGCACGTTTGGCTCAGTTGACTCTCGTCCCGACTATGAGCGGATGCAGAAGCTGTTCAGAGCCATTCCGTACGAGCCCTGATTCACCTGGCACCCGACCTTGGGTCCGAAGAAGTCGATGTTGGTACCGAACGAGCGCGGCGCCCAGGGAGCGAGTCCGCCTGGCTCCTTGAGCCCGGTGGCAATCGCGCCGTACGCGTTGTTACGGGCGTCGCCCGTCAGCTTGTTGGCAGCTTCCATCGCCTTGTTCAGAGTCGGATCGTTGATGTACGAGAAGTCGTTCCCGTTCGTCGCCGGAAGGTTCGAGCCGTCCAGCAGGATGTTCAGGAAGTCATACGCGTCGTAGTAGTCAGCAATCCAGCCCTCGTCGGCGATGTCGAACGGCTCGCCCTTGGTGCCTTCCTTGCCGAACTGGACACCGCGGTCGAACTGCTTGACGACGACGTTGATGCCGATCGCCTTCAGGTTGGCCTGGATGACCGCGGCCCGGTCGGGACACGGCGGCTGGTTGCACGTGTAGAGCACAGCGGTGATCGGCGTGGTGACACCGGCCTGCTGCATGAGTGCCTTCGCCTTGGTCAGGTCGGGCCCGTTGACCGGGTAGACAACCTTCTCCTGGGCGCTGCCGGCGATCTGCGGCGGCAGGTACTTCTCGGCCGGGATCGAGGCGCCGTAGCCTGACGTCTGAGAGATGGCCGGGCGGTCGATCGCGTAGTTGACCGCCTGTCGAACCAGCGGGTTGGAGAAGGCCGGTCGAGTCACGTTCAGCGCCAGGTACGAGACGATGGCGCCTGGCGTGATGAAGAAGCGCTGGTAGCCGCCGCTCCACGTGCCCTTAGGACCGAACTCCTTGTTCAGCTGGAAGTACTGCGCCGGCGCGAGCGCGTCGGGCGAGTAGTCGATCTGGCCGTTGCGGATCTGCAGCGTGCCCTGATCGGTGTTCTCTGTGAGAGAGGTGTAGTCGATCTCATCCGCGTAGGCGGGCCGATGGTAGCCGGCGGCGTCCGTCCAGTTGGGGTTCTTCTTCAGCACGATCGAGCGGTTCGGCGTGTACGAGGCCACGTAGTAGGGGCCCGCACCGGCGGGGGCGTGAACGCCCTTGGAGTCGATCGGCGTGTCCTTGGAGACGGAGCACGCGAACGGCGTCGTCAGCTTGGAGATCAGGCCGGCGTCCGGCGTAACGAGCTTGATGATCAGCTGGTCACCGGAGACGGTGATGCCCGAGACGTGCTCTCCCGGCTTGCCCTTGAACGTCGCGGCACCCGCGATCACCGGCTTGAGGAACACCGAGCCGAAGTACGAGGCCTGGGTCGGATTCAGGTCGCGCTCCAGCGCGTGCTGGAACGACTGCGCGGTGACGGGCTCGCCGGTGTTGAACTTGAACCGGCCCGACGGCACGGTGTAGGTGTAGGTGAGGCCGTCCGACGAGACGGTCGGCAAGGCCGAGGCCGCCTCGGGATAGATGACGTGGCCGGCGTCGCCCGGGAGATCCTTGTAGTTGGTCAGCTTGACGCAGGTCGAGTACTCGATCTGCCACGTCGACTGGTAGTAGGCGAGCGCGGGATCCAGGTAATCGACGTTACCCGACAGCGCCACCGTGATCGTTCCACCCGTCTGATGCGGCGGAATCGATGTGCTGGAGCCGCCGGCTCCAGAACTGTTGTTGCTGCTGCTGCTACCGCAACCGGCCGCGAGCAGCACCACGCCAACAGTCAGCGCGGCGAGCGCAACCCAGAAACCACGTCGTCTCATCGCTTCCCTCTCCGTTCGATTTCGGCGGCACGCATCGCGCACCGCTCCCCATGGGTAACCACGCCTATGACGGCACGATGTGAGGAAAGTTAGAGCGGCGACAGGGATCTCGCCCGGGCGATACCGCCGCCGGCTCGACCTACAGGTGGGCGCGGGGATCGAACGCGTCGCGCAGGCCGTCGCCGAGCAGGTTGAACGCCAACGTCACGATCAGCAGCGCCAGGCCCGGCCACAGGATCAGCCACGGGTCGATGGTGTAGAACTGCACGGCTTGGTCGAGCAGCTTGCCCCAGCTGGCGAAGGGGTCGGGCAGGCCGACGCCCAGGTACGAGAGCGTGGACTCGGCGAGGATGTTGATCGCGACGGTGATCGTGCCGTACACGATGATCGTGCCCACCAGGTGTGGCAGCAGGTGCGAGCGCATGATGCGGAAGTTGGACGCGCCGACCATGCGCGCAGCCTCCACGAACTCCTTCTCGCGCAGCGACAGCACCTGCGAGCGGATGATGCGGGCCGGGTAGAACCAGGAGAAGATCGAGAGCACCATCACCAGCGCAAACACGCCGGGTGACAGCGTCCCAAACAACGTGATGTCGTTGAGTCTCGGGCCCAGCGTGGCCGCGAGCGCGACCAGGAACAGCAGGAATGGGAAGGCCATGATGATCTCGGTCACGCGAGACACGACCGTGTCGACCACGCCGCCGTAGTAGCCGGCCAGCATGCCCAGAAGGACGCCGGTGAAGAGGCCCAAGAAGGTTGCGAACAGACCCACCTCGAGCGAGACGCGGGCGCCGTAGAGCAGCCGCAGGAACTCGTCACGGCCGACCAGGTCGCTGGCGCCGAGCACCAGCAGCGTGTCGTGCCCGCTGTTGTCCTTCACCGTCGTCCACGGCCCCACCGGCTGGTAGTTGACCACCGCGTGCGTGATCAGATCGTCCGGCCCGTGGCCGGCCCAGCTCTGCGCCACCGGTCCACCGAAGGCCGCGATCAGCAGCATCAGGACGATCACGACGGCGCTGACCAGCGCCACCTTGTCGTGGCGGAAGCGGCGCCACGCCTGTTCCATCGGGCTGCGCGCGACGACGCCGGACAAGCCCTCAGCGTCATAGGCGCCGGGAATCACCGACCCGGGATCGATCAGGGGGCTGCGCGCCTCTACCGACATCTCGCTCGCAGCATACCGGCCACGTCGAGGCACGGCAACAGGGTGAGATCGCGGCGCGGCGTCACGTGCTCAGTTGGCGCGACCGGCCGGGATCGGCGGGTTGGTGCCGCGGGGACCGAGGTAGTTCACCTTCCAGCCGCCACCGGAAACCGGCACCATCTCGATGAAGTACTCCACAAAGCGCACGTTGGCCTTTATCGATCCGACCGAGATCTGGAGCAGGACGCTGCGCGCCCGTGAGTGCTCGATCTTGTAATTGATTCCGCCGAACGCGTTCTTGGGGAACGGCAGCACCGGGATGTTGCCCGTCAGCCAGGCGGCGTGGCTGAGCGTGCCGTGCATGGCGGCGGTCGACTCGTCCCAGGCGGCGCTGAGATCCTCGCGCAGCACCGCGTCATGGACGAACTTCTTGGCAACCAAGCCGGCCGCGGCCGGGTACTTGATCGGCGCGCCGTAGCTCTGCGTCAGTGCGTCCGGGCTGCCGGGCACCACGTGGCCGGGAGCCGCGGCGGTGTGGCTGCGGGCGTTGATGTAGACGATCAGGCCCAGGAACAGCACCACGAAGGAGACCGCGTACAGCGCGCGGCGGAGCGAAGGTCGATCCCAAATCGTGATGATCCAGCTCACGGCGGCGGAGTCTAGCCCGTCCTTCCGGCGAAAGCGGAGAGCAGCGTCACGCCCGGCCCAGCCACGCCGCGGCCAGGTGCGGCGTGCCGAGCGCGTCGTACAGCAGACCGTGCACGTGCGGCGACACCAGCAACTCTGTCTGTCCGAACGCGATCGGTATCACCACGCGCCGATCCTCCAGCCGTCGCTCGACCGTGACGAACAGGGCGTCGCGCACCGACGGATCGGCTGCAGCGCGGGCCCCGTCCAGCATCGCCGGGCCGCTGTTTGACAGGGCCGCGACCGGCGCCAGCACGGCGTCCGGCGAGGGGTAGGCGGCACTAACCACCTGCAGCTGGTACCGACCGCGACCGCTGACCGCGGCGTCGACCGCGGCGCTGCGCAGCTGTCGCACGACGCTGTCGGCCATCGCCTGCAGCAGCGGCTGGGTGGGCCGCACCAACACGACCCGCGCCGGGGCGGGGCCGTCCGCAGTGGGGGCCGGCACGGTGCTGGGTAGATAGCCGGGCATGCCCACCGGCACCAACCCGTCCGCCACCTGGCCCGCCTTCCCGAAGACGTCCGAGACGATGGTGGCCGGGTCGAGCGCCGCAGCCAGCGTGGTGCGCTGGGCGACGGAGCTCGAGCGGGGATCGGTCGCAACCAGCGCGATCAGCTGCAGCCGCGGGTAGTCGACCAGCTGGCGCGAAAAGGTGGGGTCGGCACGGACGACGTCGACCTGGCTGGCTTCGACCTCCACCACGTCCAGCCCCCCGCTGCGATAGCGCGCGAACGAGGCCGCCGGGTTGGCCGGATCGAGCACCGGCAGGTCGACCCGCTGCAGGTGCGGCTGCGGCCCGAAGTAGCCGGGGTTGGCCGCGAGCACGACGTCACCTGGGATCGCCCGCTTGCCGGGCACGGCCGAGCCGTGCGTCCAGCTCGTGATCTGGAACGGGCCCGCTCCCAGCGGCGCCAGCTCGGATGCGCTCCGCGCGGCGGCCGTGTCGGCCAGCGCCGGCGGGAACGCCCAGGTGGCGGGATCGGCCAGGGTGGCGACGAAGCCGCGGAACGGCTTGTCAAGCGTCACCACCAGCTTCAGTACACCGGCCGCGCGCACACCGGTCAATCCACCCTGCCCGGCCCGGCAGGCGGCGTACCCCGTCAGCGAGGAGAGTGCAGCGGCGTTCGGCGAGCCGACATCGGGACTGCAGAGCAGCGTCCAGTCGCGCACGAAGGTGTCCGCGGTCACCGCGCCGGCACCGCCCTGGAAGCGGACGTCCGGACGCAGGGTGAAGGTGAACGTGCGGCCGTCCGGTGACGCCGACCAGCTGCGCGCGATCGACGGCACGATCTGGAGGGTGGCAGGGTTCACGTCCACGAGTCCGGCGAACACGTTGCGCTCCACCACCAGACCGGACGCGTCGCCCCCGTAGAGCGGCGTCACCGAGATCGGATCGGCGGACAGTGCGTAGCGCAGCGTGCCTCCGGAGACCGGCTGCTGCGGCGGCGGCAGCGCGATCGCCGCGCCCCGTCCGCAGCCGGCGGCGACCAGGAGCAGGGCCATCAGGCACGTCACGTGCCTGGCTCCACGATGCTGTGCCCGGCACGATAGACCCGTGATGACCGCTCGGCTAGGTGAGTGCGTCCGCACCGGCGACGACCTCGAGGATCTCCTGCGTGATCTCTGCCTGGCGGGCGCGGTTCATCTTCAGGGTGAGGTCGTCGATCAGCGTGCCTGCGTTGTCCGATGCGTTGCGCATCGCGGTCATGCGGGCGCCGTGCTCGGACGCGGTCGATTCGAGCAGCCCGCGGTAGATCGTGATCTCGAGGTAGGTCGGGATCAGCTCGGACAGGATCTCGCGCTCGTCCGGCTCGTAGATGTAGGAGCCTTCGATCTCGACCGCCTCACCGCTGATCGCCGACTCGGGCACCGGCAGCAGCTCGACCTCGTCCAACCGCTGCGACAGCGCCGACAGGAAGTGGTTGTAGACCATCACGACACGGTCAACCTCGCCGGCGGTGTAGAGCGCGGCCACCCGCTCCGCGATCGCCTGGGCATCGGCGTACGCCGGCCGGTCGGTGATGCCGGTGTAGTCGGCCGTCACCGTCTGGCGGCGAAAGCGCAGCGTCGAGGCGCCACGGCGGCCGACCACCAGCCAGATCACGTCGTTGCCCGATGCCCGCTGCTCGCGGGCGATCTCGAGCGATCGCCGCACCACGTTGGCGTTGAACGCGCCGGCCAGGCCGCGGTCGCCGGTGAGGGCGACGACGGCCACCGTCTTGACATCCCGCCTGGCCAGCAACGGCTGGTCATGCGCGTCGCCGGTGGCGGAGACGACGTCGACCACCAGCTGCTGCATGCGATCGGCGTAGGGACGCAGCGCCTCGATGCGCGCCTGAGCTCGCCGCAGGCGCGAGCCCGCCACCAGCTCCATCGCCTTGGTGATCTTCTTCGTATTGTTGACGGACGCAATCCGTCGCTTGATGTCCTGCTGGGTGGCCATCAGACCTCGACGGCGGTCGCCTGGAAGCTCTCGGTCAGGCTCTCCAGCGCTGCGCGCAGCTGGCCCTCGGTCTCGTCGGACAGCTCCCCGCTCTCGCGGATCGTGTCCAGCACCTTGCCGCCCGCCTTCAGCATCTCGATCATCTCGGCGTTGAAGCGCGGCACGTCGGCCACCTCGATCTTGTCCAGGAAGCCGTTGGTCGCGCTCCAGATCGCGGCCACCTGGTCTTCGAACGGCCACGGTGCGTACTGCGGCTGGTTGAGCGTCGCCACCAGCCGCTGGCCGCGGCGCAGCTGCTGCTGGGTGGCGTCGTCCAGCTCGGATGCGAACTGCGCGAACGCCTCCAGGGCACGGAACGAGGCCAGCTCCAGGCGCAGCCGTCCGGCCACCTTGCGCATCGCCTTGCGCTGCGCGTTGCCGCCCACCCGTGACACCGAGATGCCGGCGTTGATGGCGGGTCGGACGCCCGAGTAGAACAGGTCGGACTGCAGGAAGATCTGCCCGTCCGTGATCGAGATCACATTGGTCGGGATGTAGGCCGAGACGTCACCGGCCTGCGTCTCGATCACCGGCAGCGCAGTCAGCGAGCCGCCGCCGAGATCATCCGACAGCTTCACCGCGCGCTCCAGCAGCCGCGAGTGCAGGTAGAACACGTCGCCCGGGTAGGCCTCGCGACCGGGAGGGCGACGTACCAGCAGCGACATCTGGCGATACGCGTCGGCGTGCTTGGACAGGTCGTCGTACATCAGCAGGGCGTGCTTACCGTTGTAGAGGAAGTACTCGCCCATCGCGCAGCCCGCGTAGGGAGCCATGTACTTGATCGGTGCGGCCTGCGACGCCGGCGCCGACACGATGATCGTGTAGTCCATGGCGCCGTTTCGCCGCAGCGTCTCCTCGACCTGACGTACCGTGGATGCCTTCTGGCCGATCGCCACGTAGATGCAGATCACGTCCTGACCCTTCTGGTTCAGGATCGTGTCGACGCAGATCGCCGTCTTGCCGGTACCGCGGTCGCCGATGATCAGCTCGCGCTGCCCACGGCCGATCGGGATCATCGCGTCGATCGCCTTGATGCCGGTCTGCAGCGGCTCCTTGACCGGCTGGCGGTCGACCACGCCGGGCGCTTTGAACTCGAGCGGGCGGGTCTCGGTGGTCTCGATTGCCGGCCCGCCATCGATCGCAATGCCGAGCGGATCGACCACGCGGCCGACCAACGCGTCGCCGACCGGCACCGACATCACCTCTCCGGTGCGGCGGACGGTGTCGCCCTCGCTGATCTTCTCCCACTCGCCGAACAGCACGGCGGCGACGTTGTCCTCCTCGAGGTTGAGGGCGAGGCCGGTCACGCCGTGATCGAGCTGGAGCTTCTCGAGCGCGACGCAGCCCTCGAGCCCGTAGATGCGGGCGATACCGTCGCCGATCTGGATGACGGTGCCGACCTCCTCGACGTCGACGTCAACCTCGTAGCGCTCGATCTCGGACTTGAGAATCGAGGCGATCTCGTCTGGCCGTAGCTTCACGCTTCGCTCCCAACTGGCAGGGGTGTATTGATCAGGGCGCGGCGGATCTCGTCAAGCTCGCGCCTCACGGAAGCGTCCAGGAGGACGCCTCGGGCTCGCAGCACGAGCCCTCCGATGATGGATGGGTCGACGTGTGCGTCGATCCGTGCCCGCAGGCCGGTGGCCTGCTCGATTCGTTGCTCGATGCGCTCGGCCTGGGCGGGGGCGAGCGCGATCGCGGTGGTCACCTCGACGTCCAGGATCCGCTCCTCCTGCGCCGCCATGTCGGCGAACACGGAGGCCACGTCCTGCACCATCGAGAACCGGCCGTTGTCTGACAGCAGCATCACCAGGTGCCGGGCCAGCGGATCGGCGCCCTTCATCATGCCGGCGATGATCCGCTTACGGGCGTCTCCGGGCAGCTGCGGGTTGAGCAGCGCGGCCAGCGCCTGGCGGTTCTCGGCCAGCGACTCGAGGAACTCGCGCAGGTCGCCGTCGACCTGGGCGATCCGGCCGGCCGACGACGCGGCGCGGTGCAGCGCCTCGGCGTAGACACGTGCGCCGGATTCGGCTCGCTCAGCCATTGCTCTCCGCCGGCTCGTCGGCCGTGAACTGGCTGAAGTCGACGTCGGCCAGCGCCTCGTCGATCAGACGCCGCTGCTCGGCCTCGTCCAGCCGCGTGCGCACGACCTTCTCGGCCGTGGCGACGGTCAGCTCGGCCAGCTGGGCCTTGATCGTCTGCAGCGATTGCCGCGTCTCGGCGGCGATCTCGTCCTTTGCCCGCTGCATCAGCCGCGTCTTCTCGGCCTCAAGCTCTGCGATGTCCTTTTGCCTGTGCTCATCAGAAAGGCGACGCGCCTCCTCAACGATCTTGGTCGCCTCCTTGCGCGAGTCGGCCAGCGCCTGACGGTACTCGGCCAGCGCCGACTGGGCCTCTTCGCGGGCGGATTGGGCGGCGTCGAGATCGGCCGCGATCGCGACCCGGCGCGCGTCGATGGCGGCCTGGATGGGGCCGAACGCCTTCCACCGGAGCACGACCAGGACGATCACGAACGTGACCAGCGTCCAGAACATCAGCCCGAAGTTGAGGTCGATCAGGCTGGGATCGGCGGCTTTCAGCAGCGGCATCAGGCTCTCCTACTTGACGATCGAGTAGGCCACGAAGGCCATGCCCAGGGCGTAGAACACGATCGCCTCGGTCAGCGCGAAGCCGAGCCACATCATGCCCTGCAGCTGGCCGCGCAGCTCGGGCTGGCGTCCCACCGCCTCGATCGTCTTGCCGAAGATGAAGCCGACGCCGATACCGGGGCCGATGGCGCCGAAGCCGGTGGCGAGCCCAAGCTCGAGGGCTTTGGCCGCCTGGATGGTTGGGTCAGTTGCTGCCACGTGATCTCCTAGTGGTCGGGGTGGATCGCTCCACCGATGTAGATGGCTGAGAGGGACGCGAAGATGAAGGCCTGCAGGGCCGCGATCAGCGTCGCCTCGAGCGTGAACAGGGCGACGCCCATGATGAGGCCGATCGGCTGGATGAAGTAGAATGCGACGCCGCCGATCAGCGCGCCCATGGCCAGGAACACGGCGATCACGAGGTGGCCGGCCAGCAGGTTGAAAAAGAGTCGGAAGCTGAGCGAGATGATGCGCACGAACTGCGACACGACCTCGATCACCCCGATCAGCACGATCAGTACCGCGACCAGCGGCGACACGGGCCGCAGCGGCAGTGCGCTCGGCAGACCGCTCGGCATCCAGCTGCGCAGATAGCGGATCGGGCCGTTGTGGCGGACGCCCTCGGCATGGCTGGCCACGATCGTGACCAGCGTCAGCGTCAGCGTCACCGAGAGGTTGGCGGTGGCCGCATAGATCTGCAGCTTGGGCAGGTGCAGACCGAACACGTCCACCCGCTCGGATCCGAACGGCAGCGGGATGAAGCCGATCAGGTTCATCATCCAGATGAACATGAACAGGCTCGCCACGTAGGGGAACCAGATCCGCATGCCATCCTCGGGCAGCCCCGCCTTTGCGATCTGGGTGTATGCGACGTCGTAGATCGCCTCGGCCGCGGTCTGGGTGCGGTCGGGCCGCACCTTGAGGCCGCGCCGCGAGACCAGCAGCGTCAGCACGATCGCCAGCGCTCCGGACATCCAGATGTAGACGACCGCCTTGTTGATATCGAGGCCCAGCGGCAGGCTGACGTACGGGTTGTTGATGAAGTCCGTGAACTCCGAGACGGGGTTGAAGTCGGATGCGGCGAGCAGCGGCAGGGACACCTAGATGACGCCCCCGATCTGGGCCCGGATGTTGCGGTGCGTGAGGATGCGGATGCCGATGTCGACGGTGATCAGCAGCAGAAAGAGGGCCACCGATGAGACGACCATCGTGCTGTCGTGACGGGTGATCAGAAACAGCGCCAGCATGCCGATCCAGGGACGAAGCAGCATGCTCGCACCCATCACCCCGACCGCTCGCAGCGCGCCCATGGCGGCCGCCCGGCGCTCGATGCGCGCCTGCAGGAAGCGGTTCAGCGCCCATAGCGCGACCGCCCAGAACCAGCCCTCCAGCGGCAGTCCGGCGATCAGGAAGAGGGGCAGCGCGAGGATCGCCAGCACTGCATCCACGTTGTGGACGGCGAACTGCGAGAGTGAGGTCTGGTTGCTGCTCAAATGTCTCGGTACTGGCGGTAGACGAGGTAGAAGCTGACCGGTATCCCGATCACCGCACCGGCGACGGCTCCCGCCGTCGTCGCCCCCAGGAGCCAACCGCCACCGAGTCCCAGGGCAACGCATGCGACGAGAGCAGCCAGGAGATAGATCCCGGCGGTGGCCGCCGGAGGGGCCGGCCGCTGCTCGCTCATGTGTGGCTCAGACACTCGCCGCCGTGCTGCTCCTGACGGACCGGGGCAGTATGCCAGACTCGGCGACTATGTGACAACCCCGAACCGTCCTCCTCGATAGCCGCGATCCCGCATCTGTTGCGAAAATCGCCGCGTGCAGCGATCACGCAGCGCGCTCGCTTTGTGGCACCTCACCGACGTCGCGTCCGCGCATCAGCCCCAGCGCCTGCAGGTGGCGCACCTTGAGGATCTCGAGCAGGAAGATGACGTAGATCGAGGTGCCGATGGCCAGGGCGCCCAGCCCGCCAAGCACCGCGATCGCTACCGGATCCCAGCCGTGGCGATGGCTGGGCACGAACCGGATCGCGAGCGCCAGCGCCGAGAGCGTGGTGCACCACGCGTACAGGTACAGCGCGGTGCGGCGCTGCGACAGCCCCACGTTCGCCAGCCGGTGATGGAAGTGCCAGCGATCGGCCTGGTAGATCGGCTGCTTGTACTTGAGCCGCTTCAGGATCACGAACGAGGTATCCAGGATTGGAAGCGCCAGGATCATCAGCGGGAACACCAGCGAGACGGCCGCCGCCGTCTTCAACACGCCCTGGATGGAGAGCGCCGCCAGCAGGTAGCCCAGCATCAGCGAGCCGGAGTCGCCCATGAAGATGGTGGCCGGGTTGAAGTTGTAGATCAGGAAACCGAAGGCCGCGCCGGCCACGATCGCACTGATCGCGGCCGCGTCCACGCGGCCCAGCGAGGCGGACAGGATCGCGAAGGTGAGCGACGCGATCGCGCAGAAGCCGGCGGCGAGCCCGTCCATGCCATCGATGAAGTTGACGATGTTGGCGATCGCCACGATCCACAGGATCGTCACCGGGTACTGCCAGGCACCCAGGTTGGCCGGCCCCACCAGCGGCAGCGTGATGTGGTCGATGGTGATGCCGAGCGAGGCGGGGATGGATGCGATCAAAATCAGCCCGATCAGCTTCGCGCCGGGATGCAGCGGCCGGATGTCGTCCAGCGCGCCCAGCATCGACATCAGGGCGGCGCCGGCAATGATCCCCCAGAAGCCGTGATCGTGACCGAGCGCCAGCGCGGGGATCGCGATCGCGCCCAGGATCGCGATCCCGCCCAAAAGCGGGGTTGGCCGGTGGTGAAGCCGGCGGCCATCAGTGGAGGCGTCGACGACGCCCACCAACCACGCCGCTTGGGAGACGACCGGTGTCAGCAGCACCGCAAGCAGAAACGCCACCGCGAAGCCGACGACGGCCGCCTGATAGTCGATCAGCCCGCCGTTCATTGTTCGACAGCGTACAGGAGGGGGCGGTGCGAACGGTGCCTGGCACCGCACTCCGCGGGGCCAGGCACCGGCCTCACCTCGTGCCGTACAGCCGGTCGCCGGCGTCGCCGAGCCCCGGCAGGATGTAGCCGTGCCCGTCGAGGCCGCGGTCGAGCGCAGCGGACAGAACCCGCACGTCGGGGTGCTCCGCCTCCAGCCGGGCGACGCCCTCGGGCGCAGCCACCAGGCAGACCAGCGTCAGGCGGCGAGCTCCCTGCCGCTTGCACGCGCCGATCGCGGCGGCCGCCGAGCCGCCCGTGGCGAGCATCGGATCGAGCACGATCACGTCGCGCTGGGCAAGGTCGCCGGGCAGCTTGCAGTAGTACTCGACCGGCTGCAGCGTCACCTCGTCGCGGTACAGGCCGACGAATCCGACTCGCGCCACAGGCACCAGGTCGATCACCGCGTCCAGCATGCCGACCCCCGCTCGCAGAACGGCCACCACGCCGAGCTTCTTCCCCGAGATGCGGTGTGCCTGGGTCAGTTCGAGCGGCGTGCGCACCTCGATCGCCTCCAACTCGAGCTCGCGGGTCGCCTCGTAACAGAGGAAGGCCGCGATCTCGCCGGCCAGCTGGCGGAAGTCGCGAGTGGTGGTCTCGACGTCGCGCAGCAGGCCGAGCTTGTGCCTGACCAGCGGATGGTCGACGATCGTCAGCGGCACCGCGCGCTCAGATCACCGGGTGGCCGTGCAGGAAGGCCGGATACAGCGGACGCGACGCCAGCAGCTCGCGGGTGCGCTGACGCAGCTTGGGCAGGTCGGCGGCGGTGTCCAGCGTCTCCAGGATGATCGCCCCCACCTCCTTCATGTCCTGCTCGTCCAGTCCCCGCATAGTCACCGCCGGAGTACCGATCCTCACGCCGGAGGCGATCGTCGGCGGGCGCTCGTCGTAGGGCACCGTGTTGCGGTTGACCGTGATCGAGACCTCGTGCAGGCGCAGCTCGGCATCCTTCCCCGACCACTCGGTGCCGCGCAGGTCGAGCTGCAGCAGGTGGTTGTCGGTGCCGCCCGTCAGGAGCTTCAGACCGCCGTCCATCAGCGTCGCGGCCAACGCCTTGCAGTTGCGGACGATCTGGCTCTGATACTCGCGGTAGCCCTCACTCCGGGCGATCTTGAAGCAGACCGCCTTGGCGGCCACGACATGGCACAGCGGCCCGCCCTGCAGTCCTGGGAAGACGGCCTTGTCGACGGCGGCGGCGTGCTCGGCACGTGAAAGCACCAGACCCGAGCGGGGGCCGCCCAGCGTCTTGTGGGTGGTCGAGGTGACGACGTCGGCGTACTCGACCGGGTTGGGATGCAGGCCGGCCGCTACCAGGCCGGCGAAGTGCGCCATATCAACCATCAGCAGCGCGCCCACCTCGTCGGCGATCTCACGGAACTGCGCGGCATCGATGATCCGCGGGTAGGCGGAGGCGCCGGCCACGATCAGCTTCGGCCGATGCTCGTGGGCCAGCCGCCGCACCTCGTCGAAGTCGATCAGCGAATCCTCCCGCCGCACGCCGTATGCGTGCACGTCGTAGAGCAGCCCGGAGAAGTTGACCTTGAGGCCGTGGGTGAGGTGCCCGCCGTGGTCCAGGCGCAGGCCGAGGATCGAATCGCCGGGCTTGATCAGGGCGAAGTATGCTGCCATGTTGGCGGGGCCGCCCGCGTGCGGCTGCACGTTGGCGTGCTCCGCCCCGAACAGCTCCTTGGCGCGATCGATCGCCAGCTGCTCGATCTCGTCCACCCACTCGCAGCCACCGTAATATCGGCGGCCCGGGTAGCCCTCGGCGTACTTGTTGGTCAGCACCGAGCCGACTGCCTCCAACACGGCCGGCCAGGTGAAGTTCTCGGCGGCGATCAGCTCCAGCTGCTCGCGCTGGCGACCGAGCTCCTGGTCGATGAGCTGTGCGATCACCGGGTCGGACTCGGCCAGCCCGGCCGTCTGGTACTGCTGCAACGTCTGCTCGGCCGTGGCCACGAGAACCGCCCCTCCCTCGATGATTCCGGAGAGCGATGCTACCCGATGGCGTTCTGCAGCGGCTCCGTCGGCAGCCCGGCCGCGACCCATGCCTCGAAGCCGCCGATCAAGTCGGTGGCCGGCGCGAAGCCCAGCCGCTGCAGGGTGGCGGCGGCCATGCTGGACGAGTAGCCCTCCTGGCACATCACGATCAGCGGACCGGACAGCCGTTCGAAGCGCGGGTCGCACCAGCCGGAGCTGGGATCGACCCGCCACTCGAGCACGTTGCGATGGATGCGGATCGAGCCCGGTACCACGCCGTTGGCCACCCGCTGCTCGTGGCTTCGGATGTCGACGATCACAGCTCCCTCGCGCACGGCCGCCGCGGCGTCTCTCGGCTCGAGGCGGTGCAGCAGCGCGCGGTCCTGCTCGACCATGCGATCGATCGGGGTGAGCGGGCCGCTGTCGCTCATTGCAGCACCGCGGCCATCACCCGGTCGACGCCCGTCCCGGGCCGCAGCACGCGCGGCTGTTCGCCGGTGACGTCGATCACCGTCGATGGCACGCCGGGAAGCTCGCCGCCGTCGACCTCGAAGCCCGCTGCAGCGCGGATCGAGCGTGGCACCTGGTCGAGCCGAGCCGGGTCTGGGCCGCCGCGCTCGTTGGCGCTCGTGATCACGAGGCCGCCAACCGCGTCCGCGAGGCCGGCCACGGCGGTCTCGAGGTCGGGCACGCGCACCCCGATCCGGTCGGGCGCGCTGCCGCAGAGGTGCGCGAAGCGACCGGCCGGGTTGGGCACGATCAGCGTGACCGGCCCCGGCAGCAGCTTCCGGCAGATGTCCGTCGTCCGGTCGCTCAGCTCGGGAACGGCCTCCATCAGGCGCGCCACAGAGCCGAGCATGATCGCGGTGGGCTGGTCGACCGGGCGTTGCTTGAGCTCGTACAGCCGCCGGCAGACGTCCGGTCGGCCCGCGGCAGCGGCCAGGCCGTACACCGTGTCTGTGGGCAGCAGGGCCAGTTCGCCGTCGCGCATCCTGGACGCGCCATCCTCTGGCACCGTCACGGCCACGTCGCCCACACCACCCGCTCGATGCCAGAGAGATCGCTGTCCACGCCGGGATCAGCGTATCCAAGCCGCTCCAGCTCCGCCACCAGCGCCGCGGACTGGCCGGCAGCGCACTCCACCACCAAGTGCCCGCCGGCGGACAGCCGCCGTGACGCCTGCGGCAGCAGCCGGCGATAGACCTCGAGGCCGTCGCTGCCCGCCACCGTCGCCAGCCGCGGTTCGTGCACGGCCACCTCCGGCTGCAGCGCCGCCATCTCGGACTCGGCGATGTAGGGGGGATTCGAGACGATCAGTCGAAACTGCCCGTCCGGCACCCGCTCCAGCAGGTCTGACTCGATCAGCTTCACCTCCAGCCCCAGCCGGGCTGCGTTGTCACGGGCGACATCAAGCGCGTCCGGCGAGACGTCGCAGGCCACCACGACCGCGTCCGGCAGCTCGTCCTTGAGCGCCAGCGCGATCGCGCCCGATCCCGTGCCGACGTCGAGCACTGTCGGCCGCTGCTCGCCCAGCAGCAGCGCCAGGCAACGCTCCACCGCCAGCTCGGTCTCGGGGCGCGGCACCAGCACGCGAGCGTCCACGCGCAGGTCGAGGCGCCGGAAGCCCCAGTGCCCGATCACGTACGCGACCGGCTCGCGCTGGCCGCGGCGGCGCACTAGCTCCCGGCAGGCGGCCAGCTCGGACTCCGACAGTGGGCGCTCGAACTGGGTGTAGAGCTCGATCCGCGACAGGCCGAGGCCGTGGGACAGCAGCAGCTCCGCGTCCAGCCGCGCGGTGGTGCTGCCGTGGGCGTCCAGGTACTCGGTCGAGCGGCGCAGAACCTCGGCCAGCGCGATCACCCGGACGCGTCCGCCAGCTTCCGCCGCCGATCCTCCGCCGCCAGCGCCTCGGTGAAGGCCTGCAGGTCGCCCGCCAGCACGGTCTCCAGGTTGTGGGATGTCAGCCCGATGCGGTGATCGGTGACCCGATTCTGGGGGTAGTTGTAGGTGCGGATCTTCTCCGACCGCTCGCCGCTGCCGATCTGGGCCAGCCGCTGCTGGGAGGCCTCCTGCTGAGCACGTTCGCGTTCGGCCTCGAACAGCCGGGCACGCAGGATCTTCATCGCGCGCTCCTTGTTCTGCAGCTGCGACCGCTCGTCCTGGCAGGTGACGACGATGCCGGACGGCTGGTGGGTGATGCGCACGGCGGAGTCGGTGGTGTTGACCGACTGGCCGCCGTGGCCGCCGGACCGGTAGACGTCGATGCGAAGGTCGTTCAGGTTGATCTCGAGGTCGACCTCCTCGGCCTCGGGCAGCACGGCGACGGTCGCGGTCGAGGTGTGGATGCGGCCCTGCGACTCGGTCGACGGCACCCGCTGCACGCGGTGCACGCCGCTCTCATACTTGAACACGGAGTAGGCGCCGTCGCCGCGGATCTCGAGCGCCAGCTCCTTGAAGCCGCCGGCGTCGCCGGGGTTGGCGGAGAGCGGCTCGGCCTTGAAGCCGCGCGCCTCGGCGTAGCGCATCAGCATCTGGGAGAGATCACCGGCGAACAGGGCGGCCTCGTCACCTCCGGTACCGGCTCGCAGCTCGACGATCACATCCTTGTCGTCAGCCGGATCTCGCTCGAGCATCTCGAGCCGAAGCCGCTCCTCGAGCTCGGGCAGCTCGTCGCGCGCGGCGGTCAGCTGCTCCTGGGCGAGCGCCCGGATCTCCTCGTCGGGATCGGACAGCATCTCGTTGGCATCGGCGACTTGGGCGGTCAGCTCGCGCCAACGCTGGGCCAGCGCGTGCGCGGTGGAGAGCTGCTTGTGGCGGCGAGCGGTGTCTGCGTACAGCTTCTGGTCGGCGACCAACGCCGGGTCGCCCAGCTGACGCTCCAGCTCGGCAAAGCTCCGTTCAATCTCGGCGATCAGCGGCTCCATGGGAGGGGAAGGATACCCGTGGGTGCAGCCGGGGCCCCGATCCCCAACCTCCCGCCCGTCACACTTCGGTGACAGGGGTCAGACCCCTCACCGGACCGCCGTGACACGTTCGCGCCGCCTCGTCACGTCTGCGAGGCTCGCGCGGCACAGGTCGCACCGTCGCCCCGTTTGGGGTCAGACCCCTCCGCGGGGGGCGTGATGCAGTTGGCGCAGGGCTGTGACGGTTGTTGAGATCGGTCGGATTCGCCGGCGGTGGCCGGCTATCGCGTGTGCCGGGTCACGCCATCACTTCGACCGGGCTCGCGCCGCGGCCTGCCTGAGCGCGCTCCTCGGCGGCCAGCACGTCCTTGAGCGCGTTGATCGAGACCTCGACCTGATCCAGCGTCGGCTCGCGCGTCGTCAGCGATTGCAGCCACAGCCCTGGAGACAGCAGCCCGCGAATGATGGGATTGTCGGGATGCTTGCTGCCAAAGCGGATCAGCTCGTACGCGAGCCCAGCGATCACCGGCAGCAGCAGTATGCGCGAGGCGATCAGCCATGGCAGCGCCGGCCGCCCGACCAACGCGAAGACGAAGATCGCGATCACCATCACCCAGAGCAGGAACGCCGTCCCGCAGCGCAGGTGGATCTTGGAGTACGTCTGCACCCGCTCGGGCGTCAGCTCCGCCCCATCCTCGTAGGCGTTGATCGCCTTGTGTTCGGCAGCGTGGTACTGGAACACCCGCCGCAGGTCGGGAATCAGCGAGATCAGCGCCAGGTATCCCACCAGCAGACTGACCCGGATCACGCCTTCGACCAGCACGAACACCACCGTCGAGTGGATCGGCAGCAGGTCGGTCAAGAGCGCCGGCGACACCTTGAACACGATCACCGTGAAGCCGATCGCCATCGCGAAGGCGACCAGCAGCTGGCCGCGCGTCAGCTCGGCCGAGACCTCGCCGTCCTCGCCCTCCTCGGCCGCGGCAACGCTGGCTGAGATCGCCAGCGCGCGGAAACCGATCGCGAGCGACTCACCCAGCGCCACGACGCCGCGCACCACCGGCAGCCGTAGCCAGCGCCGACGCGAGGCCGGACTCGTCACCTGGTTGGAGATGCACGAGACGCCGCCGTCGGGGCGGCGCACGGCGACCGACCATGACGAGGGCGTGCGCATCATCACGCCCTCGAGTACCGCCTGTCCACCCACGTTCGCGCTCATTCTGGGTCTACCATCGTCCGCATCATTGTCGGCACCAGCCGCCCGCGCAATGAGCGCGGTCGTGGAGCCGCCAGATCAGGAGGAGCTTCGAGCCTGCCGACGGCGGAACCGCTCGACGCGTCCGCCGGTGTCGACCAGCTTCTGCTTGCCCGTGTAGAACGGGTGGCACTCCGAGCAGATCTCGACCGTCAGCTCGGACTTGGTGGCACGTGTGAGGAACTCGTTGCCGCACGAGCAGTGAACCCGCGCGACCACATATTCAGGATGAATGTCAGTCTTCATAGTTGTTTCATCGTAGCATGGGCCGCAACCGCTCAACCACGGCCTCCACAGCGTCCCCGTCGACGTCGAGATGCGTCACGAACCGCACCGTCAGGTCGTCGATCGGGGAGGCCAGAACGCCGACGGTGGCCATCTCGTCGACCAGTGCCGCTGCCGACTCGCCGGGCGCAACCTCGCCGAACACGATGTTCGTCTCGACCCGGTCAGGCGCGCACCGCATCCGCTCACCCTCGGCGAGGCCCTCGGCCAGACGGCGCGCATTGGCGTGGTCGTCGCCCAGCCGCTGCACGTGATGGCGGATCGCATGCAGCGCGCCGGCGGCGATGATGCCCGCCTGGCGCATGCCGCCTCCCAGCAGCTTGCGACTGCGGCGGGCGCTCTCGACCAGCTCGGCGCTGCCGGCCACGGCCGATCCGACCGGCGCGCCCAGCCCTTTCGAGAAGCAGACGGAGACGGAGTCGATGTCGCGGACGATCCGGGCCGGATCGCTGCCGCTGGCCGCGGCCGCGTTCCACAGCCTGGCGCCGTCCATGTGCAGCCGCATGCCGTTGGCGTGGGCGAAGGCCGCCAGCTCGTCGATTCGCTGCTGTGGATAGACCAGGCCGCCTTGCTCACCGATCGTGTTCTCGATACAGATCAGGCTCTGCCGCGCCTGGTGGATGTCCGCCGGGTCGCGGATCCAGCGAGCGAGCTCGTCCGCGCCGGGAACGCCCCGCTCGCCGCCGACCATCCGCGTCTGCACCGCGGAGAGCACCGCCGTCGCGCCCGCCTCGTGCAGCACGATGTGTGCCAGCGGGTGCACCAGGATCTCATCGCCGGGCCGCGTCTGCACCCTGATCGCGATCTGGTTTCCCATCGTGCCGGAGGGGACGAACAGCGCCGCCTCCATGCCCAGCATTTCGGCCAGCTCTCGCTCCAGCTCGATCACGGTGGGATCGTCGCCCCACACGTCATCCCCCACCTCGGCCTCAGCGATGGCACGGCGCATCGCCGCGGTGGGCCTGGTGACGGTGTCGGATCGCAGATCGACGGGGCGCATCGAGCGCAGGCTATCGTGGCGGCGCCTCCGGCGAGCCGAACGGCATCGCGCCGTAGTGAGGGCGCCACACGGCCCGGCTCGGGTAGCATCGTCGACCATGGCACGACGGCCCAGCGCATACCCGCCCCCGGTCAAGGTGGGCGAGTTCATCGGGGCGCCCGAGGCGGGCGAGGACGAGCGGATCGACGTCGGCGTCGCCTTCGTCGGAGCGGGCCCTGCCGGCTTGGCCGGCGCGATCCGGCTGGCACAGCTGCTGGAGGCCGATCCGGCCACCGCCGAGCGGCTCGGCGAAACGCCGATCGCCGTGCTCGACAAGGGTCGCGTGGCCGGAGCCCACCTGCTGTCCGGCGCGGTGGTGAACCCGTCCGCGCTGCGTGACCTGCTGCCCGGCGAGGACGTGTCGGGCCTGCCCGGCTGCTACGGGCCGGTCACCAAGGAGGCCGTCTATCTGATGGCGAAGGGCTTTGAGATCCGCATCCCGACACCGCCGCCCTTTCACAACAAGGGCAACCTGGTGTTCTCGCTGTCGCAACTCGGCCGTCACCTGGCCGACCGTGCCGAGCAGCTGGGAGTGATGGTGCTACCCGAGACCGACGCCCAGCGGCTGCTGATTTCGAGTGGCGCCGTTCGCGGCGTCAAGACCGGCGACAAGGGGCTCGGCCGTGAGGGCGAGCCGCTGAGCGCGTTCGAGCCGGGCGTCGAGGTACACGCTCGCGCGACCGTGCTGTCGGAGGGCACGCAGGGGCACCTGGCCGGCGCCGCGATCCAGCACTTCCAGCTCGAGGGCCGCTTCCCCCAGGTCTGGAGCCTGGGCGTGAAGGAGGTGTGGAAGGTGGCCAGGCCGCTGGATCACGTGATCCACACGCTGGGCTGGCCGTTTCGCACCACTCGCAAGCATCGCGAGGTGGGTGGCAGCTTCATCTATCCGATGGGGCCAGACATGCTTGCGATCGGACTGGTGCTGGGGCTCGACTACCGCGACACGACGCTCTCGGTGCACGACTCGCTGCAGCTGTTCAAGACGCATCCGATGGTGCGCGGCCTGCTGGAGGGCGGCGAGCGGATCGGCTGGGGCGCCAAGACGATCCCGGAGGGCGGCTTCCTGGCGCTGCCGTCGCGGCTCTCGATGCCGGGCGCGGCGCTGACCGGAGACAGCGCCGGGTTCGTCAACGTGCCAAAGCTGAAGGGCATCCACTACGCGATGCGATCCGGCATGCTGGCGGCCGAGGCGATCTACGAGCAGCTGGCCAAGGGCGTCGATCCCGCCCAGCCGGGCGCGCTCGACGGCTACGACCAGCGGGTGCGCGCGAGCCATATATGGGGGGAGATGCGCAAGGTGCGCAACATGCGCCAGGCGCTCGGCAAGGGATTCGCGGTCGGCGGCCCGCTGGGCGGACTGATGGACGTCACCAACGGCGCCGTGCCGGGCGGCGCATGGAAGTTCCATCGCGATGCCGATGGCGAGGTCGAGGCGATGCCCGGCAAGCGCGTCTATCCGCCGCCTGACGGCAAGCTCACCTTCGACAAGCTCTCGAGCGTTTTTCTCTCGGGCAACCGCAGCCGCGACGATCAGCCGAACCACATCCGCGTGCAGGAGAACGTTCCCCGCGAGGTGGCCGAGTCGTGGGTGGCGATGTGCCCGGCCGCGGTGTACGAGATCGGCCGCGACGACGGCGGTGCGACGGTGCAGCTGAAGCTGGCACCGTCCAACTGCGTCCAGTGCGGCGCGATCACCGCCAAGGGTGGCCGGCTGACGCCGCCCGAGGGCGGCAGCGGGCCCGAGTACAGCCAGATGTGAGCGGACGCGCCGGCCGCTCAGGCCGGCGCGTCCAGCCAGCCCACCACCTGAAACCAGTGCGGCTCGGGCAACGGGTTGTGCGCGACCGTCATGCCCAGCCGCCGCATGACCGCAATCGAGGCCGTGTTGTGGAACTCGGTGGTGGCGACGATCCGCTCGATGTTCAGCTCGGCGAAGCAGTGCTCGATCACGGTGGCGGCCGCCTCGGTGGCGTAGCCGTGGCCGCGGTGACGCGGCGCCAGCGCCCAGTACAGCCCCACCTCGGGTCGGAAGCGGGCCGGTTTGGCAGCGGCCGGCTGGGCGAAGCCTGGCAGCTGGCGGAACGGCCCCATCGAGGGCACGACCCCGACCAGTCCGACCAGTTCATCGTCCTCGCGCAGCGTCACGGCTCGCTCGCCGTAGGGTGGCTGGCGCAGCTGCGACAGCTGGTGGTAGCCGGCCTCCGTCCACTCCAGCCATCCCGGCTCGATCGAGCCCACGGCAGCGGCGACGGCCGCGGAATCGCCGGAGGTGAGCGGCCGCACGGTCAGTCGATCGGTGATCAGTGGCGGCATCGTCATGCCGCGACTCTAGAACGTCAGTGGGATACGGGCGCCGCCGCCAGGTCGACGACGACGTGCGTGATCGGCTGGGAGAACCGCTCACGCGCGCGCTCGACGGCCTTCTTCTCGAGCCAGTTCGACCGGTCAGGCGGATGCGTTGATATCACGATCTCGTCCGCTTCGAACTCGAACAGCGCGTCCTCGATCGCGCGCACCGGATCCGAATCGCCCACCGCGCCTCGAGCGGCGATACCCTCGGACCGCAGTGACTCGATCGAGCCGGTCAGGCGCTGCTCGGCCTCCTCGCGGGCACGATCGACGTCGGCGAACAGGTGCCGCAGCCGTGTGTTCAGCGCCGGCGCCACGACCAGCATCTCCGTCTCGACGCCGTCCGCCCGCGCGTGCAGGTGCTCGAGCAGCTCACGGCCGGCCACCGTCTCGTTCGCCACGACCAGGATCCGCCGTTCGGCCATGCCCGAACTCTAGCGCAGATCGTGGCGTATGTAGCAAGGGCTTCTCCCAGGTGCAGGCACGAAGCCGGCTACCGCGACGTCAGCGCCTCGGTCAGCTTGGGCAGCACGGCCAGGGCGTCGCCCACCACGCCCAGGTCGGCGAACTCGAAGATCGGCGCGTTGACGTCCTTGTTGATGGCGACGATCAGACCCGAGTTGACCATGCCGACCTTGTGCTGGATCGCGCCCGAGATGCCACAGGCGATGTACAGCTTGGGCGAGACGTTCTTGCCGGTCTGACCGACCTGCATCGAGTACGAGCACCAGCCCGCATCCACCACCGCGCGGGTGGCTGCCATCTCACCGCCCAGCGCACGCGCCAGCTGCTCGACCACCGGGATGTTCTCCGGCCCGCCGATGCCGCGGCCGAAGGCCACCAGCACGTCGGCCTCGGTGATGTCAACTCCGCCCGTCTCGGCCTCCTCACGGCCGACAACGGCTGCGCCGCGCGACCAGTCCTGCACGGTCACCGAGACCCGCTCCACGACCGCCGGCGAGCCGGAGCCCTCCGAGGCGAACGCGTTGGCACGTGCCAGCACGATCGCCGGCGACGACGCGAACGTCGACTCGACCATCACCGTGTCGCCCAGCGCCGGCCGCACTGCCACCGGGCCACCGTCGTCCAGGCGCAGCTCGGTCGTCTCGCAGTTGATGCCCGCGCCGAGCCGCGCCGCCAGTCCGGCGGCGACGTCTGCCGAGGCCACGCCGGCGCCAAACAGCACGATCGCGGCATCGCGGGCATGCGGCTCCATCGCGTCCACCACCGGCTGTGGCAGGCCGCCCGCCAGCGCAGCGTCGTCGGCGATCAGCACGCGCGCGGCGCCGAACTCGCCCAGCCCGGCCGCCCAGGCGTCGTCCAGACCGGAGCCGGCCAGGAACGCGACCGCCTCACCGCCTAGCGTCGATGCCTTGCGCAGCGCGCCGAGGCTGTTGGGGGCGAATGTGCCGCTGTCGTGATCGATGAAAACGAGGATCCTCGACACTCAGATCACGCCCCTGTCGGCCAGGAACTCGACGATCGCGGCGGCGCTGTCGCCGCCGGCGTCCTCGATCCGCCGCCCCTCCTGCTTGGCCGGCGGCGGCGAGATCGACGCGACCACGCTCTGCGCTCCCGCCGCCCCGACGCGGCTCGCCTGGACGCCGGCATCGGCGGCCGATAGCAGCTCGGTGGGCTTCTTCTTGGCACCCATGATCGCCTTGATCGAGGGCAAGCGCGGCGTGTTGATGGCATCGGAGACCGAGATCACCGCCGGCAGCTTGGCCTCGATCACGTCGTAGCCGTGCTCGGTCTGGCGCTTTGCGCGCAGCGTGTCACCGCTCACCTCAAGGTGGGCGACCTGCGTCACCAGCGGGCGCCGGAGATGATCGGCCACGGCCGCGGCCATCACGTAGCAGTCGGCGTCGGCAGCCTGCTGGCCGAGGATCACGAGATCGGCGTTCTGCCGTTCCAGCACGGTCGCCAGGGCGTATGCCGTGCCACTGATGTCGGATCCGGCCAGGGCGTCGTCGGTCAGCAGCACGGCCCGGTCGGCTCCCAGCGCCAGCGCCTTCTGCAGCGGACGCTGCGCGCGCGCCGGTCCCATGCAGACAGCGACGATCTCGTCCACCGGCTGGCCCGCCTCACGGATCCGCAGCGCCTCCTCCAGCGCATGCACGTCGAACGGGTTCAGCTCGCTGTCGCCGGAACGGTCGAGGCGGCTGGTACCCGGATCGAGCCGCTTGTGGCTGGTCGAGCTGGGCACCTCTTTGACGCACACTGCGATGATCAAACTCTCCCCCTGCTGCCGTGGTTGCTACTTGCCGATGAACGTCGGGTTGCGCTTCTCGACGAACGCCCGCAACCCCTCCTTGGCGTCCTCGGTCGAGAACATCAGCGAGTACAGGTCAGCCTCATGCACGAGGTTGCCGCCGATGTCGCCGTGCAGCGCGCGATTGGTGGACTCCTTGGCGTAGTACAGCGCCACCGGACTCTTGGACGCCATCTGCTGGGCCAGCTCCATCGCGCGCGCCATCAGCTCGCCGAGCGGGTATACGTGCTGCACCAGTCCGCGCTCGAGCGCCTCGGCCGCGTCCACCATCCGACCGGTCAGGATCAGCTCCTTGGCGTAGCCGATGTTGGTCGCCCGGGCCAGCCGCTGCGTGCCGCCCCAGCCCGGGATCACGCCCAGGTTGATCTCCGGCTGGCCGAAGCGGGCGTTCTCACTTGCCAGACGCACGTCGCACGCCAGCGCGATCTCGCAGCCGCCGCCCAGCGCGTAGCCGTTGACGGCCGCGATCGTGGGCTTTCGCATCGTCTCCAACTTGTGGGCGATCTCTTGCCCCAGCTCGGAGTAGGCGCGCGCCTCGAGCGGCGTCTTGCCGTCCATCTCCTTGATGTCGGCGCCGGCGATGAAGGCACGGTCGCCCGCGCCGGTGATGATGATCACGCCCACCGTCTCGTCCGCGCCGAGGTCGATCAAGGTGGCCAGGAACTCCTCGAGCAGCGCGGTGTTGAGCGCGTTCAGCACGTCCGGCCGGTTGACGCTGACGGTTGAGACGCGGCCGTCGGCGGTGATGCGCAGACCGGCCATCAGCTGGCCAACCTCCCTTTCAGGAAATCGACGATCTGGGCGGTGGGAGCGCCCGGCGTGTAGACCTCGGCGACGCCCAGCCGCTTCAGCTCGGTGATGTCGTCGGCGGGGATGGTGCCACCGACCACCACCAGCACGTCCTCCGCCCCCTGCTCTTTCAGCAGCGCCAGGATCCTCGGCACCAGCGTCATGTGGGCGCCGGACAGGATCGAGATGCCGACCGCGTCGGCATCCTCCTGGATCGCCGTCTCGACGATCTGCTCGGGCGTCTGGTGCAGGCCGGTGTAGATCACCTCCATGCCCGCGTCGCGCAGCGTACGGGCGATGATCTTGGCACCCCGGTCGTGACCGTCAAGACCTGGTTTCGCGACGACGACTCGAATCCGGCGGCTCATTGCCAGCCGAGTCTAGCCAGTGCGCAGCGGCGCAGGCGTCACTGGCCGCCGGGCCTCAGCCGGTGAGCTGGGAGACGTACGCCGGCGGCAGGCTGCCGCCGGCGCTGGGGTCTGCGTTGGCGACGCCGACGTAGACGCCGTCCACCTCGTTGCCCGGTGAGACGACCTTCGAGATCACCCACCACGAGAACCCGACAACGCGCACACCACCCGAGCCCTTGATCGGCCACGTCGCGGCGCCGGTGACGGCATCCTCGACCACCGGCAGCAGCACCAGCTGGCAGCTGGCAGGCTGCAGGATGTCGACCTGGCCCAGGCCGCCGAAGCTGACGATCGAGCTGGGCGACTGGAGGGTCGCGCAGCGGCCGTTGACACCCTGGGTGGTGGGGCCGGCGTTGACGCCGGTGTCGGTCGCGACCACCTGCTGCAGCTGCAACGCGCACGGCGCCACGGTGCCGTCGATCTCGCTGCGGTAGAGCGCCGAACCGCCGGCATCACGGCAGGTCGAGCTGCTCACATCCCAGGTGGGCAGCCGGATCGCGCCATTGTTCGGCCCCGTATTGTTGGTGTAGATCTTGTAGGTCGTGCCGGGCGTGTAGCTGCCCTTCATCACGCCCCACGGCACCGCGCCTCCCCCGTTCTGCGCCACCGTCGCTTTGGCGGTCGCCTTGACCGTGATCGTGCCATGGCCAAACAGGGTGGCGAAGAAGCTCTGAGCGGGTCGGCTGGCGGTGACGGTGATCGAGTCGTTGGGCGCGTAGGTGCTCGACTGCTGGTAGCTGACGGCGCCGCCGGAGATGTTCTTGGCGTACTCGGAGCCGGCGGCGGTGCCGGCCGACGACCAGCTGACGGGCAGGTATGCAGCTCCGGCCAGCGCGCCGGCGTCGGCCGCGTTCTGCAGGCTGCGCTTCTGCTGATACCAGGTGCCGACGTCGATCGCCATCGCGCACATGCCGAGCATCGCGAACATGAACAGCGTGATGATGGGAAGCGTCTGTCCTCGTTGCGATCGACCGTGGTTCATGCCACGAGCATGCGGGCGAACGGCGGGGCGAGAAATCCCCCCGAAGGGGGATCGAGCCAGCGCGGCCGCTGTCGAGGGTGGCCGCCTAGAAGACCGGGGTCTCGCGGTAGACGCCCCACACCGAGCGCAGGGCGTCGCAGATCTCGCCCTCGCTGGCATAGGCGCGAGCGCACTCGATCAGGAGCGGCATCACGTTCTCATCCGTCTCAGCCGCCCGCTGCAGGGCCGAGATGACGGCGTCGACCCGGGACTGGCTGCGCTGGCTGCGGACATCGTTCAGGCGCTCGACCTGCCGGCGCTCGACGTCGAACGGCACCTGCAGGATCTCGAGCGATCCGTCGTCGCCCTCGGTGTGCGCGTTGACGCCGACCACGGTGCGCAGACCGGACTCGACCTCCTGCTGGTAGCGGTAGCTGGACTCGGCGATCTCCTGCTGGAAGAAGTTCTCGTTCAGCGCCGCCACCACCCCTCCCAGCCGGTCGATACGGTCGAAGTAGGCGTAGGCCTGGCGCTCGAGCTCGTCGGTCAGCGACTCGACCAGCCACGAGCCGCCCAGCGGATCGGCCACGTGCACGACGCCGGTCTCGTGCGCGATCACCTGCTGGGTGCGCAGCGCGAGCCGCACGGCCTCCTCGGTGGGCAGCGCCAGCGCCTCGTCGAAGCTGTTGGTGTGCAGCGACTGGGTGCCGCCCATCACCGCCGCCAGCGCCTCGATCGCGGTGCGCACGATGTTTACCATCGGCTGCTGTGCGGTCAGCGAGACGCCGGCCGTCTGGGCATGGAAGCGCATCGAGAGCGAACGCTCGTCGGTCGCGCCGTAGCGTTCCCGCAGCTCGCGGGCCCAGATCCGCCGTGCCGCGCGGTACTTGGCGATCTCCTCGAAGAAGTCGATGTGGGCGTTGAAGAAGAACGAGAGCCGGGGGGCGAACTCGTCCACGTCCAGTCCTCGCGCGATCGAGGCCTCGACGTATGCGAAGCCGTCGGCCAGCGTGAACGCCAGCTCCTGGGCGGCGGTGGAGCCGGCCTCGCGGATGTGGTACCCCGAGATCGAGATCGGGTGCCAGCGAGGCATCGTGTGGGTGCACCACTCGATCATGTCGATCATCAGCCGCATCGAGGGTTCTGGCGGGAAGATCCACTCCTTCTGGGCGATGTACTCCTTGAGGATGTCGGCCTGGATCGTGCCGCCCAGCCGCTCCGGCGAGATGCCCTGCCGCTCGGCCACGCAGACGTACTGTGCAAGCACGATCGCCGCCGGCGCGTTGACGGTCATCGAGGTGGTGACGCGGTCGAGCGGGATGCCGCGGAACAGATCCTCCATGTCGGCCAGCGTGTCGACGGCCACGCCCTCGCGGCCGACCTCGCCCAGCGAACGGGCGTGGTCTGAGTCGTAGCCCATCAGGGTCGGCATGTCGAAGGCCGTCGAGAGACCGGTCTGGCCGTGCTCGAGAAGGTAGCGGAAGCGGTGGTTGGTGTCGTCGGCTGTGCCGAAGCCGGCGAACTGGCGCATCGTCCACAGCTTGCCGCGATACATCGTCTCGTGGATGCCGCGGGTGTACGGGAACTGACCGGGATCGCCCAGGTCGCGCTGGTAATCGAGCGGTGTTCCGGATGGCGTGTAGACCGGCGCGTAGGGGATGCCGGAGATGGTCGAGCGCTCGGGCTCGGCCGCGCCGTCCGGATCGGGAACGCGTGCGGTGGCCATCGTCCGGCAGGATAGCCCCCGCCGCCGCCGCCGTCTCGCGATCAGCTCGCGGAGCCGCCCGGATGCCACAGCACGTCGGCCCGGCCCTCGTCGTTGTGGACGCGCGCCAGGATGAAGAGCAGGTCGCTGAGCCGGTTCAGATAGGCGATCGCATGGGTGTTGACCGGCTCCGACGTCGCCAGCGCCACGGCGAGCCGCTCGGCTCGCCGGCAGATGGTGCGCGAGAGGTGCAGCGCCGCCGACTGGGGCGTGCCGCCTGACAGCACGAAGCTGGTCAGCGGCGCAAGCCGCGCTCCGTAGCTGTCACAGGCCTGCTCGAGCGCCAGCACGTGGCGGGGCTCGATCCGCAGCCGCGACTTGCCGCCGCCGCGATCGGTGTCGCTCGGCACCGAGAGGTCAGCGCCGACGTCGAACAGGTCGTTCTGGACGCCACGCAGCAGCTCGGCGACCGCCGGCTCGAGGCCGCTCGCGATCGCAACTCCAAGCGACGCGCCGGTCTCATCGACGGTGCCGTAGGCCCAGATACGCGGATCGTCCTTCGAGACGCGGGCGCCGTCGCCGAGCGAGGTCTCGCCCCCGTCACCGCCCCGGGTGTAGATCCGATCGAGTCGCACCATGCCGCAATGGTACCCGCGGCACCACTCGTCCAGCCCTGCTGATGACCCGCGTGCGGCGAGAAACCGACGGCGTTATGCCCGCAAAAGACCGCAATTTTGGGCGCAGGTACGGATCACCCGTATGGGTTTCAACACATGTTCCTAACAATCCGAAAACATGTGCAGACCCCGGGGCGTCCAGGCTCCGCGCGAACCCTCTCAAAGGACTCACCCATGTATGGCCTCACCGACCGGCTCACCCGGACGGAATCCACCGCCACCTCCGCCGGCGCTGACGGCGGCCTGGCCCCCGTGATCGCGCTGTTTCCTCGCGCCTCCGTGCTGGTCGTCGACCGCGATCCCTCGACGCTCCAGCTGATCCGCACCTGCCTCGACGACTCTTGCCACATCGCGGTCGCCCGCGACGACCAGGAGGCGCTGGAGCAGGTGCACTCGGTTCGCCCCGCCGTCGTGCTGCTCGACACCAGCATCGACGAGCGCGAGATCGCACTGGTCGCAGACGGCCTGGCCGACGCCGGCCTGGATGCGATACCGCTGCTGATGATCGACCCCACCGAGCCGCTCAACGGCGACGCGCTGTACGACCGCGTGCAGGCGGCCGTGCTCGTGACCCGGCGGGTCTGATTCGGCGGCGGTCTGCGCTCGAGCATGGCTGCGTAGCTCAGCCGACCACGGAGATGGCCGGCGCGGGACGGCGCCGGCCGTCTCGCCCCCCGATCCAAGCGTCCGGCCGCCTCACGCGCCACGGCTACCGTGACGGTATGAACCGGCGGGCGCGCACCACTCTGATTCTGGCCGTCGTCGCCCAGGCCGCGGTCTCGGTGGTGCAGTTCGGCCTTCCCGCCATCGGGCTCGAGGTGCGCAGTGAGTTCGATCTCGGCCCGGCCGGGTTGGCGCCGTGTTCGCCGCCGTCGGTCTCGGTTCGGCGATCGTGCTGATCCCGGCGGGCATCCTGGTCGATCGCTTCGGCGCCCGGCCGGTGCTGCTGGCAGGCGCGGCGCTCAACCTGGCCGCGTACACCGCGGCCGCAGTGGCGGGTGATGTGCGGGTGTTCGCGGCCGCGATCTTTGTCGCCGGGAACGGATCCGCAGCGGTGCCGGTGGCGGGCATGAGCAGCCTGCTTCGCGCCTTTCCCCCCGACCGGCGGGGGGTCGCGCTCGGCTGGCGCCAGCTGGCCGTACCGCTGGGCGGCACGGTCGGAGCGGCGACGCTGCCGCTGCTGGTGCACGTGGGCGGCGTGCGACTGGCCCTGCTCGCGGCGGCGGTACTGACCGCGATCACCGCGGGCTGGTTCGCCGCGCTCTCGCCTGCGGGCGGCGGCGAGTCGCGAGGTCTGCGGCTGGAGGGGGCGCTGACGGCACCCGGCATGCGCCCACTGCTCGTGGTGGGGCTGCTGTATGTGTTCGCGCTCTCGGCGACGCTGACGTACATCGTCCCGGCCGCCCGCGATGCCGGCCTGAGCCGGGCCGAGGCTGGACTGCTGTTCGTGGCGGTCAACCTGGCCGCGGCCGCGTCGCGGCTGGTCTGGGGGCGTGTCGCCGACCGCGCGGGCGGCACACGTCGCGTCCGCACGATCGGCGAGTGCGGCCTGCTGGCGGCGATCGCCGGGCTGACGCTGCCGCTGGCGCTGCACTCGGGGTTCGCCGTGGCGGCGATCGTGGTCGCGGTGATGGCGTTCGGCGCGTTCGGCTGGAACGGCGTGCTGTACGTCGCCGCCGGTGAGATGGTGGGAGCAGAACGGGCCGGGCGGGCGGTTGGCGTCGCCTCGACGATCGTGTTCGGCTGCGGTGCCCTGGCGTCGCCGCTGGCGGGAGCCGTGGCACAGGCGGCCGGCTACAACGCGATGTGGCTGTGCGCGGCGGCGGCGTCAGCCACCGGCGCTGCGGTCGCCCTGCGGGTGCTGCCTGATCGGATGGCGGCATCCCCAGCGGCCGCTGCCGCCCGCTCGTGAGCGGCCGCGGCTAGGTCAGCGCCTGGATCCGCTCCGGCACCATCGGCCGGCCGAGCAGATAGCCCTGCCCCAGGTCGCAGCCGCGCTCAACCAGGAAACGCAGCTGCTGCTCGGACTCGATACCTTCAGCCAGCGGCTGCAACCCGAGGCTGTGCGCGAGCTGGACGATCGACGCCACGATCGCGGCCGCGCCCGGGTCGTGCGGCAGCGCGGACACAAACGAGCGGTCGATCTTGAGCGTGCTGACCGGCAACTGGTGCAGGCGGCCCAGCGACGAGTGGCCGGTGCCGAAGTCATCGATCGCCAGCCGCACCCCGTGCTCGCGGAGCGCCGCCAGCGTCTGGCGGGCGCGGCCAGGCTGCGCCATCGCCGTCGACTCGGTGATCTCGATCATCATCCGGTGCGGCTCGACGCCGGCCCGCTGGGTGGCCTCGATCAGCGTCTCCACTATCGCCGGCCCCCACAGCGCCGGCGGCAGGTTGAACGTGACCACCAGATCGAGCCCGTCGTCACTCCAGCGGCGCGCCTGCAGGCAGGCGTTGTCGATCACCCAGCGGGTGATCGGCTCGATCAGCCCCGACCGCTCCGCGAGCGGAATGAAGCCTTCGGGAAGCACCAGCCCCTGCTCGGGATCGCGCCAGCGGAGCAAGGACTCGACGCCGACCATCCTGCCAGTGGCCAGCTCGACGATCGGCTGGTAGTGCAGCTCGAACTGCTCGTGCTCGACCGCCCGACGCAGCCGCGTGATCAACGCCAGCCGGCTGCGCGAACGGTCTGGCGCCCGATCCAGCACCTCGTCACCTTCGCGGCCCTTGCCGACGTACATCGCGGTGTCGGCGTTTCGCAGCAACTGGTCGCGGTCACGGGCGTCGAGCGGGTAGATGCTGACGCCGATCGAGAGCCCGACGTGCACCGGCGTGCCGGCCACGTCGAACGGGGCGTCCAGCACGCTGCGCACCTTGGTCTCGATCGACTGCACGATCGCCAGCGCGTTGGGCTCGATGCCCGCACCGCCATCCAGCTCCAGATCCGGCACCAGCACCAGGAACTCGTCCCCACCCTGCCGCGCGACGATGTCGGTGGCGCGCATCACGGTGCGCAGGCGGGCGGCGAAGTCGCGCAGCAGCGTGTCACCGACCAGGTGACCAAAGCTGTCGTTGACGAGCTTGAAGCTGTCCAGGTCGACGAACAGCACCGCGACGCCGAGCCGGTTTCGGTCGGCACGGGCGAGCGCCAGCTCGAGGTGCTGGTAGAACAGCTCCCGATTGGGCAGGCCGGTCAGATGGTCGTGGTACGCCAGATGGGCGATCTGGGCCTGGGCCTGCTTCCGGTCGGTGACGTCGCGGGCGATCACAGACGCGCCGACCACGTGGCCGCCCCCGTCCACGACGGGAGAGAGGGTCAGCTCGACGTCCAACGACGAGCCGTCTCGGCGAAGGCTGACGGTGCCGAAGCGGGCCAGCGACTCGCCTCGCCGAACGACATCCAGCACGCCGGCCAGCTCATCTCCCGCTCCCGGAACCGCCAGCATCCCGATCGACCGCCCGATCGCCTCCTCTGCGGAGTGCCCGTAGAGGGTGGCTGCACCGCCGTTCCAGGTCAGGATGGTGCCGTCCAGCGTCGTCGAGAGGATGGCATCGTCACTTGACTCGACGATCGCCGCCAGGTTGCGCATCGCGCGGTCGGCGCGGCGGCCGGCGCTGATATCGCGCATGTAGGTGGTCAGCTCGCGACGGCCGGGAAGCGGCGCACGGGCGATCGTGATCTCGACCGGGAGCTCACCGCCGTCAGCCCGCACCGCGATCGACTCGTGCCGCCGCCCCAGCACGGTCACGCGGTCGCTGCCCAGGCGGTGCAGCAGCCGCGACCGCTGCTGGTCGCGCAGCCGGCGCGGGAACAGCAGGTCGACCATATCGTGCCCAAGCGCCCGACCGCGGACGTGCCCGAACACGCGCTCCGCCGCCGGGTTGAACTCGATCACGCGGCCCGAGCCATCGATGCTGATGACGGGGTCCGGCGCGGCGTCCAGCACCGCGCGGTGGCGGGCGTCCACCGCCCGCGCCCACTCGTCCGCCTCGGCCAGCGCGAGCCACGCGCCCAGCTGGAGGCCGAACCCCGCCACCAGCCGACCCAGCTCGCGGTCGCGCGGCCGGCGGCCGCGCGCGAGCAGCTCGAGCACCCCCAGAGTACGGCCGGCTCCGGACACCGGGACGGCGATGCCGGCCTCCACCCGACCGCGTGCCGGGGATCGAACGGTGGCGCCGGATTCGAAGGCGGTGCGCGCAGCCGCGGTCGCTCCCAGCGACCGCGCCGTTATCGCAGCCGCAAGCGGGCGCAGCGGGCGGGAGCGCGGCTGCCACAGCGCCGAGCAGGCCAGGCTCTCGCGCTCGGCATCGGACACCCAGACGACCCCCAGATCCCAGTCCAGGCCGCGGCAGACCTGCTCCAGCACCGCGACCGCGGCGCCGCTGCCGCCGGCGGCCAGCACGTCAGTGACCGACAGCTGCGTGGCGAGCCGTCTCGCCGCCTCCGATTCGGCCGGTCGCGTGCGACCGGCAGTCGCCTTCCGTCCAGCACGCATCTGGATTCACACCCCAATCCGGCATCCGCACCTGCTGATGCCTCCCCAGACATCACCTTACGGGTGGGTGGTGCCCGGCCGGAATCCACCGGATGGGGGAGTCTCCGGTAAGGAGTTTGTAAACCGCAGCGTGCGTTCAGCGGCTCTGGTACTCGTAGAAGCCGCGGCCGGACTTGCGTCCCAGCCTGCCCGCCTCGACGTGGCTGCGCAGCAGCGGGCAGGGCCGGTACTTGTCGTCGCCAAGGCCCGCATGCAGCACCTCCATGATCGCCAGGCAGGTATCCAGGCCGATCAGATCGGCCAGCTCCAGCGGCCCCATCGGGTGGTTCATGCCGAGCTTCATCACCGCGTCGATCGAGTCGCGATCGCCGACGCCCTCCATCAGGCAGTAGACCGCCTCGTTGATCATCGGCACCAGGATCCGGTTCGAGATGAAGCCCGGATAGTCGTTGGCCTCTGCCACCGTCTTTCCCATCGCCTCGGCCGCGGCCCGCACCGCGGCCGCCGTCGCGTCGTCGGTCTCGAGCCCCCGGAT
>JBBQUW010000024.1:0-41748 GCA_038212095.1 Gaiellales bacterium | reverse complement strand
AGCGTCCCGGGGGTAGGCAAGCCGTTAGCCCGTGACCGGCACCGGCCGGCCCGGCTGCTCACCCCCGCGCGCCGCGCCGTAGGACCGCTTCGGGATCATCACCTTGCGCCGGAACCGGCACACGACGGTGCCGTCCTGGTTGTAGCCGATCGTCTCGACATGGACGACGCCCCGGTCGTCCTTCGACTTCGACTCCCACTTGTCCAGCACCGTCGTCTCGCCGTACAACGTGTCGCCGTGGAAGGTCGGCGCGACGTGTCGCAGCGACTCGACCTCGAGGTTGGCGATCGCCTTGCCGGAGACGTCGGGCACCGACATGCCCAGCAGCAGCGAGTAGACGTAGTTGCCGACCACGACGTTCTTGCCGAACTGGGTCGTCTCCTCGGCGTAGTGGCTGTCGAGGTGAAGCGGATGGTGGTTCATCGTGATCATGCAGAACAGGTGGTCGTCGGCCTCCGTGATCGTCTTGCCGGGCCAGTGCTTGTACACGTCGCCGACCTCGAAGTCCTCCAGGTAGCGCCCGAACCGCGTCTCGCGGGCATCGAACTCGCGCCCGCTCACAGCGGGTACCTGGCCAGCAGCCCGCGGGCGATGATCAGCTTCTGGATCTCGCTCGTGCCCTCCCCGATCAGCAGCATCGGCGCGTCCCGGTACAGCCGCTCGATCTCGTACTCCTTCGAATAGCCGTAGCCGCCGTGGATGCGGAAGCTGTCCTCGACCACCTCGTGGCAGATCTCGGACGCGTACAGCTTGGCCATGCCGGCCTCCACGTCGGAGCGCTCGCCGGCGTCCTTCTTGCGCGCTGCGGACAGCATCAGCAGGCGCGCCGCCTCGATCTTGGTCGCCATCTCGGCCAGCTTGAACTGGATGCCCTGGTGCTTGGCGATCGGCTTGCCGAACGCCTCTCGCTGCTGGGCGTAGCGGATCGCCAGCTCGAACGCGCGCTGGGCGACGCCGACGCCGCGAGCGGCGACGTTGACGCGCCCCACCTCCACGCCGGACATCATCTGCTGGAAGCCGTGGCCCTCCTCACCGCCCAGCAGGTCGCCGGCCGGCACGCGGTGGTCGGCGAACACCAGCTCGGTCGTCTCGACGCCCTTGTAGCCCAGCTTCTCGAGCTGAGGCGGGATCGTCAAGCCTCCCTGCTGCGCCTCCAGCGGGGTCTTCTCGATCAGCAGGCAGCTCATGCCGCGATGGGCCGGGGTGGTATCCGGGTCGGTCTTTACCAGCGTCGCCACCAGGCCCGAGCGGAGCCCGTTGGTGACCCACATCTTCTGGCCGGTGACCCGGTACTCGTCTCCGTCGCGCACCGCGAGCGTGCGGATCGCCTGCACGTCCGAGCCGCACTCCGGCTCGGTCATCGAGAAGGCGCATCGCAGCTCGCCGGTCGCCATCCGCGGCAGGAAGCGCTGCCGCTGCTCCTCGGTGCCGTCGCGGATGATCATGTTGGCGACGATGAAGTGCGTGTTGATGATGCCCGAGACGCTCATCCAGCCACGCGCCAGCTCGCTGACCGAGAGCGCGTAGGTGGTCAGGTCGAGGCCCAGTCCACCGTACTGCTCGGGGATCGTGAATCCGAACAGCCCCAGCTCGCGCATGCCCTCCACGATCTCGTCCGGGAAGAGGTCGTCGTGCTCTAGTTGCGAGGCAACGGGGATGATCTGCTCCTCCGTGAACTGGCGCACCAGGAGCACCACCTCGCGCTGCTCATCGTCGAGGCCCTCCAATGGCAGGCTCATGCCCGCGGCTCCTGGTTGCCGACACCGGCCGCGACGCCGCGGGCGACGATCGACTCGGCGATCTTGCGTGAGGCCTCGTCGATCATCTGGCCATCGTGGATGACCGCCCCCAACCGCTCGACCTGTGTGGCGTGCTCGTAGGCCGCCAGCAGCCGGCGCGCCATCTCGAACGACTCCGGGCTGGGCGCGAACTCCTGGTTGGCGATGCCTACTTGGTCGGGATGCAGCACCCACTTGCCGTCGTAGCCCACCAGCTTCGCCCGCCGGCAGAGCCGCCGGTACTGCTCGGTGTTCTTGATGTCGGTGTAGGGGCCGTCGATCGCCTGCAGGCCGTAGGCGCGCGCGGCGGTGACGATCAGCGAGAGGATGTAGTGCCACTGGTCGCCGGGATAGTCGGGGTCGATCGAGCCGATCACCATCGCATCGACGCCCATGTTGGCGGCGTAGTCGCCGGGACCGAAGATCAGCGTCTCGGTACGGGCGCTGGCCTGGGCGATCTCGCGGATGTTCATCGCGCCGCGGCCGTTCTCGATCTGTACCTCGATGCCGATACGGTGCTCGATGCCGTGCTCGCGCTCGAGCTGCGACAGCACGTGGTCGACGAAGTGCAGCTGAGCCGCGTCCTCGACCTTGGGCACCATCACGCAGTCCAGCCGGGCGCCGGCGCCGGCCACCACCTCGAGCAGGTCACCCAGGCACCACTCGGTGGTGACGCCATTGATGCGGACGACGCGCGTCTTGCCCGAGTAATCGTGGCTGGACAGCGCCTCGACCACGTTGCGACGGGCGGCGACCTTCTCGAGCGGCGAGACGGCGTCCTCGAGGTCGAGGAAGACCTGGTCGGCGGCGAGCACCGCCGCCTTGGCAAGCATCTTGGGTGATGAGCCCGGCACCGCCAGGCAAGACCGACGCAACCTCACGTACCGCCACTCCCCGTTTGACCGCGCGGTCAGTCTACCGGCGGCCCGGCACGGCCTGCGTCAGAGGATGCCGATGCGATCGAACGGCCAGTAGCGCAGCCGCGCGATGCCGATCATGTCCACCCGCGGCTCGCAGCCCCACACGCGCGAGTCGGCCGACGCGGAGCGGTTGTCGCCCATCATGAAGAAGCAGCTGGACGGCAGCAGGGTGCGCCGGAAGTCGGCCGTGCGGACGCCCTGCAGGTAGGTCTCGGGCAGCTGCATCGGCGCTGCTCCCGGTGGCTTGACCCAGACGCGGCCGTGGCGTGCCCAGATCAACTCCCCCGGCAGCCCGATCACGCGCTTGATGTACGTGACGGCTGCCGGCCCCACCCGCCGCAGCCGGTCGTTGGTGGTGCAGACTCCGTCCACCGAGTTGGCACCCGGCACGCAGGTGGGCGGATGGAAGACCACGATCTCGCCCCGCCCCGGTGCCCGGAAGTCCAGGCTGAGCCGGTCTGCGATCACTCGGTCGCCGGGCTTCAGCGTCGGGGCCATGCTGGTGGTCGGTACCTGGTACGGCTTGATCAGGTATGCCTGGCCGAGGTAGGCGATCGCGATCGCCGCCACCAGCACGGCGAGCAGTTCGGCGGCAGCGCGAAAGGGTGGTGGCAGCAGGGCGATCGGATTCATGGAGCGTTCCGGCAGGTTATCGGCGGTCACTGCGGACGGCTGTAGCAGCGTGCTACAACATGGCTGCCGCCGGCTGCCGCGGTTGAGCCGTCGTCGATTGGTGCCGATGAGATCCCACATGCTTCGCCGTTGCGCGATCCTCCTCGCCACGTTCGCCGGGTTCGGCGCCGTCTCCCCACCGGCCGGCGCCGCCACCCTGTTCACCCTCACCGGACACGGCTGGGGGCACGGCATCGGCATGTCGCAGTACGGCGCCCTTGGCTACGCCCAGCACGGCTACACGCATGGCCAGATACTCGGTCACTACTACGCCGGCACCACCCTGGGGCTGCTGCCGGCGGGCACGATCGAGCGGGTGCTCTTGGTCAGCAACCGGCCCTCGATCCACTTCGGCTTCACCGGCTCGGTCTCCGCACGTGACGGAGCGGGCACGACCAGGACGCTGCCGGCCGGCACCTACCGGGTCGACCTCGGGCTGGAGGTGGGCAAGCTGCGGCTGTGGAGCGTCGCGTCAGCCGCCTACGTCTGGCCGGGGATCGTTGGCTCGCTCACGGTCACGGCCGGGAGCGCGCCGCTGCGCCTGGACGATACGTCCCTGAACGGCTACAGCGGCGCTCACTGGTGGGGCGACTTCCAGATCGCGCGCGGCAGCGGCTCGATCTCGCTGATCGACCGCGTGCCGATGGAGAAGTACGTCCGCGGCGTGGTGCCGTGCGAGATGCCCGCCTCATGGCCCGCTCAGGCCGTGCAGACGCAGGCCGTTGCCGCCCGCTCATACGCAGCGGCCACCCGCGGCGGCGGCAGCTTCGACGCCTACCCCGATACGCGCAGCCAGGAGTACTGCCCGATCGAGCGACAGGCTGCCGCCTCCGATCTGGCCGTCGCCGCCACGCAGCGCCAGGTCGTGATGTACAGCGGCCAGGTCGCGACCACGTTCTTCTCGTCCAGTTCGGGTGGCCGCACCTCGTCGATCTCGGCGTCGTGGGGCGGGACCGACCAGCCGTACCTGAAGCCGGTCAACGACCCCTACGACGCGGCCGGCGGTCTCAACCCCAATCACACCTGGGCACCTCGCCTGTACACGCAGGCCGGCCTGGCCGCTGCGCTCGGCGTGGCGGGGGTGGTCGGCTCGGTCGACCACGTGATCGACCAGCCCTCGCTGCGGGTGCTGTCTGTCGACCTCCACACCACCCAGGGACTCGTCTCTCGCAGCGGGAGCAGCGTCCTTACGTCGCTCGGGCTGCGGTCGACCAGCTTCCGGCTGCTGCAGGTCTCGTTGACGGCACCGGCAACATCCACCGCGGGGCGCTCGTTCCCGCTCACCGGACGGCTGTGGCCGGCACCGCTGGGTCCGTTCCACCTCGAGCTGAAGCTCGGCTCGGCGGGTGTGTGGACTCCCACCAAGCTCACACCCACCCTTGACAGCCAGGGCCGCTTCTCGATTCCGCGGATGCCGGTGATGAACGTCGCCTACCGGCTGGTGCGGCCGATGGCGTTCTCGCCGGTCGTGCACGTGGCCGTGCATCCGGCCCTGACGCTGGTGCATCCGAGCGCGACGTGGAAGGGCACGATGTTCCCGCACCTGGCCGGAGCCACGGTGACTCTTCAGCGGCTGGTGTTCGGCAGCTGGACGGCGCGCGGCTCGGCTACCGTCGGTGCCAAGGGCGGGTATGCGTTCGCCGTGGCCGCCACGGCCGGCAGCTGGCGGGTGCAGTTTGCCGGTGACGCCGATCACACCGGCGGCACGTCGGCAGTCGTCGTGCTGTAGCCGCCGGTACCATCCCCGGCATGGCAGGGATCACGTTTGGCCGCCGCGAGGGGCGCTGGTTCGTCCGGTCAAGCGGCTGCTGCGCGTCCGGTGAGGTGCGCGCCGAGTATGACCGCGCCCATGCGGTGCAGGAGCTGCGTGCCGGTGGCCGGCTGACCGAGTGGAGCGGCGAGCGGTTCACGATCGCCGACCGCAAGGGCCGTCTGCACCACTACCCGATCAGCTAGGGCAGCAGCTCCTCCGCGGGCACCTCGCGCAGGACGCGGGCCGGACTGCCCACCACCAGCGTACGCGGGGGAACGTCGCGCGTGACCACGGCGCCGGCGCCGACGAAGGCCTCCTCACCGATCTCGATCCCCGGCAGCAGCGTCGCTCCACCGCCGACCCGCGCGCCACGCCGGATGATCGCTCCCCGGATCAGGGCGTGGCGCTTCTCGGTGCGCCCCATGAAGTTGTCGTTGGTGGTGACCACGCAGGGGGCGATGAAGACGTGCTCCTCGAGCGTGCAGTGGGCGGTGATGTAGGCGTTCGACTGGATCTTGGTATGCGCCCCGATACTGGTGTCGTTCTCGACGCAGACGCCGCGGCCGATCACGACGCCGTCGCCGACCGTGCAGCGCTCGCGCACAGTGGCCAGGTCGCCGACCACGCACCCCTCGCCGAGCGTCGATCCGGCCGCCAGCACGGCGCCGGCGGAGACTGCGCACGCCGGGCCCAGCACGAGACCCGGCAGCGGCCCGCGGCGGGCGGTGGAGCGGGCGGAGAGGGTGGGCTGCTTGCCCAGCACGGCGTTGTCGCCGATCGCGCAGCCATCACCGATCACGGTGCCGTCGTGCACCGTCACGTTGGCGCCGAAGGTGACGCCGTCTCCCACCCGAGCGTCAGCCGCCAGCGTCAGCCCCGGCGCCTCGGCGGCTGCCCACATCATGCCGTGGCCGGCTCGAGCACGACGGTCGTGCCGCCCTGCTCCAGCGATTGCTGCATCGCCTCAAGCACCTCGACCACCGCGACACCCTCGGCTGCGTTGGCGGGGTGATCCGGACTGCCGCTGCGCACCGCCTCCACGAAGGCACGGCACTCGATCCGCAACGGCTCCTCACGCGAGATGGCCGGGATCGTGATGTCGCCGGTGTGGGTCGAGATCTTGCCGGGGGCCGTCTCGACCGGGCCCTTGTCGTAGATCGTCACCTTGCGGTCAGACTCCATGTCGTCGAACACCGCCATCCGCTTCGAGCCGACCACGGTCATCTTGCGCATCTTGTGCGGGTCGAGCCAGGACAGGTGCAGGTGGCCGATCTGGCCGGAGGCGAGCTTGACGTACCCGAACACGACGTCCTCGACTCCCGGCCGCACGTAGCACTCGCCGCGGGCCGAGACCTCGACCGGCCGGCCGCCCAGCAGGTACAGCACGACCGAGATGTCGTGCACGCCCAGGCTCCACAGTGCGTTCTCGTCCTCGCGGATCACGCCAAGGTTCTGGCGGTTGCCATAGACGTACAGCACGTCTCCCAGCTCCCCGGTCTCGATCAGCCGGCGCAGCTTGACGACCCCGGGATGGAAGCGCAGCAGGTGGCCGACCATCAGCGTCAGGCCGCGCTCTGCCGATAGCGCTTCGAGATCGCGGGCCTCAGCCGCAGTCCAGGCCAGCGGCTTCTCGACGAACACGTGCTTGCCCGCCTCCAGCACCCGCCGTGCCACCGCGTGGTGGGTCGGCACCGGTGTCGCCACCACCACCGCTTCCAGCGTCGGGTCGGCCAGCAGGTCGTCGAGGTCGGTGGTGAAGTGCGACTCCGGGAACTGGGCGGCGAATCGCGCATGGCGGCCGGCGTCGGCGTCACAGCACCAAGCCAGTTCGGCCTCGGGCAGCTGGGCAAAGTTGCGGGCCAGGTTAGGCCCCCAGTAGCCTAGGCCGACGACGCCGATCCGCAGCCGCTCGCTCACAGCGTGTGCACCCGGCCGTTGGCCTTGGGGACGACGTTGCGGAAGTCGATCACGAGCTGGGCCCGGTCGGCGATGCGCTGGTAGTCGATGCCGGAGTGGGCGGTCACGACGCAGACGATATCGGCCCGTTCGAGCACCGGGTCGTCCAGCGGCACGGACGCGAGGTCGATGCCCTCGTCGCGCAGGTCGGCAACGTGCGGGTCGTGGTAGGCGATCTCGGCCCCCAGCTCGTGCAGGAGCTCGATCAGCCGGATCGCCGGCGACTCGCGCACGTCGCCCACGTCGGTCTTGTACGAGACGCCGAGCACCAGCACGGAGCTGCCGCGGACCGGCTTTCGCACGCCGTTCAGCGCGTGCGATACGCGCTCGGCGCAGAAGTAGGGCATCTGCGTGTTGACCTTGCCGGCCAGCTCGATGAACTCGGTCTGGAAGTCGAACTGGCGAGCGCGCCACGAGAGGAAGAAGGGATCGATCGGGATGCAGTGGCCGCCCAGTCCGGGGCCGGGTGTGAAGCGCATGAAGCCGTACGGCTTGGTGGCGGCGGCGTCGATCACCTCCCACACGTCCAGCCCCATCCGGTCGCACAGCATCGCCAGCTCGTTGACCAGCGCGATGTTGACGCTGCGAAAGATGTTCTCGAGCAGCTTCACCAGCTCGGCCGCGTCCGGCGACGAGACGGGCACCAGCGTATCGACGCAGGCCGCGTACAGCTCGCCGGCGCGGCGGGAGCACTCGGGCGTGAGGCCGCCGACGACCTTGGGCGTGGTGCGCACCGTGTGGTCGGTGCGGCCGGGGTCGATCCGCTCCGGCGACATCGCCAGGTGGAAGTCCGATCCCGCCCGCAGCCCGCCGCGCTCGAGGATCGGCGCCAGTAGCTCGCGGGTGGTGCCGGGGTAGGTGGTCGACTCCAGCACGACCAGCTGGCCGCGGCGCAGGTGCGGGGCGATCGCCTCGGCGGCGGCGGCGATGATCGAGACGTCTGGCTCGCGGTTCTCGGTCAGCGGGGTGGGCACGCAGATCACGATCGCGCCCGCCTCCGCCACCGCCGCGTAGTCTGATCCGGCGGTCAGCAGCCCGGTGGCGGCCAGCTCCACCAGGGCGGCGGAGGGGACGTCGGCGATGTAGCTGTCGCCGGCCGCGATCGCGGCCACTTTTGCCGCGTCGGTGTCGAGGCAGTGCACACGCTTGCCCGCCTGCGCGAAGGCGACTGCAAGCGGCAGGCCGACGTACCCGGCACCGATGATCACGATCTCTGTTGCCATCAGGCGAGGATCGTACAGAGCGTCAACGCGTGAAGGCGGCAACCAGCTCGGCGATTCGCCGGGCGGCATGGCCGTCGCCGTACAGCGGCGGGTGCTGGCCGGGACGCTTTAGCGAAGCCATCGCCTCCGCCACCGCCGTTGCCTGCAATGGCACCAGGCGGTTCCAGCCCAGCTCGATCGTCTCCACCCACTCGCTGGAGTCGCGCAGGGTCAGGCAGGGCACGCTATGCAGGTAAGCCTCCTTCTGGACGCCGCCCGAGTCCGTCAGGCAGACCCGCGCAGACATCAGCAGCGCCGTGAAATCCAGGTAGCCGAGCGGCGGCGTGATGATGGCAGCCCGCTCCACCCGCTCCAGCAGGCCGCGGCGGCTGAGCGCCGCCTCGGTGCGCGGGTGAAGCGGAAACACCAGCGGCTCGTCGATCGACTCCAGCACTGCCACCAGGTCGGGCAGCACGTCGGGCAGGGTGTTCGACTGCCGGTGCACGGTGATCAGCGAGTAGCCGCCTGCCGCGAGGCCGAGCCGCTCGAGCGCGCTGGAGCGGCGCGCCGCGGCCGGGGCGAACTGGTGAGCGACGTCCACCATCACGTCGCCGACCAGGTGCACGCCGTGCTCGATGCCCTCGGCGGCGAGGTTGCGGACAGCGGTCGGGCTGGGGCAGAACCGCAGGTCGGAGATGACGTCGGTGACCACGCGGTTCACCTCCTCGGGCATCTCGCGGTCGAACGACCGCAGGCCGGACTCGACGTGGCCCAGCGGGTAGCCCGACTTGGTCGAGACCAGCGCTCCGGCCAGCGTCGAGTTGGTGTCGCCGTACACCAGCACCATGTCCGGCTGCTCCGAGCCCAGTACCGGCTCCAGCCCGACCAGCATCGAGCCGGTCTGTTGGGCGTGGCTGCCCGACCCGGTCTCGATCCGGTGGTCCGGCGGCGGCATGCCCAGCTCCTCGAAGAACACCTGGGACAGCTCCTCGTCGTAGTGCTGGCCGGTATGGACGAGCACGTGGTCGCACACCTCCGCCAACGCCCGCGAGAGCGGCGCTGCCTTGATGAACTGGGGGCGATTGCCGACCACGCTGACGACCTTCACCGGGGCAGCCTACCCGGCCAGGCGGGTGCTGATGTCGGTCAGCCGGCCGCTGGCCAGCAGCACGCCGGCCACGATCAGCACTGCTCCCGAGACCCGCGTCACCAGCGGCCAGTGGTCGCGCAGCAGCCGGGTGGCCGACATCACGCGTGGCAGCCAGATGCCGGCTGCCAGGAAGGGCACACCCAGTCCAAGGCCGTACACGAACAGCAGCACCGCTCCCTGCGAGGCGCCGCCGCGGCTGCCGGCGATGGCGAGGATGGCGGCCAGCTGGGCGCCGATGCAGGGCGTCCAGCCGACACCGAACGCGGCACCGGCCAGTGCCGCGCCGAGCGGACCGTGCGGCCGAGCCGGGGCGGGTAGCTTCCACGCTCGGCCCAGCAGCGACGCCGTTGGCGTCAGCATCAGCACGCCCATCGCGATCACGACCGCACCGGCCACCACCTCCAGGCCGTGGCGATGGTCGAGGAACTGCGATCCCAGCACGCCGGTACCCGCGCCCACCAGGGCGAACAGGATGCTGAACCCGGTCACGAAGCCGGCCGCGGCCAGCACGACGCGCGGCCGGTGACCGGCCAGATCCGCGCCTGGCACGCCGCTGACAAACGAGAGGTAGCCAGGGATCAGCGGCCAGACACAGGGGGAGATGAACGAGACGAAGCCGGCCGCGAAGGCCACCGAGAGGTCGGTGGGCGAGACCGTCACTACGCCGCCGGCAGCAGCTGGTCGAGCAGGCTTGCGATCCGCCGTTCGGTCGTCTGGCCGATGATGCGGTAGACGACGCGGCCCTGGTCGTCGAGCAGGTAGGTGATCGGCTGGCCCATGCCGGCGTACGCGCTGGTGATCGTGCCGCTGCGATCCCAGATCACCGGCCACGTCATCTCGTAGGTGTGCAGAAACGCGTCCAGGTTCGTCCGGCTGGTAGTGCGCACAGCCACGCTAACCAGGGAGATGCGGTTGCCGTAGTGGTGTTCCAGGCGGGCGAAGTCCCGCGCCTCGCGCTTGCAGGGGTCGCACCAAGCGGCGAAGAAGTTGATCACCGCCGGCTTGCCGCGCAGTGAACCGAGGCTGATCTTCTGCCCGCCGAGCGTGGTTGCGCTGAACGGGGTGGCCGGTGATCGCTGGCTGGTCTTGGTCAGCTGCGGTGGCGGCGCGGTGATCGCCGAGCTGTGCGACCGGCCAAAGAGCACCACCGCAAGGATCAGCACCGATCCGGCGGTCAGCAACGCGGCGGAGAGCATGCGGCGCATGTCGGGATGGTAGCGAGAACGGACTGTCAGGACGCGGTCGGCGCGTCGGCCAGCCGGCGCGCGTACGCCGCCACCAGGGTGGCGCAGGCAACCAGATCTGCCGGGTCGAGCAGCTCATTGGGCGAGTGCATGTGGCGCAGCGGGATGCTGACCACGCCGCCCGGCACGCCACCGCGAGTGAGGTGCACGGCGTCTAGGTCGGTGCCCGTGTAACCGTTTGCCGGTTCGACCTGGTAGGGGATGTCCTCGGCCTCGGCGGCGGCGACAAGTCCCTCGAACACGGCCGGATGCACGCCGGCACCGCGCGCCAGCGCCGGGCCTTTGCCGAGCACGACGTGGCCGTAGCGCTGCCTGCTGGTGCTGGGGTAGTCGGTGGCGTTGGTGACGTCGACGGCGATCGCAACGTCGGGACGGGACGAGTACCCGGCCGTGAAACCGCCGGTGAAGTCGATCTCCTCGCTGACGCAGGCGATTCCAGTGACGCTGGCGCGGCCGCTCTGCTCGCCATAGAGCCGCACCGATTCCGCGGCCACGTAGGCCCCGCAGCGGTTGTCCGTGGCGCGGCTGGCGATGCGGCCGTTGGCGAGCGTGATCGCCGGCTGCTCGAGCACCGCCAGGTCGCCGATCCCTGCGATCCCGCGAGCGTCGGCGCCGGACGTGGCGCCGATATCGATCCAGAGGTCGCGGATCTTGGACGGCTTCTCGCGATCCTCGGCGTCCTGCTGGTGGCGAGACTTCTTGCCGATCACGCCGGCCACCGTGCCGTCGCGGGTCAGCAGCCGCACGCGCTGGCCGACGAGCACCTCGGGATCCCAGCCGCCGACGCCGCCGAACCAGAGGAAGCCCTCGTCATCGATGTGGTTGACGACCAGCCCGATCTCGTCGATGTGCCCGAACACAGCCAGCTTGGGCGATCCGTCGGGGTTGACGACCGCGAAGCTCGAACCGAGGCTGTCGTGGCTGACCTCGGCGAACCCCGATGTGTACTCACGCCATACGCGGGCCGCGATCCGCTCGTCACCGCTGGGCCCGGCGGCGTCCAGCAGGCGGTGGAAGAACTGGTGTGACTCGTCGCGCATCTGGCGAGTTATACAGGCATCTCGCCTGACCGCTGCGCCTCCACCGCAGCGAGTGCTTGAAGAGGGCTGGGATCGCCGCGCCGCCGGCGGCGCACGCCCGCGACCAGCTCCGCCACGATCAGTGTGATCAGCACGGCCAGGATCAGCGTTGCGCAGGCCAGAGCGGGCATCAGCGCGCCCAGCAGCCCGGCCAGCACCAGCGCGCCGGTGGCCGTTACCCGCTTGGGGCTCCACGATCGCGCCATCCGCCAGCGAAAGGCTACGTGCCCGGCCAGGTAGAGCGCGGGACCGCCGGCCAGCGCTGCCAGCTGCGGGGCGGTTGCCGTCACGCCCGGCCGGGCGATCAGGACGGCGTCGCCGACGGCGGCAACGATGATGCCGGCCACCATCAGGGTGTGGATGTAGGTGTAGGCGTCGCGCGCGAGCGCGCCGCTCTCGTTGCTGGTCGCCAGCCGCCGCTGGGCGATGGTGGCGACGAAGTCGAAGTACAGCCACCACATCGCCGCCGAGGTGACGAACGAGACGGCGATCGCGGCCGCCCGCGCGGCGTCCACGTGCAGCGACGATGCGGTGGTGCCGGTGACCACGATCGACTCGCCGAGCGCGATGATGATGAATAGCTGGAACCGCTCGGCGAAGTGCGAGCCCTCGATGTCCCACTCGGCGGCGGCCGAGCGGCCGATGCCCGGCAGCCAGTAGCCGGCCGCGGGGCCGAGGTAGTCCAGTGCCAGCGCGCCCGTCCACACCGCAACGCGGGCGCCGTCGTCCAGCAGCGCGCCCGCCACCCACAGCACCGCGACCACAAGTGACCACGTGAGGATGCGGACGAAGGCCGCGTGCAGCTGCGAGCCGCGGTCGGTCGCCCACACGACGAATGCGTTTCGGATCACCTGCAGACTTCCGTAGCCGAGCGCGAACATCAGCGCGCGGTCGCCGAACGCCTGCGGGATCGCGATCGCCATCGCCAGGCTGGCCAGCATCACGGTGATCAGCAGGCAGCGCACGACCGGCGAGTCGGGGTCGAACCAGTTCGTCATCCAGGTCGTGTAGACCCACGCCCACCACGTCACCAGCAGCAGCAGCGCGGTCTGGCCGGCGCCGGCCAGGGTGAGGTGCGAACCCAGCAGGTGGGAGAGCTGGGTGACCGCGAACACGAACACGAGGTCGAAGAACAGCTCCAGGTTGGTGGCGCGTTGCTCTTGCTCGCTGCGCTGGCGCAGGTGGCGGCCCTCGGTGGCTACGGTCATGCGTGGCCCCGCGCGGCCCACGCCCGGGCGGTGATTGCGAACGGCTCTGAGGGGATGCGGGCGCGGCAGAGCTCGCGCAGCCGGGCCAGGCGGTCGGGCTCGAGTCCGGCGGCGTAGCTGCCGGCCGGCCCGACGCTGTGGCCGAACGGCTCCCACCAGGCTTCGAAGGTGGCGTGCTCGACGGTGGCGATCAGCACCACCTGCTCGATGTCGCGGAGGCCGGCCGTCTCGAGCAGCTGGACGAGGTGCCCGTCGCGGGCGCCGGCCAGCACTGACTCGTCCTGGGCGTCCGGGTCGAGCTCGGCCACGGCGTCCCAGAACAGACTCAGCGGACCCTCGCCGCCGGCGTGATCCCACACGCACGCGGCGACGGTACCGCCGGCCCGCGTCACCCGCGCCATCTCGGTCAGCCCGGCCACCGGATCGGCCATGAAGTGCACGACCAGCTGGGCCAGCGCGGCGTCGAACCCGCCGTCGGCGAACGGCAGCGCCTCCGCCGAGGCGCTCTGGACGTGGATGCCCGGCAGGCGCTCGCGGATCGCCGTCACGAACGTGGGCGAGGGATCGACGGCCGAGATGTCGCCAGCCGGCACCCGCCGCACCAGCTCGGCCGTCAGGGCACCGGGCCCGCAGCCGACGTCCAGCAGCCGCTGGCCGGCGTGTACGCCGGCAAAGTCGGCCAGCTGTGGCGCCAGCAGTCTCGAGTAGCGGCCCATGAAGCGGTCGTAGGCGTCTGCCGGTACGGCGAAGGTCACCGCCGAAATCTACCGCCACTCAGGCGGCCGGGTCGTCCGGCACGAGGCCGACCAGCCAGACGATGCCGGCCATCAGCAGGACGCCGGATCCGATCTCCCCGACCGCGTCGCGGGCGAGGTTGAACCAGTCGACGGAGTGGACGACGGTGCCGCCGCTGATGATCGTGGTGCCGGTTGAGTCGCGGTGCTCGAGCAGGTAGTAGACGACCCAGATCGACCAGGCTGCTGCCAGGATGAGCCCGATCACAGCCGCTCTCGACCGTGGGTCGCTGCGCTTGATGAACGCGACCGTGTGGTCGTACGGCGAAGGGGTCATGGGCGCAGGAACCCCTTGGCGCGGCCGCTCAGCCACACGATCCCGAGCACGGGCACCGCTCCGGCCAACGCGTCGTCGATGATGAACGAGACCTGTCCGAATCGATCGTCGTGCGTCCACGGCGACTGTGTCAGCATCTCGATCACGACCACCACCGTCCACGCGGCGATCACCACCAAGCCGGCGAGGGCCACCCTGCGGCTGGGATTCGACGCGCTCATCTCGCAGCCGAGTGTACGGCCGGCGGCGGACAAGCCCCTTGTCGCGAGGTGTAACGCTCCTCCCACGAGCGGTGTAACGCTCGCGCTCCCTCGCGTGACCGGGATCGAAGCCCTCTGGCACATCGCGGCGACGCGCGTGACAGGGGTCAGACCCCTCACGCGGCCGGTGTGACGCTCCGTGGCCACGCTCGCGACATGTGTGACGGCCGCCGCACGTTGTCTCGCGCAACCTCGTGAGAGGGGTCAGACCCCTCTCACGGGTGCGGGGACACTTCTCGGGCGGGGGCGTTGCGAGTGTCACGGGAATTGCATAGCCCGCCACCGGCTCTCGCTCGAGGTCGCGAATCGGGAATGGGTCCGCCCAGGAAAAACCGGTCAGAGGCGCTTTTTCAACATCCCGAACACGCCGCGCACGACCTGCTTTTCGATCGCCTTCCCCTGGCTTGAGGCAAGCAGATCGCCGAGCCCTCCCAGCGCACCGCCGCCGGAGTGTTTGTGTGCCGGCCCGCCCGGCTTCGGACGCTGCGGTTTCGGCGGCGCGGGCTGAGCCGGCGTGGAGACGGCCGGGGCCGACGGTTGCGATGACCCGGCCATTCGTTCGGCCAGGATCTCGCGGGCGCTCTGCGAGTCGACCGCGGTGCCGTAGCGGGCGTAGAGCGGCGACGCCTTGGCCGGTCCGGCCACGTCGTCGATCGGGCTCATCTTCGACTGCGGTGCTCGCAGCCGGGTATGGACGACTGGAGTTGGGACACCCGATTCCGAGAGGATCGTGACGACCGCCTCTCCGATCGCGAGCTGTGTCAGCAGCTGCTCGAGATCGTAGAACTCCGACTTCGGGTATGTCGAGACGGTAGCTTTCAGCGCCTTGGCATCGTCCGGCGTGAAAGCTCGGAGAGCGTGCTGTACTCGGTTGCCGAGCTGGCCGAGCACATCGGCCGGCACGTCCTTGGGCGACTGTGTGACGAAGAAGACGCCGACGCCCTTCGACCGGATCAGCCGCACGGTCTGAGTCACCGACTGAAGGAATGCGTCCGTCGCATGGTCGAACAACAGGTGCGCCTCGTCGAAGAAGAAAACGAGCTTGGGCTTGTCCAGATCGCCGACCTCGGGCAGCTGCTCGAACAGCTCGGCCAACAGCCACATTAGTGCCGTCGAGAACAGCGCCGGCTTGTCCTGTACCGCGGGAAGCTCAAGGCTCGAGATGATCCCGCGACCGTCCGCTGCGGTACGCATCAGGTCGGCGATCTCGAACTGTGGCTCGCCGAAGAACTCATTGCCCCCGCCATCCTCGAGCCCCGCCAGGCCGCGCAGTAGAACGCCGATCGTCGCCGACGAGACGCCGCCGATCGTCGCCAGGTCGGCCTTGCCTCCATCGGACTCGAGGAACGTCAGCACCGCGCGCAGGTCCGCAAGGTCGAGCAGAGCCAGCTTTCGCTCGTCCGCATAGCGGAAGATGAGTCCCAAGCTCTGTTCCTGTGTGTCGTTGGCGCCGATCACCTTTCCCAGCAGCTGCGGACCAAAGTCCGTCACGGTCGCTCTGACGGGAACACCGGGGCCGAGTCCGCCGAGGGCGAGGAACTCGACCGGGAAGCTTGCCGGCGTGTACGTCTCACCCAGATCGGCGGCACGCTTCGCGGCGGGTCCATCGCCGGCGCCCGCGGCGGCCAGCCCGGACAGATCGCCCTTGACGTCGGCGACAACGACGGGCACTCCGGCAGCCGAGAGCTGCTCGGCCAGGCTCTGGAGCGTCTTGGTCTTTCCGGTTCCGGTGGCGCCGGCGATCAGGCCATGGCGACTCATCATCGACAGTGGCACCTGCACCACGACGTCGTGCACGACCGCCCCGTCGTGCACGCCGCGGCCCAGCTCGATCGCGGGTCCGGTGGTCGCATACGCCTTCGCCACCAGATCGGCAAAGCTCTCAGTGACAGCCACGTTTCCTCCTTGTCGAAGCGTTGGACGATCCTAGCCCGTCTGGAAGCGAGCCATTCGTCATGGCTTCGCGCCGGAGCCCGCCTCTTCGCGGGCTGGTCGGGCGCGCCTTACGGCGAGCGACGGTCGGCGTCGAGACCATCCGGGTGCGCGCGTGAGCGGATTGGCGGGTACATCTCGGCGAGTCTCGTCGGTGACACGCCAAGGTGGTAGAGCAGTTGGATCAGCCAGACGCGCATGAGTGTTCGGCCGGTACCGCTGCGGTGGCGGCGGGCGGAGGTCGTGACCGCCAGCGCCACCAGCTTGACGCTGCCGACCTGACGGAGGCGGCGGACGAAGTCACAATCCTCCATGATGGGGATCGGCCGGTACCCGCCAATGCGGTTGAAGGTGGTGCGGCGGGCGAAGATCGCCTGGTCGCCGTAGATGATCCCGAGGTGGCGGGATCGGAAGTTTGCGAGCATTTCGATCACTCGCTTTGGCTCGTCAAAACCGATCCTGAACGCGCCGCCGACCGCTGTCTCGAGGGCTGCGCGCACGAGCTCGCCGGCACCCAGCGGAAGGCTCGTGTCGGCGTGGAGGAAGAGCAACACCTCGCCGCGTGCCTGCGCGGCACCTACGTTCATCGCCTCCGCGCGACAGCCGACGGCGGTGAGCACACGCGCGCCGGCTTGGCGGGCGACGGCGGCGGTATCGTCAACGCTTTCGGCGTCGACCACGATCAGCTCGCAGTCGCCAACCGCGGCGCGCGCCGACCGAAGCGTCAGAGCGATGGTGTCTGCCTCGTTCAGCGTCGGGACGATGATCGAGATCGTCACGCCCGACCCTGGCGATGATCGAGGCTCAGGCGAAGGTTCGACGGCGCGACCAGCAACGCCAGGTTCAGGAGCACGAACATCGCATACCCCCAGAACCACTCATGCGGCGCTTCCACCATCAGCACCGTGATCGAACTCGCCTGGACGGTGCCCACAAGCGCTCCCACCCGCGTGTGCCACCCCAACAGCAGCAGCGTCCCGGCGGTCGCCTCTATCAGGAACACCTCCCACCCAAACAGCGTGAAATGAGGGATCACCACGTCCCGCATGATGTGCCGGAGCGGTGTCCACACGGCGTAACGCTCCGCCTGCTGGAAGGAGAACAGCAGGCCGCGGGGCTGGTCGCGTCCGAAGTCGGGCGGACGTTTCCACCAAAGATTCGCGATCCATAGGACGCCCATGAACATCCGCAGCAGTGCAAGCACGCTCGCCATCCGCGCGAACTCCGCCACGCCCCGCCTCTCGGTCGTACCGTTGTGCTCCATCAACCGCCAGTATCGCCCATTCCCGCCAAAGCGTCTGTGGGCCATCCACGCGGCGCGACCTCGTGCCGACCGTGCTGATTGACTCATGGGCGACGGTGGTGTACAAACGCGCGATCTTTCCGTCGAGAACTGGAGGGCGTGGCGATGGCGACCGACACCGTGACGACGAGGGCTCCGAGCGGCATCCGAGGGATCGAGGAGCGTTCGATCGACTGGGTGCCCGACCGCGAGCGGCACGGGAAGCTCTGGCATCAGACTCCGCTCTGGTTCCTCGGCAACTTCCAGTACTTCTCGATCCCGATCGGTTTCGTCGGGCCAAGCTTCGGGCTTTCGCTGTGGTGGTCGATCATCGGCGGAGCGTTGGGCATCCTGATCGGCACCGTGTTCATGGCGTTTCACGCGTCGCAGGGCCCCGCGTTGGGGCTACCTCAGATGATCCAGTCGAGGGCACAGTTCGGCTACCGGGGGGTGGTGGTTGCGCTGTTCGCGACGTTGTTCACCTACTTGGCGTTCAACGTCGCCGATCAGGTGTTGATGGCGCAAGGTCTGAACGGGACGTTTGGCTGGAACGAGGATCTGGTCGCGGCGGTGACCGCGGTCGGCGCGGCGCTGCTCGCGATTTACGGCCACGATTGGGTGCACCGTGTCTTCCGCGCGCTGCTGATCGTGCTGTTCCCGCTGATGACGATCATCACGATCGGTGTCGTCACGGGGCACGCGGGCAGCGTCGCCAATCCGAACAGCTACGGGTTCAACTGGACAGGGTTCATGGCGCAGCTTTCAGCAGCGGCTGCCTACAATATCACGTACGCGCCCTACGTCTCGGACTACTCCCGGTACCTGCCGCGCACCACTGCACGGGGCAAGATCATCGCCTCGGTGTTCGTGGGCGCCTCGACGCCGGCGATTTGGCTGATCGCGCTGGGGGCATGGTTCGCGATCCGACTGGGCGCGGTTGACGGCCTGGTCGGCCTGCAGACCGCCGGCAACAACGTCGTCGGCCACCTCGGCTCGATCACTGCCTTTTTCTCGGCTGCAGCCCTGGCCGCGACGATGGGCATGAACGCGTACGGCGGCATGCTGACGACGTTGACAGGGATCGACGCGTTCCGCAAAATCACTCCCACTCGCGGAGCGCGGGTGATCACGATCATCGGACTCACGGTCGTGTGGTTCGTGATCGCCAAGTCGATCTCGACCAGTGCCGTTGGTGCCGTCTTCACGGCCCTGACCTTTGATGCTCTACCTGTTGGTGCCGTGGACGGCCACCAATCTGATCGACTTCTTTTTCGTTCGCCGTGGCCACTACGCGATCACCGACCTGTTCCGGCCGAGCGGCGGTATCTACGGCATCTGGTCGTCGCGGGGCTTGATTGCCTACGGAGTTGGATTCGCGTCGCAGATACCGTTCATGGTGCTACTGAACCTGTTCACCTTCAAGAGCTACTACACAGGCTTCCTGGCGAAGGATCTGAACAGCGTGGACATCTCGTGGATTGTGGGGCTGGTCGTGACCTCGATCACCTACCTGCTGCTGACGCGGAATTTCGACCCTGCCTCGGAGCAAAGCGCCATCGATGCCAGCGAACGGGAACTCGCAGCCGCCCGGTAAGGCGGTATGGGGGGGTGGCGCACCTAGTTTGGGCAGGATCCTTCGGGCTGTCGTGGCGTTACCTGCGGGCGCAAACCGTAGTGATTGTCGCGGGGCGGATAGGCGACGCACCAGTACATCGGTTGGCCTGTTGTGGCGGCGCCGCTGCAGGTGTAGTAAGTGGATGGATCGTGTGAGGCGGGGCCGCCGGACGAGTTGCTGTTGACGACCAGGCCGTACAGTCGGGCGAACACTCCCTGGCTGTTCTGGCTGCAGTGCACCGTCGCCGGCGCCGCCGCACCGTAGATGCCTGGATTGGCGCCCCCGCCGGTGATGATCAACTGTTCGGCCTGGTGTGTGCTGCCCACGGCGCTGCCGCCGGTCATGTACCAGATGCCGTACGCGAAGATCGCAACCACGAGAGCCCCGTAGAGCAGTGGACGCTGGAGCACGCGGCGAGCGCCGTCCTGCACCGCGGCGGGGTTGAGCTCGTTCATGTCAGGGTCGTACAACGTCGCTCCCTCGGGGGTTCGGGCGGCGCATGGTTTCGGCAGCGCGAGGCGGCACACCCGCCGGCTGGTACGGGGCACGGGAGTGGTTCACCGGCTGGCTAGCACGCTTGCCGTCAACCACAGTCGATTTGCGATCACAAACCTGACTATCGGCGCTGCGGCGCGAGAACCTGAACAACATGGGCCGTGAAGGGATCGAACCTTCGACCTTGGGATTAAGAGTCCCCTGCTCTACCAGCTGAGCTAACGGCCCCGGCGGGGGAGTGTACCAATGCCGCTCGGGTGGGCTGGCGCACACCTCGCCCCTCTGCGGCGCTACAGCCTGCCGGCCTCGATGATGCGCTGCAGGAACTGACGGGTGCGCTCCTCCTTGGGATCGCTGAAGAACTGCTCGGGCGGCCCCTGCTCAAGCAGCACGCCGGCATCGAGGAAGCAGACGCGGCTGGCGACGTCGCGGGCAAATCCCATCTCGTGGGTGGCGATCAGCATCGTCATGCCGCCGTGCGCCAGCCCTCGGATCACGCCAAGCACCTCGGCCACCAGCTCGGGGTCGAGCGCGCTGGTCACCTCGTCGAACAGCATCAGCTGCGGCTTCGTGGCCAGCGCTCGCACGATCGCAACCCGCTGCTGCTGGCCACCGGAGAGCCGGTCGGGGTACTCGTCGCGCTTGTCGGCCAGCCCGAACTGCTCCAGTAGCCGCATCGCCTCGTGCTCGGCGTCCGAGCGGGACATGCCCATCACCTTCCGCGGCGCCAGCGTCACGTTCTTCAGCACCGACATGTGCGGGAACAGGTTGAAGGCCTGGAACACGATCCCGATCCCCTTGCGAACCTCGTTGACGTCGACGCCGCGGGCGGTCACAGTTCGGCCGGCCACCGTGATCCGGCCGCTATCGATCGGCTCGAGCAGATTGATGCAGCGAAGCAGCGTCGACTTACCCGAGCCGGAGGCGCCGATCAGACAGACGACCTCGTGCTCGTCCAGGGATAGATCGATCCCATTCAGCACGTTGAGCTTGCCGAACGATTTGTGCACCTTCTCGCAGACGAGCGCTGGGGTCACATGCGACCGCCGGCCATCTGACGCCCGCGGTCGCGGTTGATCAACCAGTCCGTCAGGCGCGCCTGCGGAATCGTGATCGCGACGAAAAACAGGCCGGCGATCACGTAGGGCGTGTAGTTGAACTCGGCTTCGGACGCGAGGTTCGCCTGCTGGAGCGCCTCGACGACGCCGAGCACCGATATCAGGGCCGTATCCTTCTGAAGGCCGATGAAGTCGTTCAGGAGCGGCGGGATCACGCGCCGCACCGCCTGGGGGAGGATGACCGTCTTCATCGCCTGCCACCGGCTGAGCCCCAGCGACCGGGCGGCGGCATCCTGGCTGGGGTGGACGGACTCGATGCCTGACCGGTACACCTCGGACACGTACGCGGTGTACACCATGATCAGCGCAACGGTGGCGAGGTAGGTGGGCGAGTTCGGGACGTGGGAGAGAGCGAGCGCCGGTACGCCGAAGCCGAACAGGTAGACCAGCAGGATCGTCGGCACTCCGCGAAACAGGTCGGTGTACACGATTGCCATTGCGCGGATCGGGAAGAAGACTGGGCCGGGCAGGCTGCGAAGGACGGCCAGTGCCAGCGCGAGCACGAGGATCACCAGCTCCGCAACAACGGCGATCTTGATGTTGAGCACGAATGCGTGCGCGACCGGCCACGCGTAGGTGTGGAACTGGTGGGGATTGAAGAAGGTCGTCTTGACCTTCGCCCAACCGGCGGAGTTGACGACGACCAGTGCGAGCGTGCTGAAGACCACGATCGTGCTGACCATGGCCACGGACACGTTCCGCGCCGCGCCGCCGAGGATCAGCGAGCCGCGCCCGGCGCCCTTGTCGTCCTCGTCCATCCGGCTACTGCAAGATCGGCGCGCTGACCTTGTCCGACAGCCACGTCTTGGTCAGCTGGGCGAGCGTGCCGTCTGCCGTCAGTGCGGCCAGCGCCTTGTTCACACACGGCGTCAGCGAGCTGCCCTTGTCCAGCACCATGCCGTAGTGCTCGCCGCCTGCCACGGCCGGGAACTGGCCGACCACGGTGCTGCCGGGGATCTGCACTGCGGTCATGTAGAACGCCGTCGGCAGGTCGATCACGATCGCGTCGATCTGCTTTGCCTGCAGCGCGTGGATCGCATCGTTCAGCGAGTTGTAGGCCTGCGGCTGCTGGCTGGGCTGGATCGTCTGGGTGATGTAGTCGTAGCTGGTGGTGCCGATCTGGGTGCCAAACCGGTACTGCTTCAGGTCGGCAAGCGTGGTGGCCTTCGCGATCGGGTTGCTCTTGAGCGCCACCACCGACTGGTTGACCTCGTAGTAGGAGTCGCTGAAGTCGGCCGCCGTCGCGCGGTGCGCGCTGTAGGAGACCTGTGCCAGGTAGAAGTCGAAGTTCTTCGGGCCCGGCTGGTAGGACTGGTTGAAGTGCGTCACGGCCCACTTCACCTGCTGTTGGGTGAAGCCCATCTTCTCGGCCACCGCGTACGCCACGGCGTCCTCGAAGCCCTTGCCGGTGTACGGATCGTTGTTGTACTGGCCCTTCCACTCGTGGCCGGGACCGCCGGTGAAGTAGGGCGAGTAGGCGGGGTTGTCGGTGCCGATCGTGAGCGTTCCCGATGTCAGCGTCTGCAGGCTGCCGACGGCGCACGGATCGGCCGTCGTGCCGCCGGACGGCGACGAGCTCGAGCCCGATGACGAGCTGGAGCTGCCACAGCCCGACGCGGCCAGCGCGAGTGCGGCGAATGCGATGATCAGGAGCTTGCGCGTCATCTCTGCAACCCTTTCGTGGCGACCGTACGAGCGCGCGGAGAGTACCACGAACGCGGCCCTGCGCCCTGGCGCCTAGCGGGCCAGCCGCTCCACCAACGCCGACAGCGCGGTGTTGCACCGCTCGAGCTGATCGATCGCGATCGACTCGTCGCCACGGTGCGCGTCGCCCATACGCCCCGGGCCGCACACGGCGGTGGCGATGCCGAGCTGCGCGTACAACCCCGCCTCGGTGCCGAAGTCGATCGCCGGCCCCAGCTCGGCGTCGATCAGCCCGGCGAACGGCTCGGCCGAGCCATCCAGGCCAGGGTAGGCCGCCAGCGGCTCCAGCCCAGCGCCGCCGGTGTCCGGCAGCAGCGTCGCCGGGTCGTCGCCGGGCAGGTGTCGCAGCTCGAACTCGACCGTGCATCGGTCGGGCACCACGTTCAGGGCCACACCGCCGTGGATCGGGCCGACCGAGATGGTCGAGTGGGGGATCGCGAACCGCTCGTCCCTGCGTCCGGTTGCCGCCAGCGCCCGGCCGCGGTCGCGCAGCGCCAGCACCAGTTCGGCGGCGTGTTCGACCGCGTTGTCGGCCGGCGGCGCCTCGCTGGAGTGGCGGGCGGTGCCGCGCAGCGTCGCGCGGAACGCGACCTTGCCCTTGTGGACGGTCACCAGCCGCATCTCGGTCGGCTCGCCGACGATGCAGGCCGAGGGCCGGGCGGGCAGCCCGGCCACCACCGGCAGCAGGTCGCGCACGCCGACGCAGCCGATCTCCTCGTCGGTAGAAATGGCCAGCAGCAGCGGCCGCCGCAGCGGCCGCCTGGCGGCGGCGGCGACCGCGCGCATCGCGCAGGCCAGGAAGCCCTTCATGTCGGCGCTGCCACGCCCGACCAGCCGACCATCCTGCTCGTGCAGCCGCCAGGGATCGCCACTCCAGCCGTCGGCGTCGGCTGCGACCACGTCCATATGCGCGGCCAGCAGCACCCCGGATACGCCGTCGGGGCCGGCCGAGGCCAGCAGCCCGACCCGGCCCTCACCTCCATCGACCCTCCGGCTGTGCACGCCGCGCTCCTCCAGCCACGCTCGCGTGAATGCCGCGATCTCGCCGTTCGGCCGGCCGGCGACGCTCGGAAACGCGACCAGCCGCTCCAGCAACGCGTCGGTCAATGGTGGCCGCAGTGCGCGGGATGCGGCGACGGCACGTCCAGAGCCGGGTTGCGATCGAAGAAGCCGACCGGCCGTAGCTGGAATCCGCAGTACACGACCGGCATCACCGGCCAGTCCTCGAGCCGCGGGATGTGGTGCGCGCCGAACGTGTACCACAGCACCACGTCGCGGTTCTCGAGCGGCCGGTCGGCCGCCGTCCATCGCGGCAGACCGTCGCCGCCCTCGTGCTGGTTGGGGTACTCGCCGGCCGGATAGCGCTCGTCGCGGTGGTACGGCGTCACCCACAGGTGGTGGTCGAGGTGGCCGGCGCGGCGGCGGAACTCCGAGTCGGGCTGCGCCATCGGCGCCACGTTCTCGCCCGGCACCAGTTCGAACGCGACCGGCTCGCCCATCCGGTTGAGGCTGGCCTGGTTCTCGACCCGCCAGCGCCGCGCCGTCAGCGGCGAGACGTCGCGCTTGGCCTGCGACTCGCGCTCGAACGTCAGCCGCCGAGTCGAGAAGGCCGAGCCGTCCGGGTTGTCGGGTCCCCGCGGATCGGATGCCGACTCGATCTCGAAGGCGACGTTGTCGGCACCGTCAACGTCCATGTCCAGCCGGGCGGTCAGGAAGTGCTGGTGGTAGCCGGCGGCCACGCCCGGCTCGACCAGGGTGGCGTGGCGCGGTTGCGAGCCCTCGGGCACGCCCGCGGTCAGCACGATGCCGGTCAGCTTGGCCTCGAACTGGATCGTGCCGTCCTGGTACAGGTACCAGAAGAAGCCGTACTCGTAGTTGCCAACCGTGGCGATGCACGAGATCACCAGCCGCCGCGAGCGGGCCACATCCGTTCTTCCGGTGGTGTCATCGTGATGTTTCCAGAGGATGCCAAAGTCCTCCTCGTGGAGGCAGATCGCGTTTGGCAACGTCACCACCTCGCCGTCGTTGTCCACGCAGGCAGCATCGAGGTAGGTGATCTCGCCGACGCAGTCGCAGCCCAGCTCGAGCGCGTTCACCAACGGCCCCATGCCGTACTCGCCGGTGTCGAACACGTTCTTGAAGTGCACCGTCGGGTTGGGGTCGCCTTAGGGGATCACCAGCTCGGCGATCGAGGCGCGGTGGCAGATCGGCCGCAGCCGGTCGCCGTCGCGGTAGCCGATCTCGTGCAGCACCAGGCTCTCGCGGTGCGAGAAGCCGATCCGCAGGTCCCACTTCTGCCAGCGCAGGTGTGTGCCGTCGAGCACGAAGCTCGGCCCCTCAGGCTGGGTGATCTCGATCGGCCGCTGATCGCTGCGATAGCCCTGCGGGCCGCCGTCGCGGTAGTCGGCGACCGCCGTCGGCACCGGCATCGGGCCGTGGTCGTCGACGCGCACGACCTGCATCCGGTTCAGGTCGATCACCGCCACCAGGCCACCGATCGGGCGCGCGTAGGGATTGACGTCGTCCGCGTCCAGCCGCAACCAGGCCAGGCAGCGGGCCAGCCGGCGGCTGGGATCCTCGAACCGGCCCAGCGTCCACGGCTCGACGTGCACCAGGTCGACCGCGTCGCCCTCGATGCCGCGTCGGGCCAGCGCGACGCGAAAGTCGGCGTCGTTGCGGCACACCTCGCCGGCCGCGAAGTACTCGGCCATGCTGACCGCCGGTTGCTGGCCGTCCAGGCCGCGGCGCGAGACGATCGCACCTTCGACGACCTCCACCACCAGCTCCCAGGCTGTCTCGGCGCGGGTATCCACCAGCACGGCCATCGCCTCGCGGGCCGGCCGCGGGCCGCCCTCGCGCCAGGCGCGCAGCTCCGCCTTCCCCGGCTCGCGCAGGTCGACGCTGATCACCCGCACGCCCTCGCCCAACACGCCGTCGGCGCGCAGCGCGGCCACCGTGCGGGCCAGCTCGGGCTGCGACAGCGGATCGAGGGGGTGGTCGGTCGACGTGTGCGGGTCGGCTGCGGTGGCGTCCAAGCGGTTCACTCCTCGGGACTGAGCATGCCGGGAACGCCGGAGGGCGTGATCGCGCTGCGGCAGTGCTCTTTGAAGGCGGTCACGGTGCGAGTCTCGCGGATGCCGCGCAGCGACGCCAGCCCAAGCCGCATCGGACGCACCGGTCCGCGCAGCGGCAGCGTCACCACCCGGCCGCCGTCGAGGGCGGTATCGGAGCGCGGCCGGGCATTCACGATCGCGTAGCCGAAGCCGTTGGCGACCAGCGTGCGGATCGTCTCGGGATGCTCCGAACGGATCGCGATGTTCGGCTCCACCCCCGCCTCGGCGAACAGCGACATGAAGTACTCCCGGCTGGTGGGAAGATCGAGCAGGATGTGCGGCTCGCGGGCTAGCTCCTCCAGCGATACCCGCTTTCGCAGCGCCAGCCGGTGGTCGGCCGCCACCAGGGCGTGGGGAGGCAGATCGGCCAGCGGCTCGAACGTGATCTCGCCCGGCAGCTGCAGGTCGTAGGTCAGGGCGACGCTGGACAGCCCGCCGCGCAGCCGATCGAGCAGGCCCTGCTGGTGTGACTCCACCAGCTCCACCGAGACGCGGGGATGCGTGGCGCGGAACTCGCGCACCAGGCTGGGTGTGACCAGCGGTGCCAGGGTCACCAGGCATGCCAGATCGAGCGTGCCCGCCACCTCGTCGCTGAGGGTGGTGGCGAAGCGCTCCACCTCCGAGGCGTGACGAAGCAGCGTCTTGGCCTCGGCCAGGAAGCGGCGACCCTCGGGGGTGAGCGAGAGTCCCTGGGCGTGGTGGCGGACGAACAGCTGCACGCCCAGCGCCCTCTCCAGCTTGGCGATCGCGGCCGAGACCGTCGGCTGGGAGCTGTGCGACCCGGCGGCCGCCCGGGTGACGCTGCCCGACTCGCCGGCGGCGACGAAGTACTCCAGCTGGCGGAACGAGAACACCATCAGCCCTCGTCCCCCGGCACGCCGTACACCGGCGCGGCGTCGGGATCGAGGGCGCGGATCACGTAGGCCGCTGCCTGTGGCTGCCACAGCTGCCACAGCTCGGACAGCCGCTCGATCGGCGCGTCATCCCAGTCCACCCGCAGGTCGGTGATCGGCCACGACTCGCGGTCGCACATCAGCAGCCCTGCGGATCGCACCTGGCCCTCCTCGCCGCCGGCACGCAGCCCAGCCTGCAGGGCGGCCATCAGCCGCTCGCCCAGCGACCGCTCGCCGAGGTCGGCGAATGCGCGCAGCATCGCATCCGGCACGCCGTCGTTCGCCAGCAGGTTGCCGGCCGCGGCTGCTCCCACTCCCAGCGCCGTGCCGTGGCGGCCCAGGGTGCGCCCGCCCGAGAACGCGCCGCTGCCACCGACCGCGTCCACTGCGGTCAGCTGCCGGTGTTCGGCGTGGGGCGCCGCGGCCGCGATCGCCGCCACCGCCTCGCTCGCCGAGCGGCCCGACTCGATCAGCTCCAGCATCAGCGGCCCCAGCCGGGGATCGGTCACGTTCTGCGAGGCGGCTGCGCCAACACCCGCCCTGGCGTGCGCGCAGCGCGCTGCCACGGCTGGGCTGGACGACGAGACGGCTACGCCCACCATGCCGGTGTTCGGGCAGCGGCCGACCAGCGAGAAGGTCATGCCCGGTCCGCGGGGATCACGGCAGTCGCGTCGATCTCGACCACCCACTCCGGCCGCGCCAGCGCCGTCACGACGATGCCGGTCGAGACCGGGAACACGCCCTTCAGCCGCCGCCCCATCACGCGGTAGACCGGCTCTCGGTAGCGCACGTCGGTCAGGTACACCACCACCTTGACGATGTCCTCCAGACGCGCGCCGGCCTCGTCCAGGAGCATCGCGATATTGTCCATCGCCTGCTCGGCCTGAGCGCCCGCGTCGCCGACGCCGACCGAGGCGCGGCTGTCCAGGTCCTGGCCGATCTGGCCGCGCAGATAGACGGTGTCTCCGGCCCGGACGGCCTGGCAGAGGTCGTTGTCCAGGTTCTGCTCGGGATACGTCTCGGCGGTGTTGAACTTGCGGATCCGTACGTGGCTCATGTCCGGGCTCCCACGGGGGCGGCCAGCACGCGCTCGCTGAGGCCGGCCGACCGCTGCACGAACTCCAGCGGGCCGGCGAAGTCGAAGTTGCGGTAGACCGCGCCCAGGTGGGCAAACGGCGGTGACTGTGCGAACAGCTGGAACGTCAGCCTGTGGCCGGCGTAGTCCGAGTTCAGCAGGTCGCGGGCAAACGCCAGCAGCCGGCGCCTGTCCTCGGCCTGCCACTGCTCGTTGACCGAGTAGAACTTCTCCATCCAGGGAGCGGTCTCGGGGTTGCTGAACGTGGCCGAGTCGGGTGTCACGCAGATCTGGCCCCCCACCAACTCGCGGGCGATGTGCATCATCGCCGGCAACTGCGAGCAGGCCAGCACGCGACCGGTGTAGAGCAGCGACTGGTTGGGCATGAGCAGCCCGGCCGGCGACGCTTGGGCGGTCACGATCGCCGCCGTCAGGTGGGCGTTGATCCCCTCCCGGTAGCAGGCCAGCGTGGCCAGCTTCTCCTGCACCGCCTGCTGCCGCTCGAGACCGGTCTGCCGCACGTTGAACAGCGCCGCGCCGATCAGCATGTCCGCCGTGCGCTGGATGCGCTGGACGAACGCGAACGCGCTGTAGCGGTGCAGCGTGGCGCGGATGAACGTGGCAGCGCGGGTGTGCCGGTAGAACAGCACGTTCTCCCATGGAATCTCGACGTCGTCGAAGATCACCAGCGTGTCCACCTCGTCGAACCGGCTGGCCAGCGGGTAGTCGGCGGCCGGCGCGCGGCCGGCGAATCCGGTGCGGCAGATGTGCTTGATGCCGGGGGCGCCCATGTCGCAGATGAAGCCAAGCGCGTAGTCCGATAGCTCGCTGTCGCCCCAGTTGGCGATGGTCGGCTTGACGAAGGCCTGGTTGGCGTAGGCCGCCGCCGTCTCGTACTTCGCCCCCCGCACGACGATGCCGTTGTCGGTCTCGCGCACCAGGTGCAGCAGCATGTCGGGATCCTGATCCTGCGGCCGCTTGGAACGGTCGCCCTTGGGGTCGGTGTTGGCGCTGACGTGGAACGGGTCGCCGTGGAGCACGCGCGCGATGTGGCGCTCGATGTTGGCCGAGAACTGGGGATCGACCTCGTTCAGAACGTCGCGGCCGTCGTACAGCGACCACATCTCGCCCACCGTCTCGTCGCCGACCCGGATCACGACGCCGCCGATCTCATCCATCACCGCGTCCACCGCCCGCCGTTTGGCGTGCCAGTCTTCCTGCGTGAACGGCAGCCGCAGACCGATCGCGCTTCGCTCGCCGTCCTCGTCGGCATAGCTCATCAGCTCGCTGGTGGCGGGCTCGTGGGCCATGTCGTAGATGCGCGCGCGCACGTCCACCAACGGCTTGAAGGCCGGGTGGGTGGTGACGTCGGGGACGCGCTCGCCGTTGATCCAGACCTCGCGGCCATCCTTGATCGATTCGCGGTACTGCTCGCCGGTGCGGATCATGCGCGCCGTCCTCCTGCTCGTTGGGAGGTGCAGTATCCGCGATCGTGCGGCATTTGCAAAGTCGTTTCTTGCGACGGCTTGCAGCGTATTTGACGATGCAGTGCCGCCAGCGCCAGTGGTCTCGACCGTGAGGCCGAGGGGGGGTTGGCAGCTGGCCGGATCCCTCGCCCGGGGGACGGCTGCATACGCATTTCTTCCGAAATTCCCCTGACCGGCCCGCGCGACGGCCGTCGTCCGTGCCATCGAGCCAGGAGCCTCAGCCTCACAATGCGGCGATTCACCCGTTCAGCCCCCTTGTTCATCGCCATGGCAGCGGCACTCGTGCTCGCGGCACCTGGATACGGCGCTCTGACGGCGCCCACCGGCACGACCACGGCAGTCGGTCAGCCCGTGCCCGCCTTCGGTTGGAGCCCCGTGACAGGCGCCGACCACTACTCGTTCGAGCTCGACTCGGGTGCGACGCTGGGCACGCCGCTGTTCACGATCTCCACCAAGGACACGCGGGTGACGCTCAACCAGACGATCTCGGACGGGCCCTACACATGGCGCGTACGCGCGATCACGGCCACCGGCACCAACGGCCCCTGGTCGAACCCCGTCAACTGGACGAAGACCGGAACGGGGCCGACGCTGGTCAGCCCCGCCCCGGCAGCGACCATCACCTATCCCAGCCCCGTGCTACTCCAGTGGACGCCGGTGGCGGGCGCGTTCAACTACGACGTCGCCCTGGCCGACTCGGCCAACATGGCCAACGCCACCACCATCACCACCGAGGCCACCAGCTACTCGCCCGGATCGTGGCTGCCGCCGGGAGTGCACTACTGGACCGTCACCGCCAAGGACGCGCGCGGGAATCCCGTCGGAACGTCGCCCGGCGCGGGGTCCGGATCGGCCTTCACCTGGGCCTGGCCCTCGACGGTCACCGGCCTCTCGGTGACCAACGCGATCGACATCTCGGCCGGCGCGACCGCGCAGTGGACGATGTTCGACCCGCAGTTCAGCTGGACCCCGGTTGCCGGTGCGATCAAGTACCAGGTCGAGGTCAACACTGATGACATCAGCTGGTCGGGCGGCTCGAAGGTGTGCTGTGCCGACACGATCGCGACCACGCTGACGCCGAAGGGGCTGCTGCCCAACTCGACCTACGCTTGGCGAGTGCGGGCGATCGACGCATCGGGCTACGCCGGTGCCTGGACGGTCGGCGCGACCTTCAGCCAGTCGTATGACAGCTTTGTCACCGCCCCGCCTTCCACGCCCAGCGTCGCCAACCTGCGCATGGCCGACAACCTCGGCGACCCGGGCACCGACGTCAACCTGGTCACCAGCGGGTACCAGACCCAGGTGCCGGTGGTCAAGTGGGACGCCGTACCGGGCGCCTCCAGCTACGACGTGGTGATGGTGCAGTACGTCGGCAGTGTCTGCCAGTGGACGACCAGCGGCGTGCCTCGCTGGTCGGTGCGCACGGCCGGTACGGCCTTCACGCCGCTGGCGTCGGGCTGGAACAACATCACCCCCTGGCCCAGCAACGGTACCGGCGTCTCGACCGATCAGTACGATCTGACCAATGGCATGAAGTACTGCGTGCGCGTGACGCCGTTCCGCGACACGGCCAGCACGGGCAGCTCCACGGTCGACGTGTCCGGCGATCCGACCTTCCTCGACCCCAACAACGACGGCACCGCGCCGGCGTTCACGTTCACCACGCCTCCCACCGGCTCGGCCTGCAGCCCCTCCTGCACCAGCGGCTACCTGGGCGCATCCGACTACCAGGGACCGATCACCGGCAGCACCGCGGGCGCCGTGCCGCTGTTCACATGGAACGCCGTCAGCGGTGCCAGCGGCTACTTCGTGATCGTGGCCCGCGACCAGGCGTTCAGCACGATCGTCGACTACGCGTTCACCCACCTGCCGGCCTACGCACCGCGCAACGGCGGGTCGCCGCGCACCTACCAGAACCAGAGCACCCACTACTACTGGGTGGTGCTGCCGTCGACCGGGGCGGACGGCTCCGGCGCCGCCACCAACCCGCAGTCGGGTCATCCGCAGTCGTTCGATCGGCCGCAGGTCGGCCCCAGCCCGATTACGCCGGCCAACGCCGCGGTCATCAGCGGGCCGCCGACCTTCTCGTGGGATCCGATCGACGGAGCGCGGCAGTACCAGCTGGTCATCTCGCAGGATCCCAACTTCCAGGCCTCGCCGCTGGAGGACATCACGACCTCGAACACGTCCTACACGAGCCTCACGAACAGCTATCCGGCCGACAGCGACCTGTACTGGGAGGTGCGCGCGATCGACTACAACGGCAAGCCGCAGCCGTGGTCGACGTCGCGCACGTTCCACCAGACCTGGCCCTCGCCGACCTTCAACGGGCTGTCGAACCCGACCACGGGCGACACCGTGCCGGTGTTCCAGTGGAAGCCGGTCACGGGGGCCATCTCCTATGACGTGCACATCAACCAGCCGGGCAACGGCTCGTCCGACCTCACCTCGCTCGCGACCACGGCCCTGACGCCGAGTGCGATCTGGGGGCTGGGCGACTTCACCTGGACGGTGCGGGCCAACTTCGCCTCCAGCGCGAGTACCACGCACGGCCCGTGGACAACCGCCCAGATCTACACGCGGTCGATTCACGCCCCGAGCGGGGCGGCGACGCTCGCTCCGACCGGCACTGCGGCCGTGCCCGTGCTGCTGTCGTGGAACTGGAAGGACGGCGTCAAGAACTACAACGTCCAGGTGTCACGCGACTCGAGCTTCCTGAGCACGGTCGAGACCGGCACCACCGACATGTCGAGCTGGGCGCCGCTCATGACCGCGACCGACTACTCGAACGGCGGCCAGCTCTACTGGCGCGTCCAGGGGGTCGATTCTCACGGTACCCAGGGCACCTGGTCGTCGGCGATCCCACTGGTGTTCGCAACGAAGCTGGTGCCGACAGCCAGCTCGTCGGTGATGGCGCACGCCACCACTGCGACTATCACGATCACCGTCAAGGATGGCGCCGGTCACGCCGTGGCCGGGGCGAAGGTGACCGCGTCCGGCGCCGGCATCGTGACGACCGCCAAGCTGACGGGGTCGACGGGCAAGGCGAGCTTCAAGGTGCATCCCACCAAGACCGGCAAGATCAAGTGGGCGGTCACCAAGACCGGGTGCGTCTCCGGCACGGTCTACACGATCATCTACTGAGGCACGGCGGCCGGGGCGCTTCGCCGCCCCGGCCGCCCTCGTCCTACTCGCCGGCCGGGGCCGTGGCGGCTGGCGGCTCCAACCGGCGGCGCAGCGGCGGCCACAGGCGCAGGCCGGCGGCGGCGGCGATCGCCAGCAGCAGCGCGATCGGCAGCACCACTCCGGCGCCCACGATCACGCCCGAGATCACGCTGACGCAGCCCGACCAGGCGCGCGAGAACGCCGAGTGCAGCGCGCCCGGCTTGCCAGGAGCTGCCGCCGGAGGCCCGGGCTGGCGGAGGGTGAGGGTGATCGTCGAGAGGTTGGCCTGGTTGTGCAGGTAGCGCAGGCGCCCGGCAATCTGCTCGATCTGGCCCTGCACCTGTGACAGCTGATCCTCGACCCTGATCGTGTCGCTGACCGAGATCGCCCGGTTCATCAGCCGCAGCAGCACGGCCTCCTGGGCGTTCAGGTTGCGCTCGCGGGCACCCAGGTCGACGAACCCCTGTCCCACCTCCTGCCCGTTGACGCTCTCGGCCCGCACCTTCGCCCCCGCCAGGCCGTGCATCTTCGCCAGCGTGGCGGTGAAGCGGGCAGCGGGCACGCGCAGCACGATCACCGCACCGGGGCTGCGCCCGCCCGAGCGCTCGGTCGAGATCACGTAGCCACCGGCGTCGCCGGCGATCTGTCCGGCCTGATCGATCGCAGTGGTGAACCCACCTCGCTTCACGTCCAGCGACAGCTGGGCGGTCTTGATCACGTTCGAGGGCTGGGCCGGCGGCAGCGCCGATTCCTTGGCCAGCTGGGAGGCCGTTGCTCCTTGCTGCAAGGTGGGCGCGCTGAAGAGCGAATCCGCGGCTGCCGGATTCGCCGACAGGGCCTTGGCTGCGGCGCCGCCACCGGCAGTGCGGCTCGCGCCGCCTGCCGCCACGCCCGGACTGGGGCCGCTTCCCGCCGCGCCGCTGCTGCCGCTGCCCGAGCAGCCCACTGCCCCGGACACCGCCAGCACCGCGATCGCCGCCATCATTCCCGTTCGCCTCGTCGTCATCTGTGCCTCCTCCGATGGTTCGGGCATCAGACCTGTCGGCAGCCGATTCGGTTCCCGAGCGTGCTCAGGCGGTCATGCCGGCGACCGCGGGGCCGCCCGTGACGCGGTCGACCAGGTCACGCCGTGGCCCGCACACGAACACCGCCTCGGTGTTGCGCAGGTGTGACACCTCGCCCACCCGCTTGCCGTCCGGGCTGTGGATGCCGATCCGGGCGCCGACGTAGCGCCGCGAGTCAAACGAGAGCCGACCGACGTGGCCGCGGGTGGCCAGCAGCGCGTGAACCTGCGCCAGATCGTGGAAGCCCTCGTTCGAGAACGAGAGCACGATCCACGGCGTCGGCAGCCGGTCGATCAGCCCGGCCAGTGCGTCCCAAGCGGTGCGGCGCGAGTTGTAGAGGCTCTTGCACTCGCGCACGTCCTCGCGTTTGCAGGCCACGCCATAGTGGGCCGGCGCGTCGTTACGGACGATCGTCTCCCAGATGTGGTAGTTGGCGAAGTAGGAGTGCTGGTTGTACGGCGGGTCGAGGTACGCCAGCTCCACCGCCTCCAGCTGAGCGCCGATCTGGCCGGCGTCGCCGCGAAGCACGCTGCCAACTGGGCCCGAGACCGGGACGGGCTCACGAAGCGAGAGGCGCTGCTGCGCGCGCGGCGCCCAGCTCTTCAGGTACGCCATCTGCAGGCCGACCGTGCTGTCGACACGGTCGGCCGCCTCCAGCAGGCTGGTCAGCAGCAGGCCGCGCTCGACCGGTGAGAGCGCCAGCCGCTCGATCGCCGCCCGGATGGCGTCGATCCGCATCCCGTTCTCGGGCCGGAAGTAGCGCGAGCGCTCGCAGAAAGTCTCGGTGACGTAGCCGCGCTGCCCGGGCAGCGCGTCCAGCTCGCCGATCAGCGCCCGCAGCCGGCCTCGGTCGACCTGGTCGCCGGCCTCGATGTAGGCCCTCCCAAGCGCCTCGGAGTAGCTCGCGGTGTCGCTGGAGATCACCCGCACGCCGGCCTGCCGCAGCGCTTGGCCGACCCGCGTCGTGCCCGCGAACAGGTCGGCCGCCGAGCTGACCCCGAGCCCGGTGGCGATCTGAGCCAGCAGCGGTGCCAGCTTCCGCTTCGAGCCGATGTACTTGATCATCGGCTGAACGGTAGGGCCGGACCCGGATGGGCCCGGCCCTACCTCCGTGCTGTTACGGCGTGGCGATCCGCCACAGGCCGCGGCCGTACGTCGCGGCCACGATCGACGTGCCGTCACCACTCATGCTGAGGTCGGTCACGAACGCGTTGGGCAGGTTGCCACCCATGCGTGACCAACTGGTCGCCGTTCCTGCGCCGGCGGCAGCCTCGAACACGCCGACGTCGGTTGCGACTACCAGCTTGCCGTGGGCCATCACCAGGTCGTCTGCCGGAGCGTCCGGCAAGTTGCCGCTGATGTCGGTAAAGGTGGCGCCGCCGTCCTTTGACTCGAACACGTGGCCGGTGCCCGCGCTCGGGATCCACCTGCGGGAGAAGCCCGAGTAGATCGCGAACACGTGCGCCGCGTTGGCGGGGTCGACCACCAGCGAGCTCACGAACCGGTTGGGCAGTCCGGTGCCTGGCAGGGCGTGCCAGGTGCCGCCGTAGTTGGTCGCGATGCCGGAACCGAACCCGCTCGAGGCGTCGCTGACGCTCGGGTTACAGGGTCCGCACCAGCCTGTAGGTGGTGGATCCCTTCACCGCCAGAGCGGTGACCGAGTGTCCGGCGCCGGTGTCGTAGGCCTTCGTCCAGTCACAGCCGCTCGAGTTGCAGCGGGTGTTCCAGCCCTTGCCGCCGTTGTCCCACACGAACTCGCCGCCGGCCACCCAGTGGTCGATGTTCGTCACATCGGCCGTGAACGGCGCGATGAAGCGCGGATTGGGATCACACGCCGCCGTCGGATCGGACGCGAAGCAGGACGGCGACATCTCGGTGAATGCGAGCGTCGTTCCGTTCGACCGACCGCCGTTGGTGGTCAGCGCCATCGTCAGATCGACGTACTCCACCACCGCCCGGTTGCCGTTGTTGGGGTCGATCAGCACGTCGCCGCCGTCGCCGCCGAATGGCGACACCTGCTCGGTGGCGCCAGGCAGCAGCAGCGATGTGCCGTTGTCCTGCATGCCGCCCCAGACGGCGTCTCCGCCCGCCACCTTGCCGGAGCCGGCGTAGTAGTAGAGCAGCGTGTTCATGCCACTGTTCAGGTTCGCCCAGCCGGTGGCGTTGTGCAGCGGGCGTGTGTAGAGACCGCCGTCGTTGCCAACGTAGACGGTGCCGTTGGCGATCGCGATCGCGTGCTGATCGGGATGCGTCGTCGGCGGGCAGTTGTCGCGTCCGCCGGCGTAGCAGGGCAGGCTGAAGTTCCAGTACGGGCCGATCGTGTGCCAGTGGTTGCCGCCGTCGGTGGTCTCGTAGACCTCCTCGAGCCCCAGGTACACGTGGTTGGGGTCGGCCGGATCGACCTTGATGAACTGGTTGTACCAGGCCTGCACGCCGGGCGAGTAGCCCTTGGCGTACGGCCGCGACTCGAACGCCGAGCCGGCGTTCTGCAGCTTGCGGTACTCCGCCACCTTGCTCCACGGCCCGACGGCGTTGCCGGTGGACGAGACGTAGATGCCGTTCAGCGTGGTGTTGCCCTGCATGCGCGCGGTGTCGTAGAGCGACGCCGACTGCACCAGCGCATACAGCTTCTTGCCGTCGGATGAGTAGGCGAAGCTGCTGCGACGGATGTCATGGTCGTTGATCGAGCCGGTCACGGCCAGCCTGTTGAAGCTTGCACCGCCGTCGGTGGATAGGTAGAAGCCGTCGTACGGCGATCCGCCTCGCCATGCGATCGAGGCGACGATCTCCGTGCCGTTGCTGCCGGGACGGATCTGGATGTCGTTGGCGAACACCAGCCCGTAGGGCCACGGTGTCGGCGTGGGCGTGATGGTCGAGCGCGACCAGGCGCCGGCCGTGGTGGTGCTGTCGTGCCGGAATACGCCCTGCGAGTTGGCGACGATCGCCATGCCGTGGCCGTCGAAGGCGATCTTGCCCGTGACGGTGCCGGCGAGCTCGGTGCCGCCGACGCGCGTCCAGTGCCCGCCGTTGTCGGTCGATCGCCACACGCCCTGGCCGACGTAGCTGTCGGGGGCGCCGGTGCCGACCCAGAGCGAGCCGTCGGCCGGGTTGACCTCGATGTCGCCGGTCGACAGCGTGGGCAGCGAGTCGCCCACGGCCGTCCAGTGCGCGCCACCATCGCTGGAGCGCCACACACCGCCGCTGTCGGCTGAGATGAAGATCAGGCCCGGCTTGATCGCGATGCCGCGGACGAGGCCGCCGACGTTGCCGGCGCCACCACCCGAGTTCGACCACACCGGATCCTCGAAGCCCTTGGCGTCAGAGTTGTAGGGAACGCGGGTGATCTCGCTCCAGGCGGGGCCGATCAGCGGCAGCGCGCTGGCCTGGGCCTGTGCGGCCGTCACCGCGGAGGGGCTGACCGTCAGGGCCGGCGCGGTGCGCGAGCGGATCCGCTCCATGTTCGCGAACCCTGCTGCGGATTCACCGCCGACGCGCTGCTGGCGCTTCTCCCAGAGCTCGCTGTGGCGTTCGCCGCGCTCGGCGGCGGCGCTCTTGCCGCCGATGCGGCCACCGATCAGTGCGATCGCCGCGGCCACCACGGCCACCATTGCGATCAGTGCGATCGCGCCCAGCGTACCGGCGCCGTCCCTTGAAGGTCATCCCCATGTCCCCCTCGACTCAGAAAAAACTGACCGCGCCGCGTGCTGTCTGGCGACGCTCATCGCGGAGTGTACGGGCGTTCTGCTCGGGCGGCAATCCATCGCTGCACAGTCACCGCAGCAGCAGTCGAGCCCCCTCGGTCAGCGACCACGTCCCGTAGGCGCCGATCGCGATCGCTCCGATCAGCGCCACCCGGCCAAGCAATCGGTCATCGATGCGGCCTCGCAGCGTCGCCGAGCCTGCTGCGATCAGGGCGAACCAGCTGACGGAGCCCAGCGCAACCCCCGCGGGCAGCATCGACGCGGTCTCGAGGCGGGAGAGCGCCAGCCCGGGCACGGTCGCCGCGAAGCCGCCGGCCCAGTAGACGATCGTGGATGGATTGGCCAGAGTTGCAGCGAACGAGACGCGCAGGCCGCGGCCAAAGCTGGTCATCGCGCGGCCGCCGATCGCGCCGCGGCTGCGGCCGAGCATGACCGCGATCGCGAGCAGCGCGAGGCCACCGACCAGCTGGAACACGCCTTCGGCGCGGCCGGCCACCAGCGCCGCCGCGCCGAGGCCGGCCGCCAGCGCATACAGCCCGTCCACCAGTGCCGCGCCCAGGCCAACGCCCATTGCGGGGGCAAAGCCGTTGCGGATGCCCGAGGTCACGCACAGCAGGCTGATCGGCCCCAGCCCGGCCGCCACCCCGACGCCGAGCAGAAAGCCGGCCGCCAACGCGTTCATCGGCTGACTGTAACCTGCCGCTCTGGCCCGGCGTTGTCGGGGTGCGACGACAACCTCCAGGAGCATGGCGTGAAGCGCGGCGCCGGCGGCCAGGGAGGAGCTTACGGCCCGGCGTGCGTCGTCGGCGTCGTCGTCGTCGAGCCGACTGCTGCCAACGGCTTGAGCTGGCTCGCCAGCTGAACCAGCTGGGCCTTGTCGGCTGCGTTCGGCTCCAGCTTGAGGACCTGCTGGACGGCGGCGTAGGCGGTTTTGTAGTCCTGCACGGCGAGCGCGTCGGGGTACAGGGCGCGGTCGAAGGTGGAGTCGGTCGGGCTGAGGGCGGCGGCCCGCTTCCACAGCCCGATCGCGGCCGTGACGTCGCCCTGCGCCTGTTGCTGGAAGGTGGATGCCCGTGTCTGCAGCGGCCCCTGGACGGTCACCACCACCGGCGATGGGAACGCCTGCTGGAGCTTGCTGAAGCTGTTGGGGATGGCGCTGTTTGCCGACTGGTACTGGGATGACAGCGCGTTCCAGTACGCCGCCTCGCCCGCCAACTGCCGGGCTCGGGCCTCGTACAGGCCGGCCGCCAGCGCGATCGTGTTCACATCGCTGGGCTTCAGCGCCAGGTACTGCTGGTACGCACCCAGCGCCGGATCGACCTGCTGGTCGCCCTGGTAGGCATCGGCCAGCGCCAGCCAGGAGGCCGCGTCCTTGGGGTTCGCACGCACCTTGTCGCTCAATCCCGAGATCGAGCTGCCGCTCGACGTCGACGTCCCCAGGAGGTCGCCGAGGCTGATGCCACCCACGCCGGAACCGACGCCGAGGAACACGAAGCTGAGCGCAAACACCGCGCCGAGGAAGATGAAGACGGGTTTCTGGGTGCGACGGATCTTTTCGAACAGCATGGTCAGCGATCGATCATCTTGGCGCGCACCGCGCGCGCAGTACCGGTATCGGCAAGGGTGCCGTCCCGGCTGTAGCGTATCCGTCCATCCACCATCGTGAGCAGCACGCGGTCGGGCGTGCCGCCGTACACCGCCGCGGTGATCGGATCGTCCCAGGGCAGGTACGGCGAGCCGCCGAGGTCGAGCACGGTCAGGTCGGCCCGCTTACCGGGCGCCAGCGACCCCACCCGCTCATCGAGGCCGATCGCGCGCGCGCCGTCCAGCGTCGCCATCCGCAGCACCCGCTCTGCAGACAGCGCATCGGGACGGGCCGAGCGGGCTCGCGCCAGCAGGATCGCCGCCCGCATCTCGTCCCACATGTCGAAGCTGAGCGCGGAGGCCGGTGAGTCGGTGCCCAGCCCGAGCCGCAGGCCGGCGGCGATCATCTCGGGCACCGGCGCGGTGCCGCAGCCGAGCAGTGCGTTGGAGCGGGGACAGTGGATGACCGGCACGTCCAGCTTCGCAAGCAGCGCGATGTCTTCGCCGGTGGCGCGGACAAGGTGCACGCCGACCGTGTCCGGGCCGAGCACGGCCGCCAGTTCGGCCAGCGGACGGATGTCGCGCTCGGACTCGAGCAGGTGCGTGGCGACCGGGATGTCGCGCGCCCGTGCAAGCGCCACCAGTTCGGCGTAGTGCTCGGGGGTGACGGTGTAGGGGGCGTGGGGTGAAACTCCGGCCGTGATCAGCTCGTCGGTCGGCAGACGGTCGAGCCGTTCCGCCATCAGCGCGGCCGGGTCTCCCTGGTCGCTGAATGCCTCCAGGTACACGATCGCCCGCAGGCCCTGGGCGATCGCCGCCTCGGCCACCGTGTCGGCGTAGGAGCAGTCGGCGATCGTGGTCACGCCGCCGGCAAGGCTGGCGGCCACGGCCGCCTCGGCCTGCAGCTGGTAGTCGCCGCGATCGAGCCTGCGCTTGCGCACGATCAGCTGCTCGATCCATGGCCCGAAGGGAAGGCCGTCGCCCATCGCGCTCATCGCGTGGTACTCCAGGTGCGTGTGGGCGTTGACCAGCCCGGGCAGGATCGCGGCGCCGTCGAAGCGACGGTCGGGGGTCAACGTCTGGGACAGCTCGACGATCGCGCCCTGCTCGATGCGTATCGCGCCGTCGCGCAGCGGCGGCCCGTCGATCGGCAGCACCCAGTCGGCGCCGAGGATCATGCGTCGGCCGTGGTCTCCTCGTCCGGCTCGAGCCCCTGTGCACGCTCGACCGCCCGGACGATGAAGTACGAGAGGCCGTAGAGCGCGAGCAGCGGGATGAACTCGACGATGAATGAGATCGGATCGACGCCCGGCAGCAGCATCGCGATCACGGCCAGCAGAACGATCGAGATTCGCCAGTGGCGTCGCATCAGGGCCGAGCTCATGATCCGCAGCCGGGCCAGGATCAGCATCACGACCGGCATCTCGAACACGATTCCCATCGCGAGCAGCGTCAGCAGGACGAACTGGATGTAGTCCTTCGCTCGCAGCTGGTAGTTGAACGCGGAGTTGTTGTAGCCGATCAGAAAGCCGATCGCCGGCGGCACAACCAGGTACCAGGCAAACACCACGCCGATGATGAAGAGGCCGGGGATCATCAAGAGCAGCGGCCGCATGTATCGGTGGTGCTTCTCCGCGAACGCCGGAACCACGAAGGCGTACAGCTGGTAGCTCGCGATCGGCATCGCGAACAGCAGCCCGCTGTAGACCGAGATCGAGATCGAGGTCAGGATGCCGTCCAGCGGGCTGGTGGCCAGGAACCGGTACGGGAGGCCGTGACGGTGGGGCAGCGGGTCGGCCAGGAAGTGAAGGAGCGAGCCCGACTCGTAGAACGCCACGGCCACGCCGATCGTCAGCACCGAGAGGACGACGATGAGGCGGGTGCGCAACTCGTCGAGGTGTTCGACCAGCGTCAGTTGTTCGTCCGGCTTGACCCGCCGGGCACGCGCCACGAGGCTACTCGCCGGTGTGGTGGACCGGGCCCTGCTGCTCGGTCGTGGTGGCGGTGTACGTGGGAGCGGGGGGGTCGATCGATGCCGGCGGCACGGGCGGATCGTCCTTCTCGTTACCGCTCACAGAGTCCTTGAACTCGCGGATGCCGCGGCCCAGCGAGCGGCCGACCTCGGGGAGGCGCTTTGGCCCCAGGATCACCAGCGCGATGATGAGCACGATGATCAGCTGAATGGGTGATACGTCGGGCATATGCGATTCCAGGGTAGCAGACGGCTTGGCGTCTGGAGATTTGCGGGAGGCTACACTGAAGCATACGCCGCGAACCCCGTGGCTGGTTCATTCCACCGCATACATCTCTTCGGAGAGGATCGAATGTCAGACCTGGTTATCCGAAATCTCCACGCCTCGATCGACGGCACCGAGATCCTGAAGGGGCTCGACCTTGAGCTGTCCAAGGGCGAGGTGCATGCCATCATGGGCCCCAACGGCTCCGGCAAGTCGACGCTGGCGCACGTGCTGATGGGGCATCCCTCGTACACCGTGACCGCCGGCGAGGTCGTCTACAAGGGGCATCAGGTGCTCGAACTGGCCCCGGACGAGCGTTCTCGGCTGGGCCTTTTCCTGGCCTTTCAGTACCCCTCCGCCATCCCCGGCGTGACGGTCGCAAACTTCCTGCGGCTGGCGGTGAACGCGCACCGGCGCGGCGATGACGGCGAGGAGAACCCGATCCGCATCCCCGAGTTCCGCAAGCTGCTGCAGGAGAACATGGAGGCGCTCAAGATCGACCGCTCCATGACCAGCCGGTACCTGAACGACGGCTTCTCCGGCGGCGAGAAGAAGCGCATGGAGATGCTCCAGATGGCGATCCTGAAGCCGGAGATGGCGATCCTGGACGAGACCGACTCAGGACTCGACATCGACGCGCTGCGGATCGTCTCCGACGGCGTCAACACGCTGGTCGGCCCCGAGATGGGCGCGCTCGTGATCACGCACTACTCGCGGCTGCTAAAGTACATCAAGCCCGATCACATCCATGTCCTGGTCGAGGGGCGGATCGTCCGTTCCGGCGGCCCCGAGCTTGCCGATGAGCTCGAACGCGATGGCTATGCGCCCTACGGCGTCGAGGAGGCTGCTGCAGTCTGATGTCCGAGACCGAGCTGACACCCGAGGAGCGCGAAGCGGTCGCGATCGGCGACTACAAGTACGGATTCCACGACGAGGTGACGTCGGTCTTCCCGACCCGCCGCGGCCTGGACGAGGATGTCGTGCGCGAGA
>JBBQUW010000023.1:0-43122 GCA_038212095.1 Gaiellales bacterium | reverse complement strand
GGGCCGAGAACGAGATGCCGCACATGCGCAGCCTCTCGATGGTGGCCGCCAACTATGGGCTTCCCGCCCGCAACCTGGGCACCGTCTCGCTGATCGGACCGACCCGGATGGACTACGCCACCGCCATCAGGTCGGTGCGCGGCGCCGCGGCGCTGCTTTCGGAGTTCGTGGAGCAGGTCTACGACTGACGACCGGTTTCCGGATCCGGAACCGACCCGTTAACGGAGTCGCGCGTCGGAGTGGGGCTCCAGTCCACTCCGACGCGCTTTTGACTCCGACCCCCCGGCTGCGAGTTGGGCGGTGAGACCCCTGAGGACAAACTGCGAATCCTTCTCGGCGGCCCACCGGTTCAGGTTCCCTTGTCCTCGGCACCGTCTTCTCGCTGTGCCGTCTTTGCGTTGTAGGCTCACGATAGCGATCCGGCGCCGCTCGGTCAAGTACCCACAAAGGGGTAAATCAAGTGAGCGTTACTTGAGTACTTGACTGGCCGTGTTTTGTTGTGGACAGAGGGATACGCACCCCACGAGAGAAAACTTTCCCAGATGGCTGGTCAAGTAGAGGTTCGTACGCTACCGTGGGACGTATGGAGCACACTGTCAAGTCGATCGAGACGCACGGGGTCACCCGCACGGAGCGCGCGCTGGGGGTCGGCGCGCGAGTGCGGGTCGCACGTCTCGACACCGGGCTCACACAGGGCGAGCTGGGGGGCTCGCGCTTCTCGAAGGAGTACGTGAGCCAGGTCGAGCTTGGCAAGACACGCCCCTCGCCGGCGGCGTTGGAATGGTTCGCGGAGCGCCTGGGGGTCGACAGGCTGGCGCTCGCGGGCGAGGACAGCGGCGCTGTTCGCGCGGCTTGTGAGGCAGCGGTCGCTCGTGCGGAGGCCGAGATCGAGGCGCACCGGTATGCCGATGCGCTGACCGAGCTCGACTCCGCTCGAGGCGCGCTGCGACCGGGCAGCGACGACCGGCTGGCGTTGCGGCTGCGGCTGGCGCGGGGTTGGGCACTGCAGAGCGTGGGTCGGGTGGAGGAGTCGCTGGCGGAGCTGGTGGAGGCTCGTGCCGCGGCGGATCGGATGGGGGCGGTCGACGGCGTGGCGCAGGCGCTCTACTCCACCGGGGTGGTGCGGTACAAGATGGGCAGCCTCGCCACGGCGGCGGCGCTGCTCGACGAGGCGCTTGCGGCCAGCCTCTCGACGCACGAGCCCTCCGATGCCCTGCGGGCGCGGGTGTTCAACACGCGAGCCAAGATCCGCCGCCGTCAGAAGGACTTCACCGCCGCCGCCGAGGACGTGCAGCAGGCGCTCGAGCTGGCGCACGGGCTGAACGACGACCGCGTGCTGGCCGAGACGTACCTGGATGCGTCGCTGGTGGCCGAGCGGCGCAACGAGTACACGCTCGCCCGCGAGCACGCCGAACACTCCAAGGCGCTGTTCGAGCGGGTGGCCGACCATGAGTACGTCGGCAAGCTGCTGAACAACCTCGGCCAGCTGCGCGCGATCACCGGGAAGCCGGAGGAGGCGGTGCCGCTGCTGCAGGAGTCGTTCCGTATCGCGGTCGAGCAGGACAACCGCGTGGATGCTGCGTTCGCAGCCTCATCGCTGGCGTCGGCACGTATGCACAGCGGTGACCTGGAAGGTGCCATCGAGAGTGGAAATCGCGCGATCGAGCTATTGAGTTCGCGGCTGGAATACCGAGAAGAAGAGGGTAACGCTCGAATCGTGATCGGCCGTGCCGCACTTGGGCTCGGTCGCATCGACGAGGCGGAGACCTCGTTCACGGCCGCGATGGATTGCTTCACCGCGGTTGAGACGGTCAGCCATCTCGCCGGCGCCTGGGTGGCGCTGGGCGATGTGGCCGCCCGAAGAGGTGACGAAGGTAGGGCAGCGGAGTTGTACCGGCAGGCCGCAGAGGCACTGCAAGACGTCCGCTGGTAGGGGACCTGAGTGGGCAGGAGGTAGCAATGAAGTACATGATGAAGCGTCCGACGCTGTTTCTGTGGGCGGCCGCGCTGGCGATGTTCTTGGCTCGCGCCGGCGGCCACCACGGCGGCCACGGATTCCATCAGTGGTGAGGTAGCGGAAGCGTGTGAGGGCGGGGGTGGCCGATGCGACCCCCGCCCTTGCTGCGTTTAACGGCCGCTTCGCCGCAGGTTGCGACCGGTGCGGCGGCGATTCGTAGACTACGGGCGTGGCCAAACGCGACTACTACGAGGTGCTGGGCGTCGAGCGCGACGCGGACGAGGGCGCGATCAAGAAGGCGTTCCGCAAGCTTGCCCGCGAGCTGCATCCCGACGTCAACCCGGACGCGGAGGCCGCCGAGCGATTCCGAGAGGCCGCCGAGGCCTACGAGGTGCTGTCCGACGCACAGACCCGCGCCCGCTACGACCGGTTCGGTCACGCCGGCGTCGACGGCGCCTCGCTGCACACCGACCAGTTCATGGACTTCGGCTCGCTGTCGGATCTGCTGGGCGCCTTCTTCGGCGACGACCTGTTCGGCGGCGGCGGCGGTCGCCGGGCGCAGCGGGGCGGCGACCTCGCGGTCACGATCCAACTCGAGTTCGCCGAGGCGGCGTTCGGCGTCACGCGCGAGATCGAGGTCGAGGCGATCGGCAGCTGCGACGTCTGCCAGGGCAGCGGGGCGAAGCCGGGCACACAGCCGGCCCGCTGCGAGACGTGCGGCGGGCAGGGCCGCGTGCAACGCGTCCAGCAGACGGCTCTGGGCCAGTTCGTCCAGACCGGCAGCTGTCCCACCTGCTCCGGCCGCGGCGTCGTGATCGAGTCGCCGTGCACCGCCTGTGCCGGCCGTGGCCGCCGCGCCGCGACGCACATGGTCGAGGTGAAGATCCCGGCCGGCATCATGGAGGGGCAGCGGATGCAGATCCGTGGGCGCGGGCACGCGGGTGAACCCGGGGCACCGGCCGGTGATCTGTACGTCGGCGTGCGGGTCGCGCCCGATCCACGCTTCGAGCGCGACGGCAACGACACGGTGGCGGTGCTCTCGCTGCCGTTCACGCGCGCGGCGCTCGGCACCACCGTCTCGATCGAGACGCTGGACGGGGCCGAACAGCTGGAGCTGAAGGCGGGCACACAGCCGGGCGACGTGGTGGTGCTGCGCGGGAAGGGCATTCCGGTGCTGAACGGCCGTGGCCGGGGCGACCACCGTGTCCACGTCGACGTGATGCTGCCGCAGCGGATGACCGCCGAGCAGCGGCGCCTGCTGGCCGAGTTCGAGGCCGGCGCGGGGGAGGACACCTACAGCCCGGATGGCTCGCTGCTCGGGCGCATCCGCTCGGCGTTCTCCTGATGCGGCGATACTCGCTGCGGGTGCCCGCGGCGGAGGCCGAGCTCGCGCTGCTGCAGATGCTGGAGTGGTTCCCGGCCGGCGTCGAGGAGCAGCGCGACGGCGGTCAGGTGGTGATCTCGGGGTACGCCGAGCATCCTCCCGCCGGCGGCCTGGCCGAGCAGGACGTGGCCGACGGCTGGGAGGACGGCTGGCGTGAGTTCCACCAGCCGGTGCGGCAGGGGGCCGGATCTGGGTGGCGCCGCCCTGGCACGCCGACGCAGTGCCGGCCGGCTGCCTGCCGATCGTGATCGACCCCGGTCGCGCGTTCGGGACCGGCGGCCACGGCTCCACCCGCGCCGCGCTCGACCTGATGCAGCAGATCGAGCCCACCGCCGCACTCGACCTCGGCTGCGGCTCGGGCGTGCTCTCGATCGCGGCGCTGCGGCTCGGATTCGGCCCCGTGCAGGCGTTCGACCACGACTCGCTGGCGGTCGACGCCACGGCGGAGAACGCGCGCCAAAACGCTGTCCGGGTACCCGTCGCGCGGCGCGACGTACTGCTCGACCCGCTGCCCTCGGCTCCGCTGTGGCTGGCCAACCTCGAGCTGCACCTGCTGTTGCCGCTGCTGGCGCGGCCCGACGTGCCGCCACTGGTGCTGGCCTCCGGGTTGTTGGCCGACCAGACGGTCGGCGGTGGACGCCGATCGCTGGTCGACGGCTGGGCCGCCGAGCTGGTGGAGCGGTGACCCGTCACGTCTATCGCGTGTTCGCGCGCGGCGTCGAGGGAGGCCGGGCTCTGCTGAGCGACGGCGACCACCACCACCTCGAGCACGTGCTGCGGCTGCGCATCGGAGATACTTGCGAGGTGGCCTGGCAGAGACGCGTGCATCGTGCGCGCATGACGGCCACCGGACTGGAGCTGATGGAGGAGGTGGACATGGTGTCGCAGGCGCCGTCGCTGACGGTCTGGCTCGCCCAGCCAGGCGCGCGCTCCGACGAGGCGGTCGAGAAGCTGACGGAGCTCGGCGTGGAGCGGATCGGCGCACTGCGCAGCGAGCTGTTGAAGGGGTCGTTCGGCCCGGCCCGGCTGGAGCGATGGCGGCGCGTGTCAGAGGCCGCCGCCAAGCAGTCGAAGCAGTCCCGCTTGCCCGAGCTGCTCGGCGTCGCCGGCTACGACGACGTGCTGTCGCCGGAGGCGGTGGTACTCAGCCACGAGGGCGCGTCCGGTGGGCTGGCCGACCGCATTGTCGGCCGTCGCTCCGCGACGCTGCTGATCGGCCCCGAGCCCGGATTCTCCGAGGATGAGCTGGAGCGTGCGCGCGCCCGCGGCGTGGCCGTGGCCACCTTCGGCCCGGTGGTGCTGCGGACAGAGACGGCTGCGATCGTGGCGGCCGCGCTGGCGCTGCGCGAGATGGGCTTCCTGGGGTGACGTCGTTCACCACGGAGTTCCTGGGCTGCAAGGTATCGATGACCGATGCCCAGCAGGTTCGCGAGCGACTGGTCGAGGATGGACACCGCGAGGACAACGAGGCGGCGCGGGTGCGCGTCATCAACACGTGCTGTGTCACCGCCGAGGCGGTCGCCAAGTCGCGCAAGGCGGTGCGGCGGGCCGCCCGCGAGGCCGAGAGGGTGATCGTGACGGGCTGCGCCGCGGCACTCGACGGCGCCTTCGACGGCCTGGGGCCGCGCGTCGAGGTGATCGGCGCCCGCTCGGAGCTGCTGGCCGAACGCGTCTCGGCCGCGATCGGACTGCCGGGATGTCAGGGTGGCACGCCGCCGCCGCTTGGCCGCACCCGTGCCTACGTCAAGATCCAGGACGGCTGCTCGTTCGGCTGCAGCTACTGCGTGATCCCGCAGGTGCGGGGCGCCAGCAGGTCGCGCTCGGCAGCGGCGGTGCTGGCCGAGGCGGGCCGGCGGGCGGCACAGGGCCACCGTGAGCTGGTGCTGACCGGCGTGAACCTGGGCTGTTTTCGCGATCGCGATGCCGGGCTCGACCTGGCCGGTCTGCTCGAGGCGGTGACGGCCGTGAACGGCATCGAGCGTGTCCGGCTCTCGTCGATCGAGGTCAACCATCTCAGCGACCGGCTGCTGTGCGCACTAACGTCCACGCCCGGCGTGGCTGCGCACGTGCACGTTCCGCTGCAGTCGGGATGCGACCGCGTGCTGCGGGCGATGCGTCGCCGGTACACCGTGGTCGGCTTCGCGCGCCGCATGGAACGTGCCCGCGAGATCGTGCCTGGCATCAACCTGACCAGCGACGTGATCGTCGGACACCCCAGCGAGGATGCGGCGGCCTTTGAGCAGACGCTGGCGGCCGTGCGCCAAATCGGCTTCACCAGGGTGCATGCGTTTCCCTACTCGCCGCGCCCGGGCACCGCCGACGGCGCCAATGACGCGATCGCGGCCGAGGTCAAGCGGCGCCGGTCGCTGCGGCTGCGGCGGCTGTCTGACGCGCAGGGTCTACGCCACCGGCTGGCCAAGGTCGGCCACCTCGATCGAGTGTTGGTGGAGCGGGACGATGGACGCGGCTACGGCGACGACTACACGCCGTTCGTTGTGGAGGGTGCCGCTCGCGGCGAGATGACACCGGTGCTGGCGACGGCGGTGGACGGCGCCGCGGTGCTGGCTCGACGGTGGCGCGATCCAGCCTCTAGGCTGCGGCAATGACGGTCATCGAGCGGATCCAGTCCCAGCTTCAGGACGCCATGCGCAGCGGCCGGCGCGAGCGGCTGGATGCGCTGCGCCTGTTGTACTCGGCGCTGCAGCGGGCCGAGAAGGATCGCGCTACGGGCGAGTTCACCGACCAGGATGCGCTGGCGGTGCTGCGGCGCGAGCGCAAGCAGCGGGTGGAGGCCGCCGAGGCCTACCGCGCCGCCGGCCAGGAGCCGCGGGCGCTGGCCGAGGAGGCCGACCTGCCGGTGATCGACGAGTACCTTCCGGCCGCGATGGGCGAAGCGGAGCTGGAGGCGCTGGTCGATGCCGCGATCTTGGAGACGGGCGCCGCGACGGTGAAGGACATGGGCCGGGTGATGGGGCTCGTCACCCAGAGGGCGGAGGGCCGGGCCGATGGTCGGGCCGCCTCGGCTCTCGTTCGCAGCCGCCTCTCGGCGTAGACTTCCGCCCGGATGGCACGCCTCAAACTGTCGGTCGGTCATGCTCTGGCGAGCGAGCTCGGCGGCGACCGTGACGCGGTCTTGACCGAGCTGGCCGAGCGCACCGGTGCCAGCATCTATCTGCGCGGGAACGAGCTGACGCTGGAGGGAGACGATGCCGCCGTTGATCGCGCCAAGGCGATCGTCGACGAGCTGTCGGAGCTGGTCGCGCAGGGCGTCGCGATCGGACCGCACACGCTGGAGGCGGTGGCGGGCGTGCTGACCGTGGACGGGCACGCCACCGACGTGCTGCACGACGTGGTGTGGCGCCACCGTGGGCAGACCGTGGCGCCCAAGACGATCGGCCAGAAGCTGTACGTCGATGCGATCCGCGCGAACACGGTCACGTTCGGAGTCGGGCCGGCCGGCACAGGAAAGACGTACCTCGCGATCGCGCTGGCGGTGTCCGCGCTGGCCGAGCGGGAGGTGGCCCGCATCATCCTCACGCGGCCCGCGGTCGAGGCGGGCGAGCGGCTGGGCTTCCTGCCCGGCGACCTGCAGGCGAAGGTGGATCCGTATCTGCGTCCCCTGTTCGATGCGCTGCACGACATGCTCGACGCTGACCGGCTGCTGTCCTACGTCGACAAGGGCATGATCGAGGTGGCGCCGCTGGCATTCATGCGCGGCCGCACGCTGAACGACTCGTTCATCATCCTAGACGAGGCGCAGAACACCAGCCCCGAGCAGATGCAGATGTTCCTCACCAGGCTCGGCTTCGGGTCGAGGGTGGTGGTCACCGGCGACATCACCCAGATCGATCTGCCGCGCGAGCAGCGCTCCGGCCTGGTGCACGTGATCAAGGTGCTGGACGGCGTACCGGACATCTCATTCATCCGCTTCTCCGATGCCGACGTCGTTCGCCACAAGCTCGTACAGCGGATCGTGAACGCCTACAAGAACCACGCGGACACCACCGGACAGGCCCGGCCGGAGTGATGGTGGAGGTGGAGATCGAGAACCTCAGCGGCTGGCGGATCGATCAGCCGGCGGCCGTCGCGGCGATCAGCTCGGCCCTGGAGGCCGAGGGTCTGGGCGACGGCGAGGTGGGCGTGATCTTTGTGGATGAGGCGAGGATCGCGGAGCTGAACGGCGCCCATCGCGGCAAGCCGACCGCCACCGACGTGCTCTCGTTCCCGATCGACGGTCACGACCCGTTGCCGAGCGGCATGCCCCGCCAGCTGGGCGACCTGGTCGTCTGCCCGGCGGTGGCGATCGCCCAGGGAACGCCGATCGAGACCCTGCTGGTGCACGGTGTGCTGCACCTGGCCGGGTGGGATCACGAGACCGACGCGGGCGAGATGCTGGCGCGTCAGGAGCTGCTGCTGCAGGAGGTGCGGCCGGTTGGCGCAGAACCTGCGTAGCCGCGACGACCGGGTCAAGGAGGCCCGCCGTCGCGGACCTTTTCGGGCCGCTCGGCACGAGGCGGCCGGCCTCGTCACCAGCTTCAACTATGCGTTCGAGGGAGTGATCTACGTCGTTCGCACCCAGCGCAACATGCGCGTGCACTTTGCCGTTGCGCTGGCGGTGCTTCCGCTGGGCGTCGCCCTGGGCGTGACCCGCTTCGAGCTGCTCGCGCTGCTGCTGTCGGTCTCGTTCGTGCTGATCGCGGAGATGCTGAACACGGCGCTCGAGAAGGCGATCGATGTTGCCACCAACTCGTTCGACCCGCTGGCGCGGGTGGCCAAGGACGTGGCCGCCGGCGCCGTGCTGGTGGCGGCCGTGAACGCCACCTTCGTCGGCTACCTGGTGTTCGCGGAGCGGCTCCGCGACCCCAGCCGGCGGGCGATCGACACCGTGCGCGACTCGCCGTTGCATCTGACAGTGATCGCGCTCGCGCTGGTGATCATGTTGGTGATCGCGCTGAAGGCGATCACCGATCGCGGCAGCCCGCTGCGCGGCGGACTGCCGTCGGGCCATGCCGCGGTCGCGTTCGGCGGCTGGGTGGCTGTGACGTTCTCGGTGGCCGACTACCGCCACGCCGTGCTGGTCTCGACGCTGGTGTTCGTCATGGCGCTGCTGGTGGCACAGACCCGGGTCGAGGCCGGAGTGCACACCTCGTTCGAGGTGCTGCTGGGCGGCCTGCTCGGCGCTGCCGTGACGGCAGGGGTGTTCCAGGTCTTCAGCTAGAGATCGTGACACTTCTGTGACGGGTCGCGGCTAGCTCCGTGACGTGGGCCGCGCCTACGGTGGGCAGATGGCAGAGCCCGCCCCGTCCAACGCATGTGTGATCGCCGGACGTTACCTGGCCAGTCCCGCAGCGCTGCGCGCGCGTCCCGAAGGGCCGATCGAGGCGCTCGACACACGCTCCGGCCGTGCTGCCCAGGTGCGGATCGTGTTCGCGTCGGAGGGCTGGGACGAGGATGGGTTCGCCGAGGCCGTCTCGCGCTGGTGCGCGCTTGGCTGCGCCGAGATCTGCGGTGTACTCGACTTCGGCGAGCACGAGGGCCGTCGGTTTCTGGTCGTGCCACCCTCCCTCGGCATGAGCGTCGAGCGCTGGCGCGCGACACGCCGGCCCGGAGCCGCCGACGCGGCCCGGCTCTCGCTGGCCTTCGGCCGCCTGGCCGAGCGGGTGGCGGCGGCCGGCTTCCCCGTCGATGCTGCCGAGATGTCCGACTTCGCGGTCGGCCCAGGGCCGACGCCCTTCCTGGAACGGCCGCTGCTCGGCTCGCCCGACGTCAATCGGGTGCTGGTTGGGTCGCGGGACGGTCAGCGCACGCTCGCCGCTGTCTTCCGCGCCACGATGGCCGGCGAGCCGCCCCAGCCTCTGGCCGAGTGGCTGGACCGCGCCTCATCTGCCGGTTTCGACGATCTCGCCGCATGTCTTGACGAGCTCGAAACGTGCGGCGGCCACGTCCAGACAGCCGGCCGCGACGGGAGTGAGCAGCCGCTCGGCCTCGACGGGCTGTTTGATGATCGCGCCTACGAGGCGGCGCTGGTTCCACCGATGCCGCGTCGCTGGCCGCGGCGGCTGGCGGCCGGTCTCGGTCTGTTGGCCGTGGTGGCCCTGGCCGTGATCATGCTGGGCCGGCCGGGAGAGACGGCGCGGCCGACTCTCGCTCCGGTGCCGCGGCCGGTCGCGGTGGAGCAGGCGAGCTCACCACCCGTCACCCACAGGTCTCGCCGGCCGGCCCGCCATCCCGGCGCCCACCAGCGACGCCTGGCGCATCGACAACGGCATCCCGTTGCTGCGGCCACGCCCAGCGCGCCGCCGGCCGCCCCAGCCGCGCCACCGGCCCCGACGGTCGCAGACGGCGACGGCGTCGCGACGCTGCCCGACCCTGGCGGCATCGAGACACTGCCGGCCCCCTAGTGCCAGAGCCGCGCAGCTCGTGGAATCAATCATCCAGCCCTCCGGCGGCCACGGACAGGCGCTGTAGGCTGCGGTGGTGGAACTGAGCAAGGATGACGCCGACCTGTACGAGAGAGCGCGCGCGGTGGCCGCACGGGCGTACGCGCCCTACTCGGGCTTCGCAGTGGGTGCGGCGCTGCGCGCGGCCGATGGCACGATCTTCAGCGCGGTGAACGTCGAGAATGCGAGCTACGGCCTGACGTCATGCGCCGAGCGCAACGCGCTGTTCGCCGCGGTCTCGGCCGGAAGCCGTCATCTGGAGGCGATCGCGATCCACGCCGACGCCGAATCGGTTCCGCCCTGCGGGGCCTGCCGTCAGGTGCTGTCCGAGCTTGCGCCCGAGATGCGCGTCATCTGGCGCCGCGCGGGCGTGCCGGTCGTCTCGGCGCTCGCCGATCTGCTGCCCGAGCGGTTCGTGCTGTGAGCGACGTTCCTCACCGCTCCGGGCTGGTCGCGCTGGCCGGCCGGCCCAACGCCGGTAAGTCGACGCTGGTCAACCGCCTCGTCGGCGAGCATGTCGCCGCGGTGTCGCGGCGACCGCAGACGACCCGCCGTCGCGCGCTCGGCGCGGTGGCCGGAGATGGCTGGCAGCTGGTGCTGGTCGACCTGCCCGGATTCCAGAAGCCGTTCGACCGGCTGACCGAGCGGATGCAGCACTCGGTCGACGAGACGCTGGCGGACGCCGACGCGGTGGTGCTGATGCTGAACGGCCCGGAGGGCGTCGGCCCGGGCGACCGCCATATCGCCGCCCGCGCGATGCGCGATGGCGCTGCTCCCTGCCTGATCGCGATCAACAAGGTCGACCGCATGCGGCCGGTGGCGATCGCCGAGACGATCGTGGCGGCCGACGCGCTGGGCGTCTCGCACGCCATCCATCCGATCAGCGCCCTGACCGGCGACGGAGTCGATCCGCTGCTGACCGACCTGGTGGCGCTGCTCGAGGAAGGGCCGGCCTACTTCCCACCCGGCGTGACGTCCGATCAGACCGACGAGGTGCGGATCGGCGAGGCGATCCGTGAGGCGGCGTTGGAGGCGACGCGGGACGAGGTGCCTCATGCGGTGGCGGTGCTGGTCGAAGAGATCACGGCCGGACGCCGCGGCGGGCCGTCCGTCGTTCGCGCCGTGCTGATCTGCGAGACGGAGTCGCAGAAGGGGATTCTCGTCGGGCGCGGCGGCTCGATGGTGAAGCGGATCGGCAGCGAGTCGCGGCCGCTGATCGAGACGATCGTCGGCGGTGCCATCTTCCTCGAACTGACGGTGAAGGTGCGCCCGCGCTGGCGGCGCGACGCGACCACTCTCGACCGGATGGGCATCTGAGCGGCGGTGCGATTACACTCTGCGGCGAATGCCTCCAGTGTCAGTCGAGCAGTTCGTCCGAGCGGTTGACCACACGCTGCTCGATCCGGGGGCCGGAGAGCGATCCGTGCACGCGCTCTGTGACGAGGCGTCCGATCGGGGATTCGCCGCGGTGTGCCTCCTGCCCTGGTGGGTCGAGCGGGCGCGGGCCGCACTCGACGATGTGGCGGTGTGCACGGTGATCGGGTTCCCGCACGGCCTCGAGACGACCCGCGGAAAGTGCGAGGCCGCCCGAGCGGCGGTCGCCCTCGGTGCCGACGAGATCGACGTCGTGATGGCCTGGGGAGCGCTACGCGACGGCGACCTGGAGGCGACCCGCGACGATCTCATAGCGCTCGTTTCGGCGGTGCACGAGGAGCGCGAGCAGGCGATGGTCAAGGTGATCATCGAGGCCTCGCAGCTGAACGACAACCAGATCGAGGTGGCCTGTGGGCTGGTTGCCGAGAGCGGCGCTGAGTTCGCCAAGACTTCCACCGGAACCGCCGGCGGAGCGACCGTCGCCGTGGTCGAACTGATGCGGCGCGTGCTGCCCGCTCGGGTGCGGATCAAGGCATCCGGCGGGATCCGTTCTGCGGCGGACGCCGCCGCCATGCTGCAGGCCGGCGCCGCCCGCCTTGGCACCAGCAGCGCGCTTGCGATCGTAAACGAACTGGAGGCCAATGCCCTCGCTCGATAGCCGCGTCTCGTCCAGCAGACGCGCCGTCGATCAGCGACGTTCGCTGCGCCCGCTCGAACAGCTGGAGCAGGCGGTGGCGGAGCTTCGTCCGATCCGGCCGTTCACCGAGTCGGTGGTGGGGGAGGAGATCTCGTTCGTCGTGCGGATAAAGTCGGCCGAGGAGATGCTGCTGAGGCTCGCCGAGCAGGTCGAGCTGGCCGGTCTGGCGGCGGCGCTCGATCCTCTCTCGGCGGCCTCCCAGCAGACGTCGCTGCCGCTGCTCCTGACCGACCTGATCGTTGATCCCTACCAGCTCTACGAGGCGCGGTTGGCGGGAGCCGGGGGAGTGATGCTGGTGGCCGCAGCCTTCGACGCCGATGACGAGCATCTCGCGCACCTGCATGGGCTGGCGGTCGAGGTCGGTCTCGACGTGATCGTCGAGGTGGCGGAGGAGCGTGAGATCGAGCACGCGCTCGATCTGCTCGACCCCGACTCGTTCCTGATCCGAAACCGCGACTCGGAGGGATCGGACGAGGTCGACTTCGAGCGCACGTTCTCGTTGCTCGAGGAGGTGCCGGCCGGCAAGGTCGTGGTCAGCCAGGGCGGCATCAGCCACCAGGACGAGGTGGAGGCGCTGGAGCGGGCCGGCGTCGACGCCGCCATCCTCGGTCCCTGGGCCGCAACCGCCGACCTGGCGGGGACGCTGAGCGCTCTGCGCGGCGATTCGCGCTAGCGCCTCAGCCGAAGAAGGACTCGGCCTGGCGGTAGAGCTCGATCGGCACGGTCTTCAGCTCGGCAACTGCGTCCGCGATCGGCACGGCCACCACCTCGCTGCCGCGCAGCGCGGTCATCATGCCGAACTGGCCCTCGAACACCAGCTCTGCCGCCTTGAGGCCAAAGCGCGTTGCCAGCACCCGGTCGTGAGCGGTTGGCGAGCCGCCGCGCTGGACGTGGCCAAGTGTGGTCACGCGCGTCTCGAATCCCGTGCGGGCCTCGATCTCGGCCGCCAGCGCGCCGCCGATGCCTCCCAGCCGGGCGTGGCCGAACGCGTCGGTGGCGGAGGCCGCCACCACCTCCCGGTGGCCGCTCTCGAGCTGGAGCTGCCAGCCTTCGCTCACGACCACGATCGAGAAGTCCTTTCCGCGCGCGTGGCGTCGCGCGATCAGCTCGCAGCAGCGCTCGACCGTCAGCGGTTGCTCCGGGATCAGGATCACGTCCGCGCCGCCCGCCATCCCCGAGTGCAGCGCGATCCATCCGGCGTGGCGGCCCATCACCTCGCACACCATCACGCGGTCGTGCGATTCGGCAGTGGAGTGCAGCCGGTCGATCGCCTCGGTCGCGATCGAGACGGCGGTGTCGAATCCGAACGTGTAGTCGGTACCTGACAGGTCATTGTCGATCGTCTTGGGCACGCCGACCACGGAAGCGCCGTGGTCGGCGTGCAGGCGGGCGGCGACGCCGAGCGTATCCTCACCGCCGATTGCGACCAGCGCATCCAGCATGCCCATGCCGGCCATCACTCGCTCGACGCCGCCCTCGACGGTGAAGGGGTTGGTGCGAGACGTCTTGATGATGGTGCCGCCGCGAGGCAGGATGCCGCTGATGTCGGCGAAGGAGAGCTCGCGCGTGGTGCCGTCGATCAGCCCCCGCCAGCCGTGTAACACGCCGACCACCTGGCAGTCACGGTCGAGTGCTCGCCGCGTCACCGCCCGGATGACCGCATTCGGGCCGGGACAGTCACCGCCGCCGGTGAGGATGCCGACGCGCATCAGGCCGGCGCGGCAGCCGGCGTCTGGCGGGTGGCCTTGACCAGCAGGTATGCGACGAAGGCGATCACCAGCGCGTTCGCCCCGTGCAGCCCGCCGACCAGCGCGACGTTGCTGCCGACCGCCGCCAGCACGAACTGCAGCAGCGTGACACCGAACAGGATCAGCGTCAGCTTGCGGACGCGATCCGGTCGCCGGTCGAGCGCGATCAGGATCAGCATGATGATCGCCACCAAACCGATCAGCAGTCCGACCAGGCCGTGCAGGCCGAAGTTGTTATCGCTGTACTTCTTGTTGTCCTGCGTCAGGAATGCTCCGTAACCGGCCGCGAACACCTGCAGCACGACCAGTGCGGCGAACAGGTGTGCCATCCAGCCGTGAATCGTTCGAGCCATTGTGCCAGCCTCCCTCGTCGCGGTTTCAGCGTCGCCGCCGTGCGACTTCCCGGCGCGCCCTGCAACCATACGTCAGGCGGCGCGTCCGCGGACGGCGACGAACGAACCTCCCGGCTGAACCCGGTCGACCGCGGCCACCGGCACGGATCGCGCAGCGCCGTCGCCGATTGACGTAGGCTTCGTTCCGGCCGAAGTGGCGGAACTGGCAGACGCGCCGGACTCAAAATCCGGTGGCCGAAAGGTCGTGCGGGTTCGATTCCCGCCTTCGGCACTAGGGTGGTTGAGGAGAATCCAGCACGGCGGCTGGAAGGAAACCGTCGGAGCGGTTCGCCCAGCGGCCTCGGTCGATCAGGGCGGCGCCGCACCTGCCGGCGCGGCCTCGGCGATGACTTGCCGGCCGGGGTCCGGTCTATGTGGACGGGCACGCATCGTTGTAACCACCCGAAGGGAGATCGTTGTGGGAAGGATCGCTGTTCACGAGTTCGTCACGCTCGATGGCGTGTTCGAGGATCCACGCTGGACGATGGCATACCCGTTCGATCCCAAGATGGGAGAGGCGATCGGTTCGATCATGGGTGCGAGCGAGGGACTGCTGCTGGGACGGCGGACGTTCGAGATGTTCGCCCCGGCCTGGTCGACTCGTACCGCCGAGCAGGATCCCGGCGCGCCGTTCATGAACGACTCGCCCAAGTACGTCGTCTCCTCGACGCTTGAGCGCGCGGATTGGAACAACTCGACCATCGTTGGCCCCTACCGGGCGCAGACGATCCGAGATCTCAAGCAGCGGCGCGACCGCGACCTCTACGTCAGCGGCAGCGGCACGCTCGTGCGCGCCATGCTCGCCGACGGGCTGGTCGACGAGCTTCACCTCTTCGTCTTCCCGCTGACGCTGGGTACCGGTCAGCGGCTGTTCACCGACGGCGGGCCGGCTGCGAAGCTCGACCTCGCCGGGACGGAGACGTTCGACGGTGGCGTCCTCCATCTGACGTACCGGCCGGCGCTCGACGAGGGCTGACCGTGGCGGTCAGATCCGGGAGCGATCGTGCTTGCACGGTTGATCTCCCCGCAGAAGCGTTGAACCTCGCCGCCGGGCCGGCATGAGGCTCGCGGGCCCGGCGGGCGGAGTTCAGGCGGCGGGGTCGCCGGGACGATCGTCCTCTGCGAGCAACTGGTACAGCGCCCGGCGCGTCTCGCGCAGCAACTCGGCGGCATCGGCGACCTGCTTCTCGGAGCCGTGGTGCACGACCTGGCGAGCAGCGGCGCGCACCTGATACATCAGGTCGCGCAGCTCGACCATCGCCGGCGGCACGTCGGCGCCGACCTCCTGCCAGGGCGCACTCGGTGCACCGCTCGCCTCTGCGGAGCCGGCCTCTGTCAGCGAGAACACACGCTTGCCACCCTGTTGCTCGGCCCGCACCAGCTCCTCGTCCTCGAGCTGCGAGAGCGTGGGGTAGACCGAGCCGGGGCTGATCCGCCAGGCGCCGCCGGAGCGGTCGCTGAGCTCGCGCATGATCTGGTAGCCATGCATCGGCTGCTCGGCCAGCAGGGCAAGGATGGCCGCTCGGATGTCGCCGCGGCCGGCGCGGCCGCGGGCGAAGAACGGCGCGTCGCCGCGGCCGAAGCCGTGCTCGCGACCGTGGCTGCGCCCGTGCCGGGCGCAGCGCAGCATCCACTCGCGCAGCTCGCTGCGTCGGATGCCGATGGGGTGGATGACGTATTCCGTCACTGTGTGATCCTTTCCTTGTTCATGTCAGTGTTGTATCACGATATATCGCGATAGTCAAAACTCTGAACGGCAATGGACAGGATGAGGGCACGCACGGGCCCCGTGGTCAGGCGCCGGCCGGGCAGGTGGTGGTGGCCGGCGCGGCGCTTCCGAAGACAGCGTCCAACGGATCGGGCATCGAGAGCGAGACCACGCCTGGGCTGTCCACCCGTACGCTGGTCATGCCACCCGCGGTCTCGGTGAGGCAGGTCGGGGTGCTGGTACGCCAGTACGGGCTGTAGCGCACGCGGATCGTGAAGTTGCCGGCGCGGGTGGCGGCGAAGCTGATCGCGGCCGAGGTGACGTGCACGTCGAGCGGCTGCGTGGTGAGGCCCGACACGATGCCGACGGCGTCGGGCAGCCTGTAGAAGCGCCAGTGAGGAGCCGATCCGGCCGGCGCCAGCCCGGAGGTACCCGAACGTATCAGTGCCGCCTCGGCCTGGCTGCTGTAGTCCAGCGGCACGTCCGGCAGGAGCACGTACTTGATGCCGAGCGAGCGTAGCCACGCCTGGTAGGCCGCGGCCGAGATGGTGGGCTGGTAGAGCACCGTGTTCTGCGGAAAGTCCGCCTGCCGGTACCAGCCCCGTGCCAATGGCACGCCGGCCCGGGCCAGGTAGTAGGCCTCCCAGTGGCCCGACGTCGCAACCACCTCCACGCGGTAGCCGGCATCCGCGTGGCCGCGCAGGAACGTCAGCGCTGGCTTCCAGTACGGCGCAGATGCGGTCGTGCTGTCCTGGTAGGAGCGATAGGCCGAGGCGGCGTACGGTGCGGCCTGGGCGACGAACGCGACCGTCAGGATCGCCAGCACCCAACGGCCGCGCAGGGCCGGCCTCCGCGAGCGCGAGGCCAGCCACAGCAGCGGCAGTGCGGCGATCGAGTACAGCCGGGTGGCGTTGGCGCCCACCGGTGAGGGCACCAAGAACAGCAGCACGTTGACCAGCCCGTACAGCACGAACAGCGCGCTCAGGAAGTCGCGCCGGAGGCGTCCGTGCGCAAGCGCCAGCCCTACGGCGCTGAAGCCGAGCGCGGTCGCGAGATCGACCGCCGAAAATGGGTAGTAGCCGGGCTGGGCGAACACCAGCTTCAGTGCGGCCGCGGCCACCAGCGCGCCGACCACGGCGCCGGTCGGCCAGCGGTTCGCGCGCAGCGTGCGGCGCGGCGAGGGCGAGGTGACAAAGGCGGCCGCCAGCACGACCAGGAGCAGCAGGAATGCCAGCGGTGAGAACGCAGGAACAGCCACGATCGCGATTGCCGCGGCTACCGTGTGGCGGCGCTGCAGCAGCACCAACACCATGCACGCCACCGCCACGCCGGCGCCGAACGGATACATGCCCGACACCATGACGATCGTCGGCGCGGTCGCGGCGAACGCGAGGCTCGGCAGCCGTGCCGGCAGCCCCCACAGCCGGCCGGCCGCGCTGGCGAAGGCCCACGCTGCGAAGGAGGCCGAGGCCACCGCCACCGGGACGATGCCGCCGATCGCTGCCACCGGGTAGTACACGGCGCTGTACAGGACGTACTGGTAGTACCCGGCGTACCAGTAGTTGTCCCACAGCGCGTAGCCGTGGCGAGCGAACGAGAGCGTCTGGAAGATGTGGGCCGGCGCATCACCCGCGGGCGGGCCGAGCACGTGGGTCGCCAGCGCAACCAGCGCTGCCAACGCCGCGCAGAGCAGCGCGGTCTGGGCAGTGCGGACGGCGTCGAGCGCCCCCGCCCGGGCAGGCGTCGTGGTGGCGGGATCGACTAGCACGCCGGCTGCCGGCGGCGTGCTGAGGGGGTCGATGGCAGGGGAGTGAGCATCGGTTTCACGGCCGCGCGCCCAGCGGGTGCCGGGGAGGTGGATGGTAGCCCTGCCGCCCTCCGGCACAGGTCGGTCGCGCAACCTGGCATTTCGGCGGGTTGCGTCCGCATCCCTTCCCGCTGGCCCGCGATTCCGGTACAACCCCTGCATGTCTGCGAACAATCCGGCCAAGGGGGCGGCACGACCGAGCGTGCTCGATCACGCGTTCGGCGACGGCCCACCGCTGACGGTGGGCGTCGAGGAGGAGTACATGCTGCTCGACGCCGCCGGCTTCGACCTCGTCTCGGGCGTGGAACCGCTGCTCGAAGCCGCCCTGGATGGCCCCTACAGTGAGCAGCTGAAGCCGGAGCTGATGCAGTGCGTGCTCGAGTCGGGCACCGTCGTCTGCGACGACATCGCGGCCGCCGAGTCCGACCTGCGCGGAATCCGCCAGTACGCGGCGGCGCTGGCGCGCGACCGTGGCATGCGGCTGGGCGCCGCCGCCACACATCCCTTCTCGCTCTATGAGGATCAGAAGATCACCGCCCGCGATCGCTACCGGATGCTGGTGGAGATGCTGCAGTACGTCGCCCGCCGAGAACTGGTGTTCGGCATGCACGTTCACGTCGCGGTGCCCACTCCCGAGGCGGCGCTCCAGGTGATGGAGGGCGTGCTGATCGAGCTGCCGGTGCTGCTGGCGCTATCGGCCAACTCGCCGTTCTGGCGCGGTGAGGTGACCGGGCTTCACTCCACTCGGGCGATGATCTTCGCCTCATTCCCGCGCAGCGGCATCTCGCCCCGGTTCGAGAGCTACCAGGACTACGCCGACGCGGTCGGGTTCATGGAGGCCACCGGCGCAATCGGCGACTACACCCACCTGTGGTGGGACGTGCGGCCGCACCCCCGGTTCGGCACCATCGAGCTGCGGGTGATGGACGTCCAGACGCGCGTCGAGGACACGGTCGCACTGGCCGCCTACGTCCAGTGTCTGGTCAAGCAGACGCTGGACGAGATCGACGCCGGCAACCCCCCCGTCGCCTACAACCGGATGCTGCTGTCCGAGAACAAGTGGCTGGCGGCTCGGTATGGGCTCGATGCGCCGCTGATGGATCTCGGCGCTGGCAAGCGGATCAAGGTGCCGGCCCGCACGCTGGCCAAGCGGCGGCTGAAGGAGCTGAAGCCGATCGCCCGCGACCTGGGCTGCGCCGAGCAGTTGGCGCGCGTGGAATGGATGATCGAGAATGGCACCGGCTCGCAGCGACAGCTGCAGGTGTGGAACGCCAACCACGACACGCACGAGGTGAGCGAGGAGATCGCCGACGCCACCGAGGCGGTGTAATCAGCGGTGGCGTGACGGCGTCACGGCCAGCGCTCCCAGCGCCAGCAGCGCCGCCGCCGTTCCCAGTGCGAACACCGCCGCCGGTGAGACGGCCTGCCACAGCACTCCCGCGACGAGGCTGGCTACCACCGAGGCCCCGCCGGTCGCCAGCTTGAACATGCCCTGGCCGGTGGCGCGGTCGTCGGCCGGGGAGAGGTCGGACACCATCGCCTTGCCGACGCCGTCGGTGGCCGCGATGTACACCCCGTACACGGCCATCAGCGGCCACACGGCAATGCCGTCGGTCGCCAGGCCGAAGCCGGCGTACACGGCCGCGAACACCACCAGCCCCACCCCCAGCACCCGGCGTCTGCCGACCCGGTCGGAGAGGTGGCCGAGCGGCCATGACAGCCCGGAGTAGAGCGCGTTGTAGAGCGCATAGGCCAGCACCACAGCGCCCGCGCCCAGGCCCAGGTCGCGCGCCCGCAGGAGCAGGAAGACGTCGGCTGAGTTGCCCAGCGAGAAGATCGTCCAGGCCGCCGTGAAGAGCCAGAACGGCCGACCCAGCGAGCGGACGCTGCCGGAAGCGGCACCCTCTCGGGCTGTGGCGGGCGATCGAGCCGGCACGTCCCGAACGCGCCGCAGCGCCAGCATCGTCAAGAGGGCCGGCACCACCGCGACCGCGATCACCTGACGCAACGAGAGCCCGACCTCCAGCATGGCCAGGGCGAGCAGCGGGCCGATCACCGCGCCCAGCGAGTCCATGAAGCGGTGAAAGCCGAACACTGAACCACTGCGGCCGGCACCGCTCGAGTCGCGCAGCAGCGCGTCGCGGGGCGCCGTGCGCACCCCCTTGCCGGTGCGGTCGAGCACCCGCGCGCCCAGCACCCAGCCCCAGGCGGGTGCCACCGCGACCAGCGGCTTTGCGATGTTCGACAGCGTGTAGCCGGCCCACACGAACGGCATCCGCCGCCGCATCCTGTCCGAGCGCCTGCCGACGTACAGACCCACCACCTGCGAGGCCGCATCGGCAGCCCCCTCCACGGCTCCCACGGCAGCCGCCGGGGCGCCCAGCGTCACGGTCAGAAACAGCGGCAGAACCGGATAGAGCAGCTCTGACGACGCGTCGTTCAGCAGGCTCGTCCAGCCCATCGCCCACACGTTCCTGTTGATGCCGAGTCGCATCGGGCGCCAACGATAGACTGCGCCGGTTCCCAGCGGTCGACACGTCGAGGAGGGTCATGGACAAGCAGGAAGTTCTCGAGCGCTGCCGGCGCGACAACGTCGCGTTCGTGCGGCTCCAGTTCACCGAGCCGTACGGGGCGGTGAAGAACGTCTCCATCCCGGTTGAGGAGCTGGAGAAGGCGCTCGACAACGAGCTGATGTTCGACGGGTCGTCGATCCGCGGCTTCAAGCGGATCGAGCAGTCGGACATGTACTTCCTGCCCGACCCCGACACCTACGCGCTGCTGCCCTGGCGCGGCACCGAGAACGCCCGCACCGCGCGGCTGATCTGCGACGTCGCCGACCCGGACGGAGCGCCGTTTGCCGGCGATCCCCGCTCGAACCTCAAGCGCGTGCTCAAGCAGGCCGCGGAGCTGGGGTACACGATGCAGGTTGGCCCCGAGGCCGAGTTCTTCCTGTTTCGGCTCGACGGAGACGGCAACCCGACCGTCGACCCCCACGACTCCGCGAGCTACTTCGACGTCGCGCCGATGGATAAGGGCGAGGACTGCCGCCGCGACATCGAGATCACGCTGCAGCAGATGGGCTTTCACCTCGAGGCCGCCCACCACGAGGTCGCGATCGGCCAGCACGAGATCGACTTTCGCCACGGCGATGCGCTCTCGACCGCCGACAACCTGATCACGTTCCGGATGGTGGTCAAGGTGATCGCCGCGCAGCACGGCATGCACGCGACCTTCATGGCCAAGCCGCTGCATGGCGAGAACGGCTCGGGCATGCACGTCAACCAGTCCCTGTCACGCGGCGACGAGAACGCCTTCCTGGACGAGGGCGACGACCTCAAGCTGTCCAAGGAGGCGTACAGCTACATCGCCGGCATCCTCGACCACCTGCCCGCCATCACGGCGGTCGCCAACCCGACCGTCAACTCCTACAAGCGGCTGCTGCCCGGCTATGAGGCGCCCGTCTACATCGCGTGGTCGCCCGGCAACCGCTCCGCGGCCATCCGGGTGCCGTCCAAGCGCGGCCGCTCGACCCGGATCGAGCTGCGCACGCCCGATCCGACCGCCAACCCCTACCTGGCGCTGGCCTGCATGCTGCAGGCGGGCCTGCATGGCATCGTCAACGCGATGACGCCGCCGGCGCCAGTCAACCGCAACATCTACGACCTCTCCGAACAGGAGTCCACCGAGCTCGGCATCACCAGCCTGCCGCACGACCTGACCAAGGCGCTGGATGCGCTGGAGGGTGATGCGGTGATGCGCGAGGCGCTGGGCGAGCACATCTTCTCCGAGTACATCCGGCTCAAGCGCGACGAGTGGGCGTCGTACAACGAGCAGGTGCACAAGTGGGAGATCGACGAGTACATGGATCGCTACTGACCGCGCCGTCACGGCGGCGGTCGGTTCAGAACCTCTACCGGTAGATCTCGGTGACGTCGAACGCGCCGGTGGCGTCCTTGCGGGCGACACCGGTCGCGAGCGCCGCCTCGGCCACCGCGGTTGCCACCAGCTCGACGACCGCCTTGTTGAACACGCTCGGGATCACGTACTCCTCGTGCAGCTCCTCCTCGGTGATCACCGAGGCGATCGCACGAGCGGCGGCCAGGTTCATCTCCTCGTTGATCGTCGTGGCGTGCGCGTTGAGCGCGCCCCGGAACATGCCGGGGAAGCAGAGCACGTTGTTGATCTGGTTCGGGTAATCGGAGCGGCCAGTCGCGATCACCCGTACCGAGCCGGCGATCTCCTCCGGCGGCACCTCGGGCTCGGGGTTGGCCATCGCGAACACGATCGCGTCGCCGGCCATGCTACGGATCGCCTCCACGCTGACCGCGCCGGGTCCCGACAGGCCGATGAACACGTCGGCTCCCTCCAGCGCGTGGTTCGCGCTGCCATCGAAGGCGCGCGGGTTGGTGTGCTTGGCGTACCACTTCTTGATCCCGACCAGGCCCTTCTTGCCGTTGTACAACGAGCCGTCGCGGTCGCATCCGACGATGTCGGTGACGCCAGCTCGCATCAGCAGCTTGCTCACGGCAACGCCCGCCGCGCCGACGCCCACCAGCACCACCCGCAGCTCGTCCATCCGCTTCTCGACCAGCTTGGCCGCGTTCAGCAGGCCGGCCAGCACCACCACCGCCGTGCCGTGCTGGTCGTCGTGGAAGACGGGGATATCGAGCTCCTGCCGCAGCCGGCCCTCGATCTCGAAGCAGCGCGGCGCGGCGATGTCCTCGAGGTTGATGCCGCCGAACCCGGGCGCGATCGCCTTCACGATCGCGATGATCTCGTCCGTATCCTTGGTGTTCAGGGCGATCGGCCAGGCGTCGATGCCGGCGAACTCCTTGAACAGCATCGCTTTGCCCTCCATCACCGGCATCGCCGCCTCGGGCCCGATGTCGCCCAGACCGAGCACCGCCGTGCCGTCGGTGACGACCGCCACCGTGTTCTGCTTGATCGTCAGCGAGCGAGCCTTCTCGACGTCTGCCGCGATTGCCATGCAGACGCGGGCGACACCCGGCGTGTAGGCCATCGAGAGGTCGTCGCGGGTCTTCACCGGCACCTTGTTTCGCACCTCGATCTTGCCGCCCAGGTGCATCAGGAAGGTGCGGTCGCTGACGTTCACCAGCGTCACGCCCGGCACCGTGCGCACCGAGTCGACGATCCGCTGGCCGTGCTCGGAATCGGACGCCGAGACGGTGATGTCGCGGACGGTGTTCTCCTTGCTGACGCGCACCAGGTCGATCGCGCCCACATCGCCCTTGGCCTCGGCGATGGCGGCCGCCACGGTGGCGAACGAGCCGGACTCGGACGGCATCTCGAGCCGCATGGTGAGGCTGTATGAGGCGGACGGGTTGCGAGACATGGATCGCGAAGCGTAACCGCTCGCTCGCGCGGGATCGGCGGCAGGCGATGGCAGGGGCGGCGCGGTAGGGTTTCCGCCGATGGCTCTGTATCACCAACTGGAGGGTGAGGGCAGGCCGTTGGTGCTCGTGCATGCCGGCATCTGTGACAGCCGCATGTGGGATCGCCAGTGGCCCTCGTTCGTGCCCGGCCATCGCCTGCTACGCCATGACATGCGTGGGTTCGGCCGCTCGCCGATCGCTCCTCAGCCATTCTCCCACGCCGCCGACCTGGCCCAGCTGCTCGATTACCAGGCCATCACCCAGGCGGCGGTGGTGGGCGTCTCGCTGGGCGGCCGGGTCGCGCTCGAGCTGGCGGTGGCGCGGCCCGACCTGGTCTCGAGGCTCGTGCTGAGCGGCGCCGGGCTGCCCGACCACGAGTGGTCGCAGGACGTGCGGGAGTTCGCTGCCGCCGAGGAGGCGGCGCTGGCGGCGGGCGATCTGGATGCAGCCAGCGAGGTCAACGCGCGGTTCTGGGTGGACGGCGACGGCCGCTCGCCGGACGAGGTCGATGCCGGGGTCTGGCGCGACGTGCACCAGATGCAGCGGCGCGCCTTCGAGCTGCAGCTCGCGGCCGGCGAGGCGGCCGAGGAGGCGCTCTTGGTTGCCGACCTGGGCAGCCGGCTGGGCGAGGTCGCTGCTCCAGCGCTGGTTGTGGTCGGCGAGCACGATATCGCCGACATGCACCAGATGGCGGACGTGATCGCAGCCGCGCTTCCCAGCGCCCGCCGTGAGCTGATCGCAGGCACCGCCCACCTGCCCAGCATGGAGCGCCCGGACGAGTTCGACCGCCTCGTGCTCGGGTTCCTGTCGATAGGCTGATCCCGTGGCAACCGTGAAGCAGACCAAGCCGTCCGACATCGACCTCGACGATGCGCCGGCCAAGGGCTGTGACGTCTTTCTGATCGACGGCAACGGCCTTGCCTACCGCGCCTTCCACGCGCTGCCCGAGGAGCTGCAGACGGCGGACGGCCAGCCCACCAACGCGCTGCTCGGCATGGCCAACATGCTGATGAAGCTGCTCGCCGACTACCGGCCGCCGACCGTGCTCGTGGCGTGGGACGAGCGCCCCACCGCCCGGCTCGAGCTCGACGCGCAGTACAAGGCGCATCGAAAGCCGACTCCGGAGCTGCTCAAGCAGCAGCGACCGTTCTTCGAGCCGCTGGTTGATGCCTTCGGATACCGCAACCTGCGGGTGGAGGGGATGGAGGCCGACGACGTGATCGGGACGCTCTCGGCCATTGCCGAGCGCGACGGCCATCGTGTCTGCGTCGTCTCGACCGACCGTGACGCCTTCCAGCTTGCCTCCGACAACGTCTGCATCATGATGACGCCGCGCGGCATTTCGGACGTGGTCGTGTACACACCCGACCGCATCCGGCAGCGCTACGGCATCGGTCCGGAGCTGATCCCTGACTTCATCGGCCTCAAGGGTGACAGCTCGGACAACATCAGAGGGGTGCCGGGCATTGGCGAGAAGACTGCTGCCGATCTGCTGGTGCAGTTCGGCAGCATGGAGGGGATCTATGCCCACCTCGACCAGGTGCCGGGCGACAAGCGACGCCAGTCGCTGCAGGATGCGACCGAGGACGCGGTCAAATCCAAGCAGCTGGCGACGATCGACCGTGGGCTTGCGATTGAGGTCGACTTCGTCCAGCTGATCGCCGCCCCGCCCGACCGTTCGGGCATCAAGGAGATGTTCCGCCGGCTCGAGTTCCGGGCGCTGCTGAAGCGTGTCGACGAGCTGGAAGAGGCGATCCCGGCAGCGCCGGGCGGCGAGGTCGAGCGCAGCGAGCTCGGTTGGCACGAGGCGGATCGGTCCGAGCTGGCGGGGCTGCCGCACGAGGTCGGTCTGGCGACCGCCGCCGGCCGCGCGGCGGTTGCGCCGCCCGATGGTGACGTGCTGGTGGTCGAGGTGGACGGCTCTGACCTGATCGCGGCGCTCGGCGATCGGCGTGTGATCACCCACGGGCTGCACCTTCCCGGGCTGCTGCCGGCCGGCGACACCCAGCTGGCCGCCTACCTGCTCGATCCGGGCCGGTCGGGCTACGAGATCGCCGACCTGGCCGAGGAGCGCGGGATGGCGGTGACCGTCCAGTCCGACCCCGAGACAGCGGCGCTGGTGGCTGCCGCCGCCACCCAGATCGCCATCCATGCCGGACTGGCGGAGCGGATCGAGCAACGCGAGATGACCGCGCTGTACCAGGAGATCGAGCTGCCGCTGGTGCCTGTGCTGGGTGCGATGGAGACCTTCGGCGTGCTGGTCGACAGCTACCGGCTGGCCGAGATCGCGGCCAAGCTGCGCGATCAGCTGGACGAGCTCGAGCTGCAGTTGCACGAGCTGGCCGGCGGGCCGTTCGTGATCGGATCGCCCAAGCAGCTGGGCGAGGTGCTGTTCGACCGGCTGGGGCTGCCCACCGACCGCAAAGGCAAGACCGGCTACTCCACCGATGCGCGCGTGCTCAGCAAGCTGCGGGCACTGCATCCGATCGTCGATCTGGTCGAGGCCTGGCGCGAGCAGTCGAAGCTCTTGAATACGTACCTGGAGCCGCTGCCAAGCCTGATCGACCCGGCCGATGGGCGCCTCCACACGACGTTCAGCCAGACCACCGCCGCCACCGGGCGGCTCAGCTCGATCCGGCCCAATCTCCAGAACATTCCCATCCGAACGCCGCTCGGCCGGGAGATCCGCGGCGCCTTCGTGGCGGCTCCCGGCTGCTCGATCATGTCCGCCGACTACTCGCAGGTCGAGCTGCGGATCCTGGCTCATCTGTCGGGTGAGCCGGCGCTGCGGGAGGCGTTCGCACGCGGCGACGACATCCACCGCATCACCGCGTCGGAGGTGCTGGGCAAGCCGGCCGAGCAGCTGACACCGGAGGAGCGCAACCGGGCCAAGGCGGTCAATTTCGGCATCATCTACGGCATCAGCTCGTTTGGCCTGTCCGAGCAGCTCTCGATCTCCCGCGAGGAGGCGCAGTCCTACATCGATCTCTACCTGGCCCGCTTCCCGCACGTCAACGAGTTCATGCGCAGCGTGGTCGAACGGGCCAAGCAGGATGGCTACGTCACCACCCTGTTCGGGCGCCGCCGGCCCATCCCGGAACTGCGCGCCTCCAACTACAACACGCGCAGCCTCGGCGAGCGGCTTGCGGTCAACACCGTCATGCAGGGCAGCGCGGCCGATATCATCAAGGTCGCGATGATCGAATGTCATCGCCGCCTGCGCGATGAGCGGCTGGAATCACGGCTCGTGCTGCAGGTGCACGACGAGCTCGTGTTCGAGACTCGGGATGGAGAGGTGGCTGCGATGCGCACGCTGGTCGTCGAGGAGATGGTGCAGGCGTATCCGCTCGATCCGCCGCTCGAGGTCGAGGTGGGAGTGGGTGCCACATGGCTGGACGCGAAGTGAGCGACTGGCTGCAGGTGTCCGGCGTGCTGTACGCAATCCCGGCACACCGCGGCGAGGAGGCCGGCAGCTACCTGTGGCTGGAGGCCGGCGAGCGCGCGGAGGCGGTGATCGCCGAGCTGTTCCTGCCGGCCGTGTACCCGGACGCGCTGGATGCGGCGATGGGAGTGGCCACCGGCAGCGTCCAGATCGGCTCCGAGCAGCGGCTGGGCGACGTCCAACTGCAGTTCGGCCGCGTCCGCGGCGACCGCGGCGTGCTCTCGGCCAACGGTCGCGTGCTGTCGGCAGACGTCCGGTTCACGCTCCACCACAACCACCCTGACGGCGGATTCTGTCCCCAGTGCGGCTCGGCGATGGTGGTTGATCCGGTGGCGGTCATCACTCCTCCGGACGGCGGCCTGATCGCCACTCCTGTCACGCGCTGTGAGGCATGCGGCGGGGCGTAACGGCGGCGACGCTGGCGCTCGTGCTGCTGGCGACCGGCTGCCTGGGAGCCTCCGCCGGCACCACCACGCCCCCGCCTGCCACCTGCGCAGCGACCGCGCCACCCAGCGTCGCGCTGACCATCGCGCCGGTCGATCCACCGACCGCAGCGCAGGCCGCGTGCCTGGCCCGCACCTACCGAAACGTGGTTGGCAGCCCCGGCTGGTCGAGCACACCGAAGCGCTTCATGGCTGCCGATCCAAACGTGCTGACCTGGCAGACGCGGGTGCTGGAGTACGGCTTCAGCGCGTGCGACAGCTGCCCCCAGCCCGGCCTCGACCTGGCCATCGTGCGGCGCGACCACCCGGAGTGGATCCTGCACGACGCAGCCGGCGGTGAGGTGCATGCCCTCGACCACCCCGAGTGGGTGCTGTTCGACTTCGGCAACATCGACTTCCAGGCAGCCTGGGCGGATGCGGTCGTCGCCCAGCTTTCGGCGGACGGCTGGAGCGGCGTCGAGCTGGTGGACGTGGGCAACCGGCAGGACTGGTCAGCGCAGCCGATCGACCCCCGCACCGGCGCGCCGATGACCGATGACAACCGCACGCTGTACCTGGCCCAGGCGCTCGAGGTGGTGCGGGGTGGGCTCAAGACCAACGGCTTCTCGCTGGTTGCCGACAACGGCCCGGCCACGGTGGTCGATCCGCGTCAGATCGCCAGCACCGACGCGGTTACGCTGCGGGCCGGCTTCGCCTCGCGGATCGGGGCCGACTGGCTGACGCTGTTTCGCTACTTTGAGGCCGCTGTCGACGCGCACGTGGGCGCGTGGGTGGATGACGGCGGCAGCATGGATCCCGGTACGCGCGTGTTCGGACTCGCCTCGTACCTGCTCGTCTCCGGGCCGCAGTCCTCGTACGGCATCGATCAGGCGGTGGCGCTCGACCCGCTCTACCGGGTCGATGCCGGGCTGCCGGTGGACGTCGCGATGCACCAGGGTGACGTGTGGACGCGCGAGTTCGCCAACGCCTCGGTGGCCGTCAACCCCGCCCCGCTGGACGAGACGGTCACGCTCGCGTTCGGCGGCACCGTCACCGTGCCGGCCGGCGGCGCGCTGATCGTGCTCCACGACCACACGTACACCAGCGCACGGTAACCGTCATCTGTCGCAATTCGGCCTGTATACTGCGCAGCGGCGCTCGGCTGTCCGGGTGGACTCGGTGTGCGCCAAAAAAATTCTGAGAGGACTGATCTACCTACATGGCTTCAACCGACCAGCAGCACTCTGAAACGGCCGTCGAGGACAACGACACCTGGATGATCGAGGTGGACGGCCAGCTCGTCCCCGACTACGACCGCACGATGACGAACTTCAGTGAGGGCGACGTCGTCAGCGGCACGGTCGTACGCGTTGACAAGGACGAGATCCTGGTCGACATCGGCTACAAGAGCGAGGGCGTGATCCCGATCTCGGAGCTCTCGATCCGGCGGTCGGTCAACCCGGACGAAGAGGTCACCGTCGGGGACATCATCGATGCTCTCGTGCTGCAGAAGGAGGACGCCGATGGGCGTCTGATCCTGTCCAAGAAGCGCGCCCGGTTCGAGAAGGCGTGGCGCCGTATCGAGGCTGCCGCGGAGAGCGGCGAGCCGGTCGAGGGCGCCGTGATCGAGGTCGTCAAGGGCGGCCTGATCATCGACCTCGGCGTGCGCGGCTTCTTGCCGGCATCGCTGGTCGACATCCGACGCGTCCAGGATCTGGACGAGTACCGCGATCAGACGCTTCGCTGCAAGGTGATCGAGCTCAACCGCAGCCGCAACAACGTCGTGTTGTCGCGCCGTGCTGTGCTCGAGGAGGAGCGTCGCGAGCAGCGCCAGCAGATCCTCGACCGGCTCTCGCCAGGCACCGAGGTGGAGGGCGTGATCTCGAACATCGTCGACTTCGGCGCGTTCGTCGACCTGGACGGCATCGATGGCCTGATCCACATCTCGGAGCTGTCGTGGAGCCACGTCAACCACCCCTCAGAGGTGCTCGAGATCGGCCAGACGGTCAAGGTCAAGGTGCTGGACGTCGACCGCGACCGCCAGCGCATCTCGCTTGGGCTCAAGCAGACCCAGACTGACCCCTGGCAACGCGTGATCGACGAGACCCATCAGGGCGACGTCGTGGTCGGGCGCATCACCAAGGTGGTCACGTTCGGCGCATTCGCCGAGATCTTGTCAGGCGTCGAAGGCTTGGTGCACATCTCCGAGCTGGCCGATCATCACGTCGAGAATCCCCGCGACGTCGTCAACCAAGGCGACGAGGTGAACGTGAAGGTGATCGAGATCGACGCCGAGCGCCGCCGCCTCTCGCTGTCGCTGAAGCGCGTGGAGGCGGGCGAGACGGTCAAGCGGATCGAGATGGACGGCACCACCACCGGCATCGCCGAGGCGCCGGTACCCAACCTGGGTCTGTCCGAAGAGGTGTTTGCGGACGTCGATGCCGAGGCCGAGCGGGACGAGCCGGCCGAGGAATCCGACGCGCCGCAGCCACCCGCCGACCCAGAGGCGGTCGTCGAGGACGAGCCCGTGGCAGCGGACGAGCCGGTGGCGATCGACAAGCCTGAGGCAGATGCAGAGCCGGCCGGTGACGACGAGCCCGTGGCTGAGGCGGGCGACGTGGCCGAGGCTGAGCCGGTCGGCGAGAGTCAGCCTGCCGTCGAAGAGGCGCCGGAGGAGTAATGCGCCGACCCCTGGTCGTCGGATTGACCGGCGGCATCGGGTCAGGCAAGTCGGAGGCGCTGGCCGCGTTCCGGCGCCACGGCGCATCGACCTTGTCGAGCGACGAGGTGGTGCGCGAGCTCTACCTGCTGCCGGCGGTGAGATCGGCCGTGGCCGAGCACTTCGGCGACCGGGTGGTGAGCGCCGACGGCACGGTCGACCGCGGCGTGATCGCCGAGCGAGTGTTCTCGGACGCGGACGAGCGCCGCTGGCTGGAGGCGCTGCTGCTGCCGCTGATCGCCACGCGGTTCGCCGAGTGGCGCGACAACCAGTTGGCCGCGGGCGCGCCGCTGCTGGTGCACGAGGCTCCGACGCTGTTTGAGGCCGGCATCGAACAGCGGTACGACACGATCGTGACCATCACGGCGCCGAAGCAGGTACGCGAGCGGCGGCGGCTCGGGGCAGCGGCGCGGATGGCGCATCAGCTCCCCGAGAGCGAGAAGGTCGCCCGCTCCCAGCACGTCTACCAGAACACCGGCAGCCTGGACGACCTCGACCGCTGGGTCGGCGAGCTCGTGCGCGAGCTGACGTGAGGCGGCTGCTGGTCGCAGTGATGGTGGCGGCGGCGTTGGGGTTGGCGGGCTTCCTCGTTGTCCGACACGAACAGCCGGGTTGGTGGGTTCGCCTCTGGTACCCGCTCGACTACCCGGCGGAGGTGTCTGGCAACGCCCGTCTCTACCACCTCGATCCAGCCCTCGTGGCCGCGGTCGTGTACGAGGAGTCGCAGTTCAACCCGCGTGCGCGCAGCGCCGCCGGGGCCGTCGGCCTGATGCAGCTGCTGCCCGACACGGCGCGAGGCATCGCCCTGCACACCGGGGGCACCACCTTCAACCCCGCCACCGACCTCCTCGATCCGGATCTCAACCTCCGCTATGGATGCTGGTACCTGCGGCACCTGGAACAGATCTACGGCCGGTATCCCAACAGCGTCGAGCTCGCTCTGGCCGCATACAACGCCGGTCAGACCAACGTCGACCGCTGGATCGCCGCCACGCGGGCCGGTCGACCGGTTCGGATCCAGTTCGCCGAGACGCGGGCCTACGTGGCGGACGTGGAGCGCCTGGAGACGCTGTACCGGCGCGCCTATCACTCCGAGCTGTACGGCTGAGCGCTCGGCCGGATACGGCTCAGACCGCGGTGGCGGCGATCACGACCCGGCCGGCGATGCGGCTGGCCCGCGTGACGTGAAATCCGGCCGCAAGCACCGCCGCCTCGAGCTCGAGCGGTGAGATCGGATGCAGCGTCAGCTCGTGGCTCCGGCTGCCGTTCGCGTCGGTGATGTCGAGCGTGTAGATGATGCTCTCGCCGCCCTGGTAGACGAACCGCGCCTGCACTCGGGCCACCGGATCGTCCCGCCACACCCCCGACTTGATGCGGTCGCTGAAGTCACGGATCGCCAGCATCAGTGCACCGCCGTCCTTCACGCACTCCCGCATCGAACGCAGGGCGGCCGGCACCTGCCCTCGCGGCAACATCGGCAGCGCGTTGCCGATCGAGATCGCGGCGTCGAATCTGGCCGTGAACATCTGGCCCAGCGAGCGAATCTCGACCGTCCCGTACTCGGCATCTGGCACCCGCGCGCGGGCCCGGTCGAGCATCGCCGGGGAGGGGTCGGCGCCGGTGACTCGCCACCCGATCCTGTGGGCCGCGTCCAGCGAGAGGCCGGAGCTGCAGCTGGCGTCCAGCAGGGTGCCGCCTGGCACCACCGGCAAATGGCCGTTCATGATCTGCACCAACCGGTCGACGTGAGCATCCCATTGGGCGTAGATCAGGTCGTAGTCCGCCGCCACCTCCCGCGAGCCGAGGTTGGCGTCGCTCACGCGAACTGCCCCCGCACGGCGTTCAGCGAGCCGGCGCTGACCTTGCGCAGCCGCGTTCGCAGCGTCACCGGCTCGAGCATCCGCAGCGCGCCGGCCGGCTCGTACTCCAGCCGCAGCGTGACCAGCGAGCCGCCCGGGTCGGGCGCGACCGTGATCGTTTGGGCGAAGGCGTGAAACGGCATCCCGTCGCCTTCCACCAGCCGCAGGCTGGAGCGGCGCGGAGGGTCGTACTCGACGTACTCGCCGAGCCACGACGGTGCCAGCCGCCGCCCTTCCAACCGCAGCCTGGCACCCACCGCCAACGGCTGGGCCTCGAGCGTGGCTCGTTCCACCGAGATATCCCAGGCGCCGCGTCGCTGCGGGTCGTGGAGGAACGCGAACACGGCGGCGGGCGAGGCGGCCGCGGACGTGTGCTTCTCGATCACAACGGCCACGGTGCGAGAGTACACGGCGGTGGGGACGCCGACGTCCTGCGAACGCGCGTTCGGATAGACTTCCGGCATGCCTGAGATGCGCGTTTCGGCGGACTACTCGCCCACCGGCGACCAGCCGCGTGCGATCGAGGAGCTGAACGAGTGCGTCACTCGCGGCGACCGCTTCTCGACGCTGCTCGGCGCCACCGGCACAGGCAAGACCCACACGGTTGCCCGCCTGATCGAGCGGGTGCAGAAGCCGACGCTGGTGATCGCGCACAACAAGACGCTGGCCGCGCAGCTGTGCAACGAGTTTCGAGAGTACTTCCCCCACAACGCGGTTGAGTACTTCGTCAGCTACTACGACTACTACCAGCCCGAGGCCTACATGCCCACCTCGGACACCTACATCGAGAAGGACAGCTCGATCAACGATGACATCGATCGGCTGCGCCACGCCGCCACCGCCGCGCTGTTCACCCGCCGCGACGTGCTGATCGTGGCCTCGGTCTCGTGCATCTACGGCATGGGATCGCCCGATCGCTACGAGGAGATGGTGCTGTTCCTGGCCGTCGGTGACCAGAACCCGCGCGAGCGCATCCTCGAGAAGCTGGTCTCGATCCAGTACGCCCGCAACGACGTCGTGCTTGGCCGCGGCAAGTTCCGCGCCCGCGGCGACGTGATCGAGGTGCAGCCGGCGAACATGGAGTCGGCCTACCGCATCTCGCTGTTTGGAGACGAGGTGGAATCGATCTCGCACTTCGATCCGATGACCGGCGAGGTGCTTGCCAAGTTCGACCACCTGGCGGTCTATCCCGCAACGCACTATGTGATGGAGCGCGACCAGGTTGAGCGGGCCGTGGGTGGCATCGCCACCGAGCTCCACGGCCGCCTGCGCGAGCTCGAGTCCGAGGGCAAGATGCTCGAGGCCCACCGGCTGCGATCGCGCACCGAGTACGACATGGAGATGCTGCGAGAGATGGGATTTTGCAACGGCATCGAGAACTACTCCCGGATCCTGGAGGGCCGCGACGCCGGCACGCCGCCGCACACGCTGCTCGACTACTTCCCCGACGACTACATGGTGGTGGTGGACGAGTCCCACCAGACGGTGCCGCAGATCGGCGGCATGTACGAGGGCGATCGCTCGCGGAAGCAGACGCTGGTCGAGTTCGGCTTCCGGCTGCCGTCCGCGCTCGACAACCGCCCGCTGCGGTTCGACGAGTTCCTCGAGCGTGTGCCACAGCTGCTGTTCGTCTCGGCCACGCCTGGCGCCTACGAGCTGCGGCAGTCGACCCACGTGGCCGAGCAGATCATCCGGCCCACCGGCCTGGTCGATCCACAGGTGGAGGTGCGGCCAACGCGCCGCCAGGTGGACGATCTGATGGCCGAGATCCGCGGCCGCATAGACGCCGGCGAGCGGACGCTGGTCACCACGCTGACCAAGAAGATGTCCGAGGACCTGACCGATTACCTGCTCGAGGCCGGAATCCGCACGCGCTACCTCCACAGCGAGATCGACACGCTGGAGAGGATCAGGATCGTGCGCGACCTGCGGCTGGGGGAGTACGACGTGCTGGTCGGGGTCAACCTGCTGCGCGAGGGCCTCGACCTGCCAGAGGTGTCACTGGTCGCGATCCTGGATGCCGACAAGGAGGGCTTCCTGCGCGGTCAGACGGCGCTGATCCAGACGATCGGCCGCGCCGCGCGTAACGTGAACGGGCGTGTGCTGATGTACGCCGACAAGATCACGGAGGCGATCCGGGTGGCGCTCGACGAGACCACCCGGCGCCGCGACATCCAGCTCGCCTACAACGCCGAGCACGGCATCACACCGCAGTCCATCCGCAAGGGTGTCTCGGACATCGCCGAGTTCCTCACCCAGGAGTCGCCGACCGTTCCTGGCCGCGGCCGCCGCGGCGCCCGCACCGAGGGGCTTGGCCGCGACGATCTCGAGAAGCTGGTGGTGGAGTTGGAGCAGGAGATGTTCACGGCCGCCGAGGAGCTGCGCTTCGAGTACGCGGCCAAGCTGCGTGACGAGATCAAGCAGCTGCGCCGAGACCTCGAGATGGCACCGGCGCCGATCAGCGCACCCTGATACCAGCGTCGCAAGGTTGCTGGTAAGGTTGACCAGCAATGGCGAAACGATGGTACTAGCACGTGTTCGTGGCGCCGCTCCCGGCGAGCTCGAGCTGGTGCGGGCGTTCATCAACACCGCCGGCCCGGAACAGGGCCACGAGCAGCTCGAGCAGCCGGTCGATCTGCGCCGATGGCTGTCGGCGCGCGCCCTGTTGCCGGTGTCGGCCGCGGTCGGCGAGGACGAGCTGGCGGTCGCCGTGGCGATGCGCGAGGCTCTGCGCGAGCTGGCGGGCGCCAACGCCGGCCGGCCGCCCTCCGATCGCGCCTGTGCAACGCTCGATGCGCTGTCTGATGCCAGCGGTCTGCGGCCGAACTTCGAGCCAGGCGGCACCGTGGCGCTGGCGCCCAGCACCGGCGGGGTTGCCGGCGGCCTCGGCCGGCTGCTCGGCATCGTGGTGGCGGCCGTCGGCAACGGCAGCTGGCCCCGGTTGAAGACGTGCCGCAACCCGGACTGCCGCTGGGCCTTTTACGACGCGACACGGAACCGATCAGGGGTGTGGTGCGACATGTCGACCTGCGGCAGCCGCGCCAAGGCGCGCGCCTACTACGCGCGGCGCCGCGGCGCCGCGGGGCAGGACTCGGCATGACGCCGCCGAATTCACTATGCCCATGCGACTCGACCGCCTCGTCTCCTCCAACGAACGCGTCCACCTGGTGACACGCGAGCACGGCGTGGTGCTGCTGCGGCCGTTCGCGCGCAGTCTCGCGGCCGTGCTGCTGTTTGGCGGGGGCGCCTACGAGACGGCAGCGTCGCCGGCTCCCACGCCCCTGAGGTGGGCGGCGGCGGTGCTCGCGGCGATCGTCGTCACGTTCTCGATGATCGGTCTGCTGAAGCGCGTCCTGCGCTGGAACGCGCGCCGTCTGGTGATCACCGACCGGCGCGTGCTGCTGACGTCCGGCACGCTGTCGCGGCGGATCAGTTCCGTGCCGGTCGACGCGCTGAACGACCTCCAGATCCATCTCTCGGGCAGCGGTCGGCTGCTGCGCTACGGCAGCGTGATCGTGAGCGCGGGCGGGCGGCAGGGGCCGTTGCTCGGTGTGCGCCGACTGCCCCAGCCTGACCTGGTGTTCGCGCTGTTGCTGGGGATCGACCCGCCGAGGTCGACCACCCGCCGGCCGCTCGTGGACCGCGAACGCGCGCTGGAGTCGGCGCTCTAGGCTGCGTCCTGGTCGGCCGGCGACTGATCCCCGCCGTCCGATCCTCGCAAGCGCCACCAGTCGGTGCGGCCGGACATGACCGGCGCGGTCGCCTGACCGCGTTGCTTCGTCTCCCGGAACACGAACTGGGCGAGCTTGAAGGTGGTGGCGGCGTCCAGCGAGTCGAAGCGCATCGCGCACAGGTGCCGGCCGTTCAAGCCGCCCGCCCGTACCACAGTGCCGCGCACGACCAGTTTTGGTTCGACCATGTCCAGCAGCGCCGCGATCTTGACCGGACGGTATACGAGCTCGTCCGTCGTCATCAGCATTCCGCCTGCCGAGACGTCGACCGTACAGGCCGTGAACGGATCTCCCAGCAGCCCATCATTTGCGATTCGGTGGCAGATCCCGCGCCACTCGCCGGCGACCCGGAAGTGGTGCCGTTGTTGACGGGTGCGCATCAAGCACGTGATCGGCCAGACCCGCGCCGGTTTGAGCAATCGAGCGCGTCGTCGGCCCTGCATGGTACGCTGCGTCGAACATGCGTTCCCCTCCCGACAGGCTGCTAGACTCAGAGTCGTTTCCGCTTGTTCAAGCCGAGTCTGGGGGGTTCGTGACGAGCGACGAGATCGTGATCCGGGGTGCCCGGGAACACAATTTGAAGGATGTCACGGTCACCCTGCCTCGCGATCGGCTGGTGGTGATCACCGGCCTCTCCGGCTCCGGCAAGTCAAGCTTGGCATTCGACACGCTCTACGCCGAGGGGCAGCGCCGCTACGTCGAGTCGCTGTCCGCCTACGCGCGCCAGTTCCTCGGCCAGATGGACAAGCCGGACGTCGACTCGATCGAGGGTCTCTCGCCGGCGATCTCGATCGACCAGAAGACCACCACCCGAAACCCCCGATCGACGGTCGGAACGGTGACGGAGATCTACGACTACCTGCGGCTGCTGTATGCACGGGTCGGCCGTCCCCACTGTCCCACCTGTGGCAAGCCCGTTTCCGGCCAGTCGGCCGAGCAGATCGTCGATCAGGTGCTCGCGATGCCGGATGGCACCCGCTTCACCGTCGACGCGCCGATCGTCCGCGGTCGCAAAGGCGAGTTCCGCGATCTGCTCGAGCAGCTGCGCAGCGACGGGTACACGCGCGTCAAGATCGACGGCGCCCAGCACCTGCTCGAGGAGCCGCCCGCGCTGGACAAGCAGATCCGCCACACGATCTCGGTCGTGGTCGACCGGCTGGTGCTCAAGCCGGGACTGCGGGCACGGCTTAACGACTCGATCGAGACGGCGCTGCGGCTGGCTGAGGGGCTGATCGAGATCGCCGAGGTGGACGGGCCGACGCGCACCTACTCCGAGCGCTTCTCGTGCCCCGACGACGGCATCTCGCTGCCCGAGCTCGCTCCCCGCATCTTCTCGTTCAACTCGCCGCACGGCGCCTGTACCCGTTGCACTGGGCTCGGCACCCAGCGCGAGATCGATCCCGAGCTGATCGTGCCCGACCCATCGCTCTCGATCGCGCAGGGTGCGCTGGTGCCGTGGACGGTGATCAACTCGAACTTCTACGAGCAGGTGATCCAGGCCATCGCCGAGCGGTACGAGATCGATCTCGATACGCCATGGCAGGAGCTCAGCCAACGGGAGCGCGATCTGTTCCTGAGCGGCACCGATGGCGAGAAGCTGTACGTCTCCTACCGCAACAGGATGGGTCGCAAGCGCAGCTACATGCTGGCCTTCGAGGGCATCGTCCCCGGTCTCGAGCGGCGCTACCGCGAGACCGAATCGTCGTTGCAGAAGGAGCGCATCGAGGAGTACATGACGCTCAAGCCGTGCCCGCAGTGCAAGGGCGCGCGGCTGCGCGACACCAGCCTGGCGGTCACGATCGGTGGCCTCAACATCTCGCAGCTGACGCACCGCTCGGTCGAGAACGCGATCACGTTCGTGGCTGGCCTGGAGCTGAGCGACACTGAGCAGGCGATCGGCGCTCGCATCCTGAAGGAGATCAACGAGCGGCTGAGCTTCCTGGAGAACGTCGGCGTCGGCTACCTCAGCCTCGACCGCGCGGCGGCGACGCTGTCTGGCGGCGAGGCCCAACGGATCCGGCTGGCGACACAGATCGGATCGAGCCTGATGGGCGTGCTGTACATCCTGGACGAGCCATCAATCGGTCTGCACCAGCGCGACAACGCTCGTCTCCTGACGACGCTCGAGCGGCTGCGCGACCTTGGCAACACCGTGATCGTGGTCGAGCACGACGAGGAGACGATGCGCGCGGCCGACCACATCGTCGACATGGGGCCGGGCGCGGGCGAGCACGGCGGTCGCGTGGTCGCCGAGGGCACAGCGGCCCAGGTGATGGCCAACCGCGACTCGATTACCGGCGCCTACCTGTCGGGTCGTCGCGAGATCCCGGTGCCCGACCGGCGGCTGCACGACTCGGGCTGGTTCGGCGTGCACGGCGCTGCCGAGCACAATCTGAAGCAGATCGACGTCGATCTGCCGGTCGGCAAGTTCATCTGCGTCACCGGCGTCTCCGGCTCAGGCAAGAGCACGCTGGTCAACGAGGTGATCTACAAGGCGCTCCTCAATCGCGTCACCCGCAGCCGGGTCAAGCCGGGGGCGCATCGATCGGTGCATGGCATCGAGGCGTTCGACAAGGTGATCGACATCGACCAGTCGCCGATCGGCCGCACGCCGCGATCGAATCCGGCCACCTACACCGGGCTGTTTGACCACATCCGGGCGCTCTACGCGCAGACGGTCGACTCGAAGACGCGTGGCTACAAGCCGGGTCGGTTCTCGTTCAACGTCAAGGGCGGGCGCTGCGAGACCTGTCGCGGTGACGGCACGATCAAGATCGAGATGCACTTCCTGCCCGACGTCTACATCAACTGCGAGGTCTGCCACGGCCGTCGGTACAACCGCGAGACGCTCGAGGTCAAGTTCAAGGGCAAGTCGATCGCCGATGTGCTCGACATGCCGGTCGAGGAGGCGCTCAGCTTCTTCGACAAGATCCCCAAGCTGCGCCGGCGGCTGCAGACGCTGCACGACGTCGGGCTCGACTACATGCGGCTCGGCCAGCCCGCTACCACGCTCTCGGGCGGCGAGGCACAGCGCGTCAAGCTCGCCACCGAGCTCTCCAAGGTTGCGACCGGCCGTACCCTGTACATCCTCGACGAGCCGACCACCGGCCTGCACGTGTATGACGTCGAGAAGCTGTTGGTGGTGCTGCAGCGGCTCGCGGACGCCGGGAACACCGTCCTGGTGATCGAGCACAACCTGGATGTGATCAAGCAGGCGGACTGGGTGCTCGACCTGGGCCCTGAGGGAGGTGACAAGGGCGGCGAGATCCTCGCCCAGGGGACGCCCGAGGAGGTGGCCGAGACAGCGGCCAGCGCGACGGGAGAGTTCCTTCGACGGGTGCTGCCCGTCTACGCGGCCGAACGCGCCCTTGCCTAGGGCGCCGCTGCCCGATCTCTCGATCCGGGTGCGGGCGGTGATCGTGCAGGATGGTCGGGTGCTGATGGACCGCACTCACCACTGGGAACGCGAGCCGTTCTACTGGCTGCCCGGCGGCGGCCTCGAGCCGGGTGAGACGTCCGAGGAGTGCCTGCGCCGCGAGATGACGGAGGAGGCCGCCCTCGAGATCGCGGTCGGCCGGCTGCTGTACGTCAGTGAGAACCTCTACGTCGAGAGCGGCGACTACCGTCATGAGCTGATCCTGTACCGGCTGGCTGAGATCGTCTCCGGGCCGCACGGTGCGCCCAGCGACGAGCGTCTGCACGAGTGGCACGTCCCGGGCAACCAGCCTGGCCCGCTGCTTCCGGCCGAGGTGGCGGCCGAGCTGGCGGTCGACCTCGCCCACGGATTCCAGCGACCGGTGCTGCACCTTGTCAGCGACGGGCGTTACGCGATCGACTCCTCCCGCCGATAACCGGTGGGTGAGCAGTTTTCGCCTATCAGAGGTCATCTCCGCGCTCTCGCACGCGCTTGACCTGACCGAGGGGCAGCCGCCCGGCCATGCGCGGCGAAGCTGCGCCCTCGCGATGCGCCTGGCCGCCGAGATGAAGCTGGGTGAGGCCGAACGGTCGGCGTTGTTCTATGCGATGTTGCTGAAGGACGCGGGCTGTTCCAGCAGCGCCGCCCGCATGGCGGCGTTGTTTGGTGCCGACGACCTCGAGCTGAAGCGTCTCGGCAAGGCCGTCGACTGGTCGCGTCCGTCTGAGGCGATCCGGTTCACTGCTGCGCATGCCGGTCGTGGCGAACCACCGTTGGCGCGGGCCCGGCAGGTGCTGCGGGCGCTCAACGGACTGGCCAAAGATGGTGATCAGCTCGTCGAGACGCGCTGCGAGCGCGGTGCCCGGATCGTGACGATGCTCGAGTTTCCCTCCGCTGCATCGGCGGCCGTGTTCGCGTTGGACGAGCACTGGGATGGTCATGGCAAGCCAATGGGTTTGGCCGGTGATCAGATTCCGCTTCTCGCCCGGATCGCCTGTCTGGCGCAGACGGCCGAGGTATTCCTGGCGCGGGACGGCGTCGAGCCGGCCCGCACGATGGTGCGCCGCCGCAGCGGCCGCTGGTTCGATCCCGCTCTGGCCGCGATCTTCGTCGCGATCGAGGATGGGGATCCGCTTTGGCAGCAGGTCGCGTCGATCGATTCATCCGGTGTGGAGGGCGACGACCTGCTGCTGGAGGCTGATGACGAGCGTCTCGACCGCCTCGCACAGGCCTTTGCTCAGGTGATCGATGCAAAGTCGCCGTTTACCGCCCGTCACTCGGAGCGGGTCGCCGAGATCGCGGTCGAGATCGGGCTGCGCCGGGGGTACGATGCTTCGGCGATCCGCGACCTCCGTCGCGCCGGCCTCCTGCATGACATCGGTAAGCTCGGCGTCTCGAACGCGATCCTGGACAAGCCGGGCCGCCTCGATGACGACGAGATGGCGGCGATCCGCCGCCATCCTCTTCATACCGAGGAGATCCTGCTCAAGGTGACCGCGTTCTCGCATCTGGCCGTGGCGGCGGCGGCCCACCACGAACGTCTCGACGGGAAGGGCTATCACCGCGGCCTGTCCGGAGACGCGCTGCCGCGGGACGCCCGGCTGCTGGCGGTCGCCGACGTCTTCGAGGCGCTCACCGCAGAGCGCCCGTACCGAGCGCCCATGCCGGTCGGCGATGCGCTCGCGTTGATGCGCCGGGACGTCGGCACCGCGTTCTGCGCCGACAGTTTCTCAGCGCTGCAGGCGTGGCTGGACGACGCCTCGGCACTGGCCGCCTGACCGCGAGACCGGCGCCGACGGCCGGCCGCGGCCGGATAGACTCGGCCCGATGCCTGACGCCGTCATACTCTCCGCCGTTCGCACGCCGATCGGCCGCTACGGTGGTGCCCTGTCTGGTGTGCGGCCCGACGACCTGGCCGCGGCCGCCATCGTCGCGGCTGTGGAGCGAGCCGGGATCCCGGCAGACCAGATCGAGGACGTCTACATCGGCGCCGCCAACCAGTCGGGCGAGGACAACCGCAACGTCGCGCGGATGGCGGCGTTGCTCGCCGGGCTCTCGCAGGACGTGCCCGGCGTGACCCTCAACCGGCTCTGCGCCTCCGGCCTGGCTGCCGTGACGGCGGCCTGCCACGCCGTTCGTGCCGGGGAGGGCGATTTGTTCGTGGCAGGCGGCGTCGAGTCGATGAGCCGGGCGCCACTGGTCACCGCCAAGCCCGATCGAGCCTTCGCGCGCGGCGACCGGCCGCTGTATGACACCACGCTTGGCTGGCGGTTCCCCAATCCGCGCATGGCCGAGCTGTTCCCGCTCGAGTCGATGGGTGAGACGGGCGAGAACGTGGCGGACAGGTGGCACGTGTCGAGGGAGGATCAGGATGCGTTCGCGCTGCGCAGCCAGCAGCTTTGGGCGGCCGCCGACGCCGCCGGGAGGTTCGCCGATGAGCTGGTCGACGTTGTCGGCGTGAGCCGCGACGAGCATCCCCGTCCGGACGCGACCGCCGAGAGGCTGGCGTCGCTGAAGCCGGCGTTCCGCGAGGGGGGCAGCGTCACCGCCGGCAACTCGAGCGGCATCAACGATGGCGCCGCCGCGCTCGTGGTCGCCAGTGCCGATCGCGCCGAGCAGTTGGGCGCGCGCCCGCTGGCCCGGTTCGTCTCCGGGGCCGTGGCCGGCGTCGACCCCCGCGTTATGGGCATCGGCCCGGTGCCCGCGGTCGCCAAGGCGCTGGCCCGGGCAGGGCTGTCGGTGGCCGAGATTGACCTGGTCGAGCTGAACGAGGCGTTCGCGTCGCAGAGCGTGGCTGTGATTCGCGAGCTCGGTGTCGACCCGAATCGCGTCAACGTCAACGGCGGAGCGATCGCGCTGGGACACCCGCTGGGCATGAGCGGTGCCCGGCTGGTGGTGTCGCTGCTGCACGAGCTGCGGCGGCGGCGGGCTCGCTTCGGGCTGGCAACGCTGTGCGTCGGCGTCGGACAGGGTCAGGCAGCGATCTTCGAGCACACCGCATGAGGCGGCTTCACTGATGGAACTCGAGCTGACGCATACCGGTGCCGTGCTCACGCTTACCCTCAACCGGCCGGAGGTGCTGAACGCGTTCAACACGGCGATGCACGAGCAGCTGGCGGCAGCGCTGGTCGAGGCCGCCGATCCCAGCGTGCGGGCGGTGGTGGTGACCGGCGCCGGTCGCGGCTTCTGCGTCGGACAGGACGTGTCCGAGTTCCCGCGCGAGCCCGAGCTGGTGGGTGAGCTGCTGCGGCGCCGCTACAACCCCAACCTGCTGGCCTTGTGCTCGCTCGAAAAGCCGGTGCTGGCCGCCGTGAATGGCGTCGCCGCCGGCGCCGGGCTGGCGCTCGCGCTGGCATGCGACATCAGAATCGCGGCCGACTCTGCCAGCCTCGTGCCGGCCTTCATCGGCATCGGCCTGGTACCGGACTCCGGCCTCTCGTACACGCTCCCCCGCCTGATCGGCGCGGATGCAGCGCTGGCGTGGCTGATCTCGGGCGAGAAGCTGTCTGCCTCGGACGCCCGCGACCGCGGTCTGGTGTCGGCCGTCGTGGCAGCCGACGCACTGGCCGGCGAGGCCGCCTCGCTGGCGGCCGATCTGGCGTCGCGGCCGACCAGGGCGATCGCGCTCACGAAGCGACTGATCGACGGCGCGACCGGCGCGACCCTTCGGCAGCAGTTGGAGCGTGAGGCGATCGAGCAGACCGCCGCGGCCGCGGGCGAGGACTTCAGCGAGGGCGTGGCCGCCTTCCTCGAGAAGCGCGCGGCCAGGTTCACGGGCAGATAGCCGGCGGTGCTGGCAGCGCTGCGTATACGCGACTTCCGCCTGCTGTGGGCCGGCATGACCGTCTCGCTGCTCGGCGACGGGCTGTACGTGGTTGCGATCGCGTGGCAGGCGTATCAGATCTCGAACTCGCCGGCCGCCCTGGCCGTGACCGGGGTGGCATGGACGCTTCCCACGGTGCTGGTGCTGCCGTTCAGCGGTGCCATCTCGGATCGCATCGGCCGCCCCCCGCAGATGATCGTTGCCGACCTGCTGCGAGCAGCGGCGGCCGGGGCGCTGGCGTTGCTGGCCGCCACCGGCAACGTCGAGATCTGGCACCTGGTCGTCCTGTCGGCGGTGTTCGGTACCGGCGAGGCGCTGTTCAATCCGTCGTTCACCGCGCTGGTGCCGGAGATCGTGCCGGAGGCGCTGCTGGTGCAGGCCAACTCGCTCGACCAGGCGATGCGACCGCTGGCGATGCAGTTCATCGGGCCTGCGCTGGGCGGCGTGCTGGTCGCCTCGGCCGGTACCGGTACCGCGTTCGCGCTCGACGCCGGCTCGTTCCTGTTCTCGGCATGGATGGTGGTGCTGATGCACGCCGGCCCGGTGACCCGCGACGAGCCGCGCGGGTCGCTGCTGGCCGAGATGGGCGAGGGCTTCACCTACGTCCGCCACAACGTCTGGCTGTGGGGCACGTTGGCCGCGTTCAGCATCACGGTGCTGGTGTTCCTGGGCCCGATCGAGGTGCTGGTGCCCTACGTGATCAAGAACGACGTGGGCGGCGGTGCCGGCGGGTTTGGGCTGGTGCTGGCGGCGGGCGGCGCGGGTGCGATCGCCGCCGCTGTCACCACCTCGATCGCAGGGCTCCCGCGTC
>JBBQUW010000022.1:0-46040 GCA_038212095.1 Gaiellales bacterium | reverse complement strand
TCCCGCACTGGGACGAGCTGATGTTCATGCCCGGCACGCTGACCCGGTTCGTGATCGAGGGCTACCGCGAGAAGTGCGAGACCAAGACCATCCTCGGAGCCCGCTTCGCGAAGAAGCCGATCGAGCTGGACATCCCGGTCTACATCACCGGCATGAGCTTCGGCGCGATCTCTCTGGAGGCCAAGATGGCGCTGGCGAAGGGCGCCTCGATGGCAGGCACCGCAACCTGTTCGGGCGAGGGCGGCATGATCCCGCCCGAGCGCGACCTCTCGACCAAGTGGTACTACCAGTGCATCCAGAGCCGCTACGGGTTCAACCCGCATCACCTGATGCTGGCCGACGCTTGCGAGTTCTTCATCGGCCAGGGTTGCAAGGTCGGTCTGGGTGGCCACCTGATGGGGCAGAAGGTCACCGAGCAGGTGGCCGAGATGCGCTCGCTACCGGCCGGCATCGATCAGCGCTCGCCCGCACGGCATCCCGACTGGCTGGGGCCGGATGACCTCTCGCTGAAGATCCAGGAGGTGCGCGAGGCGACCGACTACCAGATCCCGATCCAGCTCAAGCTGGGTGCCTCCCGCGTCTATGACGACGTGCGTATGGCCGCCAAGTGCGGCCCCGACATCATCTACCTGGATGGAGCCGAGGGCGGTACCGGCGCCGGGCCGCACATCGCCACGGAGGAGACCGGCATCCCGCTGATGGCGGCGATTCCCGAGGCCCGCCGCGCGCTTGAGGATGTCGGCTTGGCGGACGAGATCGACCTGGTCGTTGCTGGCGGCATCCGCAACGGCGGCGACATCGCCAAGGCGATCGCACTTGGTGCCAAGGCGGTCGCGATCGGCCACTCGGCGCTGATGGCGCTGAACTGCAACAAGGAGATCGAGGGCGTCACCGACTACGAGGGCACGATCGGTGTGCCCGCGGGCCAGTGCTACCACTGCCATACCGGCCGTTGCCCGGTGGGTGTGGCGACGCAGGATCCGGAGCTGCGTAAGCGGCTGGTCGTCGACGAGGCGGCAGAGCGTGTCTACAACTTTCTGCACACGCTGACGCTCGAGGTGCAGATGCTGGCACGGGCCTGCGGTAAGACCAACATCCACAGCCTCGAGCCGGAGGACCTGTGCGCGCTGACGACGGAGGCGGCCGCGATGGCGAAGGTGCCGCTGGCCGGCACCAGCTACATCCCCGGCGTGACCGAGGAGCGGATGATGAACGAGATCAAGCGGCTGGTCGACCACCAGCAGCAGCGTGACGCGCTGACCCACAACGAGACGCCCACGCCGCTGCAGGCCGCCGGAGATTAGGAGCCGACCATGACCACCGAACCGGACAAGACCACCAGCGGCATCGACGCCGAGTATCTGGCCGGGCATCGCTTCCCCTACCAGGAGGACGCCAGCCTGTCGGCCGACGTCGACCTGATGGCCGCAACGCCGGGTGAGGACATCAACTGGCTGGAGGACGTCGAACTGCTGATGGAGGACGACGTCCCGGCCGTGTTCGACCGCTACTCGAACTCGTTCCTGAAGTTGTACTTCCCGATTCCGAAGGGGCAGGAAAACGAGATCGCCCGCAAGGTGCTGATCACCCACCTGCAGTCTGGCAACAGCTACGGGATCCAGCTGAAGGAGAAGCACTGCAAGTTTCCCCAGCCCGAGCTCGGGCCGTGGGTGGCGGGCTCACGCACGGTCGGCGACAACTGGTCGCCGCCGGTGCTGGAGGGTTGGGAACCACCGGCGCACTGACCCGCGATCCGGACGCGGCGCACGCCCCTGCCGCCCGTGTCAGATGTTGTAAAGTCTCCCCGCGCCCCCCGCAGAAGGGCGCGAGGCTCCGGCCCCGGAAGCGTCCGCCACGGCCCGGCGGGCGCTTCTCAGCGTTCCGGACGCGCCTGGTGCCGGTGGACGTATGCCTCTCGTGTTCCCGATCGGACCGCCGCCCGCCGCAGCACCACCACCGACAGTGATCGGCCGTTCCGCGCTGGGCCGGCCGATCGTCGCGATCGAACGGGGCGATCCGTTCGCCGGTCGCCGTGTCCTGGTGGTCGGGTGCATCCACGGCACCGAGTGCGCCGGGATGCGTGTCGTGAGGCTGCTGATGCACCACCCAGCGCCCGCCGGCGTCGATCTCTGGCTGGTTCCCAATCTGAACCCCGACGGGCTCGCGCTGGGTACCCGGCTGAACGGGCGTGGGGTCGACCTCAACCGCAACGTCCCCACCGGCTGGCGCCCGATCGGTCGCAGGTTCGATCTCCAGTACGCCGGCCCCAGGCCGTGGTCGGCGGTCGAGTCGCAGGTGGCCCGCCGGCTGATCCTGCGGCTTCGCCCCGACGTCACGATCTGGTATCACCAGCACATGAACCTGGTGTGGTCGTGGGGCTCCAGCCGCGGCGACGGCTGGGCGTACGCGCGCGCGGCTGGGATGCGCGATCGGCCGGCGGCGTGGCTGGCCGGGACGGCGCCTCACTGGCAGAACGTGGCGCTGCGCGAGCGGTCGTTCGTGGTCGAGTTACCGGCCGGCCGGCTGTCAGCCGCCGCCGCCGCGCGTCACGCGCGTGCGGTTGACGTGGTGGCCGCCCTGCCCGGCTGATCTAGGCTGGCGCCGTGGAGTTCCTGCTGCCCTTCGCCAGCTACCTGCTGGGCTGCCTCTCGCCCGGTTACCTGCTGGTGCGGCGTGCCACCGGCGCCGACCTGCGCGACCGGCACACGGGAAGCACCGGAGCGCGTAACGCCGGCCGTGTGGCCGGCCGGCGCGTGGCGGTGGCGGTGTTCACGCTCGACCTGGCCAAGGGCGCGGTCGCGGTCGCGCTGGGGCGGCTGCTGGGGCTGGATGCCGCCGGCACGGCGGCCTGCATGGCAGCCGTCGTGGCCGGCCACGTGCTACCGGTGCAGCTTCGGCTGCGCGGCGGTCGCGGCCTCTCCACGGCGCTGGGCGCGATCGCTGTGCTCGACCCCACGGCGGCGCTGGCCGGCCTCTCTGTTGCCATCGTCGTCGCCCTCGTCACCCGTGCGCCGACCGCAGCCGGGATCGCCGCGGCGGCGGCCGCCCCGGTCGTCCAGCTGGCGCTCGGCCGGCCTGCCGCCGAGGTGGCGTGGGTGGCGAGCGCCAGCGCGCTAATCGTGGCTGCCCACGCGCGGCGCGATGCTGGTGGCTACGACCAGGGGTAGGGGCTGTTCGAGACCGGGTGGAGATCGCCCGTGGCAAACCGTTCGTAGCGGAACGGTGACAGCACGCTCGAGTGGCCGCCGGTCATCACGCGTGCCACCTCGCGGCCGACGCCGATCATCTTGTAGCCATGGTTTGAGTCGGCGATCACGTAGACGTTCGGGCGCATGTAGTCGAACACCGGGAAGCTGTCGACCGTGAAGCAGCCGACGCCGCCCGAGCGGATGTTCTTGTAGGTGGCTCGCTTGCCCTCAAAGCGCTTCATGCAGTGCGACAGCGAGGCGCACCACATGTCCGCGAAGGCCGGTTCGACCGAGGCGGTGGGATAGGGGTCGACGGTGAAGTCATGGCCGACGATCACCGGTGCCGCGCCGCCCTGGACGCCGTGCAGATCCTGCTTGAAGTAGTTGCCCCAGAACTCGTCGGTGATCAGCGTGCCGTCGTCGGCGTAGAGCGGGGCATCGGAGTCGACGTGCAGCACCGGTGGCATCGATCCGTCCTCCAGCGAGAGCAGCTTGGGGTCGACGTCGATCTCGCCCTCCTGCAGGTACCAGTACGTCCACATCTCCTGGTCGCGGTGCACGTCGCCGGTCGGCGTGCGCACGTCGAGCGTGTTGGGCAGCCCGAGCATCGTCCAGATATCCTCGATCCACGGCCCGACGCCCACCACCACCTGCTCGACGGCGATGTCGCCCTGATCGGTGTGCACAAGGCTCACCGCGCCCGACCCGTCCATCTCGAAGCCGGTCACCCGAACGCCGTCGATCAGACGCGCGCCAGCCTGCTTGGCCTTGGTCGCGAGACCCTGGAGCGAGGCCATGTTGTTGGCGAAGCCGCCCTTGTGCTCGTGCAGGCATACGTGCACGCCTTGCGCCCGCCAGTCGGGGAACATCGCTGTCATGTAGCTGCGCACCTCGTTCTCGCCCACGATCAGGTCGGATGGGTAGCCGATGTTCTGCTGGCGCTCATGCACCTCGGTCAGGTCGCCAACCTGGCGCTCGGCGCCGAGCGCCATGTAGCCGACGGCGTGGTAGCTGAATGCGGCCGGATCCTGCTCCCAGACCTCGACGTTGGCGGCCATCAGCTCGCTCATCGCCGGCTGGTAGTAGTTGTTGCGCACGACGCCGCACGCAATGCCGGAGGCGCCGGCGCCGACGCCGGTCTTGTCGATCAGCAGCACGTCGGGCTGCTCCCCGGCCGCGCGCTGCTCCTTGGCCAGGTGCCAGGCGGTGGAGAGGCCGTGGATGCCGGCTCCGATGACAAGGTACTTGGCGGACGACGGCAGTGACATGTGCTGGCCTCCTATTTCCTTAGCGGCAATAGCATTTCACAACGGGATATGCCCATTGTAGCCGAGCGCAACCGAGAGTGCACGCGCGTTTTCACGGAGATGCGTCAGCGCCGCTTCGCGCTTCTTGCGACCGAACCGACCGGCGGGACCCTGCACGCCGAGGATCGCCACCAGCGCGCCGTCGGCGCCGAATACCGGCGCCGCGATCGCGTTCAGGTCGACCTCTCGCTCCTTGACCGCCTGCGCCCAGCCGTTCGACCGCACGTCGTCGATCTCGCGCTTGAGCGTGCGCGCGTCGGTCACCGTGCGGTCGGTGTAGCTCTCCAGCGGCGTGGCCGCCGTCGAACCGGGCGCATACGCCAGCATCACCTTGCCGGTGGCAGTTGCGTGGGCGACGCTGGGGCGGCCGACGCGGGCGACGCTGGCCACCGTCTGATGGCTGGCCACGAAGTCGACCGTGACCGCGTCCCTGCCGCCGGCCACAGAGAGCGTGGCGGTCTCGCCGGTGGCGCCTTCGAGCGCCGTCAGGTGCGGCCGCGCCAGCGTGCGCAGGTCGAGGCTGGACATCATATGGTTCGCCAGCCGGATCAGGTGCGGGCCGAGCCGGTAGCGACCGGATTCGGGTAGGTGCTCGACGTAGCCGCCCGCCACCAGCGTCGCCAGCAGCCGCGAGACGGTGCTGGCGTTGATGCCGGTACGTCGCGCCAGCTCGTTGGTGCCCACCTCGCCCGGCTGGTCGAGGAAGGCGTCGAGCACGCGCAGCGCTCGCTCGACGGCCTCCAAGCGTCGTTCGGCCGGTTTGCCGGTGGGTGGCATGCGCCTATTGTGGCGCACCATCGCCCGCGATGGAAGTCGAACGCCGGCGGGGCCGTCTCTCGGCCGCGTGCCGTCGGCGATCGGATGCCCCCGCTTGACCGCCCAGGGTCCGTTCTCGTAGGCTGCCCACCCCGGCAACCACCAAGGGAGCGGCGTTGGCGAGCATCGCGACACGTGACGGAGCATTCATCGACGGCGGCTGGGTGGCCGGCGATGGCGAGCGGATCGAGGTCATCAGCCCCGGCAACGGCGAGCTGCTTGGCAGCGTGCGCGCCTCGACGCCGGCTCAGGTCGATGCGGCGGTGGCCGCCGCCACGGCGGCCTTCCCGGCGTGGCGTTCGACGCCGCTGCTGGAGCGAGTAGAGCTGTGCCGGCGAGCGTACGCGCTATGCCTGGAGCGCAACGAGGCGATGGCCCAGATGATCACGCGCGAGGTGGGAAAGACGATCCGTGAGGCGCGCGAGGAGATGGAGGAGTACACCGCCGACCACTTCCGGCGCGCATCCGAAGACATGCTGCGACACGCCGGCCAGGTGCTGCCTTCGACGCAGGAGCGCTCCGGTACCAAGCGGATCCTGGTCGTCCAGGGGCCGGTTGGCGTGGTGGCCGCGGTGACGCCGTGGAACTTCCCGGTCGATATCGCCGGGATCCCGATCGTCTACGGGCTGGCGGCGGGCTGCACGGTCGTCTGGAAGCCATCCGAGTTCGCGCCGCTGTGCGCGGGGATGTTCGTCGAGCTGCTGCACGACGCGGGCTTCCCTGCGGGCACCATCAACATGGTGCACGGGCGCGGCGAGGTTGGGTCGCAGCTGGTACGCCACCCGCAGGTGGCGTCGGTCGTGTTCACCGGCTCGGTCGAGACTGGAGAGCGCGTCGCCCGCGATGCCGGGCTGAAGAATCGTGTGCTGGAACTGGGCGGCAACGGGCCGCAGATCGTGCTCGCCGACGCCGATATCGACAAGGCCGCCGATGCTGCCATCGTGGGCTGCTTCTACCTGGCCGGGCAGTGCTGCACCGCGGCCGAACGGATCCTGGTGCACTCGTCGGTCAAGGACGCCTTCGTGGCGGCGCTGGTCGCGCGAGCGCGGACGCTGCGCGTCGGCGATCCGCTGCTCGATGAGACCGATATGGGCCCACTGTGCACCCCTGGGGTGCTGGCTCGGACGCGCGAACATGTCGCAGACGCTGTGGCGCGGGGCGCGACGGTGGTGTTCGGCGGCGGCTGGGAGGGCCAGTTCCATGAGCCGACGGTGATCGACGGCGTCACCAGCGAGATGCGGATCGCGCAGGAGGAGACGTTCGGACCGGTCGCGTCGATCATGACCTTCGAGACGCTCGATGAGGCGCTCGCGATCGCCAACGAGACGCCGTTCGGTCTCACCGCGGCGGTGTTCACCAACGACCTGCGGGCGGCCTGGCACGCGGCTGAGCAGCTGCGCCACGGCACGGTGCACATCAACGAGACGACCAACTACTGGGATCAGATGGCGCCGTTCGGCGGCGCGAAGCAGTCGGGCGCCGGTCGCGAGCTGGCCGGCTGGATCCTGGACGCGTTGACCGAGACGAAGCAGATCACGTTCGAGCTGGGGTAGCGGCGCGGGGCATCACGGCCCCTCGCCCGCCACCCACAGCAGGCAGGACGCCCGCTTGCGAACGCGGCGCACGGCGCGCCGGAAGCTGCGCGGCCGCAGCCGCGACGGGTCGGGCCCGAGCACCAGCAGCCCCGCCTCCCGCTCGCCGCACAGCTCCAGCACCGCCTCGATCGGGCGCGGGCTGCGGACGCGGAGGTGCTCGACCTCGAGCCCCAGCGCCGCCGCATGTCCAGCCATCTGCTTGATCTCGGCTCGGTCCTCAGGCGTCTCCAGCTCGGCCCGCCGGGTGGTCATGGCCTGCGGCCAGAACGGAAGCTCAACCGCGTCCAGCACGATCAGCTTGACGCCGCTCTCCAGCGCCGCCTGCATCGCGATCCGGGCCGACTGCGGTTCGAACGGCACCGCCAGCGTGGCTAGCACCACCGGGCGGGCCTTCGCCACGCCGCCGATGGGCGGAGTGGTCGGAATCGTGGGCCGGGACTTGAGCGGGGTCACTTGTCAGTCCTTCGGAGGTGCGGGCTCGGGATGCAGCGTCCACTCCGGTCGCGAGGCCAGCGCGCCCACGTAGCGTCGGCGCATGGTTGGCTTCACGAGCAGGTACCAGCCCAGCAGGATGCCGGGCAGCGCGATGAAGATCTGAAACGGATAGCCCCACAACACCAACGCCAGCAGGCCGGCCGCGACGAGGGAGATCAGGGCGAAACCGACCAGTCGGAAGCGATTCTGGATCGAGCCGATGCGGTTGTACTCATCGGCTGGGATGCTGCTGGTGTCGTACGAACGACCGCACTCGGGGCACGTCCAGCGCGCGCCGAAGCGGACCCGGGTGGTCGAGCCACAGTCGCAGCGCAGCGTGATAGGCGGCCCCCTCATGCCGCCATCTTCCCCCATATGTCCACTCGTCCGCAAGGGGCCGGGTTTCATGTGCGGAAAAGATCTTGACCGCAGGCGCCGAATACGGTTTGATCCTGCTCTTCATCCATCCGTCATCGGTCTACTCAGCGGAGGTAGTGCATGGCAACTGCTGTAGTTGAGGAACGGGAGCTCCTCAAGTCAATCAGCTGGTTCGACGGGTTCGTGGTCGCGCTCGCGAACCCCAGCTTCCTGATCACGGGCCTCGGTGGATCCGCCGTATCGCTGGGCGGATGGGGCGCCGTCATCCTGTGGACAGTATCCGTCCTCCTGGGAGCCCTCCACAACTACATCTACTCCGAGCTGGCGACGATGTTCCCGAAACTGTCGGGCGGAATCGCCATCTACGCCCACGAGGCGTGGAAACGGTACTTCTCCTTCATCGGGCCGGTGGCCGCGTTCGGCTACTGGATCGGCTGGTCGGTCGTGCTGTCCGCCAGCGGCCTGGTGGTCGGACTGCTGATCCAGGCGCAGTTCTACACCGGTTCGCTGGCTGCCGGAAGCGCGTGGAACCACAGCGGCAAGGTGCTCGGCATCCCGCTCTACTTCTCGTTCCCGATCGCACTCACGGCCGGCGTCATCATCGTGATCTGGATCTTCAACGTGCTCGGCATGCGGCCCGCGGTGTGGGTCGGCTACGTCACCGGCGCACTGCTGCTGATCCCGCTGGCGGTGTTCATGTTCCTGCCCTATCTGACGGGCGACTTCCACACCTCCAATCTGCACAACAACATCGACTACGGAACGATGGGCGACACCGGCTGGACGCTGGTGATCGTGTGGCTGTACGCCATGTGCTGGTCGTCCTACGGCATGGAGTGCTGCGCCACCTTCGCCCCCGAGTACCACAATCCGACCGTCGACACGCCCAAGGCGCTTCGCATCTCGGCACTGTTCGGCGTGATCGTCTACAGCCTGCTGCCGCTGGGCGCGGTGGGCACCTTCGGTGACCAGAACCTGACGTTCGGCGATGCGACGCACGCCAACAACACCGTCTCGTTCTATGCCAGCACGTTCCACTCGATCATCTCGGCCGGCACAGGCATCGCGATCATCCTGCTGTGCGCCGGCATCGTGCTGGCCATGAACACCGCCACCGCGGACGGATCCCGCGCGCTGTATGGCATCTCGCAGGACGGCATGACGATCAAGTGGTTCGGGAAACTCAACAGCCGGCACGTACCGGCCAACGCAATGACCCTGGATGCGCTGCTGAACATCTTCCTGCTGTGCTCCTTCGGGTCGGATGCAACCGGGGCGCTGAAGATCCTGATCTTCTCCAACCTCGGCTACGTGCTCTGCCATGTGTTCGCAATGTCAGGTTTCCTGCTTTTGCGCAAGGACCGGCCCGACCTGGCCCGGCCACTCAAGCTGGGATCCTCCTGGCTGCCGGTGGTTGCGGTGCTGGCCGCGTTCGATCTGCTGCTGCTCGTGGTCGGCGGTTGGAATAGCGGACTGGCCTACGGCGACACTAGCAAGCGGACGCTGTTCTACGGTCTGCTCGTGCTGGCGATCGGCGTGGTGCTCTACATCTACCGCGTGGTCGTGCAGGAGAAACAGCCGCTCAGACTGCGGATCCGGGATGAGCCAGACGCCACGTCCGGTGACTAGGTACCGTTGTGGGGCGGGCCGAACGGCCCGCCCCACAACTCCCCCTCGTTCCGCTCACGCGGCCTTCTCGCTGCCGACCCCGAGGCGGTCGAGCAGCGTGTGCACGGCACCGAGGTGCGGCACGAACAGGAATGCGAACCTGGCGTCCGATGACTCAACGGTCATGCACGAGCGCATCAGTACGGTCGCATCGGTGGGCCTGGCGATCCCCGCCAAGCCCTTCTGCACCAGGTTGCCGAGCAGGTCGATCTCGATCGTCGGCGGCTCCGGCTCGAGTGCCATGCCGGTCATCTCGACGATCGCGTTCAGGTAGGAGCTGGCCAGGATGTTGCCCACCTCGCGCAGGGTGGAACGGCCCATCTCGTCCCTGAGCGAGGTGCCGAACAGCTCGCACAGCTGATCGCCGGCGCCGTCGGGAAACAGCAGCAGCACCTTGCCGCCGTCGCCGGCCACCGGTGTGTCGACCACGGCCGAGAGCGACGCAGACGCGCCCGCCCGGTCGGCCGCCTCGGCCAGAGTTGCCAGCAGCGCCTCGGCGTAATGCACCTCGACCGGCTTTCCCAGCATCTGAGACAGCGCCGTGGCGGCGTTGCCGCTGCCGATGTTTGCGATCTCGAGCAGCGCGCTCTGTTGGATCGCTGTGAAGCCGAAGCTGCGGTCGCCTTCCGAGTCCCAGGCGCCGGCCACCACGCCCGGCTCCAGTACCGGGATGATCTCGTCGCGATCGAGCACCGCGCCCGAGCAGAATCGGCTGCGGACGAAGGCCGGCAGCGGGCTGCGGTCGAGCACCAGCTGGCCGGCCAGCTCCTGCACGCCAAATGCCTGCCGGCGGCCACCTGCCCATACGATCACGGCCGCATCCTGTGCGCCGTCGGCGGGCTGCCCAAGCGCGCTCGCCAGCTCGAGCACCTCGAGCGATTGGCCGCGAAAGATCAGCAGTGGCACGCCCGCCACGTTGTGGATGCGCCGGCCTCGCAGGCTGAACGCCTGCTCCACCCTGTCCATCGGCAGCGCCCACGACGCGCCTGCGGCGCGGACAACGAGGACGTGCACCTGATCGGACATCTCTGCTCCTGGGGCGGGAACCGTGCCGCCCCATGATCGGCCGCGTGATGCCGACGTTGAGAACCGGTTCGAAAGGATCGTCGGTTCGACCCGGCTTCTCGCGGGCCGGGCCGCCGAGCGTGATCCGCCCGACGGCCCGGCCGCGCTACTCCGTGCCGCCGGCCTCGGTGATCAGCCGCTCGGCCAGCTCGCGCTTCTGCTCGGGCGAGAACTTCTTCAGCTCGTTGTTCAGCGCGCGCTCGTTGATCGAGACGTTCCAGTAGTCGAGCGAGTCCATGCCCAGCAGCGCGGTCTTACCGACGAACTGGCGCAGCACCTCGTTGGTCGGGCCCATCACCCAGCCGGCCTTGCCATCGCGCAGGTAGCGCTCGAGCTGCAGCGGCTCCTTCTTGTAGCCGGTGCCGCCGCAGCAGTGCAACATCTTGTCGACCACGTGGGCGACGTTCTTGGCCGCGACGAACTTGATCTGCCACAGCCAGTGCAGGTAGTTGCCGCGGGCAAGGTCGCCCACCGCGGGATTGGTCTGGGCACCGTCGGTGACGCCGTCCAGCGCCTGCGCGACCGAGAAGGTCATCGCGCGGGAGGCGTTGGTGTCCATGATCGCCTCGCCCACCGCGTCTTGGATGGTCGGGTAGTCGCACACTCGCATGCCGACGTCCTTGTGCTTCTTGACCGTGGTGTGGCGGATCGTGATGTCTATCGCGCCCAGCGAGATGCCGTTCCAGCAGCCCGACGATCCGATCAGGAAGTAGGGGTCGACGGCCTCGTCGTTGGAGTTTGCACCGTCGCCGATCGGGCCGACCAACTGGTCGCCCGGCACGAACTTCCAGTCCAGCAGCAGGGTGCCCGACTGGTTGCCTCGCAGGCCCATCGCATCCCACTCCTGCGGCTTGGCCTCGATCTCGTTCTTGTCGACCACGAACACCGAGAGGTTGGAGTAGTCGCCGTTGTAGTCGGGCGACGTCGTCTGCAGCACGTAGAAGTCGGCGAAGCCGGCGGATGTCGTCCAGGAAGCCTTCTTGAGCACCTCGTAGCCGCCGTCGACCTTGCGGGCGCCGGACGCGATCGGGTACCAGAAGTGCGAACCGGTCTCGGGATCGGAGTAGGACAGCGTGCCCAGCAGGCCATCCTTGACCTTCTTCAGGTACTTCTCGATCGTGTACTCGGTGGCGCGCAGCTTGAGCGCCTCGACGGCGCCGGTGTGCATCACGTAGCACATCGCGCAGGAGGCGTCGCCGTAGCGCGCGATCGTCTCGGTGACCGCCGCGTACATGACGTGGTTCTGTCCCAACCCGCCCCACTCCTTGGGCAGCATCAGTCCGAGGAAGCCGTCCGGGCCCAGCGATTCCATGCTCTTGCGTGGAAAGGTGAGCGTGCGATCGTTCTCGGCTGCCAGAGGACGGATCGTCTCCTCGCAGATCTCCTTCAGGCGCTCAAGCAGGCGCAGCTGCTCGTCGTTGAGAAACCAGTCGGGCTGGAACATCGGGTCGAGCCCGGCCATGGCCGACTCAGGAGCAACCGTTGCCATTCAGGACTCCTCTCGTTGGAACTGATGCAGTGGGAAAACGAAATTCCCCGCGTATCCTACGCCTCGCGTGGCGCTGGGGCTATGGAGCCACGTCCAACCCTGCTGCGGCCAACGCTTCGGCTCGTACACGCCGTGCGGCCTGACTCCACGTCGGAGCGGCTTGGGGAGGTGCGAGTGTACGATCTGGCTATGTCGGTTTCTCACACATCGCGGGCTGGCGACACTGTCGTCCCGCGCACGGTCGAGAGCCGCTATCTCTACCAGATCATCAACACCGTGGCCTCGTCCCTCGACCTGGATAGGGTGCTACGGGCGATCGTCGACCTGGTCAGCGAGGCGATCGACTGCCATGCCTGCTGGATCTACTTCGTCGACCCCGACGACGGCGCACTGCTGCTGCGGGCTGTGTCCGATCCATACAGCGCGCTGGTCGGCCGGCTGCGATTCGAATCCGGCGAAGGGCTGGCGGGATGGGTGGCTGCACACAACGAGCCGGTGTTCATCCCCGAGAACGCGCTCGACGACCCGCGGGTGAAGGTGGTGCCCGAGGCCGAGGAGGAGAAGTACCAGTCGCTCTGCGCGGCGCCACTGACCGCCAAGTCGGGTCAGGTGATCGGCGTCATCTCGTTGCACGTGGAGGCGCCGCGCGAGTTCTCGCGGGCCGACTCGGAGTTCCTGGTGCATGCGGCGACGCTGGTTGCCGGCGCGATCGAGAACGCTCGCCTGTACCAGGACACGCGCCGTCGGCTGGCGCTGGTCGAGGGGCTGTCGGATCTGGCCCGGGCGGTGTCAGCGGCCTCGACGCTGGACAGCCTGCTGCCGGCCGTTGCCCGCCGTGCCCAGCGGCTGCTGGAGGCGTCGTGTTGCTACGTGCTGATCGCCGACGGCGAGGGCCGGCGTCTGCTGCCGGGGGCGGTCTGGCCGGAGGATGCCCCGGCGCCGCGCGGGCTCAACTCGAACGAGCTGGGCATCGAGTTGGCGCGGGCGGGCAAAGCCGAGGCGGGGCGCAAGCTGGCGGCGGCGCTGTGGGGAGCCGACGTCGAGGACGGGGCAGTGGTGGTGCCGATGGTGGCGGCCGACGAGCTGGTGGGCGCGCTGGTGCTGCGGCTGCCGCGCGGCCGCCGGATCGATGCCGAGCAGCGCGAGATCGCGGGGTCGATCGCCAACCAGGCTGCGGTCGCGATCAAGAAGGTGCAGCTGATCGACCGCCTCACGGAGCGCAACGCGATCAAGGATCTGTTGGAGGATCTCTCCCACGGCACGGCCACCACCGGCGAGCTGGAGCAGCGGGCCGGTTCGCTCGGGTGCGATCTGGACAGTGGCCACCTGGTGTTGCAGGCGGCCCCCCGCCCGGGCCCCGCCGAGACGACGTGGGACGCGGTGGCGGAGGCGCTCGAGCAGGCCGCGTCGCGGGCCTTTCCGGGCTCGCTGTTTGACCGCCGCGACGCGGCGGTGCGTGGGCTGATCAGGTTGAACGGACACGACGAGTCGGTGGCGGCGGAGCGGCTGCGCGAGATCCACCGCAAGCTGACACCTAGGCACCCGCTGGCGATCGGCCTGTCCAATCGCTGTCAGGGTGCGGCGGCGTTCCGCACCGGGTTTGGCGAGGCGGAGCACGCGGTGGTGGCGGCGTCGGTCGTGAGCAGCGAGCCGGGCGTGATCTCGTTCGACGATCTGGGCGCGTACAAGTATCTGCTGAAGGTGTCGCAGGACGGCCGCGTCCGTGACCGCCGTGGCGAGGCGCTGCAGCAGCTGGCCGAATACGACCAGCGCCATCGCTCGCAGCTGATGATGACGCTCGAGGAGTACCTGCGGCGGCGCGGGAACATCGCCGCCGCGGCGACGACGCTGTACGTCCATCCGAACACGTTGCGGCAGCGGCTGCGCCGGATCCAAGACCTCACCGGTCTGGACGTCTCCCGCGAGGACTGGCTGATGATCGAGATCGAACTGAAGCTGCTGCGCCTCGATCGCGCGCTCGGCCGCGACTGACGGCCGGCTGGCCGGCCGGCGCGAAACGCCCCCTTGGCCGGGCTTTGACGCCAATAATTCGGCCTCGCGGAGCGTTTTTGACGAGTTTACGGCCGCCGACTAGCAATCCGGGCGCGAAAATGGGACATTCCGCGGTACCCGAACGTGAAGGAGAGCGAGCATGGCCACGCTGAGCACGCGTCCACTGGCGGACACGATCCGTGCCAGGGCGGAACAGGACGGAATCAAGTTCTTCTTCGCCCAGTTCGTCGACATGAACGCCAAACCCTCGGCCAAGCTCGTGCCGATCGAGAACTGGGAGGGCATGGTCACCGAGGGCGCGGGATTCGCCGGCTTCGCCGCCGGTCCGATCGGCCAGACGCCGGCCTCGCCCGACATGATGGCGATACCCGACCTGGCCAGCTACACGCCGGTGCCCTTCAAGCCCGGACTGGCCCGGTTCGCCTGTGACATCACCGTCGAGGGCCAGGAATGGCCCTACTGCCCGCGCACCATCCTGCGCCGCCAGGTCGAGCGTGCCAAGAAGCTCGGCTACACCTTCAAGGTCGGCATGGAGCTCGAGTTCTTCCTTCTGCGCGAGACGGCTGACGGCGGCATCGAACTGGCAGACCCGCTCGACAAGATGGAGCAGCCCTGTTACGACATGAAGGGACTCACTCGCCAGTACGACTTCCTCAGCACGCTGTCCACCTACATCAACCAGCTCGGCTGGGGCAGCTACGCCAACGACCATGAGGACGCCAACGGCCAGTTCGAGTCCAACTTCGAGTTCGCCGACGCCGTCACCACCGCTGATCGCGCCATCTTCTTCCGCTACATGGTGCACGCGATGGCGCAGGAACGCGGCATGCTGGCCACGTTCATGCCCAAGCCGTTCAGCCACCTGACCGGCAACGGCGGCCACTTCCACATGTCGCTGTGGGACGAGACCGGCTCCACCGACCTGTTCAAGGACGGCGACGACCCGCAAGGCCTCGGCCTCTCGCGGCTCGGCTACCAGTTCACCGCCGGTCTCAAGAAGCACGCCAAGGCGTACATTGCGATCACCGCCCCGACGGTGAACAGCTACAAGCGGCTGACCACAACCGCCGGTACGCCCACCTCGGGCGCGACCTGGTCGCCGATCTTCATCACCCATGGCGCCAACAACCGCACCCAGATGCTGCGGCTCCCCGGCGGCCACGTCGAGGATCGCACCGTGGACGGGTCGTGCAACCCCTACCTGGCAATGGCCGTGATCCTGGCTGCGGGCCTGGACGGAATCGAGAACGACCTCGATCCCGGCCCGCACAACGACGACAACCTCTACGAGCTGTCCGAGAAGGAGCTGAAGCGGCGCAAGATCGAGCTGCTGCCGGCCAACCTGCTGGACGCCACGCGCAACCTCGAGAAGGACGCCGTGATCCGCAAGGCGCTGGGCAAGACCGCCACCGAGGATTACGTCGACTACTACGTCAAGACCAAGCAGGACGAGTGGCGGGCCTACCACGAGCAGGTCACTCCCTGGGAGGTCAACCGGTACCTGACGCTGTTCTAGGGCTCTTCGGGGTGGGCGGCACCGCGGCCGCCCACCCCGCGAAGCCTGCACATCCGCACACAGCAAGCCGGTGAATTACATCGGTCCCGGCACTGCAGGGGATGTGCCCAGGTGCCTAGGATTATCGCCTGAGCGCTCTCTCTCCGAAAGGACTGGTCGACGTGTGCGGGTTGTGTGGATTCCTTTATAAGGACCCGAGCCGGTACGGGCCAGTCGGTCGCGCTATGTTCGACATGTTGACCCCGCTTGATCGCCGCGGCACCGACTCCACCGGCGTCGCTCTGTACGGCCGGCCGGCCAGCGACTCCTACGTGGTGCGGGTGCGGATGGAGGCCAACGGACACACCCCCCAGCGCGTGTTCGATGCGCTATCGGAGATGGGCCCGCTGAGCGAGCAGACCCACACCGGCCAGAACCTGCGCGCTCGCATCGGCTACGCCGGCGATCTCGGCTCGCTGGCAGACGGCGTCGAGCGCGTGCCCGACACCGAGGTATTCTCGATCGGCCGCTCGATGGAGATCGTCAAGGACGTGGGGGATGCGGCCGATGTGGAGGCCGCCGCGCCGTACGCGGGGTTCGACGGCAGCCACGCGATCGGGCACACCCGCATGGCAACCGAGTCGCTGGTCGACGTCGCGCACAGCCACCCCTTCTGGGCGCGGCCGTTCGCCGACATCTCGGTCGTGCACAACGGCCACATCACCAACTACCACAAGCTGCGCCGCAAACTGGAGGCGAAGGGCCACCGCTTTGCGACCGGCAACGACTCGGAGGCGATCGCGGTCTACATCGCCGACCAGCTCGAGTCGGGGGCGGCGCTGGAGGACGCGCTGCGCTCGTCCGTGCAGGCGCTGGACGGCACCTTCGCCTACCTGATCTCGACACCGCAGGGCATCGGCGTGGCCCGCGACCGGTTCGCGCTGAAGCCACTGATCTTTGCCGAGGACGACGAGATGGTGCTGATCGCGAGCGAGGAGATCGCGCTGCGACGCGTCTCCAGCTCGACCCATCTCGTGCCACGGGAGCTGGGCGCAGGGGAGGTTCGCTGGTGGCTACGTTGATGTCAGAGATCGACTGTTCGCAGCACACGACGCGGGAGATCAACCAGGCGATCAAGCACGCCGCGGCGGACGGGGTGCCCGAGGTGCGATTGACCAATCCCGCCGCCCGCCACTGCCTGGCCGTGGCGGTGATGCATCCGATCCGGGTGGTGTTCGAGGGCCCGGTCGGCTGGTACTGCGGCGGCATGTGTGACGGCGCCGAGATCGTCGTCAACGGCAACTGCGGCTGGAGCGTGGGCGAGAACCTGATGTCAGGCTCGATCAGCGTGCATGGCAACGGCGGCAGCTCGACGGCCGCCACCACCCGTGGTGGACGGCTCTTTGTCGAGGGCGACACCGGAGCGCGCACCGGTATCTCGATGAAGGGCGGCACGCTGGTGGTGGGCGGCTCGGTCGGCTACATGTCGGGCTTCATGATGCAGCTTGGCACGATGATCGTGTGCGGCGATGCCGGCGACGGCATCGGCGACTCGATGTACGAGGGGACGGTGTTCGTGGGCGGCTCGATCCACTCGCTGGGCGCCGACTGCGTCGAGGCCGAGCTGACCGGCGACGACCGCAGCCTGATCGAGCGCGAGCTGGCCATGAACGGCCTCGACGGCGGCGGGCGTGAGTGGAAGAAGCTCGTCTCGGGGCGCAAGCTATGGAACTTCTCGAAGCACGAGTACGACGCCTGGAGGGCAGCGCTATGAGCGAGTTCATCCCCCGCGGCGACGACGGGCACGTGCACCAGAAGCTGTGGGTGTGGTCGCCGGAGACGATCGACGACATCCAGACCAAGGCCGAGCTCGGCCGCTACACCAACCGCGGACTCGGCACCACGCGCCGCACGCCCCACTTCCAGGACCTGACGTTCGTGCCGTGCACGCTCTCGCGGGTGCCGCTGGAGGGCTACCGCGAGTCGTGCAACACGGCGATCGAGATCGGCGGCCGCCATGGTGCCAAGCCGATCCAGCTGAAGACGCCGATCACGATCGCGGGCATGAGCTACGGCGCGCTGTCGCGCAACGCCAAGCAGGCGCTGGGAATGGCCGCCACGCGCATGGGAATCTCCACCACAACGGGCGACGGCGGCATGCTCGACCTCGAGCGGGAGGCATCCGACCAGCTCGTCTACCAGGTGCTGCCGAGCCGCTACGGCTTCAACCCGCACCACCTGCGGTTGGCAAACGCGGCCGAGATCGTGATCGGCCAGGGTGCCAAGCCGGGCACCGGCGGCCTGCTGCTGGGCGCCAAGGTCTCGCCGATCATCGCCGAGGCGCGAACGCTGCCGGCCGGCGTCGACCAGCGCAGCCCCTGTCGCCACCCCGACTTCGTCGGGCCGGACGATCTGCAGATCAAGATCGAGGAGCTGCGCGAGGCCACCGACGGTCAGATCCCGATCTACGTCAAGATCGGCGCCTGCCGGGTGGCCGACGACGTCAAGCTGGCCTGCAAGGCGGGCGCCGACGTGATCGTGATGGACGGCATGGAGGGCGGCACCGGTGCGTCCCCCGACTCGCTGATGGATCACACCGGCATCCCCACCCTGGCGGCGCTGGTGGAGGCGGTCGCCTCGCTGCGCGAGATGCAGCTGGAGGGGGTCGTCAACCTGATCATCTCAGGCGGCATCCGCAACGGCGTCGACGCGGCCAAGTGCCTTGCGCTGGGCGCGGACGCCGTCTCGATCGGCACCGCCGCGATGATTGCGCTGGGCTGCAACAAGCCGGTGCACCTCGAGGACTACGAGCGGATGGGCACCGAGCCGGGCTGCTGCCATCACTGCCACACAGGCCTCTGCCCGGTCGGCATCACGACCCAGGATGAGGATCTGATTGCGCGGCTGCCGGTGCCTGAGGCGGCTGACCATGTCGAGGGCTTCCTCAACTCGATGACCCAGGAGATGCAGATGTTCGCCCGCGCGTGCGGCAAGAACGATGTGCACGACCTGGAGCCGGAGGACCTGCGCGCGATGACGATCGAGGCCTCCGCGATCACCGGCATTCCCCTGGTTGGGACGAACTTCGCATTCCGGCCGGAGTCGTTCGCCCAGGCCGTGATGGAGGCGATGTCCGCACAGACACCACACAACGGCCACTCCCAGACAACGAAGGTGCCCCACTAGTGTCATTCATCCTCAGCTGTCCCAACTGCGGCCCGCGGGCCGTCGATGAGTACTCCTACGGCGGCGAGGTGACGGTGCGAGCGACGTCGGCCGGCGAACAGCGCGCCCTCTTCCACTACCTCTACTTCCGCGACAACACAGCCGGCGACCAGCGCGAATGGTGGTTCCACTCCTCCGGCTGTCGCGAGTGGTTCCAGGCCGAGCGAAACACGACCCGCAACGAGGTGCTGCAGGTCGCACGGCCGGGTGAGCTCGCAGGAGCGGGGGCGGCGGCCGTGCCGGATGCATCCGCGGCATCGGAGGCAGCGGGTGGCTGACGAGCGGATGGCATCGCGCACGGGCGAGCTGATCGATCGATCGGATCAGGTCTCGTTCACGTGGGAGGGAGAGCCGGCCAGCGGCTTCAAGGGCGACACGATCGGCTCCGCCCTGTTCGCACGCGGTACGCGAGTGTTCTCGCGCTCGTTCAAGTACCACCGCCGCCGCGGCCTGATGTGCTGCGCCGGCCAGTGCCCCAACTGCCTGGTCGAGGTGGACGGCGTGCCGGCGGTGCGTGCCTGCGTCACTCCCATCGAGGAGGGCATGAGCGTGCGCCACATCAACGCGTGGCCCTCGCTGCAACGGGACTTCCTGCACCTGGTGGGCAGGCTCACGCCCAGCTTCGGCATGCAGGTCGGCTTCTACTACAAGACGTTCATCCACCCCCGGAGGGCGTGGCCGCTGTACGAGAAGCTGCTGCGAAACGCCGCCGGCCTGGGGCGGCTCGATCCTGAGCATCGCCGCACCGAGCGGTTCGACAAGGTGCACCGTCACGTCGACGTGCTGGTGATCGGCGGCGGCGAAGCCGGCCTGGAGGCGGCGGCCGAGGCGGCGGAGTCGGGCAAGCAGGTGACGCTGGTGGACGAGGGGCTGGCGCTGGGCGGCCAGCTGGCGTGGAGCGGCCCGTCGGCGCGGGCGCGGCTGGATGCGCTGCGCGAGCGAGTCTCGGAGGCGGGCGTCGAGATCCTGCAGCCGGCCTACGCCGGCGGCGTCTACGAAGGGCTGCTGGTGCCGGTGTACCAGGGCCGCACCATGCACCGCTTCCGGCCCGCCGAGCTGGTGATCGCCACCGGATCGATCGAGCAGCCGCTGGTGTTCGGCAACAACGATCTGCCGGGCGTGATGCTCGCCACCGGCGCGCGGCGCCTGGTGAACCAGTTCCGCATCATGCCGGGCGAGCAGGCGGTGGTGGTGACGTCCAGCGACGAGGGAATCGCGGCCGCGCTCGACCTGGCCGACGGCGGCATGAACGTGGCCGCCGTGGCCGACTCGCGCCGTGACGCCGATGGCAGCCGCGTCGAGGATGCCGGCATCGAGTACCTGGCCGGCTATCAGCCGTGGCAGGCGAAAGGATCGAAGGCCGTCTCAGGTGTGGTCGTCACGCGCGACGGAAAGCACCGCACGCTGGACTGCGACCTGCTGGTGATGTCAGGCGGCAGCGTCAGCCACACCTCGTTCATCACCCAGGGCGGCGGCAGCATCCGCTACGACCGCGACCAGCGACGCTACGTGCCGGACGCGCTGCCGCCCGGCATGCGCGTGGTCGGCGCGGCCGCCGGGTCGGCGGCTGCGGCCGGCGCAGTTCCCGCCAGCGCGCCCAAGACGATGTGCAAGCAGGTGGTCTGCTTCTGCGAGGACGTCACCACCAAGGACATCGCGCTCTCGCTGGACGAGGGCTTCCGCTCGCTGGAGCTCGCCAAGCGCTACACGACCGTCACGATGGGCCCCTGCCAGGGGCGCATGTGTCACCGCAACGCCGGCCTTGTGATCGCCGACAAGCTCGGCCTCGATGCGGACGCCGAGCGGGTGGGCGTCACCACCGCCCGGCCGCCCCACCATCCCACCAGCTTCTCGCTGCTCGCGGCGCGCGGCTACGAGCCGGTCAAGCGCACCTCCACCCACCATTGGCACGCCGAGCACGGTGGCAAGATGCTGTGGGCCGGCGACTGGAAGCGCCCGTACGACTACGGCGATGCCGACTCCGAGGCGGCAGCGGTGCACGCCTCGCTGGGGCTGATCGATGTCTCGACGCTGGGCAAGCTGATCGTGCGCGGGCCCGATGCGGCCGCGTTCCTGGAGCGGATCTACCCCAACCGTTTCGGCGACATGAAGCTGGCCCGCGTCCGCTACGGGATCGTCTGCGGCGACGACGGCTCGATCGTCGACGACGGCACGGTGGCGCGGCTGAGCGAGCACGAGTACTACGTCACCACCACCTCGTCCGGCGCCGGCGGCATGGAACAGTGGTTCACCTGGTGGAACGCGGTGTGGAAGATGGACGTCCAGATCGTGAACGTCACCTCGACGCTGGCGGCCTTCAACCTGGCGGGTCCCAATGCGCGCACGGCGCTGGCCAAGCTGACCGAGTTCGACCTCTCAAACGAGGCCTTCCCGTACCTCGGCGCCGGCCACGCCACGATCGCGGGCGTTCCCTGCCTTGTGCTGCGGATCGGCTTCGTGGGGGAGCTTGGCTACGAGATCCACCTGCCCACCGCGGCCGGCGAGCACGTCTGGGAACAGCTGATGGAGGCCGGCGAGGAGTTCCGCGTCAAGCCGTTCGGGCTGGAGCCACAACGGGTGCTGCGGCTGGAGAAGATGCATGTCATCATCGGGCAGGACACGAATGCCGAGTCGAACCCGCTCGAAGCCGCGATGCCGTGGATCGTGAAGCTGGACAAGGAGAGCGACTGGATCGGTCGCTACGCGATCGAGTGGTACAAGCAGCGCGGCAACCGGCTGGCGTTGGTCGGCTGGGAGGGCGGCAACGGCAAGGTGCCCAAGGAGGGAACGCAGGTGGTGGGTGCCGGCGGTGAGCCCGCCGGTCGCATCACCAGCTCGCGCTACTCGCACCGCCTGGGCAAAGCGATCGGGATCGCGTGGGTGCCGGTCGCCCAAGCCGAGGAAGGCACCGCGATCCTGATCTCAGATCCCAGCGGCGCCACCATTCCCGCCACCATCACCCACCGCCCGTTCTATGACCCCGACGGAGAAAGGTTGCGTTCGTGAGCAGCGAGCATCCCTTCGCGTTCCTCTCGCCCGCTGCCGCCACCGGCGCTGAGCTGCGCACCCCAATGGAGCGCAACCACCTCGCCGCCGGCGCAACCCTGCAACAGCGGGACGGCTGGCGGGTTGCCGAGTACCAGCCGCGCGACGAGCCGCCCGCCTGGATAGCCGACCTGTCTCACCACGGCAAGCTGGACGTGCGGGGCAGCGCCGGTTGGATCGACGAGCTGACCGGGACGCTGGAGCTGGGCCGGGCGAACTCGACCAGCGGCGTCTGGACGCTGCGGCTCTCGCCCACCCACGCGATCGTGCTCTGCTCGTTTGATCGCACCGCCGAGCTGGCGGCGCGGATCGGTGACGGCGTGACCGATATGACGTGCGGCTGGGCGGCGATTGTGCTGGGTGGTGAGGCTGCCCGCGACGTGTTCATGCGGTCGTCGTCGCTGGATGTGCGCGAGCAGCGCTTCCCATCCGGAGCCTGTATGGCCGGATCGGTGATGCGCTGCCCCTCGATCGTGCTGAACGATGAAGGCCGATTCTGGGTGCTGTGCGGCTGGGAGCTGGGCGAGTACATGTGGGAGGCGCTGCAGGACGCGGGCCTCAACATTGGCATTGCGCCGGTCTCGGCCACGGTCGCTCTGCCGGCGGCGGAGGTGGCGGCATGATCGGCCTGCTCAAGAAGCACCGCTTCTTCCGTGACCATGATCTCAAGTCGAGCTACGACGTCGTCATCATCGGCGCCGGTGCGCACGGTCTGGCCACCGCGTACTACCTGGCCAAGCGCCACGGCCTCAAGAAGATCGCCGTGCTCGACCGGAGTTACATGGGCGCCGGCGCCTCCGGCCGCAACACCACCATCATCCGCTCCAACTACCTGACGCCGGAGGGCGCCAGGTTCTACGAGGCGAGCGTCAAGCTGTACGAGACGCTCTCGCAGGACCTGAACTTCAACATGATGTTCTCCCAGCACGGCCACCTCACGCTGGCCCACTCCGATCGCTCGGTCAACACCATGATGGAGCGGGCCGAGGTCAACCGGCTGGTCGGTATCGACTCGCGGGTCGTCTATCCGGACGAGATCAAGGAGCTGTGCCCGCAGCTGGACGTCAGCGACCATCCCACCTTCCCGATCTTGGCGGCGCTCTACCACCCGCCCGGTGGCGTGATCCGCCACGACGCCGTGGTGTGGGGCTACGCCAAGGAGGCTGACCGGCTGGGCGTCGAGATCCACCAGTACACCGACGTGACCGCGATCAACGTCGAGCGTGGCAAGGTGACCGGCGTCGAGACCAGCCGCGGCCGGATCGCCTGTGACACCGTGATCTCGTGCGTGGCCGGATGGAGCTCGCTGGTCTGCGACATGGTCGGCGTGCCGCTGCCGCTCACCACCCACATCCTGCAGGCCTGTGTCACCGAGCCGGTCAAGCCGCTGCTGGACAAGATCATCGTGTCCGGCACGCTGCACATCTACATCAGCCAGTCTGACCGCGGCGAGTTCGTGATGGGTTCCGAGATCGAGCCCTACTCGGGCTACTCGAACACCAGCACCTTCCGCTTCATCGAGGATCTGGCGATGCACATGATCGAGCTGCTGCCGATGCTCGGCAACGCCCGCATCCTGCGCCAGTGGACCGGCTACTGCGACGTCTCACCCGACTACTCGCCGATCATGGGCGTGACCGAGGTGGAGGGTTTCATCGTCGACGCCGGATGGGGCACGTACGGGTTCAAGGCCTCGCCGATCGTCGGCTATACGATTGCCGATCTGGTCGGCACGGGCAAGACGCCCGACCTGATCCAGCCCTTCCGCTGGGCCAGGTTCTACGAGAACGATCTTTTGTCGGAGCGCGGCGCGGCCGCCGTCTCCCACTGACCAACCGAAGGAGCGCCAGGTGAAGAGCAGTCTCGAGATCGCACAGGAAGCGGTGCTTCGACCGATCATGGACGTCGCCCGGGAGATGGGCATCGAGGAGGACGAGGTTGATCTGTACGGCAAGTACAAGGCCAAGATCAGCCTCGACGTGATCGACCGCCTGTCCGGCGCGCCGGACGCGAAGATCGTGTGCGTCTCGGCCATCACCCCGACCAAGGCCGGCGAGGGCAAGACGACCACCAGCGTCTCGCTGACCCAGGGCCTGGGTCACATCGGCAAGCGTCCCGTGCTGTGCCTGCGCGAGCCCTCGCTGGGGCCGATCTTCGGCATCAAGGGCGGCGCTGCCGGCGGCGGGTTGACCCAGGTGGTGCCGATGGAGGATCTGAACCTCCACTTCACGGGCGACTTCCACGCCATCGCCGCCGCCAACAACATGCTGGCCGCGTTCGTCGATCGCCACATCTTCTACGGCAACGAGTGCAAGATCGACCCGCACCGCGTCACCTGGCGGCGCGCGGTGGACATGAACGACCGCCACCTGCGCAACATCGTCACCGGCCTGGGCGGCCCCACCCACGGCATCCCGCGCGAGACCGGCTTTGACATCGTGGCCGCATCCGAGGTGATGGCGATCATGGGCATGGCAACCTCGCTGCAGGACCTGCGGCGGCGGATCGGCAGCATCACGGTCGCCTACGACACCGATGGGGCCCCTGTCACCGCCGAGCAGATGGGCTGTGCCGGTGCCATGACGGTGCTGCTGAAGGACGCGCTGAAGCCGAACCTGATCCAGACGCTGGAGGGCCAGCCCTGCTTCATGCACATCGGCCCGTTCGGCAACATCGCGCACGGCAACAGCTCGGTGGTGGCCGACCTGGCCGGGCGCAAGCTGGGCGACTACCTGATCACCGAAGCCGGATTCGGCAGCGACCTGGGCATGGAGAAGTTCATGGACATCGTCTGCCGGGCGGGAGGTTTCGCGCCCAGTGCAGTGGTGATCGTGGCCACAGCCAAGGCGCTCAAGCACCACGCCGGACTCACCGACGATCCGCGTAACTCGACTGCCGACAACCTGAAGGCGATCGAGGAGGGCTCGGCCAACCTGGCCCGCCACATCCTCAATGCCAAGGAGTTCGGCGTGCCGTGCGTGGTGGCCGCAAACCGCTTCCCCGGCGATACCGACGACGAGGTGGCGCTGGTGCAGAAGCTGGCGCTCGAGCATGGCGCCCACGCCGCGGTGCTGAACGAGGGCTTCTCGCGTGGCGGCGACGGCGCCGCCGAGATGGCCGAGGCGGTGGCTGATGCGGCCGACAGGCCGAGCTCGTTTGGCTTCGTGTACGAGGACTCCGATCCGATCGACGTCAAGATCGAGAAGATCGCGACCCGCATCTACCGTGCCGAGGGCGTCGACTTTTCCCCCGTGGCGCGACAGCGGATCGAGCAGTTCACCCGCGACGGGCTGACCGGCCTCTCGATCTGCATGGCGAAGACCCACCTCTCGCTGTCGGCCGACCCGGCGCTGGCCAACGCACCTACCGGCTACCGCATCCCGGTGCGCGACATCCGGCCGTACACGGGCGCAGGATTCTTGACCGCGTTGTGTGGCGACATCATGCAGATGCCCGGGTTGGGGAAGACGCCGGCCGGGTTCAACGTCGATATCGACAAGGACGGCAAGACGATCGGTCTGTTCTAACCCTCCCATCGACGACCCCTACCTGACATCCACGGTTGCCCAACTGCTCGACGATCTGGCCGAGCGGACTCCGGCACCCGGCGGCGGGGCGGCCTGCGCGCTGACCTGTGCGATGGGGGCAGCGCTGGTCGAGATGGCGACCGCGTTTGGCTCGGCACAGGGGCTGGAGCAGGTGCATGAGCGGGCGCATGAGATCCGCACAGAGGTCTCCGGCTTGGCGCATGCCGATGGCGTGGCCTACGCCAGCGTGCTGGAGGCGCTGCGGATGGATGCCGGAGGAGATCGCGCCCACTCGCTCGACCGCGCGGTTGCGGGCGCGATCGGCGTGCCGATGCGAGTGCTGGAGCTGGCCGCCGAGGTCGCGATGCTGGCCGCGGACGTTGCCGAGACAGGCAACAGAAACCTGGAAGGCGATGCCCTGGCCGGCTCGCTGCTGGCCGAGGCGGCCGCCCGCAGCGCCGCCACGCTGGCCCAGCTGAATGCGAGCATGCTGTCGCGCACCGCGATCGCGGACGCGCACCTGGAGCGGCTGCGGCCGGCGCTGGCGAAGGCGACGCGGGCTCGCGAGCGGGCCGTCACGGCGTACGCGCACATATAGATTGTCCGCTTGCGACCGTCGACGCCCCAGACGTCGCGACCGTCACGTCAAGCATGCCACTCCGAGTGACATGCAAGGGCGTCGTCACCGGTCGCGCTCACATCCGTTTGGCGAACCAGCCGACGATCCGCTCCATCCGATCGAGCCGGCGATCGGGGCGCGCGCTGGATGACATCGAGTGGTTGCTCTCGGGGTAGAGCACGTACTCCACCTCGCGGCCTAGCAGCCGCAAAGCGATGAACAGCTGCTCGTTGTCGGCCGGGGGGCAGCGCAGATCGCTCTCGCCCTGCAGGATCAAGAGCGGCGTGTGGACGTCGGCGACGTTCTTGAGCGGCGATTGGCGCCACAGCGTCTCGACACCGTCCGGCGAGAGCGGCTCGCCCAGCCCCTCCTGGCGGTTGTAGATGTAGCCGACGTCGCAGTGCGCGAACGCGGACACCTGGTTGGTGACACCGTTGGACGAGACGGCTGCGGCGAATCGGTCGCTTGTCCCCACCAGCCAGTTGACCATGAAGCCACCGTAGCTGTTGCCGTAGCAGCCCAGCCGTCTGGCATCCGACAGGCCGGCTTTGACCATGTGGTCGAGCACCGCGTGACAGTCGGCCGCGTCGGCGTCGCCCCACGCGCCGTTCAGCGCGGCGATCCACTCGCGGCCGGCGTCGTTGGAGCCACGGATGTTGGGCCGCACCACGCGGTAGCCGGCACCCACCAGCATGTGTTCGGTCGCATCGGCGGCGTACGGCCACGCCCAGGTCGGCCCGCCGTGGATGTGCAGGATGGTGGGTAGCGCCCGCCGGCCCGCGCCGGGTGGCGACAGTACGAATGCGCGGATCGGGCCGGCCGGCCCCTTCACCTCGATCTCATCCAGCTGTCCACGGGCGCGTCCTGCCAGCCACGAATCTGCGACGGCCGTCAGCCGGCGCGGCGCCGCGCCGGGCTCGATCGCGTACACGTCGCCGCCGTCGTACTCGTTCAACGTCATCAGCGCCGCCACCCGTTCGCCGGATCCCGCCAGTGCCAGCGTGCTGGGATTGAGCTGCGGGTCGACGAGAGGCTCGAGTTGATCGCCGACCAGCCGGTGGGGCACCTCACGCCCGGCGTCCGGGATCACCGTCAGCCGCTCATCATTGGTTGCCGCCTGTCCGGTGAACCGATCGAGATCCGCGGTCAGGCACGTGCCGGTGCCGTTTGTCGCCACCCGCCACAGCCGCCATGGATCCTCGGACATCGGCATCCGCTGGTCGAGCGCCACGCAGATCAGGGTGCCGTCCGCGTCGAACGAGAAGCGGCCAACCTCGCCCGGCAGCTTCGAGCGCTGCCGAACTCGCCCGCCCGCCAGGTCGACCAGGTGCACCTGCGCGTTGGGCTCGACGTCGGCGTTTGCGCCGCGGTCGGCCAGGAAGCCGATCGAGCGGCCGCCGGGATGCGGGCGCAGATGGGAGGCCGACCAGGTGCCGGCGGTCAGGCGGCGGCTGCGGCCAGAGATCGAGACCAGATGCACGCGGCGGGGATGGTCGAGCAGGCCGTCGCCGTCCATCCGCCAGTTCAGCCGTCGCAGCACGCGCACCGTGGCCGGCTCCTTCTCGCGCTCGCCGTGCAGCACGTGCGAGTCATCGTCGGTGGCGATCACCCCCAGCCCAGCGCCGTCCGGCATCCACTCGGCCTCGGTCACGCCGCGTTTGAAGCTGGTCAGCCGGATGGCGTCGCCGCCGTCCAGCGGCAGCATGTGCAGCTGCGTCACGTCCTTGTCGTCGCGGTTGGAGAGGAATGCCAGCCGGCGGCCGTCGGGTGAGAAGCGCGGTCGCCCGTCCGACCAATCGCCGTGGGTGAGACGGCGGGGACGACCGCCGCCGAACGGCACGATCCACAGGCTGGTGCGATCCTTGCCACCGACCACCCTGCGCTCGCTGTAGGCGACCATGCTGCCGTCGGCAGAGATATCGATTGCCTCGATCAGCCGCTCGCGGAGCAGGTCGCGGGGTGAGAGGCGGGGTAGCATCTTCGGCATGACGTGGGAGTATCGCCGTTTGATGCCGGACGTGGCGCGGTGAGCGAGCTGGCCGAGTTTCTCGGCCGCTACCCGCCGTTTGCCGGCGTCGAGTCTGGCGAGCTCGAGCGGCTGGCCGAGGGGTCGCAACGGCTGCACGTCGGCGGCGGCAGGAACGTGCTGGTCGAGGACGGCGCCGTCTCGGCCGGCGTCTACGTGGTGTGGCGGGGCGCGGTCGAACTGGTGCACGACGACGAGGTGGTGGATGTGCTCGACGTCGGACAGGCATTCGGGCACCCCTCGCTGCTGACCGGTCGGGCACCCGCCTTCACGGTGCGCACCCGCGGCGACAGCGACCTGATCCTGGTGCCCGCCCAGCTGGCGGTGCCGCACCTGTCCAGCGAGTTCGTGGCCGCCACGCTGCGCGCGCGGATGGTGCGCACCGGCCAGGTGGTGCACGCGCAGGGCGACGTTCGCACTGCGCACCTGGGCGATCTCGTGCACCGCCCGGCGGCCATCTGCCGCCCCGACGACACGGTGCGCGTCGCCGCACAGCGGATGGCCGAGAAGGATGTCTCCTGCATCCTGGTCGAGATGGACGGCGGATGGGGCGTCTTGACCGACTCCGATCTGCGGCGCAAGCTGGTGGCCGAGGGCCTGTCCTACGAGACGCCTGTCTCACAGCTGATGGTCGGCCACGCGATGACGGTGCTGCCCGAGCGGCTCGCGATCGACGCGATGATCGACATGCTCGACCTCGGCATCCACCACCTGCCCGTGGTGGACTCACGGGGCACGCCGCTTGGCATCGTCACCGCCACCGACCTGATGTACCTGGAGAGCCGCACGCCGTTCGCCGTTCGCCGCGCGATCAGCAAGGCCGAGACGCCCGAGCAGGTGATCGCAGCCGCGCAGCACCTGCCCCAGACGATCGTCGCCTTGATCCGGGCCGGCGTCTCGGCAATCGACGCCTGCCGCGTCCTGACGCTAGCCGGCGACACCGCCACCGCCCGGCTGCTCGACCTCGCGATTCAGCGCAAGGGGCCGCCGCCGTGCGCCTGGGCGTGGATGGCACTGGGCAGCGTCGCCCGCCGCGAGCAGACCCTGGCCTCCGATCAGGACAACGCGTTCGCCTACGACGATCCCGGCGGTGCGGAGGTGGACGCGTACTTCGCCGATGTCGCCGAGCAGGTCAACGAGGGGCTGGAGAGCTGCGGGTTCGGCCGAGACAACTCCGAGGTGCTTGCCCGAAACCGGCAGTGGCGTATGAGCAAGGGCGAGTGGGAGCGGGTGCTGACGGACTGCCTCGACCGGCCCGACCGTTCGCACCTGGTACGGGCAGCGGTCTCGTTCGACTTTCGCCACGTGGTGGGTGGCCTGGAGATCGTGCGGCCGCTGGTCACGATTGAGCGCAGCGCGCCCCAGCACCCCAACTTCATCACCCGCCTGGCGCGAACGGCGACAGACTTCACGCCGCCGCTGGGCCGCCGCGGCAAGCTGGCCCGCGACGAGCACGGCATGATCGACCTCAAGAAGCAGGGCATCATCCCGATCGTCAACCTGACCCGCTTCCACAGCATCGCGGCCGGTGTCACGGTTTCGTCGACGCTCGACCGGCTGGTGGCGACCGAGGCGGCCGGGGCGATCGAGAGCGAGGCGGCGTCCGAGCTGCGCGAGGCGTTCGAGCTGGTGATGCGGCTGCGGATCGAGCTGCAGGCGGCCCAGGCCGAGCGCGGCGATCAGATCGGCAACCAGCTCGATCCTGGCACGCTGCCGCCGCTCACTCGCGGCCAGTTGCTGCACGCGTTCCAGGCTGTCGCCGCGCAGCAGAAGCTGCTCGCGCGATACGTGCCGCTCGGTTTGTAGCGGCCGCGGACAGCCTGCGCGAGGCCGGTTTGCCCGCGGCCCTTTACAAGCGTCCGCCCGGCATGATTCACTTCTCGCAACACCTGCCACCTGCGACCTCTAGGAGGCTGTATGTCGACGGTTGAATCTGGCTCGCCCGACTATGAAGGCGGAGGGCTGAGTCGAGAAACCAACTGGTGGGGCGCGTTCGTGATCGGCCTCGCCGGCACGATCCTGGTGACAGGCATCGCGCCCGTGATGGTGACGTCGCTGGGCGCCTCAGCCATCCCGCTCATCATCTTCATCACGATTACCGGCTACTGCCTCTGCCTGATCCTCGCCGAGCTCTCGGCGATGATGCCCGAGCGCACCGGGGGCTCTCCCAGCTACGCGTACGTCGCGTACAAGGACAAGTGGCCGCGGTTCGCCAAGCATGTGAACGGGTTCACCGCTTGGGCGTACTGGCTGGGCTGGTTCCCGGTCGCCCCGCTGAACATGATCCTGGCCTCGTACTACATCGCCTCGCTGCTGGGACTGAACCTGACCAGCGGCGTCACTCCCATCCACACCTTCATCGCATGGTGGACGATCGCGATCGCGATCGGCGGCATCCTGCTGGTGTTCATACCTGCCTGGCTCGGCATCAGGCTGGGCGCGATGTTCGCAACCGTGCTCGGTGTGCTGTCGATGATCCCGCTCACCTTCCTCGCCATCGCGGCGGTGTTCGTTCCGTCCAAGGCGGACTGGGGCCAGCTGTCGGGCTTCAAGCATCTGGACGGAACCGGGTTCTTCACCGCCCAGCTCGGACACAACTGGCTCACGATCTACATCGCGTTCGCCTTCCTGCTGACCTGGAACGTGATCGCGATGGAGGCCGCGGCCTGCTACATCGGCGAGTGCAAGGATCCCGAGCGCGACGCCAAGATCGCCATGAACCTCGAGGGCCTCTATGGACTCTTCATCTACACCATGATCCCGATCAGCTTCATGATCGTGATCGGGGCGAAGGCGATCAATCACTACGTCACAAGCGTCGGTGGCCTGGTCGACGCCAACCAGATCTTCGTCACCTTCGCCAACAAGCTGTTTGGCAGCTCCGGCAAGCTGCTCGACGATCTGATTGCCTGGATGCTGATCGTGGCGCTCTCCTTGTCGGTGCTGAATGCGATCATGGGCTCGTCGCGGGCGGTCTACCAGATGTCGATCGACGGCCAGTTCCCGCGCATCTTCTCGAACGTCAACAAGCACGGCGTGCCGGGCTTCTCGATGGCCTTCAACGTCGTCTGCTCGATCGCGCTGATCTTCACCGGCGGCGCCGTCGAGATCTACACGCTGTCCAACGTCGGCTACACGGCCTCGTTCATCCCCGTGTTGGTCGGCTACTACCTGCTGCGCAAGTACCGGCCGGACATGAAGCGCCCGGTGCGTCTGCCGGAGTTCTTCAAGTACATCGCCCTGGCGATGGCGGCGCTGTACTTCGTGATCTGGCTGTACGGAGGGCTGGTCGAGGCGTCGTTGCCGAACGCGTTCCTGAACAACAACGACACCAAGATCTACTTCCTGATCGGCTGGCTGATCCTCGTTTCCTACCTGCCGCTCTACTGGTACCGGGTGAAGGTGGAGGATCCCAAGCACGCGTCTGACGGCCTCGAGCAGGCGTCGGGCGCCACAGCCGGCGATTGACCGGAGGTATTAGGGTGGGGGCGATGCTGCGAAAGCCATCGCCCCCACCTGATCCATCCACGCTCGAGGTGCGACGCCTGATGGTCGCCTCCGAAGGCAGGCCGATACGCCACGATGTGATCGTGCAGGCGCTGGAGCTGGCGCGGCCGCTGACGGCGTACGTGTTCGTGATCTCGATCGCGCGCGTGTGGGGCACGCAGCTGGGGTTTCCCAATCCTGGCCTGCAACCGAACAAGCGCGAGTGGGCCGAGCAGAAGCGGATCGTCAAGGAGGCGGTCTCGGCGTTCGAGAAGGCCGGCCACGAGTCGAACGGTATCGTGCTTGCGACCCGCAAGGGCGCGAAACGGATCGCGCAGGAGGCGGCATTGCGCGAGATGGACGCGATCGTGATGGCCGCCGATCCCAAGCGCGGCCTCGTTGGCGACTTCATCTGGTCGCAGGAGCCCCATCGCGTCGCCCGACGCTCGTCGTCCGTGCCTGTCTACCTGGTTCTGCCCGCCGGGTAGTAGACTCGCGCCGCCGATATGCGCGTCCTACTCGTCGGATCCGGAGGTCGCGAGCACGCGCTCGCATGGGGCCTCGCCCGCTCGCCAGGCCTGGACGAGCTGCATGCCGCGCCCGGAAACCCGGGCATGGCGGAGCTGGCAACCTGTCACCCGGTGCCGAGTGACGACCTTGAGCGGCTGACCGCGCTGGCCGTCTCGCTGGCCGTCGACCTGGTCGTGATCGGGCCTGAGGTGCCACTGGTGGCGGGGCTTGCCGACCGGTTGTCGGCCGCCGCAGTGCCGAGCTTTGGTCCCACCGCGGCCGCCGCCCGGTTGGAGGGATCGAAGGCGTTCGCCAAGAGCGTGATGGATGCCGCCGGCGTGCCCACCGCCCGCTTCTCGGTCTGCGACACGGTGGCCGCCGCCCAGCTCGCGATCGCCGAGTCGGAGGGCGAGGTGGTGATCAAGGCCGACGGGCTGGCCGCGGGCAAGGGCGTGTTCGTGTGCGAGTCGGTGGCCGAGGCCGAAGACGCCGTGCGCGCCTGCCTGGTCGACCGCCGCTTTGGCGGCGCGGGCGGCCGGGTGCTGATCGAGGAGCGTCTGCGTGGCGCCGAGGTCTCGATGCTGGCGCTGTGCGCGGGCGAGGACGTGCTGGCCCTGGCACCGGCCCGCGACTACAAGCGCGCGCTGGACGGCGACCGCGGGCCGAACACAGGCGGAATGGGCTGCATCTCTCCCGTCCCGGGGCTGGACGCGGCGATGGTCGACGAGATCGTCGCCACCGTCCACCGGCCGGTGATCGGCGAGCTGGCGCGCCGCGGCGTCGAGTTTCGTGGCTGCCTGTATGCCGGGCTGATGCTGACCGACGACGGCCCCCGCGTGCTCGAGTTCAACACCCGCTGGGGCGATCCCGAGACGCAGGTGATCGTGCCCCGGCTGGACGGCAGCCTGCTGGATGCTCTTTGCTGGTCGGCCGGGATCGGCGCGCGCGCGCAGCTGGCGGTGTCCGCCGAAGCCTGCGTGACGGTGGTGCTCGCGGCCCGCGGTTATCCGGACGCGCCGCAGCAGGGCGCGGTGATCACGGGCGTCGATGCCGCCGGCCGCCATCCCGGCGTGAGCGTGTTCCATGCCGGCACCAGCCACGACGGTCATTCGCTGCGGGTGGCCGGCGGCCGCGTGTTGAACGTCTCGGCCACCGGCGCCGACCTGGGCGACGCCCGCCGCCGGGCGTATGCCGCCGCCGCCGAGATCGAGTTCGACGGCATGCAGCTGAGGGCTGACATCGGCGAGGCCGTCCATGTCTGAGCCGGCGCCGCTGCCGCAGGTGCACCCCGTGTGGGAGGAGCTCGAGGCCGACGGGCCGCAGGTCGGCATCGTGATGGCGTCCGAGAGCGACCGCGAGATCATGAACGATGCCGTCAACGAGCTGCTCGAGCGAGCGATCACGTTCGAGCTGCGTGTGCTCTCTGCCCACCGTGATCCGCGGGAGGTGGCCGAGTACGCCTCGACCGCCACGCTGCGGGGCCTGCGCGTGATCATCGCCGCTGCGGGCGGCGCCGCCGCGCTGCCGGGCGTGATCGCCGCCTACACCGAGCTGCCGGTGATCGGTGTGCCGATCAAGCGCGACGAGCTGGGCGGGATGGACTCGCTGCTCTCGATCGTGCAGATGCCGCCCGGCGTGCCGGTTGCCTGCATGGCGGTAAACGGCGCTCGAAACGCGGCCATCTACGCCTCCAAGATCCTCTCCCAGGGTGCCGGCCCGCCGCCCCCGGAGATGTAGATGGAGCAGCGCGTCAGCCTGGTCACGCTGGGAGTGGCCGATCTCGCCCGAGCCCGCGCCTTCTACGAGAAGCTGGGATGGAGGAGCGACAGCGACCCCGCGCTGGGAGTCATCTTCTTCCAGACCGGCGGCTCAGTGCTGGCGCTCTGGGGTCGAGCCGAGCTGGCAGAGGACAGCGTAATCGAAGATCGCGGCGGCTTCGGCGGCGTCGCGCTGGCCCACAACGTCGCGTCACCGGCCGAGGTGGACGGCGTCGTCGAACAGGCGCGTGCCGCCGGTGCCCAGATCGCCCGCGAACCGGCGCCGACGTTCTGGGGCGGGTACTCGGCCGCCTTCCACGACCCGGACGGCCACGTCTGGGAGATCGCCCACAATCCGCATTGGGTGCTGGGCGAGGACGGGTCTGTAACGCTGGAAGCGTGAGAGTGTCCCGTGCCTGGCACGACCGGGCCGCGAGTTGGCGGTGGTTGTCGGGTGGGCGGTCGTCTGGCGCAGGAAGGGTCGTTTGTCCTGTTCTGCGCGCTGGCTGCCGCTCGATCGTGCCTGGCACCGGCCTTTCGGCCGGTGCCAGGCACGGGGACTTGCGAGTTCTCGGTGGTCGTCGAGTGTTCTGCGCGCCGGCTGCCGCACGATGGTGCCAGGCACCGACGGTGCCCACCGGCGGGTGTGGTCGGGTGCGGTTGGTAGACTGATTTCGCCTTGATCAAGCGCTATACCCGCCCCGACATGGGCGCCGTCTGGTCGGACGAGCGCAAGTTCCAGCGGTGGCTGGACGTCGAGATCGCGGCCATGGAGGCCTGGGCGGACGCCGGTGCGGTGCCGGCCGACGCGGTCGAGGCGGTGCGCGCCTCGGCCCGCGTCGACGTCGATCGGATCCTCGAGATCGAGCGCCGCACCCACCATGACGTGCTGGCGTTCACCGAGGCCGTGGCCGAGCAGGTGGGCGAACCGGCCCGCTGGTTCCACTACGGCCTGACCTCATCCGACGTCGTGGACACCGCGCTTGCACTGCAGCTGCGCGACGCCGGCCGGCTGATCGTCGCAGGCCTGGAGGCCGCCGAGCGGGCGATGCTGATCCGGGCGGAGGAGTTCCGCCACACGCCGATGATCGGCCGCACCCATGGCGTGCACGCGGAGCCGACCACGTTCGGCCTGGTGCTGCTGGGCTACGTCACCGAGCTGCGGCGGCAGCAGCTGCGGCTGCGCGAGGCGTTCGCAGGCGTGACCGTCGGCAAGCTGTCGGGCGCCGTCGGCACCTACGCCAACTCCGAGCCGCGGATCGAGCAGTTCGCGCTCACCCGGCTTGGCCTCGAACGCGAGCAGGTCGCGACACAGGTGATCCCGCGCGACCGTCACGCCAACCTGCTCTCCGCGCTGGCCGGGGCGGGCTCGTCGCTCGACCGCTTCGCGACCGAGATCCGCCACTTGCAGCGCACCGAGGTACGCGAGGCTCTGGAGCCGTTCGCCGCCGGCCAGAAGGGCTCGTCGGCGATGCCGCACAAGCAGAACCCGATCGTCTGCGAGCGCATCTCCGGTCTGGCCCGAGTGCTGCGCGCCAACGCCCAGGTCGGCCTCGAGAACGTCGCGCTCTGGCACCAGCGCGACATCTCCCACTCCAGCGCCGAGCGGGTGGTGTTGCCGGACTCGACGATCGCGCTCGACTACATGCTCGACCGCATGCTGTGGCTGATCGAGGGGCTGTCGGTCGATCCCGAGCGGATGCTCCGCAACCTCGAGGCGTCGCACGGGCTGGTCTTCTCGGGCCGGGCGCTGTTGGCGATGGTCGAGGCGGGCGCGTCGCGTGAGCGGGCGTACGAGATCACGCAGCGAAACGCGCTCCGCTCGTGGGACGAGGAGGTCGACTTCCGCGGTCTGCTCGCCACCGACCCGGATGCCGCCGCGCTGCTAGACGCCGCCGCGCTCGACCGCGTGTTCGACCTCGAGAGCTTTCTGCGCCACGTCGACGAGATCTTCGAGCGAACCCTCGATGCCCTGGAGGTGGAGCGTGTCTGATCTGGCCAACCTGCACGAGGCGTCAGGCAAGGTGCGAGAGATGTACAACTTCGGCGAGACGATGCTGATGGTCGCCTCGGATCGGATGAGTGCGTTCGACGTGATCATGCCGACGCCGATCCCCGACAAAGGCAGGGTGCTGACCGCGCTGTCCGTGTTCTGGTTCGAGCGCACGGCCGCGCTGACGCCCAACCACCTGATCACGATCGAGCAGGACGAGTTCCCGGCCGCCGCCCGCAGCGAGCCCGATCTCGCCGGCCGCTCGATGCTGGTGCGGAGGCTGACGATGATGCCGATCGAGTGCGTCGTGCGGGGCTACCTGGCCGGCTCGGGCTGGAAGGATTACCAGCAGACGGGGAGCGTCTGCGGCCACCGGCTGCCGACCGGCCTGCAGGAGTCTGACCGCCTGCCAGAACCGATCTTCACGCCGGCCACCAAGTCGACCAGCGGCCACGACATCAACGTCGATGCCGAGACGGCGAAGCTGCTGGTCGGCGACGAGCAGCGCTACGTGAACCTGGAGCGGATCTCGCTCGACGTGTACGAGCACGCCGCGGCCTACGCCCGCGAGCGCGGCATCATCATCGCCGACACCAAGCTCGAGTTCGGCATCGACATGACCGGCGAGCTGGTGTTGGGCGACGAGGTGCTGACGCCCGACTCGTCCCGGTTCTGGCCGGCCGACGGGTACCAGCCCGGCCGCCCGCAGGCCTCATACGATAAGCAGTTCCTGCGCGACTGGCTGGAGGCGCGCGGCTGGGACAAGCAGCCGCCCGCGCCGGAGCTGCCGGACGACGTCGTGTCCGGCACGCGCGACCGCTACCTCGAGGCGTACGAGCGGCTCACGGGCGAGCCGTTCAGCGCCTACCTGCAACGAAACGGAGTCACCCCGCGATGAGAGTCACCGTTCTGGTACGACCGCGCGACGGCATCCTCGACCCCCAGGGCGAGGCGGTTCGCCGCTCGCTGGCAGGACTCGGCTATCCGGCTGCCGACGTCAGGGCCGGCAAGCTGTTCGATCTGCAGGTCGAGGCCGGCGACGAGGAGAGCGCCCGCCGGATCGCCGGTGAGATTGCCGAGAAGGTGCTGTCCAACCCGCTGATCGAGCAGTACCAGGTGGAGGTTGTGGGATGAGGGTGGGCGTCGTCAGCTACCCGGGCGCCTGCGACGACCGCGACGCGCTGCGTGCCGTCTGGCTGCTGGGCGCCGATCCGGTGCCGCTGTGGCATGGCGATGCCGAGTTGCGCGGCGTCGACGCCGTGATCATCCCGGGCGGGTTCAGCTACGGCGATCACCTGCGGCCGGGCGCCCTGGCCGCGCTGTCGCCGATCATGGCGGCGGTACGTGAGCATGCCGCCGCGAGCGGGCCGGTGCTCGGCATCTGCAACGGCTTTCAGGTGCTGACCGAGGCGCGGCTGCTGCCGGGCGTGCTGCGGCCGAACGCCAGCCTCAAGTTCGTCTGCCACGACGTTGGGCTGATCGTCGAGCGCGAATCGCCCTGGCTGGCGGGAGCCTCGGCTGGGGACGTGCTGACGATCCCGATCAAGCACCACGACGGCTGCTGGTTTGCGGACGAGGCGACGGTGGCCGAGCTCGACGCCGGCGGCCAGGTGCTGCTGCGGTACGCCCGGAACCCCAACGGCTCCGTGGGCTCGATCGCCTGTGTCACCAACGCGGCGGGCAACGTGGCCGGTCTGATGCCGCATCCCGAGCACGCCGTCGAGCAGTTGATCGGCTCCACCGACGGGCGCCTGCTGCTGCAGGGACTGCTCGATCTGGCCGCCGCCCCGGCCCGCGGGCTCACATCGGTCTGAGCCTCCCGCCGCAGGCCACGGCCGAGACCGCCCCCAGCACCAGCAGCGGCGCGAACGACCACGTGATGTCGTACAACCCCGACAGCGCCACCGCTGTCGCGGCGACCGCGGCCGACAGCCGGGCCGGCTCACGCGAGACCAGTGCCCGCGCGCCCGCCAGCAGCATCGCCGCCAGTGCCAGGGCGGTTGCCGCGGCCGCCACCACGCCGGCCTCGACGGCCTGCTCGAGCACCGCATTGTGCGCCAGCCCGATCTGGCGCGCGGGCGGCGTCGAGCTGTTCGCATAGATCGCGCGGAACTGCCCGGGTCCGTACCCTAGCAGCGGTCGCGCGCGGGCCGCGTGCCAGGCTGCATCCCAAACCGTCGTGCGGGACGAGATCGCGCCGTGCCGCAGGTGGCGCTCGAGCGCCGCTCGGCTGGGGTGCGAGACGATCAAGGCCAGCAGCGCACAGCCGATCGATGCCGCCGCCACCAGCGCGATCGTGCGTCGCACGCTCGGCACGCGCAGGGCGAACAACGCCAGCACCGCGATCGTCTCGCCGGCGGCGACTCGGTCGAACGTTGCCATCGCGGTCGCTCCCATGAGCGCGCAGAGGACGACTGCCGACGCGCGGTCGATCGAGCCGCCGGCGTGCAGCGCAAGCGCCGCCGCCAGGCCGCAGACGCACAGCAGACCGAGCGCCGGCGGGTACTCGAGCGTGCCCTCGGCACGCCACACCCCCTGGATCCGCTCGGCCAGCGGGTGCACCCGCAGTGCCAGCCCGGCCAGTCCAGAGGTGGCGATGGTCGCCGCCAGCAGCGCCACCACCAGCGGGAGCCTTTCGCACAGCCGAAGCCCGGGCAGGTCGGCCACGGCCACGACGAGCGACACCGCAACGGCCGCCAGTGTCGGCGCGAGCGAGCCAGAGTCGTGGTGCCAGGCGAGCGAGGCCAGGTTCGCAACCGCCGCCAGCACCAGCCCTGCCAACAGCGGCGTCGCCCGCCACCGGCCCGCGAACAGCAGCACTCCCCCTCCCGCCATGGCCGCCAACGCGTACTGAGCGGAGGACCGGAAGCCACCGTGCCACAGCATCACCCCGAGTGCGGGAGCGACGACCACCCCGACGGGTGAGCGCAAGATGGCGCTCGGATGTCGATCAGTATCAGGTAACCAACGTCCGTATGGGGGTTTCTTCATGACATTGAGCCGTTTCATGGTGGCGGTGCCGGTTCTTGCCGGCCTGGTCGTAACCGGGTCTGCGGTCGCCCGCATGTTGCCTGCACAGTCGGTTCGCGACTCGGTCTACCAGACCTGCGCGCACAACGGCGTGCACTTCAACAAGCAGGGTCACGCCAACTGTGGCCTGCACAAGGGCTGGTCGCAGGGCGAGCCGACCACGCCGCCGGATCAGCCGGTCACCGACACGGGAACGTCGGCCACGGATTCGGGCACCACGACCACCTCCACCGGTCACGGCAAGGGGCACACCACACACGTGCATCCCTCGCATCCGGCCAAGGGTGGCCACGGCGCCAAGACGCACTCTGCAAAGACGCACGGCGCCAGCGGGCATGGCGGCGGCAGGAGCGCGCACAACAAGCACGGTTGACGGTCCGGGGCGGGTCGGTGGGGCGTTGACGCGCTCCATCGACCCGCTCCGGTACCATTCGTCACGCGCTTTGAACGCCGTGACGCCACAGCCGCTCCACCGTGCCCTCGGTCTCACCGACGGTGAGCTTGGGCGTATCCGGGAGTTGCTGGAACGCGACCCCAACGAGTTCGAGCTGGCGGTCTACTCGCTGCTGTGGAGCGAACACTGCGGCTACAAGCACTCGAAGCTGCTGCTGCGGCGGTTCCCGACGTCGGGTGAGCGGGTGCTGCAGGGCCCAGGCGAGAACGCTGGCGTGATCGACGTCGGCGACGGCCTGGCGGTGGCGCTCAAGGTCGAGAGCCACAACCACCCGTCGGCCGTCGAGCCGTTCCAGGGCGCCGCCACCGGTGTGGGCGGCATCCTGCGAGACATCTTCGCGATGGGCGCCCGCCCGATCGCGATCCTCGACTCGTTGCGGTTCGGCGAGCTCGATAGCGATCACCAGCGGCGCCTCTTCTCTCAGGTCGTGGCGGGCGTGGGGCACTACGGCAACTGCGTCGGCGTCGCCAACGTGGGCGGCGAGGTGTACTTCGAGCAGCCGTATGAACGCAACTGCCTGGTGAACGCGATGTGCGTCGGCCTGCTGCCGGCCGAGCGGCTGACGTCCGCTCGCGCAAGCGGGGTCGGCAACCTGCTGGTGCTGTACGGCTCGAAGACCGGCCGCGACGGCATCGGCGGTGCCAGCGTGCTTGCGTCGCAGGGCTTCGATGAGGCGTCTGCGGACAAGCGGCCCAGCGTCCAGATCGGCGACCCGTTCATGGGCAAGAAGCTGATCGAGTGCACGCTCGAGCTGCTCGAGCGCGGGATGCTGGCGTCGCTGCAGGATCTGGGAGCCGCCGGCCTTGCGTCGTCCACCGCGGAGATGGCGGCCAGCGGATCGGTGGGGCTGGACGTCGACCTGGGCCGGGTGCCGCTGCGCGAACCTGACATGGAGCCGTTCGAGATCATGATCTCCGAGTCGCAGGAGCGGATGGCGGCAATCGTTGAGCACGAGCGTCTGGCCGAGGTGCTCGAGGTGTGCGCGCGCTGGGAGGTGGACGCGACCGTGATCGGCGAGGTGACCGACAGCGGCATGCTGCGCTGCCGGGTCGGCGACCACGCGGTGGGCGAGATTCCGGTCGACACGCTGGTGGACGGCGCTCCCCGCTACGAGGTGCAGCGCACCCGGCCAGCTCGGCTGGTCGAGCAGCCTCTCGACTTCGCCCCCATCACGGACGTGGCGGGCGGGCTGCGGGCGCTGCTCGCCTCGCCCAACATCGCCAGCCGCCACTGGATCTACCAGCAGTACGACCAGCTCGTGGGCTCCGGCACCGCGGTGCGGCCGGGCGGCGACGCCGGCGTGGTGCGGCTGACGCCGTCGCGGCGTGCGATCGCGATCTCGCTGGACGGCAACGGGCGCCGTACCTCGCTCGATCCCCGTCGCGGCGGCATCAGCGCCGTCTGTGAGGCGACCCGCAACGTCGCCTGCACCGGCGCGCGGCCAGCGGCGATCACCAACTGCCTCAACTTCGGCAACCCCGAGACGGGCGAGGTCGGCTACGAGCTGGCTGAGGCGATCGAAGGCATGTCGCTGGCGTGTGAGGCGCTCGGCCTGCCGGTTGTGTCCGGCAACGTCTCGCTGTACAACGAGCACTTCGGCACCCCGATCTATCCCACCCCGGTGGTGGGAGCAGTCGGCGTCCTGGAGGATGCCGATCTCGCGGTCGAGTCGGCGTTTCGCGATGCGGGCGACGTGGTGCTGGTGGCCGGAATTGGCGTCAGCGCGCTGGACGGCTCCGAGTACCAGAAGTGTGTGCTGGGGATGGTGGCCGGTCGGATTCCGCCCACCGACCTCGACAACGAGCGGCGGCTGCACGAGTTCCTCGCGCAGGCGGCCGAGCGGCGGCTGCTGCAAAGCGCCCACGACGTGGCTGACGGCGGCCTGGCCGTGGCCCTGGCGGAGTCTTGCATCCTGGGCGGCATTGGCGTGGTCGCGCGCTGCGACGACCCCTTCGGCGAGGGCGACGGACGGGTCGTGATCTCGGCGTCGCCCGGCAACCTGCCGGCGCTGCGCGAGCTGGCCGGCGCGCTGCCGCTGGACGAGATCGGGCAGGTGGGTGGCGCGGAGATCGCCGTCGGTGCTGCGATACTGCCCTTGACCGAGGCGACCGAGATCTTCGAGACCGCCCTGCCGGCGGCACTGGGGGAGGCCACCACCATCTGATGTGCGGCATCTTTGGCATCTACGACCCGGTCGGCGCGCCAGATCGCGACGTCGCCCGGCTGACCTACTTCGGGCTGTACGCGTTGCAGCACCGGGGGCAGGAGAGCGCCGGCATCGCCGTCTCGGACGAGGGCCGTGTGGTCGCGATGAAGGACATGGGCCTGGTCAGCCAGGTGTTCGACGAGCCCAAGCTCTCGGCGCTGCAGGGCCGGATGGCGATCGGCCACGCGCGCTACTCGACCACCGGATCGACGGCCTGGCGCAACGCCCAGCCGGTGGTGCAGCACGCCGCCGGTCGCACGGTGGCGCTGGGACACAACGGCAACCTGACCAATACCACCGAGCTGCGCGAGCAGCTGCGCGGCAGCCGGGTGCGCCTCCAGTCGACGTCCGACACCGAGGTGATCGCGGCGCTGATCGCGCGCCACCCGTCTCCCGAGCTGGACGTCGCGATCGCCGACACGATGGGCCGGATCGAGGGCGCGTTCGCCGCGGTGGTGCTGACCGAGAACGCCGTGGCCGGCTTCCGCGACCCCGACGGCATCCGGCCGCTGGTGGTTGGGCGGTTGGACGATGCCTTCGTGCTCGCGTCCGAGACGTGCGCGCTCGACATCATCGGCGCTACCTTCGAGCGCGAGCTGGCCCCGGGCGAGCTGGTCGTGATCGACCAGGACGGCCCCCGCTACCGCCAGGCGGTGCCGCCTCGCTCCGGCTCGCTGTGCATCTTCGAGTTCATCTACTTCGCCCGGCCCGACTCAGAGATGCAGGGCGAGGGCCTGCACGCCGTGCGCGGCCGGATGGGCGAGCGGCTGGCGCACGAGGCGCCGGTCGACGCCGACGTCGTGATCCCGGTGCCCGACTCCGGCACGCCGGCAGCGATCGGCTACGCCCGCGCCAGCGGCATTCCGTTCGGCGAGGGGCTGGTCAAGAACCGCTACGTCGGCCGCACGTTCATCCAGCCCGACCAGGGTTTGCGCGAGCGCGGCGTGAAGCTGAAGTTCAACGTCCTGCCATCGGTGCTGCGCGGCCAGCGCGTGGTGGTGGTGGACGACTCGATCGTGCGCGGCTCGACCACCCGCAAGCTGGTGCAGATGCTGTACGAGGCGGGCGCTCGCGAGGTGCACCTGCGGATCAGCTCGCCGCCGATCATCTCGCCCTGCTTCTACGGCATCGACATGGCAGACCAGGGGGAGCTGATCGCGGCCGGCAGCAACGTCGAGCAGGTGCGCGAGCGGCTGGATGCAACGTCGCTGGCCTATCTCTCGCTGGAAGGGCTGCAGCTGGCGACGGGTCAGGAGTCCGATCGCTTCTGCCGGGCATGTCTGACCGGCGAGTACCCGACCGAGATCCCGGACGAGCTGCGGGGCGCCAAGCTGCGCTTCGAGCCGCTCGCGGCGGCGCCGGCGGCCGGCGGATGAGCAAGCCCACGCCACTCAGCTACGGCGATGCCGGCGTCAGCCTCGGTGCCGCAGACGAGGTGGTCGAGCGGATCAAAGCGGCCGCTGAGTCGACGCGCACCCGCGACGTGCTGGGATCGCTGGGTGGCTTCAACGGGCTGTACGCGCCTAGCTTCGGTGATCCGGCGATCGCGGCCGGCTGCGACGGAGTGGGCACCAAGATCCTGATTGGCGCGGCCGCCGGACGGCTGCACGGACTCGGCATCGACCTGGTCGCGATGAGCGTCAACGATGTGATCACGTCCGGCGCCCGGCCCGCCTTCTTCCTCGACGTGATCACCTGCGGCAGCATCCAGCCAGACCGGATTGTCGAACTGGTTGAAGGCATCGCTGAGGGCTGCCGGATCGCCGGCTGCGCGCTGCTGGGCGGAGAGACGGCTGAGCACCCCGACATGATGGAGCCGGACGAGTTCGATATGGCAGGCTTCAGCGTTGCGATCGGCGAGCGCCGCGACCTGATCGGCGGTGCCCGCATTACCGCCGGCGACGCCGTGATCGGGATGGCGTCGAGTGGGCCGCACTCGAACGGCTTCTCGCTGATCCGCCGTCTGTTGGAGCGGGCCGGCACCGGGCTCGACGAGACGCCGGACGGGCTCGGCGGCGCCACCGTCGCCGACGCGCTGCTCGAGCCGACCCGCATCTACGCCAAGCCGGTGCGCTTGCTCACGGCCACGCTCGACGTGCGCGCGATGGCACACGTCACGGGCGGCGGCATCCCCGGCAACCTGGCCCGCGCGCTGCCGGCTGGCCTCGGCGTGGAGATCGATCTCGGCTCGTGGGAGCGGCCGCACGTGTTCACGTGGCTCGGCTCGCTGGGAGTCGAGGAGGATGAGATGCGCCGCGTCTTCAACCTCGGACTCGGCTACGCCGCCTTCGTCGAAGCGGACAAGGCCGACCTGGCGCTGGCAACGCTCGAGAAGGCCGGCGAGCGGGCGTGGCTGGCGGGGCACGTCGTCGAGGGCGACGGCGTCACGTTCCGTTGAAGGTCGGCGTCCTCATCTCGGGGACGGGCACGAATCTTCAGGCGCTGATCGACGATGGCGAGATCGAGATCGCCTGCGTCGCCTCCAACGTCGCCGACGCGCCGGGACTCGAACGGGCCCGGCGGGCCGGCATCCCCCTGCTGGCAGGGGCTGACGAGCAGCAGACGGCCGACTTCCTGGAACGGCACGGGGTGGGGCTGGTGGTGCTGGCCGGTTACATGCGCATCCTCTCTCCAGGCTTCGTGCACCGCTTCAGCGGGCGGATCATGAACGTGCATCCATCGCTTCTGCCGGCGTTCCCCGGCGCTCACGCGATCCGCGACGCGCTCGAGCACGGCGTGCGGGTGACCGGCGTGACGGTGCATCTGGTCGACGACGATCACGTCTCTGCGGACAGCGGCCCGATCATCCTGCAGCAGGCGGTCGAGGTCTCGTATGATGAACGCCCCGAGGACGTGACCGGCCGGCTGCACGAGATCGAGCACCGGTTGCTTCCAAGGGCGGTACGACTGTTCACCGCCGGCCTGATCGAGGTTGACGGCCGAAAAGTGCGCGTGAGGGAAGAGCATCTGGCATGAAGATCCGGCGAGCCCTGATATCCGTCAGCGACAAGAACGGCCTTGCCACGTTCGCAACCGGCCTGCACGAGCTGGGTGTCGAGCTGATCTCCACATCGGGCACGGCGCAGCTGCTGACCGATGCCGGCCTGCCGGTGACGACCGTCGAGCAGCTGACCGGCTCGTCCGAGATGCTGGGCGGACGGGTCAAGACGCTGCACCCGAACATCCACGCGGCCATCCTGGCCCGTCGCAACCACCCCGACGATATGGCCTCGCTCGAAGAGCAGGGCGTGCTACCGATCGACATGGTCGTCTGCAACCTATATCCGTTTCGCCACGTCGCCAACCGCCGCGGCGTGAGCGAGCCGGAGGTGATCGCGAACATCGACATCGGCGGGCCCACGATGGTGCGGTCTGCCGCCAAGAACTTCCACTCGGTGGCGGTGGTCACCGATCCCGAGCGGTACGGCTTCCTGCTGGATGAGCTGCGGGCCGACGACGGCGAGCTCTCGCCGGAGACACACCGCGAGCTGGCGTCCGAGGCGTTCGCCCATACGGCTGGCTACGACGCCGCCATCTCGGAGTGGTTCAGCGAGACGGAGCCGTTTCCGGAGCGGGTGGTATTCGATCTGGTCAAGGCGGCCGATCTGGCGTACGGCGAGAACCCCCACCAGCGGGCCGCGTTCTACGTCGAGACCGGCGCGCGGCGCCACCTGCTCTCGATGATCGAGCAGCTGGGCGGGCGGCCGCTCTCATTCAACAACCTGGCCGATCTGCAGGCGGCGCGCACGATCGCGGCCAGCTTCCAGGTTCCGGCCTGCGCGATCGTCAAGCACGCCAACCCATGCGGGGTGGCGGTCGGTGCGACGCTCGAGGAGGCGTACGAGCGCGCGCTCGAGTCCGATCCCATGTCCGCCTACGGCGGTGTGATCGCGGTTAACCGGGCGGTCTCATCGCAGCTCGGCGAGCGGCTTGCGGAGCAGTTCGTCGAGGTGCTGTTCGCGCCCGGCTACGACCCGGCCGCGGTCGAGGCGCTGCGCGGCAAGGCCGATCTGCGCATCCTCGAGGATCGTGAGCGGCGCAAAGCCAGCCCCGGCGAGCGCGACCTGCGGCGGGTGCTCGGCGGTGTGCTGATCCAGGACCGCGACACCGAGTCAGACGACCGCAACACGATGCAGGTCGTCTCGGCCGCGCAGCCCGGTGAGCAGGAGTGGGGTGACCTGCTGTTCGCGGCGCGGGTCTGCAAGCACGTCCACTCCAACGCGATCGTGATCGCGCGTGACCTGGCGACGGTCGGGATCGGCGCGGGCCAGATGAGCCGGGTGGACGCGGTGCGGATGGCGGTCGAGAAGGCCGGCGGTCGAAATCAGGGCGCGGTGCTGGCCTCCGATGCGTTCTTCCCCTTCGACGACGGCCCCAAGACGGCGGTCGCGGCCGGCGTCCGCGCGATCATCCAGCCGGGCGGCAGCAAGCGTGACGACGAGGTGATTGCGGCAGCGGACGAGGCGGGCATCGCGATGGTGTTTACAGGCCGCCGCCACTTCCTCCACTAGCTGTAGTGCCTAGGCACGTTGGTCGGCCTGTAGTGTTGTGAGCCGGTGTCCGGGTGGCTGGTGGGCGAGGCTGCCGTGTGGTCGGTGGTGATTGTAGTAGTCGAGCCAGCCGGGCAGGCTGTGGGTGCGTTCGGCGCTGGACGCGTAGATGGCGCCGTAGGCC
>JBBQUW010000021.1:0-50845 GCA_038212095.1 Gaiellales bacterium | reverse complement strand
CGGCCGTGTCCAAGCAGCAGCTGGTGCAGCGGCTGGGGGGGGGCGCCGACCGCGCTGGCGGGCGTGCGCGACGCCGCCGCGCAGATGACGGCGGTGGCGCCCTCCAGCGACCCGCTGACCGACGACCGGGCACCGATCGAGTGGCTGACCGACCAGATGATCGTGCGCTACGCGGCCGCGGGAGGCACCGGCAAGTAGCATCAAGCCTGCGCGAGAGGCGATGGTTGCGTCGGAGGACGCTCAGACCAGTGCCACAGCCGCGCAGATTGTGGGATCAATCATCTAGCCTGCAGGCGTGTCCAGGCATCTGCTCCGAGCCGTCCAGCTGCTGGCCGTCCTGCTGCTGGCCGGCCTGGTGGGACTGTTCGTCAAGAGCCTGCTCGACAACGGCACGACCGTGTCCGCGCTGGTGGCCGACGGCAAGCAGCCGGCCGCGCCCGACGTACGGTTGGAGCGGCTGGACGGCAGCGGAGCGATGTCGCTGTCCTCCCTGCGCGGCAAGGTGGTGGTGCTGAACTTCTGGGCCTCGTGGTGTGGGCCGTGCAAGGACGAGGCGCCGCTGCTCCAGCAGATCGCCGTCCAGTACCGTGACCGGGGGGTCGTGGTGCTTGGCATCGACTCCCAGGATGCCGTCTCGGACGGGCGCGCGTTTGCCAGCCGCTACCACATCACCTATCCGCTCCTGCACACCGCCGGCAGCGATCTCTCGCACAGCTGGGGGGTGACGGGCTACCCGGAGACGTTCGTGATCGATCGCCAGGGTCGGGTCGTCCACCACTTTCCCGGCGCGGTCTCCGGCAGCGACGTGACGCAGCTACTGAACCGGATGCTGGCGTGAGGCGCGCCGTGCTGGCGCTGCTCGCGGTGGCACTGATGGCGGCGCAGCCGGCGCAGGCGTCGCAGGCCACCTGGTCGGTCGCCGAGCTCGAGAACGAGGTCATGTGCACGGTCTGCCACCAGCTGCTGAGCCAGTCGCAGTCCGCCTTCGCCAACGGCGTGCGGGCGCAGATCCAACAGAAGCACGACCTTGGCTGGTCGAAGCAGCGGACGCTGGACTGGCTGGTGCAGCAGTACGGGGAGGAGGTGCTGGCGGCACCGCCGAAGCACGGCTTCGACCTGCTCGCGTGGCTGGTGCCGGCCGCAGTGCTGCTTGGCGGTGCGGCGGTGGCCGGCGCGCTGGCGGTCAGCTGGTCGCGCCAGCGCCGTCCGGCCGTCGCGGCCGGGCCGGCGGATACCGAGATGGACGCGCGCATCGACGCCGATCTGGAGCATGACGAGTGAACGACGCGGTGGTGGCGTTCGGCGCCGGGCTGATCTCGTTCGGCACGCCGTGCGTCCTGCCGCTGGTGCCGGCCTACCTCTCGGCGATCGGCATCCGCCCCGGCGGCACCCGTGGCTCGCTGCTTCGGGCGCTGCCGTTCGTGGCCGGGTTCTCGCTCGTGTTCGTGATCCTGGGCCTGCTGGCCGGGCTGGCGGGCGGCCAGCTGGCCGACCATCGGGTGCAGCTGGCGAAGCTGTCGGGGATCGTGATCGTGGCGATGGGATTCGTCATGCTGGGGGTGCTGCCGCTGCCGTTCATCGAGCGCACCTTTGCTCCCGCGCTCGAACCGGCCCGCCGCACTGGCTCGCCGCTGCTCTTGGGCGGCGCCTTCGGTATCGCCTTCACGCCCTGCGTCTCACCCGTCCTGGCCTCGCTGCTGGCGCTGTCGGCGAGCACCGGCACCGCTCTTCGCGCCGCGGCGCTGCTGGCGGCCTACGCGGCCGGGCTGGCGCTGCCGTTCATGCTGGCGGCGGTCGCCCTGGGCCGCACGCTGTCGCTGTTTCGCGTCCTGCGTGATCGCCACGACGCAATCAGGATGATCAGCGGAGCGGTGCTGGTGGCGGCTGGCCTGCTGGTGTTCTTCGACCGCACCTACGTGCTGAACGGCTGGGTCAGCAACGTGACGGGATCGTTGTGAGCATCGTCCAGCTGGCCGGCGTCGACCTCTTCTTCCGTGGCAAGATCGACGCCATGCTCGAGGCGTCCGGCCATCAGGTGGTGGCCGCGCCGGGCGGGCCACCGCCCGATCTCGTGATCGCGGACGTCAACCGCACCGAGCCGGCGGATGTGCTGGCGCGCTTCCCGGGCGTGCCGGTGCTCGGGTTTGGCCGCCACACCGACCCGCAGCTGCTGCGGGCCGCCCGCCAAGCCGGCTTCGCCAAGGTGGTGGCTCGATCGGTTCTCAGCGAGCGGCTGCCGGAGCTCGTCGCCGAGCTGCTTGCCTAGACAATCGAGCCGCGCATCGCGTGGAATCAATCATCTAGGATCTCGCGCCAGTGGACGCATCCCAGGAGGCCCTGTGACATACATCATCGCCGAACCCTGCATCGACGTGAAGGACAAGTCCTGCATCGACGTCTGCCCCGTGGACTGTATCCACGAGGTGGGCCGGATGCTCGTGATCGATCCCGAGGAGTGCATCGACTGCGGCGCCTGCGAGCCCGAGTGCCCGGTCGAGGCGATCTTCCCCGAGGACGCGCTGCCCGACAAGTGGGAGCCGTTCGTCAAGATCAACTACGCCTACCCCGACGGCGGTGCGATCGACAAGCTCGTGGACGAGGTGAAGCCGCCGGAGGCGTGAGGCCGGTCGGACGCTCAGAGCCGACTGGTCCGGTGCCAGAGTGAAGTCTGGCACCTGTCTGCGCCTGACCGTCGGTCTTAGATGTAGCCGAGGTTCTCGAGTGAGGCCTCGATCGCAGCCGCCTCTTCGGGCGTGTACACCACGTCCGACGTCTCGCCGACGGCGGCCTCGCTGGTCGCCACCGTGCGACCATCCGTGAACAGCTCGGTCAGCACCCGACCGTCCATATCGTCGGGCACCGGCAGCCCCATCGCGTGCAGTGCGGTCGGTGCCAGGTCGACGATGTTCGCCCCCTCGATCACGCCGGCGGTGAGTCCCGGCCCGAGCGCGAGCAGGATGCCGTAGCGGCGGTGGCGCCCGCCGCCTCCCTGGGCCGGTAGCCGCTCGACGATCGCGCTGGCCGCCAGCCGGTCGGATGCCACGTAGGGCCGCTCGCCGAAGTCGATCAGGATCTCGGGAATGCGCTGCAGCTCTCCGCCGTCGTAGACGTCCTCGCGGCGGTGGGCCTTCTCGATGATCGGCTGGCCGGTGTCGGGGTCGCGGGCCGCCTCCAGAGCGGCGATCGCACGGAGCGCGACCTCGTCGCGCTGGTCGTCGGGCACATGCGGCGAGATGAAGACGCTCTCGGCCGACCTGGCGGCGGCGTAGGCGAGCGTCCGCTCGGTGTCGATCGGCACCGAGAGCGCCGAGTCGATGCCGCGCGCCAGCGTCTCGCGGAAGCGGTTGGGCACCCGGCCCTCGAGGCCGGCCACGTCCAGCCGCCGGATGGTGTCGATCACGCGGCGCGTCGACAGCCCTCGCGGCGCCACGCGCTTGGGACTGCGCTGGCGGAACAGCAGTCCCGCGTCCTCGAGCACGCGGTTCAAGTAGAAGTTCTTCTCGTAGCGTCCAAAGCCGTGGTCGCTGACGATCATCACGAACGCACCGCGCTGGGCCATCCTCAGCCGGTCGCCGATCACCTCGTCGCAGCGGCGGTAGCTCTCCTCCAGCAGCGGCAAGAACTCGCGCGCCCGCTCGGCGTCATAGCGAGGGTCGCTCGGGTCGAGCACGTTCCAAAACTTGTGCTGGATCGGATCCGGTGCCTGGATCACCGAGAACAGCAGGTCCCAATCGCCCTTCGCCAGCAGGTGGTTGGTCGCCACCTCTTGCTGGTGGATCACCTCGTGCGTCTGCTCCAGAAAGGCGCGACCCTCCAGGCCGTCCGCATAGGGATCTGCGCGGTAGCCGCCGGGCAGCGCCTTCAGCTCGGCCTTGAGATCGTGCGGCCAGGTGTAGTCGACCGCCTCGCCGGGCGTGAACATGCCGCAGGTGAACGTGCCGTGAGTGAGCTGGGCGGGTGGAAACGAGACCGGCACCGCCACCACGTGGGCAACCTTGCCCGCATCGTCGGCCAGCTCCCATAGCTTGCGGCCCTTGGCCGAGCGCGACGAGACGAGCTTCTTCTCGCCCGGCGCGCCGGCCTCCCAGAAGTCGAAGATGCCGTGGCTGCCCGGGTTCTTGCCGGTCGAGATCGACATCCAGGCAGGCGAGCTGTATGGCGGCAGGCACGACTGCAGCTTGCCGTGGCGGCCGGTTGTCAGCGCGGCGGCCAGGTTCGGCATCACGCCCCGCTCGGCCATCGGCCTCAGCAGGTCCCACGTGCCGCCGTCCAGCCCCAGGACGACCGCTTTTCCGGACAGATCGGAGGACATCGGGCGGGAACTCTACCGCCTGGCCGTCGCGGGAAGGGGCATTCGTGGGGGCTCGGGCCGCCCCTACGCTGGTGTAAGGGCCGGCCGGCGGCAGGGACGTAGAATCCAGTGATGCCGCTGACGCTCCTGCTCGGTCCCGCAAACTGCGGCAAGGTCGCCCTGCTGCTCGATCGCTTCGTCGATGCCGTCGATGCCGGCGCGACGCCCTTCCTGGTCGTGCCCACCCGGCCCGATGTCGAGCTGGCCGAGCGCGATCTGGTGCGCCGCCGCCCGGCCCTGCTGGGAGGCGTGATCGGCACCTTCGACGACCTGTTCGAGCGGGTGCTGATCGTGAGCGGCCGGCCGGCTGCGTCGCTGGGAAGTCTCGAGCGGCGGTTGGTGCTGGAGCGGGTGGTCGCCGATGCGCAGCTGGAGACGCTGGCTGCGCCGGCCCGCTTCTCGGGCTTCGTGGACGGCCTGGCGCGGCTGTTCGACGACCTTGCCTCGGCCGATCAGCCGGCCGGCCTCGAGCGGCGGCTGCAGGCGTTCTCCACCGCCGGCCGGCGGGGCGAGCTGGCCGGGCTGTATGGCGGCTATCGCGCTCGGCTGGACGAGCTGGGAGTGCCCGACCGCGCCGGCCAGCGAGGGGCGGCCGCCGAGCTGCTGGCCGGCAGCCTCGAGGCGTGGGACGACGCGCCGGTATACGCCTACGGCTTCGAGGACGTGACCGGTGTGCAGCTTGCGGCGCTGCGGGCGCTCTCGGCGCGGTGCGAGGTGACCGTGTCGCTGCCGTACGAGACCGGGCGGCCGGCCTTTTCCGCCGTGCGAGCGGTGGTGGAGTCGCTGACCGCGGCGCCGCACGCGGTGATCGAGCTGCCGCCGGCCGATCACTTCGCGTCCCCGGTGCTCGCGCACCTCGAGCGCACCCTGTTCGACGAGCAGCCGCCGCCGCCGGCGCCCGAGCCGGATGGTTCCGTCGTGCTGCTCGAGGCCTGCGGCGTTCGCGGCGTGGCCGACCAGGTCGCCGCCGAGGTGCTGCAGCTGGTGCGCGACGGCACGCCCCCCGACCAGATCGGCGTGCTGACCAGCGATACCGGCCATTGGCGGATCGCGCTCGAGAGCGCATTCCGCTCGCTCGGCGTGCCGCTGGACGTGGACGCGCCGCTGCTGCTGGGCGAGACGGCGTTCGGCCAGGCGCTGTTCGGGCTGCTGCGGTTCGCGTGGTTCGAGGGCGAACGGGGCGAGCTGTTCCGCTTCCTGCGCTCGCCCTTCTCCGGTATCCCGCGCACCACGGTCGACTACGCCGAAGGCAGGCTGCGTGGGCGTGGCGCGCTCTCGGCGGCCGACGTCAGACAGACGCTGGAGGAGCTCGACTACGGCCGGCTGCTGGCCACCGCCGACCGACTCGCGCTGGGCGGCGAACCGGTCGGCCAGGTCGCAGATCTGGCCCGCCGCATGAGCGCCGCCGCGGGCGGGCTGACGGCGCGCCGCCTGAGCGAGGCCGGCGAGCTGCACGCCGCCGCGCTGCGGGCGCTGCTGCGCGCCCTCGAGCAGATGACCGCGGCCACCGCACGCGGTCTGGCGTCGATCGACCGCGCAACGCTGCTGGCCCAGCTCGAGCGCGTCTCGTGGCGCAGCGGCGATCCCGGTGCGGGTCGCGTGGCCGTGCTCGACCTGCGCCGTGCCCGCACCCGGCGGTTCGACTCGGTGTTCGTGCTGGGCTTGGAGGAGGGCAGCTTCCCGGGCGGCGCCCGCGAGAGCGCCTTCCTGGATGCCGAAGAGGCTGCCCAGCTGGGCGTGACGCGGGTGGACACGGTGCAGCGCGACCGGCATCTGTTCTACACCGCCGCCACTCGTCCGTGGCGGCGCCTGCACCTGTGCCGGCAGGCGGCCGACGACGACGGCCGCCTGCTCGAGCCGTCGCCGTTTCTGGACGATCTCGTGCGCGCGCTGGGGGGCCCGCCGGAGCTGCGCCGGCGGACGCTGGGCGACCTCACCCATCCGCTGGAGCAGGCGCCGACCGAGCGCGAGCGGTTGCGCTCGCTGGTGCGCGAGCAGCGCCGCCGGCCTGACTGGGCGGCCGCCGTCGCCGCCGAGCAGGGCTGGACGCGAAAGCTGCAGCGGGCCCGCGCCGCATATCGCCGCGACTCGCGGCTGACCAATCCGGCCGTGCTGGCGGCGCTGGCCGACCAGCAGCGCTTCTCGGTCACCGAGCTCGAGAAGTTCGCCGAGTGCTCGTCGGCCTGGTTCGTCGAGCGGTTCCTGCAGCCGGGTGAGATCGATTACGCGTTCGGGCCCAAGGAGACGGGATCGGTGGCGCATACCACGCTGCACCGCTTCCACGAGCGGATGCCCGGGGAGCTGGGTGTCGAGCGGCTGACCGAAGCCGAGCTGCCGCGGGCGGTGCCGTTGATGCGGCGCTGCCTGCACGAGGCGCTGGCCACCGTCAGGATCCCGGGCGGGGCGGCCGGCAAGGAGGCGGTGCGCCGGCTGGAGCGCGACCTGGAGGGCTTCCTGGCCAGCGAGGCCGTGTTCGCCAGCCCGCTGGTGCCGCGCGATTACGAGGTGCGCTTTGGCACCAAGAGCTCCCCCAGCAACCTGCAGCAGGGCCTGCGCCTGGACGGCTTCGCCGTCTCCGGCACGATCGATCGCGTCGATCGCGATCCCGGCATGTCGGCGCGCGGCATGGTGTGGGACTACAAGACCGGCAAAGGAGCCAAGTCCGCTGTCCAGATCGAGACCGAGCGGCGACTGCAGCTGCCGCTCTACATGCTGGTGATGCGCGACCTGCTCGGCATCGAGCCGGTGGCCGGCCTGTACCGCGCGCTGGGTGGCGAACGCAAGGTGCGCGGGATGGCCGTGCGGGGCGAGATCGACGGCGTGGTCAAGAACGACCAGATGGATCCCGCCGAGTTCTGGGCCCAGGTGGAGCGAGCGGTCGGCTACGCCAACCAGATCGTGGCCCGCGTGCGGGCAGGCGACGTGCGGCGCGACCCGATCGGGCGCTCGTGCCCCGAGTGGTGCGTGCGCCAGGCCGGCGGTATCTGCCGGGTGGCGCGGTGATCGACCGGGTCTGGAACGAGGGCCAGCGGGCGGCGATCGAGCGCCGCGGCCGCGTGTTCGTCTCGGCCGGCGCCGGCACCGGCAAGACGGCCGTGCTGGTCGAGCGTGTCGCCCGCCGGCTGCAGGAGGGGACGCCGCTCGACCACCTGCTCGTGATCACCTTCACCGATCGCGCAGCCGACGAGCTGCGACGACGGGTGCGCGACCGGCTGCGTGATCTGGGGCTGGTGGAGGCGGCCGGCGCCGTCGAGTCGGCCTGGATCTCGACCATCCACGGCTTCTGCTCGCGGGTGCTGCGCGCCCACGCGCTGGAGGCAGGCATCGATCCCTCGTTCTCGGTGGCGTCCGACACGGAGATGCGGATCCTCCAGTCAGAGGGGTTCGCGGCAGCGCTGGAGCGCTTCGCCGAGTCCGATGACGGACCACGGCTCGACCTGCTGGCTCGCTACGGCCGCGAGCGCCTGCGGCGGATGGTGGCGGAGCTGCACGGCCGGCTGCGCGGGCTCGGCATGCCGCTCGAGCTGGTGGCGCACCAGCCGCCCGCCGGCGAGGGCGCCGAGCATGCGCTGGAGCTGGCTGCCGACGCCGACCGCCGGCACCTGCAGCAGCTGCTGGCGCTGTTCGACGAGAGCTACACGGCGGTCAAGCAGCGGCGCGGACGGCTTGACTTCAACGACCTCGAGCTGCTGGCGCGCGACCTGCTGCGGTCGCGTCCGCAGCTCGCAGCGGCGTACCGGGAGCGGTTCGTCGAGGTGATGGTGGACGAGTTCCAGGACACCAACCGGCTGCAGGTGGAGCTGGTCGAGCTGGTGCGCGGCGGCGACCTGTTCCTGGTCGGCGACGAGTTCCAGAGCATCTACCGCTTCCGCCGCGCCGACGTCGAGGTGTACCGCGAGCTGCGCGATGCCGCCGGCGACGACGTGATCGCGCTCGATCACAACTATCGCTCCCGCGGGCACGTGATCGCTCTCGTCAACGAGGCCTTCGGCCGCGAGTTCGGCGATCGCTACCGCGACCTGGTTGCCGCCGGCCGTTTCGACGCCGAGGCTCCGGCGGTGGCAGTCGAGCTGCTCCTGACAGACATCCGAGCCTGCCGTGAGGACGACGTCTCGTGGCGCGAGGCCGAGGCCGGCGCGATCGCCGAGCGGGTGTCCGAGCTGGTGTCGTCGCGTCAGTGCGCCCCAGGCGACGTCGTGCTGCTGTTCGAGGCCGGCACCGACGCCGGCATCTACGAGGACGCGCTGCGCGACCTGGGACTGCCGACGGTGCGTGCCACCGTGCGCGGCTACTACGGCCAGCAGGAGGTGGCCGACGTGATCGCCTACCTGCGGCTCCTGATCAACCGCACCGATGACCGCGCCCTGCTCTCGGTGCTGGCTTCGCCGCTGGTCGGCGTCTCGAACGACGGCCTCGCGTTGATCAGGTTGGCAACGAGGCGGGCGGCCGCGATCGGCGCGTTCGAGCCCGCCCGCTGGCCGCAGGCCCTCTCGGAGCACGACAACCGGCTCGGCCAGGCGTTCAAGCTGCGCTACGACCGGCTGGTGGAGCGTGTGCCCGGACTCAGCCTGGAGCGGCTGTGTGAGGCGATCGTGTCCGAGCACGACTTCGACCTGGCGCTGCTGGCTCGTCAGGACGGTGACCGGCGGCTGGCCAACGTGCGCAAGCTGATCCGGCTGGCGCGCGAGTATGAGCAGCTGCGTGGCCCGGATCTGGAGGGCTTCGTACGCTTCCTCGAGGAGCAGGCCGACCTGGGCACGCGCGAGGGCGAGGCTGCGATCGCGGACGAGGGCGGCGATGCGGTGCTGCTGATGACCGTGCACTCGGCGAAGGGGCTCGAGTTCCCGGTCGTCGTGCTGGCGGACGCGGGACGCCGCCCGGGCGGCCGCGGCGGGGCCGACCTGCTGCTCGATCGCGACGGCGGCCTCGCGTTTCGCGCCTGCCCCGACACCGGCATCACACGGCCGGCGCTCGGCCTGCGTGAGCTCGCGGAGGACGAGAAGCGAGCCGAGCTGGAGGAGGGGCGACGCCGCCAGTACGTCGCCATGACGCGGGCCCGCGATCATCTGATCATCAGCGGCGGCATGGCCAAGCCCGACGACGAGACGCCGATCGCCACGCTCTGCCGCGTGCTGGAGGTGGGGCTGCACTCGCACGGGTTGGTCGAGGTGGGGCGCACTCGCGTCGAGGTGCGGGTGACACGGCCGCCCGAGTCGCAGCCACCGCCGGAGCTGGACGAGCCCGACCAGCTGCATCTTTTCGCGGCGCTGAACGAGCCATCTCCGCGGCTGGCCCCGCTGGCCGAGATCCCGCAGCCGCCGTTGGTCGAGCTGCGCAGGATCTCCTACAGCGGGCTCGCGCTGTACGACCGCTGCGGCTACCGCTTCTACGCCCAGCGGATCCTGCGGCTGCCGGAGCGGGCGCCGCAGCGGTCCGAGCTGGACGGCCTGGCCGCGGTCGAGCTGGGCGATGCCGTGCACCTGCTGCTGGAGGCGCAGGACGGTCGCTGGCGGGAGCGCTACCCGCACGCGACGCCGCTGGACGAGCAGCGGATCGAGCAGATGCTGGAGAGCTGGCGGGGCTCGGCGCTGGCCGCACGGGTGTCGGCACTGTCCGGCGTGCGGGTCGAGCTGCCGTTCGTGTTCGAGGTGGACGGTGTGCTGCTGCGCGGACGGTTCGACGTCTACCACCGCGATCCGCAGGGCGCGGCCCTGGTGGTCGACTACAAGACCAACCGGCTGGGCGACCACTCGCCTGACGAGCTGGTCGACCGCTCGTATGGCCACCAGGTCGCGATCTACGCGCTGGCCGCGCTGCTGGCCGGTGCGAACAGCGTCGAGGTTGCCTACGCCTTCCTCGACCGGCCCGACGCGGTCGCGGTACGCAGCTTCACCGCTGCCGACGCCGACCGGTTGGCGGAGGGCATCCGCGGATCGCTGCAGCCGATTCGCGAGGGCCGGTTCGAGCCGCGGCCCGGCTACCACTGCGCCGAGTGCCCGGCGCTCGACCTGCTGTGCGCCGGGCCGGCGCTGCCCTCGGCGTGAGTGCCCGCGCCCAGCGCGCCGTCGAGCTGCTCGACCGATTGTCGGCCGAGCACCCGGACGCGCACATCGCGCTCGACTTCGCAGATCCGCTGCAGCTGCTGGTGGCGACCATCCTGTCCGCTCAGTGCACCGACGTGCGCGTGAACATGGTCACGCCCGAGCTGTTCGCGCGCTGCCTCACCGCCGCCGACTACGTCGCGATGCCCCAGGGGCAGCTGGAGCAGCTGATCCGTCCCAGTGGCTTTTTCCGTAACAAGGCGCGGGCGATCCAGTCGGCCTGCGCCGAGATCGTCGAGCGCCACGACGGCATGGTGCCGGAGACGCTGGACGAGCTCGTGCTGCTGCACGGGGTCGGCCGAAAGACGGCTGCGGTCGTCTCGTCGAACGCCTTTGACCATCGTGACGGGATCGCCGTCGACACCCATGTCGGCCGCGTCTCGCGGCGGCTGGCGCTGACCCGTCACACCGATCCGGTCAAGGTCGAGCGGGCGCTGATGCGGCTCTACCCGCGCCCGCGCTGGCTGGAGGTGTCCGACGTGCTGATCTTCCACGGCCGCCGCGTCTGCGACGCCCGCCGGCCGCGCTGCGACCGGTGCGCAGTGGCCGAGATGTGCCCGTCGGCGCGCGTGTAGAGCGACACTTCCGGCACGCCGCCGGTCTTGTCCCGTGTGGGGCGGGCGATGCACGATCCGAGGCATGCCAAGGATCGAGATCGAGCTCTATGCCGACCGCCTCTCACGCCACGCCGAACGGCTGCGCGACGACCTCGAGGGCGCCCGCATGCGGCTTGCCTGGCTGCGGCTGGAGCAGGATGCGCGGGCGCAGCTCGGCGCTCGCGACAGCGCCGTGCTGGAGGCGCTGGGCGTCCTGTTGGGCAGCGACGAGCAGGCTGAGCGACGGCTGATCGATCGCCGGCTTCGCCAGCTCGAGGTGATCGAGCGCTACCAGGCGCTGGTGGAGCGCGAGCTGGAGGGGCTCGCGCCGTGACCGCGGCGTGGGCCGAGGATGATGGCGGGCTACGGACGACCTGCGAGCGAGCCACCGGCGCGCGCGATGGCGGGCAGGCGGTCGACCGCGACGCTGGATCGACCGTCGCGCGCCGCTCGCTGGGCTGCTGCTGCCGCTGGGTGGCGCGCTGCTGCAGGAGGCGATCGATCCGGCCGTGATCGTGAACGCTCCGCGGGCCGGCCGCCGCCCCCACAGCTCGTGGAATCAGTATTTAGGGGTGACGGGGGGCGAGGCAGGCCAGCAGGCCACCGTCCTCGTCGTAGGCCGGAAACAGGTCGACCCGCACCTGCTTCTCGATGCCGCTTCGGTGGCGTACGGTGAGGTGCTGGTCGAGCTTCCTGACGCCCCACTCCATCACCACGTCGACCGGGTTCGGCCCGTCGCCAAATCCCGACAGCGTCAGCGCCTCCACCAATGGGTTGCCCAGCAGGTCGCGCTCGCCAAAGCCGGTCAGCTCGAAGACGCCCTTACCGCAGGAGATCACCCGCGTCTCCTTGTCACAGGCCACGAAGCCGGCGTTGGCGGGCGGGTAGAAGTCCTCCAGCAGCTCGAACAGAAACCCGAAGCCGCACTTGGCGCATCCCACCTGCTGGTGGGACAGCCCATCGCGGCCGTCGTCGTCGATCGCCCTCGTGCCGCAGTTGGGGCAGATCCAGTAGCGCGCCATCAGCCAGCCGTCCCGATCGTCATCCTGGCACTGTACCGGCCGGGATTGCCGCAGGATTCAGGCCGCGCCGGTGGCGGCTGCCTGCGCCGCTGCCGGCTGGGCATGAGACAGCCAGCGCTCCGCGTCGAGGGCGGCCATGCAGCCCATGCCGGCGGCCGTGACGGCCTGGCGGTAGGTGTGGTCGACCACGTCGCCGGCCGCGAACACGCCCTCGACGTTGGTCTCTGTCGAGCCCGTCCGGGTGACCAGGTAGCCGGCCTCATCCATGTCCAGGACGTCCTTGAACAGGCCGGTGGTGGGGTCGTGTCCGATCGCCACGAACAGGCCGTCAGCCGGCATCTCGCGCAGCTCGCCGGTGACGGTGTCGCGCAGCCGCACGCCGGTCACGTGCCCGGCCGACTCGCCCAGCACCTCCTCGACCACGGCGTTGGTGACGAACTCCAGGTTGGGCTTGGCGCGGGCGTGCTCGATCATGATCTTGGACGCCCGGAACGTCTCGCGCCGGTGCACCAGCTTCACGTCGCTGGCGAACTTGGCCAGGAAGGCGGCCTCCTCCATCGCCGAGTCGCCTCCCCCCACCACGACCACCTGCTTGCCGCGGAAGAAGGCGGCGTCGCACACGGCGCAGTAGCTGACGCCCGTGCCCTGCAGCTTGCGCTCGCTCTCGAGTCCGATCTGGCGGGCGGTCGCTCCGGTCGAGACGATCACGCTCTTGGCGAGGTGCTCTTCGTCGCCCAGGTAGACGCGGAACGGCCGCTGCGAGAAGTCGACACGGGTGACATCGTCTGCCACCAGCTCGGCGCCGAACCGCTCGGCCTGGCTGCGCATCGTGGCCATCAGCTCGGGGCCCATGATCCCGTCCACGAATCCGGGGTAGTTCTCGACATCGCTCGTGATCATCAGCTGTCCGCCGTAGGCGAAGCCCTCGAACACCAACGGTCGCAGGTTGGCGCGAGCCGCGTACAGCGCAGCCGTGTAGCCGGCCGGGCCGCCGCCGATGATGATCACGTCGCGGATCTCACTCATGGTTCTCCTGTCGGTTCATCGCCCTGCGCAGACTGCGCGGGCGTCGAAATAGCTTCACTCTCTCCAACGTGCTGCACCCGGAAACATTCCTGGCAGCGATCGCAACATGCGCCGCCGCCCTCGATGCGGGCGCCGAAGAAGCTCCCCAGCGGCTGGCCGCAGTAAGGGCAGAAGCGCACCGCGGGCGGCGGTTCACTGAACGGTCGCACGAGACGGCCAGTTTATAGTTCGCCGCATGAGCAAGCGGCAGAAAGCGCGCACCAACCAGAACCGCGAGCGGCGGCTCGGCACGGGCGAGGGCATCGCCCGATCGAAGGGCGGCTCCACTTCCGGCATCCCGGTGTGGATGTGGGTGCTGTCGGTGTCAGGCTTCCTCGCGCTGGGAGTCGTGGTCGCGGTGCTGCTGCTCACGCGCGGCGGCTCGAGCGGCTCCACCGGCTCCACCGCGGGTGTGGTGCAGCAGCGCGACTCCACCGCCAAGATCGACTTCGTCACCCAGGGTACGTGGCCGGCCAACTACACCAACCTCGCGGGCGCGATCACGGCGCTTGGCCTACCCGGCCTGTCCGATACGGTGGAGCACTACCACGTGCACATCCACCTGATCGTCGACGGCAACGACGTGCCGGTACCTGCGGACATCGGCCTCGATCAGTCGACCCAGACCTACGCCGCCATCCACACGCACGACGAGAAGAGCGTGATCCACATCGAGGCGGACGTGAAGGGCTATCGCTCCGATCTGCAGAACGTGTTCGACGTCTGGGGCGTGCGCCTCACCTCCCAGTGCGTGGGCGGCTTCTGCCAGGGCGTCAAGATGTGGGTCAACGGCACGCCCTCCACCAAGCTCGGCGCCTACCTGCTGCAGCCCCACGACGCGATCACGATCGTCGAGGGCACGCCGCCGGCCGGCTTTACGCCGGACGCCTCGTACACGTTCGCGGCGGGCGAGTAGCCGGCTACTCGAGGTCGTCGAGCAGTTCGGCGCGGCCGCGCTCAGGCGGTGCACCCCAGATCAGCAGCGTCAGCTGCCCGTCGGCCTCGTTGCGGATCTGCAGCGGCGTCCCGGCCGCCACCCTGGCGAGACTTCCCGCCGGAAGCTGCTCGCGCTGGGCGGGGTCGCCCAGCATCATGGTCGCGGTGCCCTCCAGCACCACGAACACCTCCTCCTGCACCAGCTCGCGATGGCGGCGACCACGGCTGCCGGACGGGTAGCGCCATACCGAGGCCCGTGACTGCGTCAGCCCCAGCGGATCGCTGAGTGCCGCCATCGCCCGCGCGGGATCCTGCTCGCGGTAGGGGCGCGGAACGAACTCGAACTCGTCCGGCCGGATGACGGCGAACTCCATGGCCGCAGTATCACCGCCGCCGACACTCACGGCAACCTCACAGCCGGCTGCCAGCCCGGGGTGAGCCGCACCGCCGAGAGTGGGGGTGCGCTCCGATCCCCGGGGCGCTGCAAACCAAGGAGGAACAATGTTCACATCACGTGCACGCACGTGGCTGGTGACCGCGGCGGTGATGGCCGGCGCCACGGTCGGAGCGGCCGGCATCGCCAACGCGGCCAGCGGCGGCTCGACCGCGACCACCGGGTCGAGTGCGACCAGCGCGGGCACCGCCCACGCCTGGGCTGACCCGGCGACCATGACCCACGGGCCGGGCGAGACGCTGCTGACCGGCTCGGCCGCCGCCAGCGCCAAGCAGGCCGCACTGGCCGCCGTGCCGGGAGCGACCGTGATCCGGATCGAGACCGACTCGTCCGGCTCGGCCTACGAGGCGCACCTGACCAAGTCGGACGGGACGCAGGTGACCGTCAAGATGGACAGCTCGTTCACGGTGACGGCCACGCTGCCCGGCTTCGGCGGCCCGCCCCCGGGCGGCCCTGCACCGAGCGGATCGGCGCAGTAGCTCGGCCTCTGGGGCCCGGTCCGCGATGCGGGCCGGGCCCCGCCGTTGGTCCGGGTCAGTCAGGCCCGTCAGCCGGTTGGGAACACCAGCCGGAACAGCGCGCCGCCCCGGTCGACGTTCTCGGCTTCGATGCGGCCGCCGTGCGACTCCACGATCGCCGCCACGATCGAGAGCCCCAGGCCCGAGCCGCCGCTGGCGCGGGCGCGGCTGGGATCGGCCCGGAAGAAGCGCTCGAACACCCGGTCGAGCTCGTCGACCGGAATGCCGGGTCCGCGATCGGCGACCTCGAGCATGACCTCACCGTCGCCGGTGCTGAGCGTGACCGTGATCGCCGTCCCGGGCGGCGTGTGCAGGCGGGCGTTGGCCAGCACGTTGGCCACCGCCTGGCGCAGCCGCAGGGCGTCGCCCATCACGACCGCCGCGCCTGCCGGCTCGCGTAGCTCGATCGGCCACTGCGGGTGCAGGAGCGTATGGTCGGCGACCAGCTCCCGCGCGATCTCGGCCAGGTCGACCGGCTGGCGGTCGATCGGCCGACCTTGGTCGAGCCGAGCAAGTAGCAACAGATCCTCCACCAGCAGCCCCATCCGCTCGGCCTCGGCCTCGATCCGTGACATCACCACAGCCAGGTCGGCCGGCCGATCGGCGGCGCCGCGGCGAAACAGCTCCGCGAACCCGCGCACGGATGTGAGGGGTGTCCGCAGCTCGTGCGATGCGTCGGCGACGAACCGCCGCAGCCGCTCCTCGGTCTGGCGGCGCTGCTCGAACGCCTGCTCGATCTGGGACAGCATCGCGTTCAGCGAGACGCCCAGACTGCCGATCTCGGTGCCCGGATCGGCCTCGGCCACGCGGCGCGAGAGGTCGCCGGCCGCAATCGCGGCCGCGGTGTCCTCGATCCGCGCCAGCGGCTTCAGCTCACGGCGTACCAGCACGTAGGCCACTGCCGCGACCGCCCCCAGTACGGCCAGCCCGATCAGCAGCTCGAGCAGCGCCAGGCGATCGAGGGTGGAGCGGACCTCGCTGAGGGGGATCGCGATCACCAGCCGGGCGTTGCTGACCGGCACCGGGCCGTCCTTGGCCTGCATTGAGTCGATCCGGTAGCCGCCCGCGGTGGAGAGGCCGTTCGGCGCGTTGCGGGCCAGGGTCGCCAGCTCCGCCGGGGCGGTGCCCTGCGACCAGTACAGGAAGGGTGGGGCCGAGCTGCTGCCCGCGGTGATCAGCGTCGCGTAGCTGCCGGCCGGCAGCAGGCCCTCCGTGTGCGGTGTGTGCTGATCGCCGTCGGAGGGGGCGAGCGCGAGCTCGACCGGTTGCTGGGCGGTGGCGAACTGCTGGTCGACCCGGTCGAGCAGGAAGCTCTGCAGCGCGAAGCGCGTGGCCGCTCCCGCCACCACCAGACCGGCGGCCACCAGCACCACCGCCACCAGCACCAGCCGCACCCTCAGCGGCTGCGAGGCCAGGCGCGCACGCATCCTCACCCCTTGGGTAACCGGATCGCATAGCCGAAGCCGCGAACCGTCTGGATCAGCGGCACGTCGGAAGGACGGTCGAGCTTCTTTCGCAGGTAGCTGATGTAGGTCTCGACGACGCTGGCGTCACCGTTGAAGTCGTAGCGCCAGACGTGGTCGAGGATCTGAGCTTTACTGATCACGCGGCCGGCGTTCACCAACAGGTAGCGCAACAGGTGGTACTCGGTGGGCGTGAGGTCGACGATGCGGTCGCCACGGCGGACGACGTGCGCCTCCTCATCGATCGAGAGGTCGTGGTAGCTGAGCGTCTCTGCCGCCGTCCCGCCTCGCGTTCGCCGCAGCACGGCACGCACCCGGGCGACCAACTCCTCGAGGCTGAACGGCTTGCCGACGTAGTCGTCGGCGCCCAGCGTGAGGCCGTGCACGCGGTCGGCGGCGGCGTCGCGGGCGGTCAGGAACAGCACCGGGATCTGAGCAGAGTCGTTGCTGAGGCGGCGGTAGACCTCGAAGCCATCCCAGTCGGGCAGCATCACATCGAGCACCACCAGGTCGGGCCGAAACTGCTGGGCGGCGCGCACGGCGCTCCGCCCGTCGGCCGCGCACTCCACCTCGAAGCCCTCGTACCGCAGGACGGTGGCGACCAGTTGGGTGATGCTGTCCTCGTCATCGACCACGAGCACGCGCGGTGGGCGGTCGGCGTCCGTTGATCATATGCGGGGCGCGAGGGACATGTGAACAGCCTATGCCGGTTCGCTGGGATTTTGCTGTGAATCACCTGCGCATGCCCTCAGCGCCCGCTGCTCCGGTCAGCCGCCGAGGTACTTCTGCGAATCGGCCCGCTCTCGCGCGGCGATCACGATCCGCGTGATCATGCCCAACTCCTCACCCTGCTGGACGACGTCGGGCACCGTGAAGCGAAGCTCGCATCCGTCCTCGTCTCGCACGATCGTGACCACGACCTGCTTCTCGCCGTCACCGTCGATGGAGTGATAGCGCCAGCCCGGTGCATCGTCGATCCCAAGGCGTTCCGCGTCGTGGTCGTCCGGCATCGCTTCGCTCATGGCCTCTGCATACCCTGGAACCGCGGCGCCCAATCGGGCGGCCTGCTCGCGAACCTCGCCGGGCGAACTTCACGAGCCGATCCACCTTCCAAGCTGCTGATGAGACGCAGCCCGACTCTGATTGTGCCGATCCTCGCGACGCTGGCATGTGGATGTCTTGGTGGCAGCTCTGCGAACACCGCTGTCCCCAACCGCTCGTCATCGACGACGGGGCCGGTGCCGGTTGTGACCGGCGCTGCCGATCAGATCCAGCCCGCGGCGTCGGGAGACGCCGCGGGCGTCACTGCTCGCGCAGTATGGCGCCGAGCGGCAGGCGTCGGAGAATCAGAAGCGTGAGGGCGACTGCGATCACGCCGCTTCCGACAGCGGCGAGTCCAAGCTCGATCAGGAAGCGCCATGGCACGGTCATCACGTCCGGCGGCGGGTCGAACACGTGCTGCAGCATGGCAACCATCATCATCGAGAGCAGCCAGCCGAGGCCGGTGGCGAGGAGCAGGGAGGCGCCCAGGACGATCAGGGCCTCGCTCCACAGGAAGGCGCCGATGTCGCGTATCGTGGCGCCCACGGCGGCCATCGCGGCGAACTCCTGGCGTCGCTCGGCTACGGCCAAGGCAACGAACAGGGCGATGGCGGCGGCCGCCAGCACGACGGCGAACACCTGCTCGATGCGGCTGATCCCGTTCAGGTCGACGGTCGTGATGGAGCTCGTCGTTTGCGACACCTGGTCGGTGATGTTCTTGACGTTGCCACCCAATGGTTTCACGACCTGCGCGGCACGCGACGCGACGGTTGACGGGGTACCACTCGTGCTGGCGAACACGACGTTTGGGCCGCTGTCGTGGGTAACCTGTTGCAGGTAGGCCAAGTTGGTGACCATGAATGAGTCCTTCGGCGCGGACGGAAACTCCTGCACGATGCCGACCACATGGAATGCCGCCACATGGAAGCGCCCGGTCGTATGGTCGAGCACACGCAGCCGCAGCAGATCGCCGAGCTTCAGCTGGTAGTCGGTGATCGTCTCCTTGGAGACGAGGATGCCGTCCGGGGTGCGCTTGAGCGCGTCAATCGCCTGGGCCGCGGTTGACCCCACGAAGTAGGAGTCTCGCAGCGTCGTGGCGGCCGTGAAGTTGGCGGCATCGATGCCGAACGTGTCCTGGAGGTCGGGCCCAACATAGGCATACGAGTGGTCGAGCGCGGTGGTGGCGGTCACGCCGGGCACCGCGGCGACGGCGCTGGTGAGGCTGCCTGCTGAGGTGGCGCCAGGCGGCACGGTGATTGCGACGTCAGCGCCCAGAGTCAGCTGCGCGTCCACCAAGGCCTGGCGGTCGTAGGTGGCGGTGAAGATGCCGAGGTTGACCCCGAAGGCCAGCAGCAGCCCGACCACGACCAGGCCGCGGTTGATGGCGGCGCCGCGGCGGCCGGCGCTTGACAGGACCAGTCCTGGCAGGCGGGTTGAGCGTGAGCCGCCCGCCCGGGCTGCCAGCCAGGCCAGTGCGCGTCCGCGCAGGCGAACCAGCAGCAGAGTCACGCCGAGCCACAGCAGCGCCGGAGCGAAGAACATGTAGACGGACAGAGACAGCGTCGGGTTCGAGTCGGGGTTGACCACGGCCGAGAAACCGGTGCTGACCGTCAACCAGTAGATCAGTCCGCTGATGAGGATGGCGATCACGTCCAGCCACAGCCGCTGCCACAACGCCTTCGTGTGGCGGCGGCCGCTGCGCCGCCCCTCGCTGACGGAGGAGCGGATCGCCTCGATGCCGGCGCCGATGCGCGCGGCGCCGGCGCCGGCGATCGCGAGCACGATGCAGGCGGCTGTCACTCCGGCCACCCGGGCGGGCGTGAGAGAGGTGCCACCGACCCGCCACGAGACGACAGCCATGCCTAGCAGCGAGCCGAGCACTCCCGCCACCGTGCCGACCAGCACGCTCTCGAAGCCGGCCATCGTGATCAGATCGCGGCGTGTGGCACCGCGAGCGCGAAGCAGTGCCAGGTCGCGGCGGTCACGGTCGACGGTGCCGAGCGCCGCCAGGTAGGCAAGCCCTAGTGCGATCAAGGCACCGGGTAGTGCGAGCATGATGTACAGCGTCTCGGCATAGAGCGCGTCGCCGGCAGCGCCGTTCAGCGAATCGCCGAGGTTGTCGACGAACTGCACCCTGCCGGTCAGGTTACGCTCGACACGATTTCGGATCTGGGTGGCCTGGGTGGCGGCGTGGCTGGGGCTTCCTGTCAGGGCCGCGGGGTCGACCTGTGCCTGCACTTGCCACTGGACGCCGGTCTGCGCGCCCGGTACGAAGGAGGTCGAGCCGGCCGTCGCCGATCCGTAGCTCGGCGCGATGGTGGTCGCGAACGTGTCGAATGGCATCACGATTATCTCGGCCGGCGGCTGCGCTGGAGCCGGCCCCACCAGCGGGTTGAGGGGTTGGAACAGGACGTCTGATGCCGTCACCACCGCCACACCACTGACGACGAAGCTGGTCGGTGCAACGCCGCGAGCGGGGGTGATCGTGATGCTATCGCCGACTGCCGCTTGCAACGTCGCGGCCTCCTGCTGGTCGAGCACGACCTTGCCCGGCGCGAAGCCGCCCTGCAGGAATCGGATCGTGTTCATATGGGCGAGATAGTCAGGCGGCACTGCCAGGATGGAGCCGCTCGCCGACTGCACCACTCCCGAAGCGGCACGATGGCTGGCTCCCGAAAACGGCGCGGTGGCGGTCGCGCTGGCTTGGATGATGCCGGGCTGGTGGCCGGTGGCCGCAGCGAGGTTCACCGCCTGTTGTTGGGATGCGACCGGGCCCTGCCAGTCGAGTGGCACGCTGCGCACCGCGGTCGCCGTCATCGTCGTCAGCGAGTTGGTGACGAACAACAGCATCGCGGCCAGCAACGCGACCGCGGTCGCCAGAACCGACACACGAAGCAGGGTGCGGCCGGGGATGCGCATAGCGCTCCTGAATGCGAACAGTGAGCTGACCGTCCTCATGCGAACGTCCCCTCTCGAACGATGCTGCCGTCCTCCAGCTCCACTTCACGCGTCGAGCGCGCGGCGACGTCGGGATCGTGGGTGGCCGTCACCAGCGAGAAGCCGAACTGGCTCTGGAGCGAATCGATCAGGTCGAGCACTCGCTCCCCGGTGTCTGAGTCGAGGTGGCCGGTCGGCTCGTCGCACAGCAACAGCTCGGGCCGCTGCGCGAGAGCACGCGCGATCGCCACCCGCTGGCCCTCGCCGCCCGACAGCTCACCGGGCAGGCTGTCGGCTTTGCCGGCAAGGCCGACGAGCGCCAGCAGGTCGGACGGGCCGGGGCCCGGGCGGTCGTTTCGCGAGGCGCGTGCGGCGAACGCCAGGTTCTCGAAGGCGCTCAGATGCGGGAACAGGTTCGACCCCTGGAAGACGAAGCCGATACCGGCGGCGCGCGCCCGGCCGCGAGCGGCTACGTCCAGCGTCGAGAGCGGCTCGCCCTTCCACTCGACGATGCCGTCGGTGGGCGAGACGAGTCCGCCGATGACGTGCAGCAACGTCGTCTTGCCGGATCCCGAGCGGCCGACCAGGGCCAGCCGCTCGCCCGGCTCGATCGTCATCTCGACTTCCCGCAGCGCGACGACGCGCGCGTCGCCGTGGCCGTACTCGACGCTCACGCCGTGGCAGCGGAGCAGCGGCGCGCTCACGCCGCCCTCCCATCGCGGAGCTCGATCACACGGTCGGCTGCGCTTGCCAGCCGCGGTGAGTGAGTGACGATCACGACGGTCGCGCCGTGGTCGTCGCGTAACCGGCGAAGCGCATCGAGCACCTTCTGCTCGTTGCCCGCATCGAGCTCTCCGGTGGGCTCGTCGGCCAGCACCAGCGGCGCCTCACGCGCGGCTGCTGCTGCGATCGCGACACGCTGCTGCTCGCCACCCGAGAGCGCCGAGACGCGGTGGCGGCCACGATCGGAGAGGCCAAAGGCGGCCAGGGCGGCCACCGCCCGGCGGCGGACGTCATCCGCGCCCGCCAGACGTAGCGAGGTCTCGACGTTCTCCTGAGCAGTCAGCACCGGCCACAGGTTGGAGCTCTGAAAGATGATGGCGATGCGGTGTGAGCGGTAGCGCGCAAGGTCGTCCTCGTCCAGCCGGCCCAGCGGCTGACCGAACGAGCGAACCTCGCCCGCCGAGGGAACGTCCAAACCAGCCGCGAGATGCAGGAAGGTGCTTTTGCCAGAGCCCGAGGGGCCCATCACGGTCACAATCTCGCCCTCCGCAACCTCCATCGAGAGGCCACGCAAGGCGACGGTCTCGACCGGGCCGCTGGAAAAGATGCGAAACACGTCCAGCATCTCCAGCGCCGGCGCCACCCGCTCGGCGGTGGCGTCCGGCTCGCGGTAGAGGCTCGCTACCTCCATTGGAAGCTCGCGATCATCAGGCAGTAGGCGTCCACGTTGTCGACACCCTGCGGCGTGCCAAGGTCGACGATCACGCGGTGGCCGGCGTTCGACAGGTAGTAACGGTCGACCGACAGCTGCGAGCTCTTGCCCGTGACCGGGTCGGGCTTGCTCTGGGTGGAATAGACGACGTGTACCGCCGCGAGTGGGAGCGAGACGGTGGCACCCATGTTCGTGCAGGTGGGGTTCGCCACCGGCGGCTTCGAGCTGAAGCGTGGCGTCGAGGCGGCCAGTGATTGCATGTCCGTGGCTGCCTGGGCGACGGTCGCGGCGCCGGAGTCGGCAACGATGTGGACGACGTTGTTCTTGTCTTGAATGGTGACGTCGCCATGGGCGCCACGGATGGCCCATCCCTCGGGATACTTGATGCTGTAGACCGGCGCCGAGTTGCGGTAGACGAGGAACACCTGGTTATCGGGGATGTCTCCGGCTGCCGCCGCCACCGTCTCGGCCGTCAGCGCGCCGGCGCCTCCGGTCGAGCCGCTCGCCGAGGGGGGCGATGGCGACGTGCCGGAGTTGGCGGGCGTCGTGGCGGCCGAAGAGCCGCAGGCTGTCGCGACGACGACGACCGCGGCCACCGCCAACGAGGTGAGAGGATGCGAGGTGATCATTCCGACATGATCGCTCGGCCAACCTGACCAACGCCTGAACGCCCGTCGCCGCCTGTCATCCGGATGGAATCAGGTGGGCTCTTGGCGGCCTCCGAGCTTCAACGCTCGGAGGCCGCCGTGATGCGGGGCGTCAGATTGTCAGCTGAACGTGTAGTGATCGGCGCTGGTGACGGTGCTCGTCCCCGCGCTCGTCTGAACGGTCACGTCGACCGTGCCCGCCGCGTGTGCCGGCGTGATCACGCGGATCTTGGTGCTGTCGATCAGCGTGAAGGTCGCGACGGTGGTGCCGAACTGGACCGTGGTCGCACCCGCGAAGCCGGTACCGCGAATCGTCACGGTGACTCCTCCAGTTTGCGACCCGGCGTGGGAAGAGAGGCCGGTTACCGTTGGCGTTACCGGCTGGTAACGCTGCAGGCAGCCACCGCCGGTCTTGGCGAAGTCGGCGTTCGAGAACTCGTCCTGGGTCAAGTAGTGGTGCCCGTTGATCGTCTGGTTGTAGAAGGCGCCGTTGGCGCCGGACAGCGCTCCATAGATGTACGCGCACTCATCGCCGTTCTCGTATCCGCGCGTGTCGTACCAGCCGGTGTTCGCGTCAGGGTCGGTGATCGACTCCGCCATCTCGTGGCTGAGCGGGCTCACCTCGACGTCGGCGTCGAGGTTGCCGTTCGGCGACTGAATCGTGGACGTTGATCCGCCGAGTTTCTCGGCCGTGCACGAGAACAAGGTGGCCGACTGGTAGATCGGGAACGGCATGTTGGCGTACACCGTGTTGCCGCCGAACTCGCTGTGGTAGGCGCAGTACCTGGCGCTCGCCGTCGAGTTGATCGTGCAGGCCTGGTTCGAGGGGTTACCCGCATAGAAACACGACTCGACGTGCTTGGGCAGGAACACGATGTACATGTGGCCCAGGTTGCGGGTCAGACTGTGCGCCGCGAGTACCGCGTTCGTCTCGCTCTGCACCTGCGCGTCGTCCAGACAGGTCGTGTAGCCGGTGTTGTCGGCGTACACAGAGCCGGGGTTCGTCGTGCACCCGGCCGCCGGGAATGCTGTCGAGTCGCTGATCGGTGTCCCCACTTGGAAGTGATAGTGGATCTTGCCGTTGCTGCCGCCGTACTCAAACAGCGTCGAGAAGACGTTCGTCACCTTCTCGCTGTCAGTCGCTGAATCCCGCAGGTACTGGTTGAGCAGCGTCTTGTACGCCGCGGGGAAGGTGTAGCCGGCGCCCGCCCAGTAGATCGGCGTCACGACCACCTTATCCGTGGTAGCCGGCGTACCCATCATCGGGCCGCCATGGTTGATCAACGGCGGCGCGCCACCGCTGTTATACGGGTCACCGATAACCGCTGAGCAGGTGGCTGAGAGCCGAACTGGCCGAACGATTCCCGCGAATCGTCCAATCCTGGTCGTGCCGGCGGTGCGCGTCGCGGTACATGCCCTCGCTGCAGCCGATTGCTGAGTGACCGGATGGCCGGCTGCGGTGCCGACTCCGGCGACCGCCAAAAGGAGTGCGGCGTTCGCCGCAACCAGGCCCGGCCGCCTCAGCGGAGCCATCCGTGCCGTGAACGATTGAACAGTGATGCGCCTGGCCATATGAACCCGCTGCCTCCCCAGAGATGGACGTTCGTCCGTCGATTCTGCCAGCTTCACGTCGAATTGCTACCCCCTGACACCGAACTTTCGTCGCGTCGCCCTCGCGCCCACCGGCGCCAGCCGGAACGATCCGTACTGGCGTGGTGGTGGCAAGAAGTTCACGCAGTGCCACGGCCGCTGACGGCGTCTGGCGCGCTCCGCACGTGGATTGTCGACGACCGGCGCGAGCGTCGCGTTCGTTCCAGTGCCCGGGGTGAGACTCGAACTCACGCTCCCCTTGTCGGGGAAGCCGATTTTAAGTCGGCCGCGTCTACCAACTCCGCCACCCGGGCGAGCGTCCAGTATCGCAGGCACCCTCAGGCTCGCGGGGGCCGGGCGGCTTCCAGTGCCGCCCCGTGCAGCACGTCGCGCTCGGATACCTCCAGCGCATCCCGGTCGAGCCGCTGCATCAGTTCGGCAAGAATCGCCGCCCCGGCCACGATCGTTGCCGCCCGCTCGGGCATCAGGCCGCGCACGTCCCGCCGCTCGCGTAGCCGCATGCCGGCGAGCCGCGCCAACTCGAGCTCGACGGTCTCGCGGAGCAGCCTATGACCGTCGATCCGCTCCGGGATCTCGCGATCGAGGCCGAGGTCGATCGCCGCCAGCGTGGTGACCGTTCCGGCGACCCCGATCAGGTCGCCACCGGGAACGGCCGCCGGTAGCATCGCCGCAACCTGCGCCCGCAGCGCAGCCAGCTCGCCCGGCGTGGGTGGGTCCGACGTCAGGTGCCGCTCCGACATGCGCACGCAGCCCATGTCCAGGCTGACGGCCAGCGTGACCTCGCCGCCATCGCCCGCGATTATCTCTGTGCTGCCGCCGCCGATATCGCACACGACCACCGGCCGACCCAGACCCTTGGCCGAGGCGACGCCGCTCAGCGTCAGCCGGGCCTCCTGGCGGCCGTCGATCACCCTCGCCTCCACACCGCACCGCCGTTCGAGCGCGGTCAGGAACTCGCCGCCGTTGGCGGCATCGCGGACGGCGCTGGTCGCCGTCGCAAGCGGCCTCTCGCTCTGCAACTCGCGGGCTCGCTCGGCGTAGCGCATCACGCAGCTCACCACCCGCTCGATCGCCGGCTCGGTCAGCAGCCCGCTGGCGTCCACGCCGTCGCCGAGCCGCGTGATCGTCAGCAGACGCTCGATCTCGCGCAGCCTATCGCCGTCGACATCCGCCACCAGCAGCCGGGTCGAGTTGCTGCCGAGGTCGATCGCGGCGACGCGACGCGTCACTTGCTGGTGAAGAGCGCGCGCGTGCCGGTCAGCAGTCCGGCCACCGCGGCGATCGCATCCCACAGCACGCGAAACTCGGCCACCGACGCCTGAAGCCGTGTCATCGCTTCGGCCAGCTTTGCCTGGCGCCGCTCCAGCTCCGCCATCCGTTCCGGCAGCTGCGCGAGGCCGGCGTTGACGACGTGGCGCTCGACGTCGGATTGCGCCGCTCGTGCCGTAACCCACAGCCGGCGCCCGTGCAGCGCCGTCCACGCCGTGGCGGTAAGCACGACTACCAGCCAAGCGGCGATCACGGCGAGCAGCATCGCCGCACTCTACCAATCGGCGGCTGTGGTAAAGTCCGGCCATCGGCGCGGGGTGGAGCAGTCCGGTAGCTCGTCGGGCTCATAACCCGAAGGTCGCAGGTTCGAATCCTGCCCCCGCTATTGATCGGAGCCCTCGCAGTTGCGGGGGCTCCGTTGCGTTCCAGGCCAGGTGCGATACTGCGCGAGCAGTGACCGAGCCGCGGATTCTGATCGCCGAGGACGACGACGAGCTCCGCGGGCTGGTGGTGCGCGGCCTGCGCGAGGAGGGCTTCGACGTAGCCGCGACAGCGACCGCGGCCGGACTGCAGCAGCTGGTCGACCAACGTATGCCAGACGCGATGGTCATCGACATCGGCCTCCCTGACGCCGATGGTCGTGACCTCTGTCAGGCGCTTCGCGCCAGAGGCGTGAATGCTCCGGTGCTGTTCCTTACCGCACGCGACGCCCTGCCCGACCGGCTGAGTGGCTTCGCGGCAGGGGGTGACGACTACGTCGTCAAGCCGTTCTCGTTCGACGAGCTCGTCGCGCGCCTGCGGGCCCAGTTACGGCGCGGTGGCGCAGACGCTGGTCCCGCCAGCGGGCTGACGGTTGACCCCGTCACCCATGCCGCCCGATACGGGGATACGGCGGTGGCACTGACGCCGACGGAGTATCGGCTGCTTGGTCTGCTCGTGAGCCGTGCCGGCGAGACCGTGCGCCGTCGCGAACTGATCCAGGCGGGCTGGCCGCACGGAGCCATCGTCCACGAAAACACGCTCGACGCGTACCTCGCTCGCCTGCGCCGCAAGCTGCGCCAACTCCCCGACGCACCTGGCATCACAACCGCACACGGCGTCGGATACACCCTGCGATGAGCCGGACGCGAGGCATCCGCGCACGGCTGCTGCTGGCCTCAGGCGTCGCCGTCACCATCGCCGTCACCGCGTTGGTCGTCGCGTTCAACCTGGTGTTGCGCCACGAGCTCTCCACGGCTGCAAACGACCGAGCTCGCACGCGTGCCACCGCGGAGCTGTCCGTGATTCGGCTGCAACACGGCTCGCTGCAGGTCGCGGAGGCGCCGGACGCCGCGGCAGTCGACGTGCCGGTCTGGATCTTTGCCGGCGCTGCTGCAATCGAGTCTCCTCGCTCCGGCGGACAGCTCGACAGCGCCGCCGCGTCGCTCGCGGTGCATGGCACCGGCATCCGAGACGTCGGTGACACGCGCCTTTACGCCGTGCCGGTGGTGTCCAACAGCAGGCGGCTCGGCGCGGTGGTGGCGGCCGTGTCCCTGGTGCCCTACAACGACACCGCCCGCACCGCACTGATCGGGTCGCTGGTGCTCGCGGTGACGCTTCTGGCCGTGTCACTGCTGGCCGCACGCTGGATCTTGAGCAGAGCGCTGGCTCCCGTTGCCGAGATGACGTCGGCCGCCGCGATCTGGAGCGAGCACGACCTCGACCGCCGTTTCGCGGCGGGACAGCCGCGGGACGAACTTGGTCAACTCGCTGCCACCTTCGACGGCCTGCTCGACCGTATAACCGACGCCCTTCGTCGCGAGCAGCTGTTCACCGCCGAAGTCTCACACGAACTGCGAACGCCGCTGGCTCGAATCGTCGCCGAGACCGATCTGGCACTGCGACGCCAGCGCGACCCCGCCAACTACCGGCAGGCGCTCGAGACCGTGGAACGAAACGCGCACCAGCTGACCCGCATCATCGACACGCTGCTGGAAGCGGCGCGGGCATCGTCCGGTCAACGCCACGGCAGCGCCGATGCGTTTGCAGTCGCCGGTCGCGTCGCACAACAGTGTGCGCAGATCGCGGCTGAGCGAAGGATCGACCTGCAGCTCTCTGGCGGCCCCGGACGAATCGCGATCGACGGCGATCTGGCGGAACGGATTCTGCATCCGTTGATCGAGAACGCCTGCCGTCACGGCCGCACCTCCGCGACCGTCGATGTCTCACGAAATGGCAGCATCGTCACGGTTGCTGTAACCGACGACGGCGCGGGTGTGCCCGAGTCTGAGCGCGCATCGATCTTCGAACCCGGCATCGTCGGCGAGCACGCCAGCGGCGGTTCGGGTGCCGGCCTGGGCTTGACGCTGGCGCGGCGCCTGGCGCGCTCCGCCGGTGGGGACATCACAGCGGAGCCGGGAGCGGGTGGTCATTTCGTCGTGTGGTTACCGGCGGGCTGACGGAGCACGACGCGGCAACGACCGCTGGGCGGCCCCCGGTATTCCGGGGGCCGCCCATGTCCCAGTAGGACTACTCCTGACCCTGGAACTGATGGTCGACGTTGCCGGCTGCGTCGGCGTGACCGCCGGGCCCGTCGTTGGCCGATCCGCCCTCGCCGGACGCCTCTGAGCTCTGCTCCACGCTGGAGCCGGTATCGGGCGTCGTCTGGTCACCCGACTGGACGTTGTCGGTGTCAGGGCCGGCCTGGACCGGCTCCGCCGTCGCGGTGGTCGTGGCAGCGGAGTGCTGTGCTGCCGAGCCGCCGTTGGACGCGTACGCCACGCCGCCGACCGCCAGTGTGGCGATCGCCGCGAGCGGCGCTACTGCTGTCATGATCCTCGTTCGCATTCGGTCTCCTCCGTGTAGTTGCTTGCCGTACGGAATCCACAGTAGGGAGCCGACCTGAAGCGGTGATGAGAGCTCGGCTCATCGCGTTCTCATCGCGATTTCACCTCACCGTGCGACTCTTCAGGGATGCGGGTGCTGATCGTGGAGGACGAGGTCAAGATGGCGGCCCTGCTTCGCCGTGGACTGGTGGAGGAGGGACATCTTGCTGAGGTGACGGGGGACGGCGAGAGCGCCGTCGCGATGGCGAGGGCGAGCGCCTACGACGCGATCGTGCTGGATGTGATGCTGCCGCGCCTCGACGGCTTCACGGCCTGCCGGCAGATGCGCGAGGCCGGCGTCTGGACGGGCGTCCTGATGCTCACGGCCCGCGACTCGGTGCATGACCGTGTCGCCGGCCTGGACTGTGGAGCTGATGACTACCTCGCCAAACCGTTCTCGTTCAACGAGTTGCTGGCGCGCCTGCGGGCGCTTGCTCGACGCGGCGAGTCGCCGCGCCCGACGCAGCTCACGGTGGGCGACCTGCGGCTCGATCCCGCCAGCCGTCGGGTGTGGCGCGGCGAGAGCGAGATTCGCCTCTCCACCAAGGAGTTCACCCTGCTGGAGACGCTGATGCGTCGCCCGGGCGTGGTGTTCGACCGCGCGACGCTGCTCGAGTACGCCTGGGACTATGGCTATGAGAATCGCTCGAACGTCGTCGATGTCTATATCCGCTACCTGCGCGAAAAGGTGGATCGCCCGTTTGGCTGCGCGACGATCGAGACGGTGCGCGGCGCCGGCTACCGGCTGAACGTGCCGCCGCAGTGAGTCGGCTCGCGATCCGCACCCGCCTTACGCTGGCGTTCACCTCCGCCGTCGCGGTGGTGTTCCTGCTTGCCGGAACGTTTCTCTACGTGCGGCTGGAGCACTCGCTGGACGCCAGCATCGATGCCTCGTTGCAAGCTCAGGCCGGGCAGGTCGCCGCACTCATCCGGCAGGCAGACAGCGGACTGCGGCAAGGCGGAAACACCGCCGCCCGCAGCGACAGCTTCGCCCAGGTACTGACCGCCGGCGGCCGCGTGTACGACGCCTCACCGCAGCTGGGCAGTGGATCGCTGCTCTCGGCAGCTCAGCTGCACGACGCCTTTCAGCACCCACTCAAGATCGACCGCAGCGTGCTCGTGCGAGGTGAGCCTGAGCCTGTTCGGTTGCTGGCGACCCCGGTCTCCGCACAGGGTCAGACGCTGATGGTGGTTGTCAGCGCGTCGCTGGCCGACCGCGACCAGGCCCTGAACACGCTTCGCTACGAGCTGCTGCTCGGCGGCCCGGCCGCACTCCTGGTGGTGGCACTCTCCGGGTATCTGCTGGCTCGTGCGGCGCTGCGCCCGGTGGAAGCGCTGCGCCGCGAAACCGAGCGGTTTTCGGGCACCGACCTGAGCCAGCGGGTGACGTTGCCGCAGGCGGACGACGAGATCCAGCGCCTGGGTGCGACCCTCAACGGCCTGCTGAGCCGACTCGAACGGTCGATGAGCCATGAGCGACAGTTCGTGGCGGACGCAAGCCACGAGCTGCGAACGCCTCTCGCCCTGCTGCGGACGGAGCTGGAACTCGCACTGCGGCGGCCGCGCTCCAACGACGAGCTTCGAACGGCGCTCCGATCCGCAGCAGCAGAGAGCGAGCGGATGGCGCAACTGGCCGACGACCTGCTGGTACTCGCCCGTAGCGACGAGGTGGAGCTTGCGGTCGCCAGGTCGCAGACGCCGGTCGCGGACGTCCTCGGGGCGGTCGTGCGGCGGTTCCAGGGCGGAGCAGCGGATGCGGGGCGGCGCATCGTCATCGATGACCGGTTCCCGGGAGCGGCCAACCTGGATGCCACCCGAATCGAGCAAGCGCTCGCCAACCTGGTCGAGAACGCGCTTCGCCATGGCGGCGGGACGATCACCATCAGTGCGACGCCCGTATCCCACGGCCTGGGGCTGAGCGTCGAGGACGAAGGCGACGGGTTCGATCCCGACTTCCTACCGCGCGCCTTCGAGCGGTTCAGTCAAGCTGATCGGGCTCGCACCGGTCGAGGCGCTGGACTCGGGCTTGCGATCGTCGATGCGATCGTGACAGCGCACGACGGCACCGTGACGGCGGCCAACCGCCACCCGCACGGCGGGCGGGTGCAGATCACGATCCCCAACGAGTCCTTCCGTCACGCGTGACCTCAGACACAACGATCGTCCGGCGACGGCCGTCCCCACCGTGGTTTCCCCCGTTTGATCAGTGAGAACCCCGTCGCGACCCCCGGCAGCTCGACATAGCCTGGAAGGAGAGCGACAGGAGGACGGCATGGACACCTATACGACCGGATCGTGGCGGCCATTCCCAGGGCATGAGGCCGCGTTCATCGACGCCTGGATCGAGTTCTCGGCGTGGGCCAGCAGCTTGCCCGGTGCCGGCGAGGCCGTCCTGGCACGCGACCTGCGTGATGCCGAGCGATTCATCAGCGTCGTCGAGTGGGAAAGCCTCGATGCCGTGCGTGGATGGAAGAGCTCTCCAGAGTTCAAGCCGCGGATGGCCCGTGTGCAGGCCCATATCGACACGTTCGCACCAACCGAGCTGGAGGTCGTCGCCGTCTGCGCCGGCGGCCGGCAGGTCGGCCCCCACTCACCACCCCGCACCCTCGAACTCGTGCCAGGAGGCATCGGATGACGACCCCGACCACCACCCGTTACGCCATCACCCGCGACCTTGACCGGCCCTTCGACGAGGTCGTGGCTCGGATGCGAGAAGAGCTTGCACGTGAGGGCTTTGGAATCCTCACCGAGATCGACGTGCAGGCGACGTTGAAGACGAAGCTCGACCTTGACGTCGAGCCCTACCTGATCCTCGGCGCATGCAATCCCACTCTCGCGAGCAAGGGTCTGGCGCTCGAGCCCGACCTGGGTGTGCTGCTCCCATGCAACGTCGTCGTCCGCCGGCACGGCGGCCAGACCCATATCGCGGCGATGGAACCTGCGGCTGCCCTCAGGCTGGCCGCCAACCCCGACCTGGAACCGCTCGCCAGCGAGGCCCAGGAGCGCATCACCCGAGCCGTCGAGCGAGCCTGACCTCGTACGAGGCCGTGGTCACGCGTGGATGATGCGGCGGATCGCCGTCACCTGCCAGCTGCTCAGCGACGCCACGGAGACGACCTCTCCCGGCCGGGGCGAGTGCACCACCATGCCATGGCCGATGTAGATGCCGACGTGGCCGCCGCCCTCCGAGAAGATCAGATCGCCGGGCTGGATCGATCGCCGCGGAACGGCATGGCCGAGCCGGATCATGGCGTAGCTGGAGTGGGGCAGCCGCATACCGGCGCGGTGATAGGCCCACATCACGAGACCCGAGCAATCGAACCCGGCCGGTGATGCCCCGCCCCACGAGTAGTGGGCGCCGCGCTGGCGAAGCGCGGCATGCACGACGCGCCGCCGAAGGCCGGCGATCCGCAGATACCTGTGCTCGGCGTGCATCCATGCCGCCCGCTCCTGCTGCAGGCGATTGATGCTGAACGTGCGCGCGATCGCGCCGGGCCCGGCGTGCAGCCGGACACCCGCCCGTCGCGCCGCGCCCAGCGCGGCGCGATACGCCTGCCGCGCGGCGGCTCGCGCGCGACCGAGCTGTGCCGCTTGGCTCGCAGCGGGATCGCCGGCGGCCGAGATCGCGGCCGTGACGCGACCGGCGCCATCCCGCGAACCGGTGCTGGCGACGGACGAGGCGGGAACGGCGAGGAAGAGCATGGAAACAGCCAGAATGGCGAGGATGCGAGACAACCAAGACCCCTTGATCGTGGACGGATGTGGCCGCCCACGAACCCGATGGACGGCGGTCGGCGTGCGTGGCCCGTCTGAGTGGCACGTCCGGCGATGGATATGCGGTGACGGGGCGATGACGCCTGCGATGTCGGTCAGGAGAGGCTCGGCACATGGGCGGGAAACCTTGACCCTGGTACCGCGATCCGGCCTCAGGTTCACCCGTTCGGGGTGGCTCGCGATCCCCCGGCCGCGCCACAACCGGTAGCATCGCCGCCGTGAGCGACCATCCCCGCGCAACGTCGGACGTCCAGATCGACAGCGACCGTGTCCGCGTCACCGAGTGGCGATTCGAGCCGGGGACGGCAACCGGCCTCCATCGCCACGAGTTCGACTACGTGGTGGTGCCGATGACCACCGGCGAGCTGACGCTGGATGAGGACGGCGAGCGGCGCAGGGCGACAATCACCAGCGGCCGCGCCTACTTCCGGCCGGCCGGCGTCGAGCACGACGTCGCGAACGAGTCAGACCGGCTGGTCGTGTTCGTCGAGATCGAGCTGAAGCAGGGCTGAATCTCGGAGTGATGCCGCCACGCTGCGCCGTGGAGGTATGACCCTGACCGGAACCCCGAGCCGCGATACGCGATTGTGGGGAGGCATCACCACCCCCGTTGGGTGTTGCCGCCCCGTGGCGGCGCGCCGACTCCCTGAGTAGCTCATCACGCACGTTCCTGGGCCGTCGCGCTCGCCGCGTGGCCCGCAACTCGGGGGTCTTAAACATGCTTCACCACCTTCGCCGTGCGGCGGTCGTTTCCGCCGTGCTGGCTTCGCTCGCGCTGCCGGCCGTCTCAGTCGCGGCGCCGCTCTACCAGGCCGACTCGCTGCCATCCACCGCGTCGGGCATCCATCTCGCCTCGTCGCTGCACATGCAGGGTGGCCGCATCGGCGACCTGGCAACCGCACAGCGGCTGGCCACGTCGCGGGACGACCTCTTCCTCACCATCGGGCAGCTGAATGGCTACGCCGCCACCATGCACCAGGCCAACCCGCGGCTGCGCCTCTTCCTGTACGTCAACGGCATGTTCTCGCACCAGAACCAGGGCTCGACCTTCCCTGCCGGCTGGTACATGCGCGCCGCGGACGGCTCCAAGGTGCAGTCCCGAGCCTACGGCAACTACCTGATGGATCCGCGCAGCGGGCAGAGCTACACCGCTGGTGGTCAGACCTACAGCGGCTGGGCGGACTTCGTCTCGCGCAGCTGCCGGTCGCAGCTGCTCCAGAGCGGCGCCGACGGCTGCTTCCTGGACATGCTCGGCACGGGACCGCTGACGGCGGCCTACGACATGGGCGGCGCGGTGCCGGTCGTCGACGCGACCGGCAAGCTGTTCACCAACACGCAGTGGTACCAGCAGGTGACGGGCCCGATCGCGGCCCTGACCGAGCAGGTCAGCGGCGCGCCGGTGATCGGGAACGGGATCGGTAATGGCCGGCGCTACTACGGCGGCTCGTACGGCCCGTCCAGCCAGATCCTGCAGAACGCGACCGGGGGAGACTCCGAGATCTGGATGCGCGGCCCCGGCTCGTCGATCACGACCTTCCCCACGGACGCAGCGTGGCGGGTGGAGGTGCAGATGCTGACGGATTCGAGTGCGGCCAACCGCAGCATGCTGGCCACCGTCAAGACCTGGACGAGCGCCACTCAGGCGCAGCTGGAGCAGTGGCGGCGCTTCACGCTGGCCTCGTTTCTGATCGGCAACCAGGGTCACGCGATGTACGAGTTCAGCCCGTCCACCAAGCTGATCTGGACGGACAGCTCGCCGCTCTACTCGCTCGCGATCGGCTCGCCGCTGCAGACGTATGCGACCATCGCCGGCTACCTCGACGGAGGCGTCTACCAGCGCACCTTCTCTGCCGGCAAGGTGATAGTCAACACCAGCGGCGCGGCCGTCACCGTTCCGCTGGGCGGCAGCTACCGAACCGTGGCCGGTGCCGTCGTCACGCAGGTGACGGTGCCTGCGCACGACGGGGCGATCCTCACCATCTGACGACCGCGGCGGGGTGGAGTCCGCATCCCGGCGGCTCCATCCCGCCCGCCGTCAGCCGACGGCGGCCGCGGCGAACGATCGCATGTCCGGGTACGTGAGATCCGGCTTTGCCTCGGCCGGTGGCGTCGCGCCGCCGCCCGGGCGTCCGCCGCGACGATCGATCCAGATCGTCGCCAGTCCCAGTCGCTTGGCCGTCTGATGGTCATGGAACAGGCTCTGGGCGACGTGCAGGACGCGGCCCAGAGGGACGTCGATCCGCTCCAGCGCCAGCAGGAACATCGCCGCATTGGGCTTGTACGCGCCGGCCTGCTGTGCGCTCACCACCCAGTCGAACTCGACGTCCAGGCGCTCGGCCGAGCGTGCGAACAGATCGTCGTCACAGTTGGTGATCGCGCCCAGCCGGTATCGGGACGACAAACGGCGCAGCGCGTCGACCGAGTCGTCGAATGGCGGCCATTCGCCGACCGAGGCGCCGAACATCCCGCGATCGGCGGCCGTGGCCTCGACGCCATGCTCGGCGCACACACCCGCCATCGCGCGGCTGACGACCTCGCGATATGGCAGGTACGATCCTGCCTCGAGCGCCGCCTCGTGGCGGGCATACGCCTCCAGCAGGCGATCGTCGGGCGTATGCTCGACCCGAGCGAGCACGGGCGCCAGAGTTTCGGTGATGCCACGCTCCCAATCGATCAGGGTGCCGTAGCAGTCGAACGTCAGCGCGTCGAATTCGCCCAGGTCGATCGCCGCCATCAGGAGCTGATGCCGCCGATCGAGACGTACTTGACGTCCAGGTACTCATCGATGCCGACGGCGCCGCCCTCGCGTCCAAAGCCGGACTGCTTGACGCCGCCAAAGGGCGCGCTCGGCACGGACGGCGCGCCGTCGTTGACGCCAACGATGCCGAACTCGAGCCGCTCGGCGACGCGGAACATGCGGGCGTAGTCACGCGTCTGGAGGTAGGCAGCGAGCCCGAACGGCGTCTCGTTGGCCAGCCGGACAGCCTCGTCCTCACCGTCGAACACGGTCAGCCCCGCCACCGGTCCGAACGTCTCCTCCTGTGCGATCACCATCTCGGTCGTGATCCCGTCCAGCAGCGTGGGGGCGTAGAAGTGCCCGGCCGCGAACTCTCTCCCCTCCGGCACCTTGCCGCCCACCAGCAGCCGGGCGCCATGGGCGATCGCGTCCTCGACGTGGCGGCGCACCTTCTCGACCGCGCGACCGTCGATCAGCGGTCCGATCTGGACACCGGCCCGGTCGCCCGCGCCGACCACCAGCGCTGCCGTGCGGAGGGCGAGCGCGTCGCGGAACGCTTCGTGGATGCCACGCTGCACGTAGATCCGGTTGGCGCACACGCAGGTCTGGCCGGCGTTGCGGAACTTGGAGGCCATCACCTGGTCGACAGCCGAATCGAGGTCGGCGTCGTCGAACACGATGTAGGGCGCGTGACCGCCCAGCTCGAGGCTGAGCCGTTTCACCTGGTCGGCCGAGCTTCGGATCAGCTGCTTGCCGACGGCTGTCGAGCCCGTGAAGGAGAGCTTGCGCACGCGCGGGTCGGCCATCAACGTCTCGCCGACCATCGCCGGCCGGCTGGTCGTGATCAGGTTGACGACGCCGTCGGGAGCGCCGGCGTCTCGCAGTGCGCGACAGATCTCGATCGCCGTCAGGGGGGTCGCCTCGGCCGGCTTGACGACGCTGGTGCAGCCTGCGGCCAGCGCGGGTCCCAGCTTGCGGGTCAGCATCGCGGCGGGAAAGTTCCAGGGAGTGATGGCGGCCGTCACGCCGACTGGCTGGCGCAGCACCAGAACGCGCTTGTCGGGGCTGCTGGGAGGCACGATCTGGCCGTAGATCCGCTCCGCCTCGCCTGCAAACCACTCCAGGAACCCGGCTGCGTACGCAACCTCTCCGGCCGCCTCGGCCAGCGGCTTGCCCTGCTCTGCCGTCATCACCGCCGCGATCGGCGTCGTCCGCTCGCGGATCAGGCCGGCCGCCCGCCGCAGCACCGCGCCGCGCTCGATCGCGGGCAGCGCCCGCCACCCGTCCAGCGCCGCGTCGGCAGCATCGATCGCCGCCCGCACGTCGGCCTGGCCGGCATCGGGCACCGACCCGACGGCCCGCCCGCTGGCAGGGTCGGTGACGCCGAAGCGCGTGCCATCGCCGGCCTCACGCCAGCCGGCGCCGATCAGCAGCTGGCCGTCCCGGGTGGCTGTGCGCGGTGCGGTATCGGTCATCTCATCAGTGTAGGCGCCCGGTTTCGCAGCACCCGCCGTTGGTCGCGGATCGCGGGGTCGTGCCCGCTCGCCGTCCGGGCGATGGGGCAGAATCCGATCATGGCTTCGCTTGGCGCGCTGGAGGGAGAGTCCGAGCCGGGGCACCCGGTAGCTGCGCCTCGCGCCCAGACGGCGACGGAGCCATGGCAGATGCAGGCGCACGAGCTGGCGGCGGCGTTGCGACGGCGCGAGCTGTCGGCCGCCGAGGCGCTGCGATCAGTGCTGGCACAGGCGGATCGCGCGGAGTTGGAGCTGAACCCGTTCGCCAACCGGCTGGACGAGCGCGCCCGCACCGCCGCGGCCGCCGCCGACCGCGCCCTGCGCCAGGGTGGGGGCGGGCCGCTGTGCGGCGTGCCGGTCACGATCAAGGACTCGCAGTGGCTGGCGGGGGTCGAGAGCACATCCGGATCGCTGGCCAAGCCCCCGTTCGTGCCCGATCGCACCTGTGCCTCGGTCGAGCTGCTGGAGCGGTCGGGGGCGGTCGTGTTCGCAACCACTGCCACTCCCGAGTTCTGCTACACCGGCATCACCGAGTCGCGCCGGCACGGCCGTACGCTAAACCCGTGGGATCACGATCGCACGCCGGGAGGTTCGTCGGGGGGCGCGGGTGCCGCGGTGGCGACGGGCGCCGGGCCGCTCTCGCTGGGTGGCGATGGCGGGGGCTCGATCCGGATCCCTAGCGCCTTCTGCGGCCTGGTCGGGCTCAAGCCGACGTTCGGTCTGGTGCCGCGCGAGCCATGCGGGCCGGCCTGGTACTCGCTGGTCTCGAACGGCCCGATGGCACGCAGCGTCGCCGATGCTCGGCTGATGCTGTCCGTCGTCTCGGCTGCGGAGGGCCTCGAACTGCGGCTGCCGGGGCTGCGCGGCGTGCGGCTGGTGGTCTCGGAGACACGCGGCGGCACGGCACCGGTGGACGACGACGTGCTGGCCCAGTTTCGGCTGACCGTTGCAGCGCTGGAGGCGGCCGGCGCGGAGCTGGTCGAGGACGATCCCGGACTCCCCAGCTCGGTGGTGACCTGGGCCGTGATCGCGTCGCGGGATGCGTGGCAGGCAGAGCACGAGGTGTACGAGAGCCGTCGCGACCTGCTGACGGTGGCGGCACGCGAGATGCTCGAGTTCGGGCGTGACATGACCGACGACGATGTGGCCGCCGCGGAGCGGCACCGGCCACTGGTTGCGGCCGCGTACGACGCGCTGCTCGACCGCCACGGCGCGGCCGCCCTGCTCACTCCCACCGTCGGCTGCGAGGCGTTCGAGCACGGCCAGCGGTATCCCGACCGCGTCGGCGCGCTCACGATCGAGCCGCCCTGGCTGGACTGGGCCGGCTTCCTGTACGACGCGAACCTCACCGGCATGCCCGCGATCGCGCTTCCCTGTGGGGCCGGCGACACCGGCCTGCCGGTCTCGCTGCAGCTGATGGGACGCCGAGGCTCGGACGGCGCGCTGCTGGCGCTGGCGGAGGCGGTCGAGCGGGTGATCGGACGCGGCGGGCTGCCGGATTTCCCATCCAGCCCCGCACCTGACACAATCGCTTCCTGAGGGGTCTTCCAGCGATCAGGAGAGAGCGATGTCAGCGACGCGAACGAGGCTGAACGGGATGGCGGACATCCGCGCCTTCTTTCGCACCAACGAGACCCCGATCCACTTCGTCTCGCCGACCGCGTTCAACCTGCTCGGGCTCGACCGCTGGGTGCGCAACTTCTTCTACGTCAACTACTACGACTCGTTCCAGGGCCACCATCCCCGCGTGTTCGTGCCCCGCGAGCGGCCGCCGCGCGAGTTCCAGTCGATCGAGGAGATCTGCAATTACCTGCTGGGCCACAAGGAGGTGGTCGACTTCCTCGACTCGAAGGGCCGCGGAGGCAAGGCCACGTTCGTGATGTTCGACGAGGAGACGGAGCACTGCGCGGCGGAGGCCGGACTGGAGATCATCCATCCCCCGGCCGCGCTGCGCAAGCGCCTGGACTCCAAGATCGTCACCACCCAGATCGGGAACGACGCCGACGTGCCCAGCGTGCCGAACACGCTCGGTCGGGCGGCCGGCTACCCGGAGCTGCGGCGCCTCGCAGCCGACGCCGGGCTGGGCGACGAGCTGGTCGTGCAGACGCCCTACGGTGATTCCGGCCGCACGACCTTCTTCATCTCCAACCAGGACGACTGGCAGCGCCACCACGACGACCTCTCCACCCAGGAGCTGAAGGTGATGCGCCGCATCCGCCCGTTCGAGGTGTGCGTCGAGGCGGTGATCACCCGTCACGGCACGCTGGTCGGTCCCTACGTCGCCTCGCTGGTCGGCTATCCGGAGCTGACGCCCTACAAGGGCGGCTGGTGTGGCAACGACATCTACCCCGGGCTGCTGAGCGAGGAGAATCGCCTGCTGGCCAGCGCGATGACCCAGCGGCTGGGTGCACGGCTCGCCAAGGAGGGCTATCGCGGCTTCTTCGAGGTCGACTACCTGGTCGACGCAGACACCCACGACATCTACCTGGGCGAGCTGAACCCCCGCGTGTCCGGCCTCTCGCCGATCACGCATGTCACCCTGGGTGCGTACTCCGACGTGCCGCTGTTTCTGTTCCACCTGCTCGAGTACCTCGACATCGACTACGAGATCGACGTCGACGAGATCAACAAGCGCTGGGGACGGATGGCGGCAGAGGATGTCTGGAGCCAGCTGATCGTGAAGGAGACGGTGGACAAGGTCGAGCAGCTGACCCACACGCCGGAGACCGGCATCTGGCAGCTGAACGGCGAGAAGCTGACGCGGCTGCGCCCCGCCAACGATTGGCACGCGCTGCTGAGCGAGCACGAGGCGTTCTACCTGCGCGTGGCCTCGCCCGGTGAGTATCGGTACAAGGGAGCTGACCTAGGCGTGCTGGTGACCCGTGGCCGCATGCAGACCGATGACTTCCAGCTCACTGATCGCTGCCGGGCGTGGCTGAAGGCGCTGCGAGCCGAGTTCGTCGGCGTGCCGGCTGCGCCGGCCGAAAGCTATGACGCCCCGATGGCCTTCAAGAGCTACTAGATGGCGGACATGGTTGCTGGTTGCGTGCCTGGCACCGCGCCGCGGCGCCAAGCACGGTCGTGCGGCGAGGGGCGATGGTGTCTGGCACCGGCCGGGGTGTCGCCCTGATGCTCGAGCGCCTGCGCGAACGCTTCGTGCGCGCGGTGCGGCCGCGCCGCGGCGGCATCGGCCCGGCCGGTGGCGTCACGCGGGCGGTGCCGATCACGTTCATCGCGGTTGCCGAGGGCCTGCCAGGCGATGTGTTCCGCGCGCGGTTCGATGCCGGCTGGCCCAGCTACCAGGCCTGGTTCCTCAGCCAGGGGGACGCCGCGCGGCCGAGCTATGTCGCCTGCCGGGGAGCGATCCGGCGCCACATGCCCGAGCTTGCATCCACCTATGAGCGGCTGGTCGAGCTGGCAGGAGGCGGTGATGTGGCCGCCCGCATGCTCTCGCTGTGGTGTCCTCCGCCATACCTCTCGGCCTGCTCGCAGGCGGTGTTCTCGCGGCCCCGCACCGTGCTCGTGCGCAACTACGACTACGACCTGAACCGGTTCGAGGCCGTGATTGTCCGCACCGGCTACGGCGACCGTGACGTGATCGGTGTCAGCGACTGCCTGTGGGGATTGCTGGATGGCATCAACCGCGATGGGTTGGCCGTCTCGATCACGTTTGGTGGCCGGCAGACCGCTGGCGACGGGTTCGGCATTCCGATCGTCGTCCGCTACCTGCTCGAGACCTGCACCAGCGTCGCCGAGGCTGGCGCAGTGCTGGCGCGCCTGCCCGTGCACATGGCGTACAACGTGACGGTCATCGACGCCGTCGGCGAGAGCATCACCGGCTTTCTCTCGCCCGACCGAGCGCCGATCCTGCAGCGGCTGGAGGTGGTCACCAACCACCAGGATGCGATCGAGTGGGAGGAGTATGCCCAGGCCAGCCGCACGCGTGACCGCGAAGGCCACCTGGGAGCGCTGCTGGCGGATAGCATGGCCGACGAGCGGTCACTGGTGCGCGCCTTCCTGGAGCCGCCGCTGTACGCCCGCAGCTTCGAGCAGGGGTTCGGCACGCTGTACACGGCCGTGTACCGCCCGGCCGAGCTGTGCGTCGACTACCACTGGCCGGGCTCGACCTGGCGCCAGTCGTTCGAGGCGTTCGTGGAGGGCGAGCACACCGTGCCGCTGATTCCGCCGCCGTCGCCGGCCTAGCCGCGCGGCTCGCCGACGCGGGCGACGGCGTCGATCTCGACCAGCATCCCGTCGAACAGGAAGCCACCGGCCAGGATCGCGGTGCTGGCCGGGTACGGGGCAGAGAAGACGTCATGCCGGACGCGCGTGAACGCGTCGTAGTCCTGCCGTCGAGCCAGGTACACGGTCATCTTGACGATCGTCTCCAGCGACGCGCCGCCGGCCTGCAACGCCAGGTCGACGTTGGCGAAGGCGGCGCGGATCTGGTGCTCGGCGTCGTCTGAGACGACGGCGCCGTCATCGCCGAAGCCGCCCTGGCCGGCCGTGAAGACCAGCTCGCCGGAGGCCAGCACCGACTGCGAGTACTCGTACTCGGAAGCCCAAGGGAAGGGGTTTGTGAGGGCACGGTTGGTCACGCGGCGATCCTATCGCGCCGTGCTGCGGACGGCGGTGGCACCATGCGACGATGGCTGTGGCAGAGGCACCGGGGCTGGGGTACCGCGAGCTGCTGCGGGTGCCAACCTACGGCTGGCTCGTGTCGGCGCTTTTCCTGTCGCGGCTCGCCAACGCGATGAGCCAGGTCGCGGTCGTGATCTACCTGCTGGAGCGCACCGGCAGCCCGGCGGTGACCGGGCTCGGCGCCGCCGCGCAGCTGCTGCCGGCGATCGTCACCGGCCCGCTGGTCGGCGTCTGGCTGGACCGCGTCTCGTCGCGCACCGGGCTGGTGGCTGCCACCCAGGCAGTTCGCGGCCTGCTGCTGGTCACCCTGGTCACGGTCGGCCAGCTGGCGAACCCGCCCGCCGCCGTCTACATCCTCATCTTGGCCGGACTTGGACTGACCTTCCCGCTGCCCAACCCCGGCTTTCGCGCCCTGATCCCGCTGCTCGTGCCGCGCCGGCTGTGGGTGCGGGCAAACGCCGTCGACAGCATCGCCTATGACGCCTCGTTCGTGATCGGCCCGGCGCTGGCTGCGGCGGTCGTGACCGGCGTGGGTGCGCCGTTTGCGATCCTGCTGCAGGCCGCGGCCACCTTCGCCGCGGCGCTGGCCGCCCGTCGGGTGCGCGAGCCGGCCGGCCGGCCGCTCAGCACCGAGCCCGCATTCCAGGCCGCCAGGAGCGGGCTGCACGCGGTCTGGACGCACGTCGAGCTGCGGGCGACGATGGTGCTGATGTTCGTGTCCGGCATCGGCTTTGGCGTGTTCACGATCGGCCTGCCGCTGTGGGCGCGCGACCAGCTCGGCCACTCGGCGGGCGCGTCGGGCTGGATGTGGACCGCGATCTCGGCCGGCTCGATCGTCGGCGGGCTGACCTACGGCGCGCGCCGGCCGGTTGGGTCGGACGCGCGGCACGTGGTCTCGTTCATCGCCCTGGCCGGGCTGCCGCTGCTGGTCGTGCCGTTCGTCGGCTCGCTCGGGCTGGGCATGGCCTGCATGTTCGCGGCCGGCCTGTTCACCGCGCCGGCGATCATCTCGATGTTTGCGATCCGCCAGACGGCCGTCCCGCCCGAGCTGCACGGCCGCACCTTCGCGATCACGGTCAGCGTGAACGTTGCCGGTGGCCCCGTGGGCGCAACGCTGGCCGGCCTGCTGGTGGGCCGGCTGGGCGTCCACGCGATCCTGTTCGCGGCCGGCGTCGCACAGCTGGCTGCGGCCGGAGTGGCGGCGACCATGCTGGCCGTGGGGAGGCGGCCCTCGCGAGGGTGAGCCTCAGGCGGGGTGGTGGGCGATCCGCACCAGGCTGTCTCGCGCCGGCCGGGCCGAGCGCGCTGTGCGCACCACGTCGAGCAGCGCCCGCGCGCAGCCGGGGTCGAACTGCGACCCCGCGCAGCGATCGATCTCGGACATCGCGTCGTCCAGCGTCAGCGCCTTGCGGTAGACGCGATCCTCGGTCATGGCGTGGAAGGCGTCGCAGACCGCGATCACACGCGACCCGAGCGGGATCTCGTCGCCGCGAATGCCCTCCGGATAGCCGCGGCCGTCCCAGCGCTCGTGGCTCGACCGCACCAGCGGCACCAGCTCGGCAAAGAACGGCACCGGCAGCAGGATGCGGGCGCCGATGTCGGGATGCTGCTGCATCACGGCGACCTCCTCGCCGGTCAGCGAGCCGGGCTTGCGCAGGATCGCTTCGGGGATGCCGATCTTGCCGATGTCGTGCAGCAGCGCACCGAGCTTGACGATGCGGGTGTCGGCGTGGGGCAGCCCGATCTGTGCGCACACGCCGCCGGCCAGGTCGGCGATCTGGCTGGCGTGATCGTTTGTGTAGGCGTCCTTTGCCTCGAGCGCGGCCGCCAGCGTCCCCAGTGTGGCGAAGTAGGCGTCCTCCAGGCGCTCGGACAGGCGCGCGCGCGTCACCATCGTGCCCGCCTCGGCGGCCAGCGCCGATGCCAGCCGAAGCTCGGCAGCGGTGAACGACCGCGCCCGCTCGTCGTAGATCTCGATCAGCGCGAACGGCTCCGACTCGACCGTCAGCGACAGCATCAGCAGCGACCGGTAGCCGAGCTCCATCAGCCAGCGGGCCTCGCCCGGGTCGATCGTGCCGCCGTCCAGCGAGCAGACGTAGGGCTGGCCGCTGCGCAGCACCGCCGCTGTGCGCGGATAGTCGGCCAGCAGATGCTCGGCGGCGGCCGGCTGCCAGGTGTGCGGTGGCCGCGCGTACCCGGCCCGGTTGCGGACGATGCCGCGGTCGGCATCAAACTCGGAGATCAGGCAGGCGCTTGCATCCAGGAACTCGGTCAGCTGCCGCGAGAGGCTGGCCAGCATCTCGGGAACGTCGTCCCCGGCGGCCAGCGACTGGGCCGCCTCGATCACGCGCAGCACCGGCTCCAGCTGGTCGGGAGCGAGCGGCTGAACCGTGCGAGGGTCGGAGCGGTCGGATGGAGATGGAGCAGCGGGCATCGCAGCGCCGGATTCCGCTTTAGGCGGCGTATCCCTCTTTTGGGGGATGCCCGGCGATCGCGGCATACGCCGCGGTCTCGCCTACTTCAGCTTCGCCAGCAGCTGGATCACGGCCGGGCCGAGCACGACGATGAACACCGCTGGGAAGATCAGCAACACGGTCGGGAACAGCATCTTTACGGGCGCCTTCATGGCATGTTCCTCGGCCTCGTTGCGAAGCTTGTGGCGGAGGTCGTCGGCCTGCGTGCGCAGCATCTGGGCGAGCGGCACACCGAGCCGGTCGGACTGGGTGAGCGCGCGTACGAAGCTGGTCATCTCGGGCGCGTCGACGCGCGCGGCCAGGTTGTTTAGCGCCTCGGAACGGGTCGCGCCCAGCTGCGCGTCGCGCATCATCAGTGCCAGCTCATCGATCAGTGGGCCGCGCAGCCGCTTGACGACGCGCTGCAGGCCGGCATCGAAGCTCATTCCGGCCTCGACCGACAGCGTCAAGAGGTCGAGCACGGTGGGCAGGGCGGCCACGATCTTGTCGCGCCGGCCACGCACCCGCAGATCGATCGCCAGCGGCAGGCCGACGTAGGCGACCGCCGCCAGCCCCAGACCTCCGGCCGCGCCGACCACCAGGGGGATCAGGCCGATCAGCGCCGCCACCAGCATCAGTGCGTACACGCCGAGCGGCAGCACGACCTTCAACCCGGCCAGCTCCTCGGGCGTCAGCAGCCGCGACCAGCCGGCCGCGGCCAGCTTGCGGCGCAGCACCTCGGCGGCCGTGCCGCGGCCGCCCGGGGCGACTGATCCGATCCGCCGTAGCCATGCGCGGGGGTCGTTGCTACGTCCCAGGTCGCCGTAGCCGTATCCGGGGATGCGGCCCAGCGTCGACTCTACCTGCAGCCGGCGAGAGGTGGCCGCTCGCAGCAGGAAGAAGCCGCTGCCGGCGATCAGGAGGATTGCGAGATAGAACATCGTTCCACCTTCCTATGCGATCGCCCGCGGACGCACCATCCGGCGCAGCACCAGCGCGCCGACGCTCATCATCACGAGTGCGATGGCGATCAGCACGTGGCCTGCCGACGTCGTGTAGAGCGGGGCCATGTAGCCGTGGTTTATGAGGGTGAGGATGCCTGCCAGCGCGAACGGCATGCCCAGCAGCACGCGCGCTGACAGGACGCCCATCGCCACCAGCGCGCGCACGCGTGAGGCGAACTGCTGCCGCTTGCGCACCGTCTCGGCCACCTGGTCGAAGATCTCGGCCACGTTGCCGCCGATCCGGCGCTGCACGTCGGTCGTGAGGACGACCAGCTCGAAACTTTCCGAGCCCAGCCGCTTGCTCATGTCGTCGAGCGCCTGCTCGACCGGAACGCCCAGCCGCACCTGGTGCTGCGCACGGCGAAACTCAGTCCGGGCCGGGTCGGCCGCTTCGTCCACCAGGGTGTCGAGCGCCTGGGCGAACGAGCGGCCGGCGCGAAGTGCGCTGGCCCAAACGCTCAGCAGCTCGGGCAGCTGCGTCTCGAATGCGGCCGAGCGGCGACGTGCTCGCAGGCGCAACACGAAGATCGGCAGGATCGTTCCCACCACCAGTAGCGGCGTGGCCGCGACCGGTCCCGCGACCGCGAGTCCCACCAGCGCCGGAAGCGAGCCCGACGCCGCGATCACGGTCAGCAGCTGGCCGGTGGGGGCGGTGGTGCCGGACTGCTCGCCGAGTCTGTGCAGCCAGTGCCACGGCAGGGTGGAACCGAGCCGCCGCTCGAGCATCTCATAGACGTCGAGCAGCGCCGGGGCGCGCACCTTGGCGGCCTCCTTGGACAGGTCGGCGGAGTACAGCGAGAGCCGTGCGGCCAGCGACTGCGGACGCCGCTCGGCGGTGGTCAGCGCCAGGAACGAGATCATCAGGATGGCCGCGAAGCCGAGCAGCGCGACCAGCAGGTTGCCGTGCGCGTTCCACAGCGAGAGCGATGCGCCGGCGGTGCCGGCCGGCAGCGCGACGTGCCCCGGAGCGGCGCCGCGCACCGAGATCAGCAGGTCACGGGAGCTGGAGTGGGGGAGCGCCACGTCGAGGGCGAACTCGCTGGCCAGCTGGGCCTGCGCGAGCTTGACGGTGATCGGCTCCAGGTCGGCGACGCTGGCCGCGGGAGCGAACGCCCCGCCCGAGGTCGCCGTGATCTGGCGCAGGGCGGTAGCGTCATAGGAGCCCGACGCGGTCAGGCCGACCGCGTCCACCTCGACGCCGGATGCCTGCAGCTGAGCTTCGAGCCGCGCCAGCGAGAGCCGAGACGAGGTGTCGGCGCCGTCGGACAGCACCACCACAACGCGCTTGGAGTTGGGGTCGCTGCCGGCCAGCTTGGCCGCGGTGGCGACGCCGTCGTACAGCGATGTGCCGTTGTGCGTCGTCAGCGACGAGAGCGCGGTACGCACGGCGGCCACGTTCGAGGTCATCGGCGCGACCACGCGAGCCGAATCGTCGAACACCACCAGCCCGACCTGGTCGGTGCTGCCGACCGCATCCAGCAGCCGCTGTCCGGCCGCGATCGCGGCCGTGATCGGCAGGCCCGACATGCTGCCGGACGTGTCGACCGCGAACACCAGGTGCAGCGGCGTTCGCGGGCCGGAGCGCTGGACGCGCTCGATGAATGCCAGCCGACCGCCCAGCGATGCCTGCACCTGCGAGTCGGTCAGGTCGCCCGGCGCCTTCACGATCACGCGCACCGTGCTGCCGTCGATCTTGTGCACCCCGGCGATCTGGGTGGTGCCGGTGCCGGAGTCGGAGGCCAGTGCGGCCGGCGTCAGGGCTGCGGCGGCCAAGCAGGCCAGCACGATCGCTCGCGGCATCTGCATCAGGCGCTCTTTCGCTGTCCGCGTCGCAGCACATCGACGTTGGCGCCTGTCTCGCTGGTGAAGAACGACTTGGGCAGCGTGACGCCGTGCTGCTCCAGCTTCTCGATGAAGGTGGGCCGGATGTTGGTGTAGCGCAGCTTGCTCGACACCTGACCGCCCTCGACCTCGTCAACGAAGGCGGCTACGAAGATGTCCGACAGCGTGATGACGTCGCCCTCTACCCGTGCCACCTCGGTGATGTGGGTGATTCGGCGACGGCCGTCCACCAGGCGTTGGGTGTGGATGATCAGGTCGAAGGCGCTCGCAATCTGGTCACGGATCGCCTTCAGCGGCAGGTCGAAGCCGGCCGTCAGCACAAGCGTCTCGGTGCGGGCCAGCGCGTCCCGCGGGCTGTTGGCATGGATCGTGGTCAGCGAGCCGTCGTGGCCGGTGTTCATCGCCTGCAGCATGTCGACGGCTTCCGATCCACGGCACTCGCCGACGATGATGCGATCGGGCCGCATGCGCAGCGCGTTTCGCACCAGGTCGCGGATCGTGATCTGGCCCTTGCCCTCGATGTTCGCGGGACGGGCCTCGAGGCTGATGACGTGCTTCTGGCCCAGCCGCAGCTCGGCAGCGTCCTCGATCGTGACGATCCGCTCCTTCTCGGGGATGAACGAGCTGAGAACGTTCAGCATCGTCGTCTTGCCGGTGCCGGTACCGCCCGAGACCAGGATGTTCAGCTTGCCCGAGACGCACGCCTCAAGGAAAGCCGCCGCCTGATGGGAGAGCGTGCCGTACGAAACCAGGTCGTCGATCGTCAGCGGGTCCTTGGAGAACTTGCGGATCGTCAACGTCGGCCCGGTTATCGCCAGCGGCGGGATGATCGCGTTGACACGCGACCCGTCGGGTAGGCGGGCGTCCACCATCGGGCTGGCCTCGTCGATCCGCCGCCCGGTCTGGGCGACGATCCGGTCGATCACCTGCAGCAGGTGCCGCTCGGAGGCGAACTGTACGTCGGTCTCCTCGATCTGACCCTTCCGCTCCACGTAGATCGTGTGGTGGCTGTTGACCATCACCTCGGTGATCGTCTCGTCGGCCAAGAACGGCTCGATCGGGCCGTAGCCGAGGATGTTCGACGTGATCTCACGCACCAGGCGGGTGCGGTCGGCGGTCGAGAGCGGCGTGCCGGCCTCCGCCAGTGCCAGGTCGACCGCCTTCTGCACGTGGTCGCGAAGCTCGTCCTCGGGCACCTCGCCGTCGATCAGCGCCTGGCCGAGCTCGTGCACGGCCTCGCGTTGGGCAACGTTCTTGATCTCGGCGAACGGGTCGTTGAGGACGTCCTCCTTGGGTTCGCCCGCGATCTTCCCGGACGACTCCTGGCGCCGTAGCCTCCCGTGCAGCGAGCGGGAGTTGTCGGGCTTCATCGCAGGCTCCCGACCACCGCATCCAGCGAGCGGGCCATGTCGTAGAACGACTTGGCGACGCGGGACTTGGGGGCGTCGATGACCACCGGCTGTCCACGGTTGACCGAGATCGGGATCGCCTTGTCGCTGGACAGCGTGTAGGTGATCTCGCGCCGCAGCGTGCGCTCGACGTCACGGTCATCGAGACCGACACGGGCACCCGAGCGGTTCATCAGGATGCGAACGTCCTTGACCTTCATCTCCAGCAGCTCGAGCGTCTCGAGAGCGATCTTGAGGCTCTTGATGGTGGGCACGTCGGACGCTCCCACCAGCACCAGCGAGTCGGTGTGGTCGATCGCCAGCAGCGTGGCCGGGGCGAAGTGGGACGAGGTGTCGATCACGACCGCGTCGTAGCTCTGGCGGGCGACCGCCAGCAGTGGCTCCAACCGGTCGATCTCGACCAGCTCTTCCTCATCCGGCCGGGTCGGAGCGGGCAGCAGGTCGACCCCGCTCGAGTGGCGGGTGACGAACCCGGCCAGCTTCTCGGCGTCGAGGTCGCCCGGTGACTGCACCAGGTCGAGGATCGTCCAGCGTGGGGAGAGGCCCAACACCAGCGCGTCGTCACCGGAGTGCAGGTCGAAGTCGATCAGCAGCGTGCGCTTGCCCTGACGTGCGAAGCAGACGGCCAGGTTGGTCGAGATCACCGTCTTGCCGGAGCCGCCCTTGGTCGAGAACACGGTGAAGATGTGAGCCGACCGGTGGCCCTTGGACGACACCGGTGCAGCCGCTGCGGCGGTCGCGCGGCGCCCCCGCATCGAGCGCGCCTTGGCCGCGGCCATGCCCAGCGACTCCGCCGACTGGGGTAGGCACAGCACCTCGTCCACACCCATCGACAGCGCCTCGTCGAACCAGCGGCTGGGATGGCTGTCGGTCAGCGCCACCACCGCAGGACCGTGGGCGTCGGCGAGCGCTATCCGCATCTCGGACGGCAGCCCATCGGCGTCGTGGGGTAGCACCCAGACCAGCACGTCTGGATTGGCATCGACGATCTCGACCATCCCCGACCGTTCGAACAGGTCGCGGAGCGAGGCGTCGTCGCCCTGAAGTGCAACGCGAATCAGGTCGTTGTGCATCGTTCCGTCTCCTCTTACTTGGCGGCGAGGCCGCGGTCGGGGAACTTGCCGGGAAGTGTCGGCATGGTGATCGGCTGGTACGTCGCGCCGGAGGCGCCGACCAGGGCGAGCCAGATGGCGTTCGAGCTCTGGCCGCCGGACGAGTTGGCGAGCGCGTTGGCGATCAACAGGCTCTGCTGCTCGGTCACGGCCAGCATCACGGAGCCCTGGCCGGCGGTGTTGGACAGCCCGCCGCTGGAATCCGGCAGGTTGATCTCCAGCACCTGGGCGTTGGGCACGGCGAGGTAGGTGATGGTCGTGTCCGACTTGCGGTAGCTGGTCAGGACGTCGACGTGGTCGCCGACCTGCAGATCCGCGAGCAGGCCCGAGTTGGGGTTGAACGGCACCCGCACAGCACGGAAGTTGCCGGTCACGCGGTAGGCGGGGGTCTGGGACTTGGGCTCGCCGACGCGGTTGACGGTCAACTGGTCGCCGCTGTACAGCGCCTGCGTGATCACCTGTCCGGAGACGGCCGAGAAGTTGGTCACCGCGCCGTCAGCCAGATCGGACTGGCGCACGGTCTGGTATGCCAGGTACCCATTCGACTGGGCCTGGTCGACGGTCGTGCCGACGGTCACCTCGTGGGTGGCGACGATCACCTTGATCGCGTTGGTGCCGGCGTTGGCGCTGTCACGCACGTGCGCGGTGTATGCCAGCAGGGCGCCCGCGGCGGCTACCGCGAGGACGATGCTGATGATGATGTTCCTGCTGAGGGTCGGCATCTCTGGGTGACTCTCCTTCCGTGCGTCTGTGCGTGTGGGTCGAGTTGTGGGCGGGGGGTCGCTACTCGACCCGCATGGTCGCGTCGCGGCAGAGCTCGCCTGACTTGACGACGACTCCGAGGATGTCGATGTCGTAGGTGGAGCAGGCCGTCGCGGTGTAGTACGGCGTTCCGGCCAGGTTGCTTGATATGAGGTTGAAGCTGCTGAGCGTCAGCTGGCCGGCGACGGCCGTCGTGGCGGCCGCCTTGGCGGCCGTGAGCTCCTGACCCTGCGGCGCGACGATCGCGGCCCGGGCGCCCTCGCGGGCGGCGCCGTTCAGGTTCTGCCACTTGTCGTAGACGACGCCGAACTGCCAGATCGAGAGCAGCAGCATGAGCAGCACGGGCAGGATGATCGCCATCTCGACGACCGCCTGGCCTTGCTCATGGTTGCCGCGCTTGCTGAACACTGGTTGCATCACCTGGGCTTGGGGGGAGGGGTGCGCAGAGCGCCTATCGGCACCCGCGCACGGGTTCTTGAGGTGAAACGGGACATGGAACCGGGGGGAGCGCCTGCAGTTCCTCCTCTCGTGGTAGTCGACTGTTGGCGATTTGTCTATATGCGGCGCGTGTTGCGCCGCCCGTCCGCCGCGACTGCATGTACGCTTCGCGACCGTGACGGCGCTCTCGATACCAAGCCCCGGCGACCCGTTCCTGATCAACTCCGGACCGATCCATGCCCGCTGGTACGGGCTGCTCTTGGCGATCGGGGTGCTTCTGGCGGGCTGGATCGCCCGTCGCGAGTTCCGTCGCCGCGGCATGGATCCCGAGCTCGCCTACTCGATCGCAGTGTGGGGGGTGCCGTTCGGCCTGGTCGGCGCGCGGCTGTACCACGTCATCACGGATTGGGATGCCTTCCGCCACGATCTCAGCCAGGTGCCGGCGATCTGGAACGGCGGCCTGTCGATCTTCGGCGCCGTGTTGGGCGGGATGCTGGGCGTCTGGATCGGCTGCCGGCGGGTGCGGCTGGCGTTCTGGGCGGTGGCGGACTGCATCGCGCCGGGGTTGGTGCTGGCCCAGGCGCTGGGACGCTGGGGGAACTACTTCAACCAGGAGCTGTACGGCAAGCCGACCAACCGGGCTTGGGGGCTCGAGATCGACCCACAGCACCGCGTCGCGCCCTATCAGAACGACGCCACGTTCCAGCCGACGTTCCTGTACGAGTCGATCCTGAACGTGATCGTGTTCGTGATCCTGGCCCGGTTCTCCCGCCGCTACTGGAACCGCGTCCCGGTGGGGACGGTGTTCGCGCTCTACGTGACGCTGTACGACCTGTACCGGATGCCGCT
>JBBQUW010000020.1:0-52242 GCA_038212095.1 Gaiellales bacterium | reverse complement strand
TGCTGCGCGAGGCGGCGGAGCGCGCCGCCGGCCGGCCGCTTCGGCTGCCCAGGGAGCTGACCGGCCGCCTCGAGCGGCTCGCCGCGCGCCGCGACGGGCTGGAGCGGCTGTCGCTCGCGGCCGACCTCGAGGCCGTGCGGGATCGCTCCCGGCTCAGCTTTGCACTGCCTTCGCGGTATCCTGCCCAGCCATGAGCGCCGACCTGACCGCGATCGACCCCGACCGGCTGATCGCAGAGGTGCTGGTGGAGGAGGGCGCGCTGCAGGCCAGGATCGCCGCGCTGGGCGACGAGCTGTCCCGCGACTACGCAGATCGCGAGCCGCTGCTGGTGGGGGTGCTGAAGGGCGCGGTCTTCTTCATGGCCGATCTCGTGCGCCGGATCACCGTGCCGTGCGAGATCGACTTCATGGCCGTCTCGAGCTACGGCAGCGGCACCGACTCGTCCGGAGTGGTGCGGATCCTGAAGGATCTCGATGCCAACATTGAGGGCCGTCACGTGCTGATCGTCGAGGACATCGTCGACTCGGGACTGACGCTGTCCTACCTGGTGCGCAACCTGCAGGCGCGCCGGCCGGCGTCGCTCGAGGTGTGCGCGCTGCTGACCAAGCCCGAGCGTCGAAAAGCGGACATCACGTGCCGCTACGTCGGATTCGAGATCCCCAACCGCTTCGCGATCGGCTACGGGCTGGACTACGGCGAGCGCTATCGCAGCCTCCCCTACGTTGCGGCGCTGGACGAGAGCCGGCTGCCCGACGACCTGCTGTGAGCCGTCAAGGCCACCGGCGGGCCTGCCGATGAGACCCGGCACGATCTGAACCGGAGACGCCCAATTCCCGTACTCCCATCAACGGTGCGCCCGGTTTTCGGCGCAAATGTCAGGCAAACAGCCCGTGGTATCGTTCTCACCACTCCCGTAGGCAGGTAGGCAAGCATCACAGTGAGCAAATTTTTCAAGAGTGCAGCGTTCCCGATCGTGGTCGTGCTCGTGCTCGCGTTCTTTGCGCGGGAGATGCTGAGCAGCAGCTCCAGCAACGCGCCGGCGCACACGTGGAATGAGTTCCTGGGCTACGCGAAGCAGGGTCGCGTGACCTATTACAAGACGAACGTGACGGGCGACAACTCGCTCAAGTACTCGATCTCGGCCGACAAGGGCCACACGATCTCGATCGGCATCCCCAGCCCGACGCTGCTCGACCAGGCCACGACGATCCTCGCCCAGCAGGACTCAGGCGCGCAGGTCGACGGCACCACCACCGGCGGCCTGTCGTGGTGGAGCATCTTGGTCACCATCCTGCCCTTCCTGCTGTTCTTCGGACTCTGGTTCTTCCTCATGAACCAGGTGCAGGGCGGCGGCAGCAAGGTGATGAGCTTCGGTAAGAGCCGCGCGAAGCGGCTGTCGGTCGACTCGCCCAAGATCACGTTCAAGGACGTTGCCGGCGTGGACGAGGCGGTCGAAGAGCTGCACGAGATCAAGGAGTTCCTCGAGAACCCCAAGAAGTTCCAGGCGCTGGGCGCGCGCATTCCCAAGGGTGTGCTGCTGTTTGGCCCGCCAGGCACCGGCAAGACGCTGCTGGCGCGAGCGGTGGCCGGTGAGGCGGGCGTGCCGTTCTTCTCCATCTCGGGCTCTGACTTCGTCGAGATGTTCGTCGGCGTCGGTGCCAGCCGTGTCCGCGACCTGTTCGAGCAGGCCAAGCAGAACTCGCCCTGCATCATCTTCATGGACGAGATCGACGCGGTTGGCCGCCACCGCGGCGCCGGCATGGGCGGCGGCCACGACGAGCGCGAGCAGACGCTGAACCAGCTGCTGGTCGAGATGGACGGGTTCGAGATGAAGGACAACATCATCCTGATCGCGGCCACCAACCGCCCCGATATCCTCGATCCCGCCCTGCTGCGTCCGGGCCGATTCGATCGTCAGGTGGTCGTCGATCGTCCGGATCGCGTCGGCCGCAAGCGGATCCTCGAGGTGCACTCGCGAGGTAAGCCGATCAGCTCTGCCGTCGACCTGGAAGCGCTGGCCGGCCAGACGCCCGGCTTCACCGGCGCCGACCTCTCGAACCTCGTCAACGAGGCCGCGCTGCTGGCCGCCCGCAAGGGCAAGCGGCAGATCGAGATGCTGGAGCTGGAAGAGGGCATCATGCGCGTGATCGCGGGCCCCGAGAAGAAGACGCGCCTGCTCTCGCCCAAGGAGCGCGAGATCACGGCCGTGCACGAGATGGGCCATGCGCTTGTGGGCCACTACCTCGAGCACAACGATCCCGTGCACAAGATCTCGATCGTCGGTCGCGGCATGGCGCTCGGCTACGTAATCTCGCTGCCGACCGAGGACAAGTTCATGCGCTCGCGCCTCGAGTTGATGGACACGCTGGCCAAGAACCTGGGCGGCCGCACCGCCGAGGAGCTGGTGTTCGGCGAGGTGACGACAGGCGCAGAGGACGACCTCAACAAGACCACCGACACGGCGAAGCGGATGGTGATGCGCTGGGGCATGTCCGAGAAGCTCGGCCCGCGCACCTTCGGTCGCGACTCCAGCCAGCCCTTCCTGGGCCGCGACTTCGGCCACGAGCAGGACTACTCCGAGGAGATCGCGCGCGAGATCGACGACGAGATCCGCCGCATCGTCGAGGACGCCCACGAGCGCGCCCGCAAGGTGCTGAGCGACCACATGGACGACATGCAGCGGCTTTCCAAAATCCTGATCGAGTACGAGACGATCGACCGTGACCAGTTCCAGCAACTGCTTGCCGGCGACCCGGCGGAGCTGGTATTCAAGGATCACGAGAAGCACGCGCCGCCGGTGGTCGAGGAGGCTCCCGTCAAGCAGCCCTCGAAGCCGCGCACGATCGGACTGCCGCTGCCCGGCACCCTCTCGCAGAGCAAGACTCCGCCGGAGTCTCCGCAGGGCGCGTAAGTCCGGCCTCCGGCGAGTTCGCGCCAGAGGCTGATCGCAGAGATCCCCCGACCGGGTGCCGCTCGCTCACCCGTCTGGCCGTCCTCCCGCAGGCCCATCTGGCCGACATGTTCTGTATGAGCCGTCTGCGCTGTCTCACTGCCCTCTCAGCCGTCGCGGCGTTCGCGCTGACGGCCGCTCCGGCCGCCCTCGCAAGCGGCCCGATCCAGTCCGGGCTGGCCAAGCCGGTGGCGGTCACCACGCTCAAGCCCGGCGTGACACTGAACCAGTATCGGGTCGTGGTGCTCGACGCCGGCGTGCTTCGCAACGAGACGATCTACAAGGTGTGGTGGACGATCGGAAACACGCACGTCTCGCTCGACTCGTCGCCGCTTGGGACGTACTACCCGGACGACTTCTCGGTGCGGCTGAACCAGATCAAGAGCGCGGTCACCGCGGCTGCGCCCCCCGGTTTCACGGCGGCGATCAACGGCGACTTCTTTGCCGACAGCAGCCGGTCGGGTACCGGGCGCCCGAGTGGCCTTCTGGTGCACGATCGAAACGTGCTCTCGTTTGGCTGGGGCGGCCCCGCCGTCGGCTACCTGCCGGGTGGTGACATGATGATGGGCAGGCCGCAGGCGGTGCCGTCGCTGATCACGCTGCCCAACAACAAGACGGCGACGGTGGGAGCGTTCAACGGTCTCACCTCGAGGGGTGTCTCGATCCACGGCGACCAGGTTGCTGCCTACACCGTGCCCGGTACCAAGGTGACGGTACCGACCGGCTACGTCGGGTACGCGCTGCCCTCGACAGCGCTTCGAACGATGCTGCGCGGCTCGAGAGGCGGCTTCAACTACGCCTCCGGCGCGAACATCAGCGAGACCGTGGCCGGCTTCCGGTTCGAGGATCCGAGCGCCGCATACCGGACGGTCAGCGTTCCGACCAGCAAGCCGGCGGTGTGTCCGACCGGCACGTGCGCGGCCGGCACGCAGCTGACCGTGCCCGCGACCGGCGTCGTTGTGCTTGCCAAGGCGGGCGGAGTCGCGGCGACCGGCCTCTCGATCAAGGCCAGCGCCGGCGCAGGACTGACGGTCGCCGGCGACAACGTCGGGTGGGACACCGCGGATGACGTGATGGGGGGCAAGCCGCAGCTCGTCAACAACGGCTCCGCGATCGCGACCCGGCCATCGTTCGTCGATCCCTGGCAGTGGGACAACCCGCACTGGCGGCCGGCCGTGGCCAAGACCGCCGGTGGACAGGGCTGGCTGGTGGTCGCCGGCGGGAGCGGCGGGGTCGGCATCCAGGCAACGACCTGGGCCAAGATGCTGGTGCAGATGGGCGCGCAGAGCGCGATGGGCTTCGACAACAACTCGTCCACCGAGCTGTACCGGCCGGGCGTCTCGCCGATCACCGCCTACGGCTACGAGCGCTACATCCCCAGCGCCACGTTCTTGTCGTACCACTAGGCGCGACTGGGCTCCAGCGCGAGCGACCGGTGGGAGAGACCCGGGCGCTCCGCGCGGGCACGAACGTCGGCGGCCGTGTCGTCGATTCGATCATCTAGAGTTGCGGTCGTGATCGCCGACCGTCAACCCGTGGGATGGCGGCGTGCGGTATTCGCCGGCGTGACGCTGGTGCTGCTCTCGCAGCTGCTCCTGGTCGCGCCGCTGGCAGAGTTTGGCAGGGCTCGCGCGCCGTCGATCCCGGCGGGGCTGCTGTGGGCGTTGCTGGTGGTGCTCACGGTGCCACTGATGCTGGCGATCACCTTCGAGCTGGCATTCGTCAACCGGCGGCGCGAGTGGTCGCTGTTCGGAGTGGCGCCGCCGCGGCGGATCCCCTCCTCGCTGGGCATCTTCCTGGGCATGGCGGTGGTGGCCGCGTTCGTGGCAGCGATCGTCAACCACGCCTTTGGCATCACGGCACCGGCCAAGGACACGATCCTCAACGGCTCGACCGGGTACCAGCTGTTCGGTTCCGCGCTGGCGGTGCTGTTTGCCCCCTGGGTCGAGGAGTCTGCCTTCCGCGGCGTGTTGCTGGGCGCGCTGTGGCGGCGGTTCGGGTTCTGGTGGGCAGCGCCGATATCGGCCTTCCTGTGGGCCGGACTGCACATAGAGCTGTTCGTGCTGGTGCTGTTCACGATGTGGGGCACTCTGCTGGCCTGGCTGCGACGTCGCACGGGCTCGCTGCTACCCGGCATCGCCCTGCACGGCACCTGGAACGCGTTCGTGGTCGCGCTCAACCAGCCCTTCTGGATGGCGCTTGTGTCGTGGGCGCTGATGGCGGTCAGCGTGGCGGTCGCGTACCGGCGGATGCCGCTGCCGGTGACCTTCGTTGATGCCCCGGCGGCTCCCGCAGCGCGCCCGCCCGCAGCGCGGCCGCCAGACACCGTGCTCACCCGTCGATTCCCGGCGCCGGCGGTGATGGGCGTGATCAACGTCACGCCCGACTCGTTCTCGGACGGAGGCGACCACCTCGAACCGTCGGCTGCGATCGCGCATGGCCTGAGGATGGCCGAGCAGGGCGCTGTGCTGATCGACATCGGCGGCGAGTCGACCCGCCCCGGCGCCGCGCAGGTGCCGCTGGACGAGGAGCTGGCGCGGGTGATCCCGGTGATCGAGGGCCTAGCCGCTCGCACCTCGGTGCCGATCTCGATCGACACCATGAAGGCGGAGGTGGCCCGAAGAGCGCTGGAGGCCGGCGCAACCTTCGTCAACGACGTCTCGGCGCTGCGCCATGACCCGGAGATGATGGCGGTCGTGGCGAGGGCCGCGGTGCCGGTCTGTCTGATGCACATGCAGGGGACACCGAGCACGATGCAGGACGATCCGCACTACCGCGACGTCACCAGAGAGGTGGCCGCGTTCCTGCTCGAGCGCGCCCGGTACGCCGAGGCGGGGGGCATCGCCCGCGAGCTGATCTGCCTTGATCCTGGGATCGGCTTCGGCAAGACGATGGAGCACAACCTCGCCCTGCTGCGCGAGCTCGACCAGATCGTCCAGCTCGGCTATCCGGTGCTGGTGGCCGTCTCGCGGAAGCGCTTCCTGGGGCAGATCACCGGCCGTGCCGAGCGCGAGCGAACGGCGGGCACGATCGCCGCCAACCTCGAGGCCTACGGCCGCGGCGCCTGGATGTTTCGCGTCCACGACGTCGGCCCCGTGCGCGAGGCACTAGACGTGGCGGGCGCGATCAGGGGCCGGCTCACGTGACCAACCCGGTGATCGAGATCCTGGGGGTGGAGGTGTTCGCCCACCACGGCGTGCTCGAAGCAGAGCGCTGCGAGGGGCAGATGTTCTCGATCGATGTGCGCATGGTCTGCCGGTCGGACGCCGCCACCCGCAGCGACCGGCTGGAAGATGCCGTCGACTACGGAGCGGTCAGTGCGCGGGTGGTCGAGCTGACAGCCGGCACGCGGCACGACCTGCTGGAGAGGCTGGCGGCGGCGATCGCCGACGACCTGCTCGACCGCTTCGCCGTCACGCTGGTGACCGTGACGGTGCACAAGCCCTGGGCGCCGATCCCGTACCGGTTCCGGGATGTCACCGTCACGGTGGAGCGCGGCCGGCCCGCCTGATCCCCGGTGGGGTGGGGTTACGCACCCCACAAATCCCCCGTATAACGGAGGGATGGAGCAGTTGCGGGTCGTCGTGGTGGAGGATCACCCGATCTATCGTCGTGGGCTGGTCGCGCTGCTCGAGCAGGGTGGTGTGGCCGTTGTCGGTGTCGCAGACGGCGTTGAGCAGGCGATCGTCGCGATCGTCGCGACGCGTCCCGATGCGGTGCTGGTCGATCTCTACCTCAGCGATGGCAGCGGCGTCGCCCTGGTGCGGCGCGTGGTGGAGCTCGATCCCACCATCCGCACCGTGATCCTGACCGTGTCCCATGACGCGGACGAGATGCTTGCCGCCGTGCGGGCCGGGGCTGATGGCTTCCTCACCAAGGACCAGGCTCCGGAGCGTTTGGTGAGCGTGCTGCGCGGCGTTGTCGCAGGCGAGGCGGCGCTCTCCAGGCGGATGGCCGGGCACCTGCTCCGCGATGTGCGGGCAGGACAGCGGCGGATCTCGATCGCGTCGCGGCTGCCGCACCGCGAACGCCTCACGCCACGTCAGCTCGAGGTGCTGCAGCTGATCGCCGCCGGCAACACCACAGCTGAGATGGCGGACATCCTCTGCCTGTCACCCGAGACGGTGCGATGGCACGTCAAGTCGATCCTGCGCAAGCTACGCGCCAAGACCAGAGCCGAAGCGGCCGCGGTGCTGGCCGAGATCGCCGTGTGAGGCGATTCCTCAGCGGCTGATACCCGCCAGCTCGGCGGCGGTGCGCATCACCCACAGGGTGACCACCAGACTGTAGGTGATGACGGCGCAGGCGATCGCGATCGCGGTCGCGCGTCCCGCCTCACCGGGTACCAGCAGGCCGACGCCGATCAGCACGGGGCGCAGCAGCCCGAACGCGAGCAGGCCGGTGATGCCGAGGTGGATCGCGGTGCGGCGCAGGTCGGTGGGCCGCAGGTTGGGGTACCGTGCGTCGGCCCAGGCGGCGAGCGCCCCGGGGCATACGAGCAGCACGATGGTCAGTTCCATGAGGGTCGACATGGCACCTTCCTTGACGGATCGAGGAGCTTCTGGGGCGGTCAACGCACTCCTTGCCCCGGCTAGATACATCGGCCAATTGTGAGGAAATCATGATGGAATTGTCATCAAGTCCACCCTTCCGGGGGAGCAGCTGGTGTGTCGGATTGGGCAGCAACCTGGGCGACTCCCTGCTGACGCTGCGCGCCGCAACCGCGCGCCTGGCCTCACTGGGCGAAGTCACGGCCGCCTCGCGACTGTACGAGAGCGATCCGATCGGATACACCGACCAGCCCGCCTTCCTCAACGCGGTGGTGGTGCTCGATACGACGCTCGCGCCGCTTGCCCTGCTCGATCGGCTGCAGGCGATCGAGGCCGGATTCAAGCGCCGGCGGGGGGTGCGATGGGGGCCGCGGACGCTCGATCTCGACCTGATCGCGTGCGAGGGTATGCGACTGGACAGTGATCGGCTGACGGTGCCCCACCCGCGCGCTCACGAGCGCGAGTTCGTGCTGCGGCCGCTGGCGGAGCTCGTTCCCGACCTGCCGCTGGCCGGATCCACCGTGGCTGAGCTGCTGGACAGACTTGTCCCGCAGGGCGTACGGCTCGCCGCCGGCTCGCTCATGTAGCCGGCGGCTGGGGTCGATACAGGTGGTGTGGAGCAGACCCGCTCACTGACGAGGACGATCGCCCGCATCCTGCCCGCCGCGCTGTTTGGCACCGTCGCCGCGGCCACGCTGCACAACGCGGCCCTGGCGCACGGCGCGGCGGCGGTTATCCACCAGCTGCTCAGCGCCACGCTGTGGGTGATGTTCGCAGTGCTGGTTCTGATCCGGCCGACGCCCATCCGTCGTGGCCGAAACCCGGTCGGTGTCGTCGCGGCGCTGGGGGCGCAGGGCGCATTCGTCGTGCTGGGCGCGATCGCGCGCGACAGCTCGAGCGGCTCGCCGGTGCTGATCGGCAACGCGCTGCTGGTGGTTGGCCTCTCGTTCTCGATCGTCTCGGTGCTGTTCCTCGGCCGCTGCTTCGGAGTGCTGCCAGACGTCCGCGGACTGGTGATGCGCGGGCCGTACCGCTACGTCCGCCACCCGCTGTACCTGGGAGAGCTGGCATCGGTGCTGGGGATCGCGATCGGTTCGACCAGGTGGATGCCGGCGGTCGCGGTCTGGGCGCTCTGCATCGGGCTGCAGTTGGTGCGCACGCGCTACGAGGAGGATGGCCTGCGAGCCGAGTTCCCGGAGTACGGGCCGTACGCCGATCGCACCAAGCGTCTGATTCCCGGCGTGGTGTAGATTCCGCCGCGTGCTGGCGCTGTACGACCATCCGATCTCGTCCAACGCGCTCAAGGTGCGGTTCCTGCTGGCCGAGCTGGGCATCGAGTACGAGCGCCGGACGGTGCCGATCACGCGGCCGCGGCCGGACTGGTACATCCAGGTCAACCCGCTCGCCGGTATCCCCGCGCTACAGGATGGCGACCTCGTGGTGAGCGAGTCGAATGCCATCCTCCGTTACCTCGCCAACCGCGAGCGCCGCGACGATCTCTACCCGGCCGAGCCCGCCGCCCGCGCCCGCGTCGACATGATGCTCGACCGCTACTCGATGACACTGCGCCCTGCGCTGTTTCAGGTCGAATCGGCTGCGATCGGCTTCACGCCGGAGGGCGGCTTTGGCAGCGCTCCCGGTGATCCCGCGGCGGCCCTTGCCCGGGCCGAGGCGATCGCGCCCACGCTACGCACCTTCGACGGCCTCATCGCGACGGATGGGTACTGGCTCGGCGAGTTCTCGATCGTCGACTGCGCGGCAGCGCCGGCTCTCTATCGCACCACCGTCACGGGACTCGACATGACCCCGTACCCCAACCTGCTGGCTCTCCGCGACCGGCTGATGGCGCGGCCGGCATTCCTGCAGGCGGAGCCTGTCGGATGAGCGCGAAAACCGCGATGGCGTAGACTTTCACCGATGTCTTACATCGAAGACCTCGAGGAGTACGACGCGGAGCTCGAGCTGCGGCTGAAGCGCGAGTACGCGACGGTGTTCGGCCTGTTTCGCTACTGCGTCCTGACCGCCGAGGCGACGTATCTGTGCAACCGGCTCGAGGTTGAGCGCAACGACCAGTCGGCGTACCCGTTCGCCCGGTTGGTGATGGAGGACGTGTGGGTGTGGGACAAGGCGCGGCCGACCCGGATCATCCCGCGCACCGAGGTGCACACCACGCAGGACGTCACCATCGAGGAGCTGAAGACCGACGACGATGTCGATACGACGCTGCCGCCGGGCTTCGAGCTGAGCGGCGAGTAGCTCCGCCTTGCTGCTCGCGATCGACGTCGGAAACACCCAGACGGTGGTCGGGCTGTACGACGGCGCCCGGCTGGTGGAGCACTGGCGGACGGCCTCCGTTCGCTCACAGACCGCCGACGAGCTGGCGGTCGAGCTGCACGGCCTGCTGGCGGTGCGCAGCCGGAGCTTCGCCGACGTGACGGCCACGGTGGCCTCGTCAGGCGTACCGCAGCTGGCCGAGGCGCTGCGCCAGACGGCACGTGATCACTTTGGCCACGAGGCGCTCGTGGTCGGCCCGGGCGTGCGCACCGGACTCGAGCTGCGGGTGGATAGCCCACACGAGGTGGGCGCCGATCGCGTTGCCAACTCGGTGGCCGCGCTCGCCCTGCACGCTGGGCCGCTGGTGGTGGTCGACTTCGGCACCGCGATCACGTTCGATGCCCTCGACGGGGAGGGCGTCTTCATCGGTGGGGCGATCGCCCCCGGCCTCGAGGTGGCCGCCAACGCGCTGGGCGAACGCGCGGCGCGCCTCTTCCGGGTCGAGCTGCGGGCGCCCGAGCGGGCGATCGGTAGGAACACCGTCGAGAACATGCAGTCGGGCGCGGTGTTCGGATATGCCGGGCTGGTGGACGGCCTCGTGCGTCGGTTCGCCGGCGAGCTGGGCGGCGAGGCCGCGGTGATCGCAACCGGCGGCCTGGCGTCGGTGGTGGTACCGCACTGCGAGACGATCGACCGGATCGAGCCCTGGCTGACGCTTGACGGGCTGCGGTTGATCTGGGAGCGCAACTCCGCCGAGTAGGCGGCTCAGGCCAGCAACGTCTCGCCCACGTACCCGCCCGGCTCGGTGCCGGGAGGGATGGCGAAGATCGCGCTGCCATGCGGGAAGACGTGGTGCTGGAGCCGGTCGGAGTGGGCGAGCCGGCGCTGGATGGCGAGGAACTGGTGGCGCGGGTCGCGCTGGTAGGCCATGAACACCAGTCCGCCGGTCTGCATGCTGACCTCGGCGTCGTAGCCGTCGGCGTAGTTGTAGCCGCGGCGTAGGATCCGCTCGCGCTCGCTGCCCGGCCCGCGCTGGTTGGCGCGCATGATGTGCGTGTCCTGCGGCTGGCGGCTGGGGTCGACCGGCTGGAACTCGCCGCCTGACTGGTTTAGCGGTGCGCCGGTGGCCTTCTGCCGACCGACCGCTCGCTGCTGCTCGGACACGTCCTCGTGCAGGAAGCCGTCCACGTCCATCTGGATCCGCCGCACCACCAGGTAGCTGCCGTTGGCCATCCAGGCGGGGCCATCCTGTGCCGCCACCCACACGTTCTGTCGCATGCGCGCGTCGTCGGTCGCATCGAGGTTGTTGGTGCCGTCCTTGAAGCCGAACAGGTTGCGCGGGGTGCCGCCCTGCTCGCCTGGCAGCGGGTCGCGGGTGAACCCGGCTTGGCGCCAGCGCACGCTGGCCGCGCCGCCGGCTGCTGAGATCAGGTCGCGGATCGCCAGCAGCGCGGTGTGCTGGTCGTCGGAGCAGACCTGCAGGCAGAGATCTCCGCCCACGTAGGCCGGGTCGAGCTGGTCGTGGCGAAACGGCGGGATGTCGACGAGCGGCGCAGGGCGCATGCCCGCCAGCCCGAAGCGATCAGTGAACACGCTCGGCCCCAGTCCGAGCGTGACGGTCAGCCGGGCCGGCGCATACGGCTCCTTGCCCTTTCCGGCGGCCAGGGCGGCCGCGGTGTCCGTCCACCGTCTGGCCAGCGCCCGCAGTCCATCACGGCCGGTCGCGGCCACGTCGAACGCGGCCAGCTGGAGGTACTTCTGCTGCTTGGAGGTGATGCCGGCCTGGTGGATGCCGTGAAATGGCTCCATGGCCGCGCCGGGCGCCGGCGAGGGGGAGCCGTCGTTGCGCGTGGCGACGTATCCCCCCGCTCCCAGCAGCACGGCGCCCCCGGCCGCGCCGGTCATTCCCAGCAGCGCTCGCCGGGAGAGACGCCGGCCGTGTGGGGGCTGCTGGTCGTTCTCGCTCATCGGCAGCCGGATGCTAGCGATCGGACAGGCTCAACCACCGCCGTAGATCGAGATCGGCAGGTCGAGCAGCCGGTCGTCGTCGCTGTCTGGCAGCAGCGCCATCTCGGCCTCCGCCGCCGCCATCAGCGGCACGGCCTCGGGGCAGGCGTCGAGCAGCGCTGCCTCGGCCAGCTCCACGCTCGCGGCCTGGGTCATCCGCACCCGCAGCTCCTTCGCGCCGTCCAGCCCACGCAGGTACCAGCCGTAGAACTTGCGCAGGAATCCGACCGAACGCTCTTCGCCCATCTCACGCACCACTTCGCGCATGAACCTGGCCAGCTCGGCCACCACCTCGGCCGGCAGCGGATGCTGCGGCTCGCCTTCTGCCAGCTCGCGCAGCGTCCAGGGGCGACCCTGCGCGCCGCGTCCGACCATCACGGCCGCCGCGCCGGTCTCGTGCAACACGCGGGTGGCGGATCCGTGATCGGTGATGTCCCCGGAGGCGATCACGGGTATACCGACGCGCTCCACCAGTTCGGTGGTCAGTGAGTGGTCGGCGAATCCGGTGTACATCTGCTGCGCGCTGCGCGGATGGAGCGTCAGGGCTGCGACGCCGACCGCCTCGAGCTTGGGGCCGAGCTCCAGCGCCGCCCGCGATCCGTTGCGAAGGCCGCGGCGCATCTTCACCGACACCGGCACGTCCACCGCCTGTACGACCGAGCCGGCGACCGCGGCCGCCAGCTCGTGATCCTCAAGCGCGCTCGCGCCGGCGCCGGTCTTGGTCACCTTGCGCACCGGGCAGCCGAAGTTGATGTCCACGATGTCCGCTCCGGCCGCCACGACCATCTGGGCCGCCTCCGCCATTCGCTCGGGCTCCGACCCGAAGATCTGCACTGCCAGCGGGTGCTCGTCGCTCGAGATGCGCAGATAGCCGAGCGTGCGCTCGTTGCCGTACGAGAGACCGCACGACGAGACCATCTCGCTGCATACCAGCCCTGCGCCGAACCGGCGCCCCTGTCGGCGAAATGCCTGCACCGAGACGCCCGCCATCGGCGCCAGCACGATGCGGGAGGGGATCGTGACCCGGCCGATCGACCAGCTGGAGGAGAGCTCGGGCATGAGTCGAAGCGTAGTGCAGGCCGATCGTGGCTTGACGAGCGGCACACAGGACAGCTACACTCCTGCGTCCTGCGGTATCTGCCACATAAAAAATCGCTGCAAATCAGCGGTTTGGCGGGTGCCGTTTCTCGTATATTCGCGGCTCAGGCACGGGTCGACAACCACAGGTAGGGGAAGCTCTCGTGGACAAGGACGTCATCCTCACACAGGCCGGCTTCGAGAAGCTGAAGACGACGATCGAAGAGCTCGAGACGGTGAAGCGTCGCGAGGTTGCGGAGCGGATCAAGTCGGCGCGCGAGTTCGGTGACATCTCCGAGAACTCCGAGTACGACGACGCCAAGAACGAGCAGGCCCTGCTGGAGTCGCGGATCGCCAAGATGAAGGAGCAGCTCCGCTCGGCGCGCGTGATCGACACCAGCGACATCCCGAAGGACGTTGTCTCGATCGGTTCCAAGGTCAAGGTCAAGTACGTCGACGAGGGCGAGACGGACGAGTACGAGATCGTCGGCTCGGCCGAGGCCGACCCGGGCAACCGCAGGCTCTCCAACGAGTCGCCGGTGGGCAGCGCGGTGCTGGGCCACAAGAAGGGCGACGTGGTCGAGGTGGCCGCGCCGTCCGGGCCGATCAAGCTGCAGATCGTCGGCATCAAGGCGGCCTGACCGCGCGCAGGCTCTACCTCGGCCCCAGTCTCGTAGACTGCGCCTCCATGACCGAGCCGATCAGCACCGAGCAGCAGATCCGCGCCGATCGCATCGCGAAGGTGGAGGCGGTTCGGATCGCCGGCGGCGAGCCGTATCCGACCACCTTCGAGCGTCGCGTTCCGATCGGCGAGGTGCGACGCCGGTTCGACCACCTCGACGCGGGCATCGAGACGGGTGAGCGGGTGCGGGTGGCGGGACGCGTGATGGGCCGGCGCGGACACGGCAAGGCGATGTTCCTCGACCTGATGGACGCCGGTGCTCGCCTGCAGCTGCACGCGACCCTCGATGTGACGCCGCGCTACGAGCTGTTCGGCGAGACCGACCTGGGCGACGTGATCGGCGTCGAGGGCGAGGTGTTCCAGAGCCGTCGCGGCGAGCTCTCGCTGCGGGTGCATGAGTGGCAGCTGCTGGCCAAGTGCCTACGCCCGTTGCCGGAGAAGTGGCACGGCCTGACCGACACCGAGCAGCGCTACCGCCACCGCTACGTCGACCTGATCACGAGCGAGGAGTCGCGGGCCGACGCCACCGCCCGCTCGCGGGCGATCACCGCGATCCGGGCCGCGCTGGACGAGGAGGGCTTCGTCGAGGTCGAGACGCCGGTGCTGCAGCCGATCTACGGCGGCGGCGCGGCCAAGCCGTTCACCACCACATCGAACGAGCTCGAGCGCACGCTGTTTCTGCGGATCGCCACCGAGCTGTACCTGAAGCGGCTGATCGTGGGCGGCCTGGAGCGGGTCTACGAGCTGGGCAAGGACTTCCGCAACGAGAGCGTCAGCTTCAAGCACAGCCCCGAGTTCACGATGCTCGAGTGGTACCAGGCCTACGCCGACTACCGGGACGGCATGGCGCTGGTCGAGAAGGTCGTCTCGCGGGCCGGTGCGGCCGCCGGCAGCTCGGTCGATCTGACGCCGCCCTGGCCGCGCCGACCGCTGCGCCAGGCGATCATCGACGAGGCCGGCATCGATCCGATGGCGGATCGTGACCGCGACCGGCTGGTGGCGTTCATGCGCGAGCAGGGATTGGACACCTCGGGCGATCACACCTGGGCCAAGGCCGTCGACCATCTGCTCTCGCACTACGTCGAGGCGCGCACCACGGCGCCCGTGTTCATCACCGACTACCCGGTCGAGCTCTCGCCCTTCTCGAAGCGCGTGGCCGGCAGCACGGAGCTGGTGGAGCGGTTCGAGGCATTCTGCAACGGGATGGAGATCGCCAACGCCTACAGCGAGCTGAACGACCCGCTGGAGCAGCGGGCCAGGTTCGAGGAGCAGCTGCGGGCGGCGGCGGCGGGGGACGACGAGACGCAGCCGATGGACGAGGACTATCTGCTCGCGCTGGAGTACGGCATGCCGCCCACCTGCGGCGTCGGCATCGGCATCGACCGGCTGATGATGCTGCTGCTGGACAGGCGCTCGATCCGCGAGGTAATCCTGTTCCCGGCGCTGCGGCCCCAGGCGTCCGTTCAGTCGCCTGAGCACGGCTAGGTGAAGTGGGGCTCAAGCGCGCGCGCCAGAACGCCGAATACACGGCCACGACTCCGGCTCGCGCGAAGGAGACCGGGAAGGCCGCGGTGATATACTTGCCTCGTCTCACTCTCCGGACCGGACTGTCAGAACCGAAGCGCTTGCGTGGACGATTTGACGGGCCGGCATTCGGCGTTCGGTAACTTCAGCGTCCACAGGTAGAACGAGCGAAAAGAAAGGGGGCACGAGGATGTTCGAACGATTTACGGAGCGTGCCCGACAGGTCGTCGTCCTTGCACAGGACGAGGCACGCACGCTCAAGCACAACTACATCGGCACCGAACACATCTTGCTCGGCCTGCTGCGCGAGGAAGAGGGTCTCGCCGCGCGCGTGCTCGATTCGCTCGACATCACCGTGGAGGAGGTGCGCGCGCAGGTCGCCCGCATCGTCGGCCAGGGTGACGAGGTCACCACCGGCCAGATCCCGTTCACGCCGCGCGCCAAGAAGGTGCTGGAGCTGGCGCTTCGCGAAGCGCTGTCACTGGGACACAACTACATTGGCACCGAGCACATCCTGCTGGGACTGGTGCGCGAGAACGAGGGCGTGGCCGCCCGCATCCTGCTCGACTTTGACGCGGACGCCGAGAAGATCCGCAACGAGATCATCCGCATGCTGTCAGGTCCCGGCCGCCGCACGCAGGGCGCCGGCACGACGGGGGAGAAGGGGCAGAAGAGCTCCAAGCTGCTCGATCAGTTCGGCCGCAATCTGACCAAGCTCGCCACTGAGGGCAAGCTCGACCCGGTTGTGGGACGCCAGAACGAGATCGAGCGAGTGATGCAGATCCTGTCGCGCCGCACCAAGAACAACCCGGTGCTGATCGGCGAGCCCGGCGTCGGCAAGACCGCCGTCGTCGAAGGCCTCGCTCAGCGCATCTCGGGCAACCAGGTGCCGGAGCTGCTCAAGGGCAAGCAGATCTACACGCTCGACCTGGCCGCCCTGGTGGCCGGATCGAAGTACCGTGGCGAGTTCGAGGAGCGGCTCAAGAAAGTGATGAAGGAGATCGGCCAGCGCGGCGACATCATCCTGTTCATCGACGAGCTGCACAACCTGGTCGGCGCCGGTGCTGCCGAGGGTGCGATCGATGCCGCCTCGATCCTGAAGCCGGCGCTCGCCCGCGGCGAGCTGCAGACGATCGGCGCGACCACGCTCGACGAGTACCGCAAGTACCTCGAGCGCGATTCGGCCCTGGAACGGCGCTTCCAGCAGATCAAGGTCGAAGAGCCCTCGATCGATGACACCGTGCAGATCCTGCGCGGGCTGCGCGACCGCTACGAGGCCCATCACCGCGTCCGCATCACCGATGAGGCGCTGCAGGCGGCGGCGGAGCTGTCATCCCGCTACATCCAGGAGCGGCAGCTGCCCGATAAGGCGATCGACCTGATCGACGAGGCCGCGTCGCGCATGCGCATCAAGCTGATGACCGCTCCTCCCGTGCACAAGGAGCTCGACGAAGAGATCGAGACGGTGCGCAAGGAGAAGGAGGCCGCGATCGAGTCGCAGGAGTTCGAGAAGGCCGCGAACCTCCGCGACAGCGAACGCAAGCTGACGCTCAAGAAGCGCGAGATGGAGGACAACTGGAAGTCCTCCGGCGAGGCCGACCAGGCTCAGATCGCCGAGGAGGAGATCGCCGACATCGTCTCGATGTGGACTGGCATCCCGGTGTTCAAGCTGACCGAGGCCGAGTCGCAGAAGCTTATCCGGATGGAGGAGGAGCTGCACAAGCGGGTGATCGGCCAGCACGTGGCGATCGAGGCCGTCTCGAAGGCGATCCGCCGGGCACGCGCCGGCATCAAGGATCCCAAGCGGCCGACCGGCTCGTTCATCTTCCTCGGCCCCTCCGGCGTCGGTAAGACCGAGCTGGCCCGCACGCTGGCCGAGTTCCTGTTCGGCGACGAGGACGCGATGATCCAGGTCGACATGTCGGAGTACATGGAGAAGCACGCCGTGTCCCGGCTGGTCGGCTCCCCTCCAGGCTACGTCGGCTACGACGAGGGCGGCCAGCTGACCGAGGCCGTGCGGCGCAAGCCGTACTCGGTGGTGCTGCTGGACGAGATCGAGAAGGCGCACCCGGACGTGTTCAACATCCTGCTCCAGATGCTGGAGGAGGGGCGCCTCACCGATGCCCAGGGTCGCCACGTCGACTTCAAGAACACGATCGTGATCATGACCTCCAACATCGGGGCCGCCTCGATCGCCAAGAACAGCTCGCTGGGCTTCGGCGTCGAGGAGGACGATCTCGGCGTCTCCTACGACGACATGAAGAGCCGCATCATGGGCGAGCTGAAGAAGGTGTTCCGCCCCGAGCTGCTCAACCGCATCGATGAGGTGATCGTCTTCCACAAGCTGTCCAAGGAGGAGATCAAGAGCATCGTCGACCAGCTGATGAAGCGACTTCGCGAGCAGATGAAGGTGCACGAGGTCTCGATCGAGCTGACCGACTCGGCCAAGGACATGATGGTCGAGCGCGGCTACGACCCGACCATGGGCGCCCGACCGCTGCGGCGAGCGATCCAGCGCTTCATCGAGGACCCGCTGGCCGACTTCGTGTTGGCCCGCAACCTGAAGCCTGGGTCGACCGTGCTGGTCGATCACGTGGAGGGAGATGACGAGGTCTCGTTGCAGGTGATCGAGCCGGTCGATGTCCCGGACGCGCCGCCCGTCGACCTGGTGCCGGCCGAGGGGCCGGCCGAGTCGGGCGGAGAGGCTGTCGACGCCGAGCAGGACGTTCCGGCCGACGCCGAGTAGCCACGGAACGATCGAGGTGACTCGAAGGGGAGCCGTTAGCGGCTCCCCTTCGACGTTTCGGGACTCTGGTTCGCGGCCAGTGGGTAGGATCCGTACTTGATGAGCCGCCATCGGGCTGCGCACCTGGATGAGATCGGCGCGGTGAACCCCGAGTGGGAACCGTCCTGGAAGTCGATCCGCCACCACCTCGGCCTGCGCTCCTTTGGCGCCAACGCCACCGTCGGTGACGCCGGTGATCGGGTGGTCGAGCCGCACACCGAGGCAGCGACCTGCGACGAGGAGGTCTACCTGGTGCTTCGCGGCACCGCCCGTTTCACCGTCGACGAGGCCGAGTTCGAGGCCGCCGCCGGCACATTGGTCTGGGTCGAGCCGGCGGCGTTCCGCGAGGCGGCCGCACGGGCCGGCGGTACCGTGGTGTTGATGGTCGGGGCACGGGCGGGAGCGGTGTACGTGCCGCCCGACTGGGACGGCGGTGGCGGCCCGGATCCCGTGCATGAGGGAGACGCGCTGCGGCCGGGACGCCGCGATGGCTACCGCATCGTCCACGCCGGTGAGGTTGCGTCCGGCGCCGGCTGGCAGCGGCTCGGCGACGAGCTTGGGGTGCGCTCGTTCGGCATCGCGGCCCGCGCGGCCGGAGAGGGCGAACAGTTGATCGAGGGCGAGCGAGTGGAGACGACCGCCGAGGTGCTGTACCTGGTCGTCGCGGGTGATGCTGCGTTCACGGTCGAGGGCGAGACTGTCGATGCCCCCGCCGGGACGTTTGTGCTGGTCGAGCCCGGTGCGCGGCGCGCGGCGGTATCGATCTCCCAGGGGACGCTGCTGGTCGCGTTCGACGGCGTTCCCGGCCGCGCCTACCCGGCGCCGGCCGCCGAGACGGTGTGAGCGGCGCCGTCGCACGCATCCATGCGAACCTCGAGGCGCAGTTCGGAACGCGCTGAGCCTCCGGCGGTGCCAGGCACGGTGCCAGGCACGGTGCCTGGCACCGCCCTGACCACACCGGTCACTCGCTCAGCCACCGCCCGCCCTCGATCCGGCAACAGGCCGTGAGCGGGTAGCGTTCACCGATGCCAGGACGAATGGTCAGCACGGTGACGGCGATCGGCTTTGTCGGCGCGGCGCTGCTGGCGCTGGCGGTCGTGGCGCCCCCACCCCGGTCGATCGCCCAGCCCTTCGGCCTCGCTGCCATCCTGCCGGGTCGCTCGGGCTGCCCATCGTCAGGTCCCGTGCGTCCCCTGGCAGGGCGGTCGCAGCAGGCCCGCGCGGCGGCGCTGGCATTCGTCCGTGCCCTGGCCCGCGACGACCTCGCCGCCGCGTCGGCGCTGTCCGACCGATCGCTGGCCGGTGATGTGCGGCGGCTGGCCGCGGCTGCCCGCGGATCGAGCGCACGGATCGCCTCGCCCGAGGTATCGGCCGGCCCTTCCGTCCTGCAGGCACAGCTTGCGGCGCGGTGTGGGCCGGCCGTGCTGCCGGCGATCGCGACCGTCGATCTCGACCTCACCCAGCACGGGCGTTCGCAGCCGGTGGTGGCACTGGTGATCTCACGGCGCGACCGCTTCCTGGTGTTCGGCCTGCGCTGACCGAGCCGCCTGCGACAATGGTCGGTCCCGTGTCTCGCACACTCACCACCTACACCTGCTCCGCCTGCGGCTTCGAGAGCCCGCGCTGGCTGGGCCGCTGCACCGCCTGCGGCGAGTGGAACACCCTGATCGAAGAGGTGCGCGATCGCAGCCGCTCACAGGCGCGCGCCACCATGCGGCCGGCCGCCCTGCCCCAGCCGCTGTCGGAGGTCGAGGCCGACGGCGCCCGCCGGATCTCGACCGGCAGCGATGAGTTCGACCGCGTGCTGGGCGGGGGGTTGGTGTCCGGGTCGCTGGTGCTGGTAGGCGGCGAGCCGGGCGTCGGCAAGAGCTCGCTGCTGTTGCAGGCGCTGGGCGCGATCGGTGCCGCTGGCCACTCCACGCTGCTCGTCTCGGGTGAGGAGTCGCCGGCGCAGGTGCGGATGCGGGCGGAGCGGATCGGGGCGGTCGAGCACATCTCGATCCTGGCCGAGACCGAGCTCTCCACGGTCTGCGAGGCGATCGTGCAGCTTCGCCCGACGGTCTGCGTGATCGACTCGGTGCAGACGCTCTGCTCCGCTGATCTCGCCTCCTCCGCCGGCAGCGTGGCGCAGGTGCGCGAGGCCGCCGACCGGCTGCTGCGGATCGCCAAGGGGCACGGCGTGACGATCGTGCTGGTCGGCCACGTCACCAAGGAAGGGCTGGTCGCCGGCCCGCGGGTGCTCGAGCACCTGGTCGATGCCGTGCTGCAGCTCGAGGGCGATCGCTACCGCTTCCTGCGGGTGCTGCGCGCGGTCAAGAACCGGTTCGGTTCGACCGACGAGATCGGAATCTTCGAGATGACAGACCGCGGGCTGGAAGCGGTGGTCGATCCATCGGCCGCGTTCGCCAACGGCGGCGCAGGTGGCCCCGGCTCGGTGCTGCTGCCGGCCATCGAAGGCAGCCGCCCGATCCTGCTCGAGCTGCAGGCGCTGGTGGCGGCAACCGACCTGGCGATGCCGCGTCGGGCGGCAACCGGCATCGATCGCAATCGGTTGGCGATGATCGTGGCGGTTCTGGGCCGTCACGCCGGCATCGCGCTGGGCGGCAGCGACATCTTCGTCAACGTGGCCGGCGGCGTGCGGGTCGACGAGCCGGCCGCCGACCTGGCGGTCGCGATTGCAATCGTGTCCGCGCACCGTGGCATCGCGGTCAGGCCGGGCCTGGTCTGCTTTGGCGAGCTGGGGCTGACGGGCGGCGTGCGCGCGGTGGGCCAGGCCGAGCGGCGGTTGCGCGAGGCGGCCAAGCTCGGTTCGAGTGAAGCTCTCGCTCCATCGGGTACGGTGTCCGTTGCCGGAGTCGCGGTGCGGACTGCCGCAACCCTGCCGGAGGCGATCGAGGAGGCGTTCGGGTGAACGAGCTGGTGACGGATCCTCGACAGGATCCCAAGCTGATGGAGGCGTTGCGGCGAATCTCGCCCGGAACCACCATGCGCCAGGGCATCAACGACATCCTTCGGGGCAGCGAGGGAGCGCTGATCGTGATCGGCGAGCCGGCCGAGCTCTCGTTCCTCTTCTCCGGCGGCATACGACTCGACCAGGCATTCTCGCCCTACCTGCTGTACGAGCTGGCCAAGATGGACGGAGCGATCATCCTCAACTCCAACGCCACCCGCATCGTCTACGCCAACGTGCAGCTGATGCCGGACCCCACCATCCCGTCCGCCGAGACGGGTACCCGTCATCGCACCGCCGAGCGCGTGGCGAAGCAGACCGGTGCGCTGGCGGTGTCGATCAGCCAGCAGCGTGACGTCGTGACCGTCTACGTCGGCGACTCCCGCTACCAGCTGGAGGAGATTCCGGCGGTGCTGGCCAAGACAAACCAGGCGTTGACCACGCTCGACACCTACCGGGTGCGGCTGGAGCAGGTCTCCACGCGGCTGACGGCGCTCGAGTTCCAGAGCGCGGTGATGCTGGACGACGTTCTCACCGCCCTGCAGCGGGGCGAGATGACCACCCGCATGGTTGACGAGATCGAGCGCAACGTGGCCGAGTTGGGAGTGGAGGGGCGGCTGATCAAGATCCAGCTGGACGAGATGACTGAGTGGGTGCCGGCGGACAAGCTGGCGCTGATCCGCGACTACGAGGTGTTCGAGGCTACCGGCGGTGCCGATCACGTGCTCGAGCGGCTGGCGGCGATGCCCGATCAACAGCTGCTCGAGTTCGACGAGCTGGCCCAGGCGCTGGGGTTCCCCCGATCCGTCAACCCGATGGACTACGCAGTCGCTCCTCGCGGGTACCGCGTGCTGTCCAAGATTCCCCGGCTTCCCGAGCACGTCGTCGACCAGGTTGTGGGGTACTTCAACGGCCTGGAGGCGTTCGTGCGGGCCTCGATCGAGGAGCTGGAGCAGGTGGACGGCGTCGGCTCGGTGCGCGCGCGAGAGATCCGCGAGGGGCTTCGCCGCCTGCAGGAGCAGAACCTGGTCGACCGCTACCTCAACCTGTAGCGGGCCGCTGGGTGCGGGCGCGGGACGCATGACGTGCGACGCGTACCCGGTTGCCGCACGACATCGAGCACCACAGCCGTCGCGAGTTGGTGGCCAGGAACAGCCGCCCGCATCCGGGAGCCGCGCAGGCGGTCAACTGATCGAGCCGATCTCCGGCCAAGAGCTCGATCGCAGAGCGCGCCAGCAATGCAAGAACGTGCTGCTCGGGCGAGGCGTTGGTGGTCATCCAGCTGCGGGGGCGGCTGCCGCTGGCCCAGTTGACCTGGGGCGCGGCCGGCGCCGCGGCACTGGCGGCATTGAGACGCTCGAGCGACGTGGGCGCCGGTTCCGTCCCCGCGGCGGCCGATCTCAGCGCGTCCGCGATCGCATTGCGCAGCAGCCCCAGCGCCTGCTCCGACCCGGCGGGAAGGGCGCTGCGGATTCGCCGCTCGCCCAGCCAGATGGTGGCGGATCGCGCGTCGGTCATGGCCTCGTCGCTGTCACGATCGATGAACTCGAGGGCGAGCATTGCTCAACACTAATGCATGTCGCAGACAGTGACCATTATGTGCGTGAGTGCTAATGGTTCGATGGACGTATAGGAGTTAGTCCGGGTCGTTTTGCACATCGTCCAGCACGCCTCACTCTATTCGCCCGGACATGGCCCGTCTGATATCATCTACCCCTCTAGGGGGACAAAACTGCCGGTTCAAAGCCGGCGAGGAGGTCAGACGTCACGTGTATCAAGTCGGGGACAAGGTCGTGTATCCGCACCACGGTGCGGGCACGGTCGTGAAGAAGGAAGAGCGTGACGATCGCGAGTATCTGACCATCCAGATCATTCACAACGATATGACCGTGATGATCCCCTCCGACAGTGCCGACCGGGCCGGTCTGCGCAAGGTGATCGGGGAGGAGACGGTCGAAGAGGTCGTCGGCGTGCTGGGTGGCGACGGTACCAAGATGCCGAAGAACTGGAACCGGCGCTTCAAGCACAACCGCGACAAGATGAAGACCGGCGACATCTTCGAGCTGGCAGAGGTCGTTCGCAACCTTGCCCAGCGCGACCAGGAGAAAGGCCTCTCGACGGGTGAGAAGCAGATGTTCTCCAAGGCCAAGCGGATCCTCGCCTCCGAGCTGATGTACGCCAAGGGCATGGAGGAAGAGGAAGCCCGTGAGTTCCTCGAGGAGGTGCTCGACGAGATCGGCGCAGCCCGCAAGGCACGCGCCTAAGCTACCCCTGTCCCACGCCTGACGCCGGAGGCCGCGAGGCCCAACCGGTCCACGGCAACACAAAACGCCTCCCGAGGAGGGAGCAGACGATGGTGTTGGTATCTCGAATCGTCGTTGCTCTCTTGGGCGTGCTTGGTGCCATCTACGCGGGTCGTGCATTTGATCTCGTAGGCCGTTTCCATTCGTCTTCTTACGCGTACGTCGCGTTTGGCACCATCGTCTTCCTCGCGTTCGCAGTCGGCTGGATGGTTGGCTGGATCGTCGGGAAGGGGTTGGCACGCGGATTCAAGAGAGTCGAGCGAGCCGCTCAGTCCCGAAGCGCGGGCGAGTTGACCGTGGGCGCTTTCGGCCTGCTGGTGGGCCTGCTCGTCTCGGCCCTGCTCTACCTGCCCGTGCACGCGCTGCCCTACATCGGCAACTGGGTGCTGCTGCCGATGGTGCTCGTGCTTGGATACCTGTTCGCGTTCACAGCCGCCAAGAAGCATCGTGGCATCCTGCGCCTGGTCGGCGTCCACTCGCTGGGTGACGCGGACGCCGAGCGGGGGCCGGCGGGTGGATCGACGCTGGTCGACACCAGCGCCATCATCGATGGCCGGATCGCCGACATCGTCCGCACCGGCTTTCTGGGCGGTGAGCTGGTCGTGCCCGAGTTCGTGCTCAAGGAGCTCCAGCAGGTGGCCGATTCGGCCGACCCGCTCAAGCGCGCTCGCGGCCGCCGCGGGCTCCAAGTCGTCCAGGACCTTCGCAGCGACGTGGCGGTCGCCACGCCGGATGTCGACTACCCCCAGGTGCCGGACGTCGACGCCAAGCTGCTGAAGCTGGCCAAGGAGCGGGGCATGGCGATCCTGACCACCGACTTCAACCTCAACCGGCTGGCGCAGATCCAGGACGTGCAGGTGCTGAACGTCAACGACCTGGCCAATGCGCTCAAGCCGGCGGTGCTGCCGGGCGAGCGGTTGGACGTGCTGCTGCTGAAGGAGGGTAAGGAGTCCAACCAGGGCGTCGGGTACCTGGACGATGGCACCATGGTGGTGGTCGAGCGCGCCCGCGAGCGGATCGGCGAGACGCTCGGCGTGCAGGTGACATCCGTGTTGCAGCAGCCCTCCGGCAAGATCATCTTCACCAAGATCGCCACCGACGGCGACTAGTATGTCTGCTCGTGCGTTGCAGGCTTCGACCTTGCTGCGAACCTGGGCGATCGTCGTAGCCGCCGGCGACGGAGTTCGCTTGCAGTCCGACCGGCCCAAGGCGTTCGTCAAGCTGGGGGGGCGGGTGCTGCTGTCGCACTCGGTCGAGCTGCTGGACGAGCACCCGGCGGTCGACGGCATCGTGCTGGTGGTGCCCGAGGGATGGGAGGAGCCGGCCACGCTGTTGGCGGACGACCTGGTGGCCGGAAAGGTCGCCGCGGCGGTGGCGGGCGGAGCGAGCCGTGCCGAGTCGGTCTGCTGCGGTCTGGCGGCCGTGCCCGATGACGCCGACCTGATCCTGGTGCACGATGCTGCCCGGCCGTTCGCCTCTCCCCAGCTGGTCACACGTGTACTGGAGGCGCTGGCCGAGGACGCCGGCGCGGTACCCGGCGTGCCGGTCATCGACACGATCAAGCTGGTGGCGTCGGGTCGAGTGGTAGAGACGCTCGAACGCTCGTCGCTGGTGGCCGTGCAGACGCCCCAGGCGTTCCATGCCGACGCGCTGCGCGCGGCGTACGCGCGGGCTGCCGACCAGCTGGCGGCGGCCACCGACTGCGCCTCGCTGGTGGAAAGGTCGGGGCGCACGGTGGCGGTCGTGGCCGGCGAGACCGGCAACGTCAAGATCACCGACGCCGCCGACCTGGCCGCGGCCGAGCGACGATGCTGACCGATTACCACATGCACCTCGTGGCCGACGACGACCCCTACACCGACGCGGCGCTGTCGGTCGAGCGGGTGGCCGAGTACGTCGAGCGGGCACGCGTCGCCGGTATCGACGAGATCGGCTTCACCGACCACGTCTACCGCTTCCGCCAGGCCCGGGACTGGAGCGACAATCCGCTGTGGGTCGGGGATGCGGTGGCCGACCTCGATCGGTACCACGGCTGTCTGGTGGCGGCCGGCGAGGCCGGACTGCCGGTCAAGGTCGGGCTCGAGGTCGATTACCTGGCCGGCCGTGAGGCCACCATCGCCGCCACGGTCGATCGGCTGCAGTGGGACTTTCTGCTCGGTTCGGTGCACTGGGTGGCGGGACTGGCGGTGGACTGGGAGATGGCGTCGATCTGGGAGCGGTATCCCGTGGACGAGGTGTGGCGGATGTACGTCGACGATGTCTGTGTCGCGGCCGCCACCGGAATCTACGACACGATGGCGCACCCCGATCTGGCCAAGGTGTTCGGCCACCGACCGACTCCCAAGCCGCTGCAGCTCTACGAGCAGCTCGCAGACGCGTTCGCCGCTGCGGGCGTCTGTGCCGAGGTCTCGACCGCCGGCTACGGACGAGCGCTGGGAGAGCTGTATCCCGATCCGGATCTGCTGCGGCTGCTACACCGGCGGGGCGTGCCGGTGGCGCTGGCCTCGGACGCACACCGCCCCGACCAGGTCGGCCGCTCGTTCGACCAGGCTCTGGCCGCCTTGCGCGAGATCGGCTACCGCACGATCACCGTGTTCCATCGCCGCGATCGGCGTCAGGTGTCGTTCGATGACTGACGGGCTGCGGGTCGGCATCGGCTTCGACGCCCACGCCTTCGCCGACGGTCGGCGGCTGGTGCTGGCGGGCGTCGAGATACCGCACAGCCGTGGCCTGGCCGGCCATTCCGATGCCGATCTGATCGCGCACGCCGTGACCGATGCGCTGCTGGGCGCCGCCGGCGGCGACGACATCGGCGAACGGTTTCCGTCCGACGATCCGTCGCTGGAGGGCGCGTCGAGCATCCGCCTGCTCGCGCGGGCGTGGGGCGAGCTGGCGGCGCAGGGCTGGAGCATCGTCAACATCGACGCGATCGTGATCATGCAACAGCCGAGGCTGGCGCCTCACCGCGAGCAGATGAGGCTGGCCCTGGCCGAGGCGCTTGGCGTGGAGCGCGCGCGCGTCACGGTGCGCGCGTCCACCACCGATCACCTCGGCTTCGCTGGACGGGGCGAGGGCGCGGCGTGCCAGGCCGTCGCGCTGCTGTCGAAGCCGTCATGAGACGCTGATGGGCGTCGTCTCATTCGATCTGGATGGCACCCTCTGGGAGTTCGGCCCGATGATGGACGGCGCTCTGGCCGCGGCGATCGCGTCGCTCGAGCACCGTCATCCCGACCTGGCCGGCCGCCTGACGGTGGCGGAGCTGCATCGTCACCGGGCGCTGGTCGGCGCCGAGATGCACGGCACACTGGCGGAGCTGCGTGTGCAATCGATGCGACGCGCGCTGGCAGCGGTGGGGCGTGACGAGCCGCAGCTGGCCATCTGGGTGGCCGACGAGCTGCTGCGCGCCCGTGCCGACGTGGTCGGCGTGCACTCCGACGTCGAGCCTGTTGTGGACGAGCTGTTGTGCCGGGGGCACCTGGTGGGGGCGATCACCAACGGCAACTTTCCCTTCCACCGTCTCAACCTGGCACGCCGCTTCTCGTTCGTCGTCCACGCGGAGGAAGTGGGCGAGATGAAACCGGCGGCGGCGCCGTTTGCCCGCGCCGTCGAGCTGGTCGGCTACGGACGGGACAGGTTCATTCACGTCGGCGACGAGATCGAGACGGACGTGCTTGGCGCGCAGGCCTTCGGTATGCGGGCGGTGTGGCTGAACCGCACCGGTGCCGTGCTCCCGGCCGGTGTCCGGCCGGATGGCGAGCTCGCGTCGCTCGACCCGCTGCCGGATCTGGTCGACCGGCTGCTCGATCGGTAGTTCACCGCAACCGCGCGCGCGGCGCATACCGATGTGCCCGCCGCGGGCGCCAACGATGATTGAGCCATGAACACACGAATCGCTGTTGCCGCCAAGATCCGCCCTGGGTCGCGTGCCAAGCTCGAGCAGATGCTGTCCGAAGGGCCGCCGTTCGATCTCGCCGAGGCCGGGTTTGACCGCCACCAGATCTACCTCGGTGACGAGGACGTCTTCTTCCTCTTCGAAGGCGGCTCGCCCGTCTCGGCCGTAAAGCGGCTGGGCGCTGAGCGCACGCTGATGGGCCACGTGCTGCGGATGGCCGGCGTGGTCTCGGCGCCGCACCTGCTGGCTGAGGCGTACAGCTGGGATCGCGTGCCCGCAGCCGGCTGAGCCGTTCCGCCGGACGATGCGGACAACGTCGACGGTCGGATGCGAGATACTGGACAGGTGTCGCCCTCTCCACTCCGCATCCTGCTCGTCGACGACCACGCTGTCGTCCGCGCCGGGTTGCGACTGCTGCTGGAGGCGGTACCCGACTTCGAGGTCGTGGACGAGGCTGCCGACGCCCGCGACGCCGTCTTCAAGGCTCGCCGCCACAAGCCGGACGTGATCCTGCTCGATGTGCTGATGCCGGGCGCGAGCGGTGTCGATGCGCTCGCCGAGCTGCGGGTCGAGGCTCCCAACGCGAAGCTGCTGATGCTCTCGATGGAGGACGATGCCAGCTACGTGCGGCGGGCCTTCGCGGAGGGAGCGGACGGCTACGTTGTCAAGGACGCAGCCGATGTCGAGCTGGTGGCGGCCGTGCGGGAGGTGGCGGATGGGCGTCGCTACCTGCATCCCCAGCTGGGCGCGCGGCTGGTGCAGGCTGATATCGAGCGGCGAGACCGTGAGGATGCCGATCCGCTGTCGGAGCGGGAGCACGCGGTGCTGAGGCTGCTCGCGCTCGGCCATACCAACCAGGAGATCGCCAACACCCTGTACATCTCGGTGCGCACCGCCGAGACGCACCGCGCTCACATCATGCAGAAGCTCGAGCTCACGTCTCGCGCCGACCTCGTCCGCTACGCGCTCGAGAACGGCATCCTGGACGCCGGCGGCGAGCGCTGAGGCGGCCGCGTGTCTACGCGGCCGTGTTGTGGAGCCGCCCGGTGGCCAGTGCGTAGCGCACCAGATCGGCTCGGGTGTTCAGCTCGAGCTTCTGCATGATGTGGGCGCGGTGCGTCTCCGCGGTGCGGATGCTGATCGAGAGCTGATCGGCGATCTCCCTGTTGGTGTGGCCGAGCGCGAGCAGTGTCAGTACGGCATGCTCGCGCGGCGAGAGCGGGTTGGAGCGGTCGCGTAGCTGTTTGGCGTGATCCGCCGCCAGCCGGGCTTCCAGCGTCTCGTCGAGATGCCGCTCGCCCGCGGCCACCGTGCGCACCGCCGACACCAGCTGGGAGTGGACGACCTCCTTCAGCACGTAGCCACTGGCTCCGGCAGCGAACGCGCGTCGCACATATCCGAGGTCGTCCTGCATCGAGAGCATCAGGATCCGCGAGTCGGTCGAGCGGCTGACCTGGGCGGCAGCGTCCAGCCCATTGGTACGAGGCATCGTCACGTCCATCAGCACCACCGTGGGGTGCAGCCGGATCGCTTCAGCGACGGCTTCGACGCCGTCGGCAGCCTCACCGACCACCTCGAAGTCGGGCTCGGCCTCGAGCAGCAGCCGCAGGCCGGCTCGCACTATCGCGTGATCGTCTGCCAGCAGGATGGTGATGGTGGTCATAGCTATCATCGAGCATCGGCCGGTTCGGCCCCAGCCGCATCAGTGATGATGGCGGAGCCGAGTTCGGACTTCTACGGATCGGAGCGGGTGATCGAGGACTCCACTGGACGGCTGCGAGCCCTGGTCGAGGCCGGCATGGCGCTGACCTCGGAGCTCTCGCTGGATGCGCTGCTGCTGCGGCTGGTCGAGGTTGCGGCCGAGCTGACCTCGGCCCGCTACGCCGCGCTCGGCGTGACGGACGCTGCCGGCACGGCGCTCGACCGCTTCATCACGACCGGCATTGACGAGAGCCGGCGCGAGACGATCGGCGACCTGCCGCAGGGGCGCGGCATCCTCGGCCTGCTGATCCGCGACCAGGAGGTGCTGCGTCTGCACGATCTGAGCGAGCACCCGGCGTCGGTCGGCTTCCCGGCCGGGCACCCGCCAATGCGCTCGTTCCTGGGCGTGCCGATCCAGCTGCGCGGCGTGGCGTTCGGCAACCTGTACCTGTGCGAGAAGCGGGACGGGCTGGATTTCGCCGACGAGGACGTCGAGGTCGTCACCCTGCTGGCTTCCCAGGCTGCGATCGCGATCGAGAACGCACGGCTCTACGAATCGGCGACGCACTGGCTGCGCCAGGTCGAGACGCTGAACGAGGTCGGCAACGCGATGCTGGAGGAGGTCGACCTGCCGAGCCTGCTGGCGCTGGTTGCCCGGCGGCTGCGCGAGCTGGTGGGAGCGAGGCTGGTGATCATCCTGCTGCCCACGGGCTCTGGCCAGCTGCGTATCGAGGCGACGGACGGCGCCGGTGCCGAGGCTCTGGTCGGCCGCTCCCGCGGAAACGACGAGACCAAGGTGGGGAGGGTGTTCACACGCCGGCGCAGCGAGAGGGTCGACTCCCTGGTCGACGATCCTGAGATCGATCGAGAATCGCTGCTCCAGATCGCCGACGCCACCGGCATCCTGCCGCGCACCGCGCTCTACGCACCCCTGATCAAGCGCGACCGCTCAGTCGGGCTGATCGCTGTCTACGACCGGGTTGGAAACGATCCCCGGTTCAGCGACGACCATAAGCGGCTGGCCGAGACGTTCGCCGATCGGGCGGCGGTGGCGGTCGACCTCTCGCAGCGGGTGGCGCGGGACGCCCTTCGGCGGATCGTCGAGGGCCAGGAGATCGAACGTAGCCGGATGGCGCGCGAGCTCCATGACCAGACCGGCCAGGCGCTGACGTCGATACTGCTGGGACTGCGGTCGATCGAGGATGCCAGCGGCGAGCAGATCCACGCCCGCGTGGCCGGGCTGCGCGACCTGGTGACGGAGGCGCTGCAGGGCGTCCGCCGCCTGGCGGTCGACCTGCGACCGACCACGCTGGACGACTTCGGTGTGGTGACGGCGATCGAGCGGCTGTGTGGCGACGTGGCCACCAGGTCGGGGATCGCGGTCGACTTCCACGCCGCCCGCGAGATCGAGCGGCTGCCACGAGAGGTGGAGAGTTGCCTGTACCGGGTCGTGCAGGAGGCTCTCACCAACGTGATCAAGCACGCCTCGGCCGGCAACGTCAGCGTGCTGCTATCCCAGAACGTCGTGGAGCTGCAGCTGATCGTCGAGGACGACGGCGGTGGGTTCGATCCCAGCACGGTCGACTCTCAGCGGTTGGGCCTGGTGGGGATGCGCGAGCGGGTTGCGCTGGTCAACGGATCGTTGACCGTTGAGGCGGCGCCGGGCGCCGGCACCACGCTGCGGGTGACCGTTCCACTGACGGCCCGAACCGAGGGGTGACCCTACAGTCCGGGCATGACCGATCGTCTGTCGGCCCCCTGGGAAGCGCTCGCGATATCTGCGGGTGCGGTGATCGCCGCCCTGCTGCTCGCCCGCGGCTCGCGCAAGCTGGCGATCTGGCTCTCGCTTCGCTACGAGCGGCGGCGCGCCGCCGACGATCAGGGCTCGCCTGCCGATACCGGGGCGCTGATCTCGCTGAAGCGCTACGAGACGACCGTATCGCTGATCCACACCACGATTCGCTACGTGGTCTTCGCCGTCGCGTTCGCCGTCGTGCTGTTCCAGGTGATCGGGCCGACCCGCTCGGCGACGCTGGCCGGCGCGTCGCTGCTTGTGCTCCTGATCGGGTTCTCGGCGCAGCGGTTCCTGACGGACATCATCGCCGGCACGTTCATGTTCCTGGAGGGCTGGTTCTCGGTCGGCGACACGATCACGATCGAGCCGTGGGCGCTGTCGGGGGTGGTGGATGAAGTCTCGCTGCGATCGACCACGTTGCGGTCGGTGACCGGCGAGACGATCCGCGTTCACAACTCGCAGATCCTTGCCACCCGCCGGCTGCCGCGGGGCGTCCGCGAAGCCGAGATCGAGCTGTTCGTGTCGGACGAGGAGGCCGGCCGGCGGCTGTTCGCTGAGATCTCCGCCATCGTTCCGTTCGGGCCGACCCGGTTCGTGCGGCGCCCGGCGGTGCGCGACAGCGAGCGGCTGGACGATCAGCTCTACCGCGTGACGGCGCTGGCGGCGGTCGCCCACGGGCGTGAGTGGCTGGTCGACGCCTTCCTACCCGACCTGCTGAAGGAGCGCGCGGAGCCGGGCGTCATCGTGCACGGGCCGGTGGTGATGTTCGTCGACGACCGCGCCGCCAGCCGGTTTGCGCGCGCTGTCCCGCGCGTTCCCGTCTGAGCTAGGGCAGCCGGGCGAGATCGCCGTCCAGCACGGCCAGGCCATCGGCAATCAACGCATCCAGCGCCGCACGGTCGACCTCGCCACCGGCCAGCGGCCCGTCGGCTGCCAGCCGCTTCAGCAGCCGGCTGCGCCGCTGCCGGAACGATCCGTCGAAGGCCGACTGGCGCCGCGACGGGGCAAAGGTCATGCCCCGTGAGGGGCAGGTCGCCGCCAATGGGCACAGCCCGCAGCGTGGCTTGCGGGCGACGCAGACGCCGCTGCCGAGGTCGAACAGCGCCTGGTTCCACTCGTAGGCGCGACCCTCCGGTGGGGCGGCGTCCGGCCGGCCGGCGCGCTCCAGCACTCTCCGGGCGTTGACGTCGGGCGCCGCCACCTGCGCGCCGAACGCGAAGCAGGCCACCGCCGCGGCGGTGTACGGCCCGATCCCGGGCAGCCGGACGAGCTCATGCGGCTGCTGCGGGAAGCCGCCCAGCTCCACGACAGCGGCAGCGCAGCGGTGCAGGTTGACGGCGCGGCGGTTGTACCCCAGCCCGTCCCAGGCTCGGATCACGTCCGCCAGCTCGGCCGCCGCCAGCGCGTCCACCGTTGGCCAGCGCTCGAGCCAGGCGTGGTAGCGCGGGATCACCCGCGGCACCTGGGTCTGCTGCAGCATCACCTCTGATACCAGGATCGAGTACGGATCGTGCGTGCGGCGCCAGGGCAGGTCTCGCTGCTCCTGGTCATACCACTCCAGCAGCGCCCGCTGCATCGCGTCCGTGCCGGTCACCGCCATGCGGGTACGCTACCGCCTGAACACGCTCCTCCCCCCAAAGGGTGAGCGCACCAAGACCGGATCGCTCGTACATTCGAGGAATGACCGTGCGCGGCTCCCCTGCGGCCATACCAGCCGACGACGCCGCCTGGGATCCCCGGGCGGACGCGGCGTTCCGCCACGCACTGCCCTTGCTGCTTTCGGAGGTGATCGCAGAGCGGCGAGTGGACGAGTTCCAGGTCGCCGTCTGTGCCTGCGGCGAGGAGCTGATCGACGACGTGGAGCTGACCGTTCAGGGGCTCGATCACCGCCCGCTGGCGGATCACATCTTCGCCCAACCCGGCGATCCGGCCCGGGACGCGGACGGCACCATCGTCACTCTCGATCTGCGTCCGGGCCGCGTCGATGTGAGGATCCCCCTCACCGTGTCGGGGCTGCGGCTATGCGAGCTGGTCGCAACACGTCCCAGCGGTGCGTGGATCGGCGCGCAGCAGCGCGGCCAGCTTCGGCTGTACGCCGACCTGGTGGCGCCGTCCCTGTACTCGTTGCTCGAGTCTGCCGAGCTGCGGCGGGCCGCGCTCACCGACCAGCTGACGGGCCTGGCCAACCGGCGTGCGCTCGACCACGAGCTGGAGCTGCTGTGCACTGCGAGCACCGGGCTGTGGCTGCTGCTTCTCGACGTCGACGGGCTGAAGGACGTCAACGATGCACTTGGCTACGACCAGGGCGACCACCTGATCGAGACGCTGGCCCGCACCATCGCCAAAGTGATTCGACGCCCGCACCTCGCGGCCCGGATGGGCGGCGACGAGTTCATCGTGGTGCTTCCTGGCGCGACCGGGAAGCAGGCCCGCAAGCAGGCCCGACGGATCGCACGGCGCTTCGCGAGGCAGCCGTTGCACCCGCGCGTGGCCGAGATCAGCGGTGGCGTCTCGGTCGGCGTGATCGAGTCCAGGGCGGGCGAGAGCCCGCGTGACCTCGTGCGCCGTGCAGCCCGGTCGATGCGCGGCAACAAGCGTCGCCGCCGCACCGACCGGCGTTCAACGTGACCTTGGGCGCATCCGCCCTGCTACGGCGACGCGTGGCCGCGGATGGGCGCGAACGCGTGGTCGATCACGCTCCGCCTCACCGTGCGTAGCCGTGTGCCGCGCGCACGCCACCGGCGCGGCTGGGCCCGCTCAAGGATCACGCTGTCACCATCGGGCCGCGGAACGCCTCGTGCAGCCGCGCCACAGCGTCGGCTGTCTTGTCTGCCGCCGCGCGATGTGCGAGGCGCGAGAACAGCTTCCACCAACCCCGTGCCGCGACGGTCATGCGAAGGTGCACGCAGGTCAAGCCGTCCTGGCGGCTGATCGTATAGCTGCCCCGGAACGCGAACTGCCGCGCGCCCACGCTGACAACGCTGAGGCTCGATGGGTGGCAGTAGCCGTCCACCATCATCACGATCTCGAACCGGCGGCCCATCCAGCGCGTCTCGGTCGCGAAGTTCGCGCCCAGGCCGACCGGACCCGACAGCGGTACCACGCGACTGACATCGCCCAGCCAGCCGAAGCTGGAGACGACGTCGAAGACGCGTTCGGGGGTCGCGTCGATCAGTGTGATCGCGTCGATGTTGGACACGCCAGAACATCGGCTTAAGCGTTGCCCGGCTTGATGGTGCAGTCAGGCGCGCGTCGCCGGGCTCTCCAGCAACGTCTCCGCCGAGCGGGCCCGCACCAGCGTCGCCGCCACAACGCGCAGCTTCGTGTTGCTGGACTTCGACATGTTGGCCAGGATCGAAAATCCCTCGTCGGCGGTGACCCCGTGTTCTGCCATCAGCATGCCCTTGGCCTGCTCGATCACGGCCCGGCTGCGCATCGCCTCGGTCAGCTCCCACGCCAGCCGGGCTGTCTCGCGGGCGCCGTCGCCGCTCTCGATCACCAGACCGACCTGCGATGCGAAGCTGGCAGCCAGCTTGATCGACTCGGGGCCAACCTCAACCGGTGCGTGGGCGTACAGCGTCAGCGATGCCGTAACGGCCACATCGTGGTCGATGGGTACATGGATCGACAGAGAGGCCCGGATGCCGGACAGCCGCGCCGCCGCCTGGTACTCCGGCCACGGCTGAAGGTCGGCGTCGCTGCTCCAGGCGACCGGCTGCCGCGGCTCGAGCGTCGCCAGCGATGGGCCCTCACCGCTAATGAACTGGGCGTCGGTGAGGGCGATAAGCCTCTGGTCGGTCGCGCCGACGGTTTCCATGTGCTGGCCGCGGCGAGTGCTCGTGGTCGCGCCAGAGAACCCCAGTACGTCGGCTGCCGTCTGCATGATCATCGTCAGCAGACGCGCCAATGACACGTCCGTGCGGTTGTCCACCTCGGCATCCGGCACGCTGTTCCTCTCCAACCCATTGACAGCCGTGCGACCAAGTCGTCCAAGCACGAAGCTGAACCGGGGCGGAGTGGAAGCTACCGTCAGGGTAGCACCGGTCGGCAGGGCTACTCGCCGCTGTTGCGCACGGCCGCGTATGCCGCCAGAGCCCGTGCCCGCGCGTCGGCGTGCTCGACGATCGGCAACGCCCGCGGCCGGCCCCCCAGCCACCGTTCCTGGTAACGACCCTCATGGTCGTAGCGTTCTGCCTGGAGCACCGGGTTGAAAATGCGGTGGTAGGGCGCGGCGTCGGCACCGCTTCCCGCCACCCACTGCCATCCCAGCGTGTTGTTCGCCAGGTCGGCGTCCACCAGGGTGTCCCAGAACCAGGCGGCGCCGCGGCGCCAGTCGATCAGCAAGTGCTTGGTCAGGAACGAGGCGGTCACCATGCGGGCCCGGTTGTGCATCCAGCCGCTGCTCCACAGCTGCCGCATGCCGGCGTCGACCAGCGGGTAGCCGGTCTCGCCCCGCTGCCAGGCCGACAGGGCGACCTCGTCCTCACGCCACGGCATACGGTCGTACGCGGCGCGCAGCGGCGACGCGGGGGTGTGGGGGAAGTGGTAGAGCAGGTGGTGGGCGAACTCCCTCCAGATCAGCTGCCTCAGGTACGGCTCGGCTGCCGCGGGATCCGCTTGGCGCACGGCATGCCAGACCTGCCGGGGTGACAGCTCGCCAAAGTGCAGGGGCGCCGAGAGGTGCGAGGTGTCCCGGGCGGGATGGTCGCGGTCGTGCTGGTAGCCGGACACCCGCTCCTGGAACTCCTGCAGACTGCGGCTCGCCGCCGCTTCGCCCGGGGTCCATTGCGCGGCCAGGCCGGAGTGCCACGCCCGAATCGGTGCCAGCCCGAGCTGGTCGATCGGAATCGACGCGGGCCAGCTCCCTGGCGCAGACAGATGCGGTGGCTCGGGCAGCGCCGCACTCGGTTCGCCAAATCTGGCAACGGCATTGCGAAATGGCGTGAAGACTCGGAACGGGCCGCCTGTTCCGGTGCGGATCGTCCACGGTTCGTGGAGCAGCGAGCCGAGGTGGCTGCGAGCCTCAGCCAGACCCGCCTTGACCACTCGGTCGCGCTCGATCGCAGCCGGCTCGTAGCGACGGTTCCACGCGACGCCGCGTGCGCCCGTCTCGGCCACCAGCCGCGTGAGCTCCGGCAGGCTGGCGCCCTGGCGCACGATCAGCCGCGATCCCCGCTCGCGCAGCCGAGCATCGAGTGCGTGCAGCGAGCGGTGCAGCCACCAGCGCGATGCCGCGCCGGGTGGCCACTCGCCCTCCTCCTCAGGCGCCCACACGAACACCGGCACCACCACACCATCGGCCGCAGCGTGGTGCAGCGCGGGATTGTCCGCCAGGCGCAGGTCGTTGCGCAGCCAGACGATCGTGGCGGACGGCATCACGGACTACTCACGCCGGCAGTATCGTCGATCTCCAGCGCGCGCCCCCCGGCCCCCACGGCCGGTGCGCCTGCGAGAATCACCATATGGGTGCGGGAATCTCGGACGAGGACTTGGCGGCACTTCACTCCCGCGGCCAGGAGCAGAACGCGCCGCGCGGACAGGTGCTGGTGCGCGAGGGCGCCAGCGGCGGCTCGCTGTTCGTGATCCTCAGCGGGAGCGTGGCGGTGAGCAGAGGCGGCCGCCGTATCGCCGAGCTGGCTGCCGGCGATGTGCTGGGAGAGGTCGCCATGCTCGAGGGCACCGCCCGCAGCGCCAGCGCGGTCGTCGAGACGGAGGCGCGGCTGCTGGTGGTACCAGCCAGCGCGGTGCACGCGCTGGTGGACGAGCGGCCGACGCTGCGAGAGGCGCTGGAGCGCAGCGCCGCGGCGCACGGCCCGCGTGATCCCGGTTCCGACTCGATCATCTAGCGTTCACCGATGGCCATCCGCGTCCGCTTCGCACCCAGCCCCACCGGATCTCTGCATCTGGGCAGCGCGCTCACCGCGGCCGCAAACTGGCTGTACGCGCGCAATCAGCAGGGCGTGCTGGTCTTGCGGATCGACGATACCGACGCCACCCGCTCGGTCGACGGCGCCGGACAGTCGATCGAGGACGACCTGCGCTGGCTGGGACTCGAGTGGGATGAGGGGCCGATCAGGCAGAGCGACCGGGCCCAGCGGCACATCGAGGCCGCCACCGGCGCAACCGGCGCCTACACCCGCGACGGCGCCGTGTGGCTGAAGGCGGCCGGCATCCCCGAGTTCGTGATCGTGCGGTCGGATGGTCGGCCCACCTATCACTGGGCGACGGCGGTGGACGAGGTCGATCTCGGAATCAGCCACGTGATTCGGGGCAACGATCACCTCTCGAACACGCCGCTGCAGATCGCGGCCATCCGCGCGCTCGGCGCCGAGCCGCCGGTCTACCTGCACCACGCGCTGGTGCGCGGCGATCAGGGCAAGCTGTCCAAGCGCGAAGCGGCCGATTCGATTGCCGACCTGCGCCGCCGGGGCTATCCGCCGGAGGCGGTGCTGAACCTGCTGGCGCTGGTTGCGAGCTCGGGGCCGGGCGACGTGATGGACAGCGCCCAGCTGATCGCGCGCTTCGATCCGGAGCGGCTCGCGCGGGGCGAGGTGGTGCTGGAGACGTCGCGCCTGAGGGCGCTTGCCACCGCGCACCTCAGCCGGCTCGGTGAGGATGAGCTGGTGGCACGGGTGATGCCCTTCGCGCCTGCCGAGGCAACGGCCGAGCAGGTGGCCGCGCTGGCGCCGGCGCTGCGCGGTGTGCACACGCTGGCCGAGGCCGGTGACCTGGTCGCCTGTGTCACTCAGTCCCCGGCGCAGCACTCGCTGCCCGAGCTGGCAACAATCCGGGAGCGATACCCCGAACACCTCAGCGAGCAGCGCGCCCGCGAACTGGTCGACGACCTGCGGCGGGCGGGCGTGCCGTTGAAGGAGGCCCGGATTGCGCTCACGGGGCGAGAGCGGGGGCCGGAGCTGTGGGCGGTGCTGGCGGCGCTGCCCCGCGACGAGGCGATCCGGAGGGCAGCGTGAGGATCCGCGACTCGCTGACCGGCGAGCTGCGCGAGCTGGAGCCGGGCCCGGACGGGCGGATCGGGATATACGTCTGCGGCCCGACCGTCTACAACCGTATTCACGTTGGCAACGCTCGCCCGTTCGTGGTGTTCCAGCTGATGAAACGGTATCTGGAGTGGCGCGGCCACAAGGTTCGGTTGGTCGAGAACATCACCGACATCAACGACAAGATCTACGTGGCGGCGGCACGGGCGGGGACGCCGTCCGACCGTCTGGCGGCCGAGATGTCGCAGGCCTACATCGACGACACCGAGCGGCTTGGCATCGGCCGGCCGGACGAGGAGCCGCGTGCCACCGAGACGGTGCCCGAGATCGTGGCCTTGATCGAGGAGCTTATCGCCGCCGGCCATGCGTATGAGACGGAGGGTGACGTCTACTTCTCGGTCAGCTCGTTCGAGCGCTATGGTCAGCTCTCCAAGCAGCGCACCGACCAGCTTCGCGACGGCGCCGGCGGAGCGGACGAGCCGGGAGAGCGCAAGCGTGATCCGCTCGACTTCGCGCTCTGGAAGGCGAACAAGCCGGGCGAGGATACGTCCTGGGACTCGCCATGGGGAGCTGGGCGCCCGGGCTGGCACATCGAGTGCTCCGCGATGGCCGAGCGCTGGCTGGGGCCGGAGTTCGCGCTGCATGGCGGTGGCCGCGACCTGATCTTCCCCCACCACGAGAACGAGATCGCCCAGTCGCAGGCTGGCGGGCGGCGGTTCGCGCGCGTGTGGGCGCACAACGGCATGCTGCGGTTGAGCGGCGAGAAGATGTCGAAGTCGCTGGGCAACATCGACCCGTTGCATGCCGTGCTCGATCGCTGGGGCCGGGAGACGCTGCTCCTGTTCATGCTGCGCGGCCACTACGCGGCGCCGATCGACTACAGCGACGAGACGATGGCACAGGCGGCGGCCGCGGTCGAGACGCTGCGAAACCGGCTGCGCGACGGCAGCGGCGGCAGCGATGCCGGCCTCGAGGGCGCCGTGTGGGAGGCGCTGGACGACGATTTCAACACTCCCCGCGCGCTTGCGCTGCTGTTCGACGCTCCTCCCGCGGCCTCCGGCGCGGTGCTGGAGGTGTTGGAGGTGCTGGGCCTCGGTGGTCTGGGTGACCGGCAGGCCGCATCGCCGGAGCTGGAGGAGATGCGCCGGCGACGCGACGAGGCCCGGCAGGCGGGCGACTTCGCCACGGCGGACGCGCTGCGGGCCGAGATCGAGGCGGCGGGCTGGGAGGCGCGCGACACCGCCGGCGGTACCGTGCTCTACCCCCGCCATGGCTGACCTGGTCTACGGCACCCACGCCGTGCGTGAGGCGCTGCGGGGCCGGCGCGGCGTGCTGCGCGTGTGGTGCACGCGGCGAGCGGGCGAGCAGGGCGAATGGCTGCCCGACGATGCGATCGTCGAGACGGGGGAGCGGCTCGACGAGATCGCCTCCAGCCCTGACCACCAGGGCGTGGTGGCCGAGGTGGAGCCGTTTCCCTACAGCGACCCGGCCGTGCTGCTGGGCCGGGAGCGCGCGCTGTTGGTGGCGCTGGACGAGGTCACCGACCCGCATAACCTGGGCGCGGTGGCGCGGGTCTGCGAGGGGGCCGGCGCCGATGGGCTGCTGATAACGCGGCGCCGCTCCGCCGCTGTCACACCCGCCGTCTGCCGCGCCTCGGCCGGCGCGGTGGAGCACCTGCCGATCGCGCTGGTGGACAACCTGGCCGATACGCTGATCCGTGCCCGCAGGCCCGGCCTGTGGACGTACGGCGCCGATGCGGACGGCGACCAGACGTACGACGCCCACGACTACCGCGACGGAACGCTGTTTGTGCTCGGCGCCGAAGGGCGCGGTCTGCGGCCGCGCGTTCGGGCGGCCTGCGACGCCGGAGCTGCGATACCGATGCGTGGGCGGATCGAGTCGCTCAACGTCAGCACGGCGACAGCCGTGCTGCTGTTCGAGGCCACCAGGCAGCGGCGCGGTGGCTGACCGGCCGGATCCGCTGGTGATCGTGGACGGCGACAACGTCGCCCATCTGCGGGGCGGACAGGACGATTACCAGCAGGTGCGAGCCGAGCTGGTGGCTGCGGTGATCGACCGGGCCGCTCGCTCCGGCGACGAGACGGTGCTGGTGTTCGATGGTCATGGCCGCGATCGCACACTCGGCCGGGCGCGGATCAGCTACGCCGGCGCCGAGACGGCCGACACTGTGATCGAGCGGCTGGCGCACCGCTACCAGCACGACCGCGCGGTCACGGTCGTCTCGTCGGACTCGGTTCTGCGGCATGTCGCCCAGCGGGGCGGCGTGCAGGTGATGAGCGCGCGTGAGTATGTCGATCGGCTGGCGGCGCCGCCAGCCGACGAGCCGGCCACCCCTCAACAGCGTCGGCGGTTCAAGCTGGCCGATTCGATCGATCCCGCTGTTCAAGCCGAACTCGAGCGAATTCGACGCGGCCGCGACCCGACTGCTTGACAACCGGTGGTGGATCGGGCAGACTCCCATACCTCAAGTTGAACTTGATGTTCAGCTTGAGGTTCATCGAGGGATCTCTTCCCCTCGGACGTCCTTTTCGGTCGGAGGTGCAGGGTGACGAGGTCGAACGCAGCGGTGGCGCGGCAATCGCACGGACGCGTGTGGCGGGATACGGGCGAGGTTTTGGTGATCGCCGCCGCCCGCAACGGTGACGAACGCGCGATGGACACGATCATCCGGCGCTACGAGGGGTTCGTGCGGCTGAAGGCCAGCTCGTACTTCCTGGCCGGCGGCGATTCCCACGACCTCATCCAGGAGGGGATGGTGGGCCTGTTCAAGGCGGTGCGCGACTACCGCTCGGACAAGGACACCTCCTTCCGCTCGTTCGCGGAGCTGTGCATCACGCGCCAGATCATCACCGCGATCAAGACCGCGACCCGCTACAAGCACGCGCCGTTGAACAGCTACGTCTCGTTCAGCCACACGCCGGCGGGACAGGAGTCCGAGGTTGACTGCACGCTTGGCGACGCACTGCCAGGCCCCGCCGTCGACGACCCGGCCAGCTGCGTGATCTCGACCCAGGAGCTGCAGAGCCTGCTCAGCTGCCTGGGCAGCACCCTATCCAAGCTGGAGTCGCAGGTTCTGACCTGCTACCTGGAGGGGCGCAGCTACGAGGAGATCGGCGGCCTGCTGGACTGCGATCCCAAGACGGTCGACAACGCGCTTCAGCGCGTCAAGCGCAAGGTGCTGAGCCATCTGCAGTCGCGAAGCATCTCAGCCTGAGCGTCGAGTCGAGGTCGAGGTCGATAGAATCGGCTGATCGCCGGGATAGCTCAGCTGGTAGAGCTTTCGCCTTGTAAGCGAAGGGTCGCGGGTTCGAGTCCCGCTCCCGGCTCTTCTGTTCGGCTCGGCGCTCCGCCGTGCTCCTCAGCCGGCGACGCGGTGGGCGGCGTCTTCGGCCAGAAACTGCTCGTGGCGGCGGAACGCCTCGGCCGCGATGTCGCGGAGCCGCTCCTCAGTCTGGGACGATGGCAGCACGTCGGCCGGCGGCAGCCCCTCGGCGGCCAGGATCGCCTCGAGCAGCTGCTTCGAAGTCATCGTAAACAGCTGGTGGTTGGGCAGCCCACGGACGTGGGCCATCGCGAATAGTGACCTCCGGTCGACCCGTTCGACCACCTCCGCCCGCACCTGCATCAGCTGTTCCAGCCGCTCCTGCCCGCTCTCTGGGGCAGTCACCGGAGGCTCGTGTACAGCGGGCGGAGCCGGCGCCGCCTCGCCGCTGTCGACCCTCTCGACAGCCCCGAGCTGCGCGTCCACCTCGTGATCGGGCGACGAGTCGTCAGCGACGGCCTCAGTGATGTCGACCTGCCGGCCGTCGAACCGCCGCGCGCGGCGCCGTTCGAGCAGCACGAGGACGGCCACGCCAGCGGTGGCCAGACAGACAGATAGGATCAGAAACCGCCGCATGACCCCCACGAGCCGCTCGCGACCGACGACCGGCCGCTGTTCAGCGACGATACGACCAAGCGCAGGGTTTCGCAAGTGCCGGGCACGCGCATCAGCCCTCACCGGCGGAGTCGGCGAGGGCTGAGAGGCGGCTCCAGTCGCGTCCGCCGGTCACCGTCACATGCCCAACCTTACGCCCTGCGCGGGGCGCCTTGCCGTACAGGTGGACGTGCGCGGCGTCGATTGCCGTCAGCTCGGCCAGCGACGGCGCGCCGCCAATCAGGTTCACCATCGTCGACGGCGTCCGCAGCTCGGTCGAGCCCAGAGGCAGGCCGCAGACCGCGCGCAGGTGATTCTCGAACTGGCTCGTCTCGGCCCCCTCGATCGTCCAGTGACCCGAGTTGTGCACACGCGGCGCCATCTCGTTCGCCAGCAGCCGGTCGCCGACCTGGAACAGCTCCAGCGACAGCACGCCGACGTACTCCAGTCGCTCCAGCAACGCCGATGCGTAGCGCTCTCCCAACGCCTGCAGCTCAGCGCTCAGGGCGGGCGCCGGCGCGCGCGTCACCCGCAGGATGCCGTCGCGGTGATGGTTCTCGACCAGCGGATAGCAGGCCACCTGGCCGTCGCGGCCGCGCACCGCGATCAGCGACAGCTCACGGTCGAACTCGACCAGCCGCTCGAGGATCATCGGCACCGAGCCGAGCTGAGCAAACACGCCGCCGACGTCGGCCCGCTCTCTCAGCACACGCTGCCCCTTGCCGTCGTAGCCCAGCCGCCGCGTCTTCAGCACGGCGGGCAGCTGCACGCCATCGAGGTCGGCCTGGCTGTCGACCGGAGAGAAGGCCGCGGTCTCGATCCTCAGCTCGCCGAACAGCTGCTTCTCGAGCAGCCGGTCCTGGGCCACCGCCAGCGCCTCGGGCGGCGGCAGCACCGCCACTCGTGCGGCCAGTCGCTGCGCGGACTCCGCCGGCACCGACTCGAACTCGAAGGTGACCACGTCGCTGGCCGCGGCCAGGCGGTCGAGCCCGGCGGCAGCGGCGTAGTCGTCTACCACCAGGTCTCCCAACGGCCCCGCGCACGCATCGGCCGCCGGGTCGAGGAAGGTGCAACTGATGCCGAGCGGGTGCCCGGCAAGTGCGATCATGCGCGCCAGCTGGCCGCCGCCCAGGATGCCGACCCGCACCGGCGCCTAACCGGCCGGATCCGGGCGGGCGAGGACGTCGGCGGTCTGCTCGGCCCGGAACCGGTCGAGCGCCGTCCGCACGGCCTGATCGTGGAGCGAGAGGATCGAGGCTGCCAGCAGGGCGGCGTTGGTGGCGCCTGAGCTTCCAATGGCGAGCGTTCCCACCGGGATACCGGCGGGCATCTGCGCGATCGAGAGCAGCGAGTCGATGCCGTTCAGAGCCTTCGACTGCACGGGCACGCCGAGCACCGGCAGGCTGGTCTTGGAGGCCACCATGCCGGGCAGGTGGGCGGCGCCTCCCGCCCCTGCTATCAGCACCGCCAGCCCCCGCTCGCGAGCGGAAGAGGCGTACTCGAACAACAGGTCGGGCGTGCGGTGGGCCGAGACGACGCGGCTCTCGAACGGCACGGCCAGCCGCTCCAGCATCTCGGCCGCGTGGCGCATCGTCTCCCAGTCGGAGCGGGATCCCATGATCACGCCCACCAGTGGGCGGCTGCCGTCGCTCATGCCACGGACACTACACTGCGCCCCGTGACCGAGGAGGGGCAGGCGGCGTCGGCCGGCGGTGCGGGGCTGACCGGCGTGGAGGCGGCTCGACGCCTGGCCGCGCGCGGAGAGCAGCCGCCACCGCCATCCAGCCGTTCGCTGTTGAGCATCGTCCGCGCGAACACCCTGACGCTGTTCAACCTGATTCTGGCAGTCTTCCTGCTGTTGATCCTGATCAGCGGCCAGTACGCAGACGGCCTGTTCGCCGGTGTCCTGATCGCCAACACCTCGATCGGGATCATCCAGGAGCTGCGCGCCAAACGGGCGTTGGATCGCGCCGCCCTGCTGGTGGCGCCGCGGGCGCGCGCGGTGCGTGACGGAGACCAGAGCGACGTGCCACTGGACGAGGTGGTGGAGGGCGATCTGGTCGAGCTGCGGCCCGGCGACCAGGTGGTCGCAGACGGCATCGTCGACCACTCGCTGGGGATGATGATGGATGAGTCGCCCCTGACCGGCGAGTCGGTGCCGGTGGCCCGCATGGTCGGGGATCGCGTGCTTTCCGGCTCGTTCTGCGTCGAGGGCGGCGGCGGCTACGTGGTCGAGCATGTCGGCGCCGACAGCTACGCGGCTCGGCTGCTGGGCACGGCTCGCGAGCACACCGCTCTGCGCTCTCCATTGGAGCATCAGATCAACCAGCTGCTGTGGCTGATGGTGGCCGTGATGGTGCCGCTGGCCGCGGCGCTGGTCTGGGCCCTGCAGCGGCACAACGCCGGGTTCCGCGACTCGGTGGCGACCGCCACCGCCGGCATCGTGACGCTGGTGCCGGAGGGGCTGGTGCTGCTGACCAGCCTCACGTTCGCGGTCGCCGCTGTGCGCCTGTCACAGCGAGGGATGCTGGTGCAGTACATGAACGCCGTCGAGTCGCTCGCCAACGTCGACACGGTCTGCCTCGACAAGACCGGCACGCTCACCGACGGCCGGCTGGCCCTGCACTCGGTCGTCGCCATCTCCGCCGACGACGCTGGGCACCGCCTGGGGACATACGCCTGCTCCGCCGCCAGCCGCAACGCGACCGTGGATGCGCTGCGGGACGGGCTGGCGGGCGAGGTGCGCCGGCCGCAGGCGGAGGTGCCCTTCTCCTCGCGCTGGAAGTGGAGCGCGATGCAGTTGGACGGCGAGTGGCTGGTGTTGGGGGCGCCGGACGTGCTTCTGGATCGCCCGATGCCCGCCGCCATCTCCGACAACGAGGCGAAAGGCCGTCGGGTGCTGGTGTTCGGCATCGCATCACGCGGTGTCGACAGTGATGGCGAGCACCGGCGGCCGCCGGCGATCGTGCCGCTCGTGATCGTCGTCATGGAGGAGGCACTGCGCGACGACGCCGCTGACACGGTCGCGTACCTGCGTGACCAGGGAGTGGCGGTGAAGGTGATGTCGGGCGATTCGCCGGCCACCGTGGCAGCCGTGGCCGCCCGCGTCGGCATCGATCCGGGCGACCGGATCTGGGACGGTGCCAGCCTTCCCTCCCAGCCGGACGCGCTGACCGCTGCTGCCCGTTCGGGCACCGTATTTGGACGTCTCACTCCCGAGCAGAAGCGTGACCTGATCGCGGCGCTGACGGCGGACGGTGCCTACGTTGCCATGATCGGCGACGGCGTCAACGACGTGCCGGCGATGAAGGTCGCGCGGCTGGCGGTGGCGCTTGGCAGCGGCAGCCAGCTGGCCAAGAGCGTCGCCGACAGCGTGCTGATCCGCGATCGCTTCGGCGCCATCCCGGATGCTGTCGCCGAGGGCCGCAAGATCATCAGCAACGTGCAGCGGGTGGCGAAGCTGTTCGTCACCAAGTCCGTGTTCGCGGCCTTTGTGATCGCCACCTTCGGGCTGTGGACGGGTGAGTTCCCGCTGCTGCCTCGCCACCTCTCGCTGGCTGCCACCTTCACGGTCGGCATCCCCGGCTTCGTACTCGCGCTGGCGCCCGGCTCGGCAACGTCGGAGACGGGAGGCTTCCTGCGGCGCGTGCTGCGCTTCTCCCTGCCGGCCGGCGGCGTGATCGGGGCGGCCACGCTGCTCGCATACCTCGCGGTCTCCCACGTGCGCGGTCAATCGCTCGAGGGCGGTCGCACTGCTGCGGTGACCGTATTCATCGCCGTCGGCCTCTACCTGCTGCTGGTGCTCGAGGCCGACCGCATGCAGCAGAGCCGCAGGTATGCCGGCGTCGTTGTCGTGCTCGCCGCAGCGCTGGGAGGTACGTACCTTGCGGTGCTGGGCTCGGCTGCCGCGCGGTCGTTCTTCGCGCTCACCGTTCCTGGCGTGTGGGGGCTGCTGGTGATCGTGGCCGCAACCATCGCCGCGTTCTGGTTGCTGGGCCGGCTCGGTCTATCGCCCTACCGGCGCAGCTGAACGCCGACGCCACTCGCCCGCGCCGCCCGCAGCACGTGGTCTGCGAACACCAGGTCGACCGCGCCGTTACCGAGGTTCTGGCACAGCACCATGCCAGGGGGTCGCGGCGCCCGTATCGCAGTTCCGCAGTACCCGGCCGGGTCCGGGTAGCCGGTGAACGCGCCCGAGTCGCGGTACCGAACGAGCTGCCCGATGTCGTCCGCATACAGGTGTGCCGATGCGGCGATCTCGGCGCCCACCGACGTCGCGTAGTCCAGCGGCAGCAGCAGCGCGTCCGGCCGCAGCCAGTCGGGGTGGAGCCGTGCACCGTCGGCGCCGATCGGCACCGCCGTGATGATCACGCCGGCGCCTTCCACCGCCGTGCGCTGTTGATCGACGCAGGTCAGCGTGACCGCCGGAGCGTGGTCGGCGGCCCAGGCGCACAGAGCCTCTCCCGAGCCGCTGCGGCGGACGTGCACCGTCACGTCGTGCAGCCCGATCGCGTCCAGCAGCGCGAGGTGCGTGCGAGCCTGCAGCCCGGCGCCCGTGATCGCGACGTGGCCGACGTCGGGTGGTGCAAGGGCCTCGATGCAAGCGCCGGATACGGCCGCGGTGCGTGAGCCGGTCAGCGCGGACGCGTCCATCACCGACAGCGGCAGCCCGGTCTCGGCGTCGGCCAGGATCACCAGCCCGTTGATGGTGGCGAGGCCGCGCGATGTGTTCGCCGGCTGCACGGCCACCCACTTCAGGCCCAGCAGGTCGCCGTCGCTGACATAGGCCGGCATCGCGTTTGCGAACGCATTCGGCCGCTGGTGCACGGCCGGCTTGGGTGGCAGCTCGGCCAGCCCGTCGGCCAGCGCCACCATCGCACGGCGCGCCAGTGCGATCGCATCGGCCGGCGCCGGCAGCAGCCTGCTGACGTCGCTCTCGGAAAGGTGCAGCAGGGGCGGTTCGCGCTCGGTAACAACCGTCGGGATCACCTGGCAAGCCTACCCGCCGCACGTGGCGGCGCATCGGGAGACGCGCCGAAGCGCGTCTCCCGGTCGTGCTACGCCGCTTCTCGCAGCCCTTCGACGTCCGGCATGCCGGCCAGCTGGGCCAGCGCCTCCGCCTCGAGCTGACGCACCCGCTCGCGGGTCAGTCCAACCTCACGACCAACCGCCTCGAGCAACATCGGCTCACCGTCGTACAGTCCGTAGCGCAGCTCGAGGATCCGCCGCAGGCGCGGCGTGAGCCGGTCGAGTGCGCGTCCCAGTGCCTCCGTCCGCAACCCCTCGGCCACGGTGTCGGTGACGTCCTGCGACGAGCGATCGGCGATCAGGTCGCCCAGCTCGCTGTCTCCGTCCTCGCCCGAGGGCCGCTGCAACGACACCGTCTGGGGTCGCAGGCGATCCGCGTCCTGCACCTCGGCCAGCGTCAGCTTTGCCTCGTTGGCCACCTCGTCGTCGCCGGCCTCGCGGCCGAGCTTGGCTTCCAGCGTGCGGCGGGCGCGATCGATCTTGCGGATCCGATCGTGCACGTGCACGGGTACCCGAATCGTGCGGCTCTGGTTGGCCACCGCACGCTGCACCGCCTGGCGAATCCACCAGGTGGCGTACGTCGAGAACTTGAGGTTGCGCCGCCACTCGAACTTCTCCACCGCCCGCACCAGGCCGATCGTTCCCTCCTGGATGAGGTCGAGAAATCCGACTCCGTGACCGCGGTACTTCTTTGCGATCGAGACGACAAGGCGCAGGTTGGCCTCGACCATGCGCCGCTTGGCGGCCTCGTCGCCGGCTTCGATCCGCTGGGCGAGCTGCTGCTCCTCGTGCTTGGTGAGCAGCGGCGTGCGCCCGATCTGCGCCAGGTAGAGATCGAGGGCGTCGACGCTGGACGGCGAGAACCACGCCGGTGGGGGCGTCTCGTCGGCGGCCTCGGCGTCGATATCGCGAACGCTCACGATCTCGACGCCCAGCTCTGCCAGCTCCGTGCGCAGCTCGTCGGCATCGTCGTCGGACAGGTCGAGCTCGGCCATCACGGCGGTCAGCTCGTCGCTGCTCAGCTGTCCATCCTCCTGTGCCCGCTCGACGACCTGCCGAACGGTCGGCTCCTGAATCAACGTCACTGTGGTACCTCTTCCCTTGCAGTCCGACGGCCAACCGCTGGAAATCGTGTGGCCATCGTTGGTGTGAAACAGACGAAGTGTCTCGGCGCGTGTCTCGCGACCCTGGCAAGACCCTAGGCGCTGACCCTTCGATGGGGATTAACGCCACCCGCCACGCCCGTATTCCCAGAGATTCGAGCGGTACCGGTGTGGCTCAGCAGCAGCCGTGCTTGTACCTGCAGCCGTCGCAGTGCCAGGACGCCTTCAGCCAGACCATCTCGGTCCGCAGCGCGGGCACGAACTCTCGGCGGTCGTGGTGGCTGCGGCGCGCAGCCCGGCGCGGTGCGCGGGGGTGACCTTCTCCACCGGCCACCGTAGCCGCTTGCGCGGCTAGGCGGTCAGCTCGATCTGGTAGTCGGTGCCCGAGTTGGGATCGTAGCCGCCAAGGTTGTTGAGCGGGTCTGTGTCTTGGATGTTCACGAACCGGCCGTTGACCTCTTTCCCGTCGTTGTTCGCACAGTAGGAGGGGTTGGAGGTGGATCCGCAGCTCTCGATCACGAACCATGCGAACCCGATCACCTTCACCTGTGCCGATCCGTTCGGCCAGGTCGTGCCGCCGGACATGTTCGTCACGACCGGGATCAGCACCAGCTGCTTGCTGGTGCTGTCGAGGATGGTGTAGGTGTTATTGCCGACCAGCGAGACGATCTGGTTGAAGGTCTTCCAGGTCGGAATGCGTGTGTTCAGTCCCTGCGCGGTCGGGCCGGCGTTCTGACCCGACTTGAGGTCGATCGCCTGGCCGACGTCGATCGAGCAGGCGTTCAGCGCGCCCGAGATCTCGTCGCGGTATGGATTGGCACCGTTGGGCGTCGGGCAGTTGGTGCCGTTCTGGTACGGAAGCGAGATGGCGCCGTTGTTGCTGGACGTGTTGTCGGTGTAGATCGGGTACTGGTTTCCCAGCACGTAGCTGTTCTTCATCACCGCCCACGGCATCACGTCGAAGTTCGAGGCCATCGTCGTGATGCTCTTGACGGTCGCCTGTGCGGTCGCCGTGATGGTGGCGCTGTTCTTGCCCAGCAGCTTGGCGAAGAAGCTCGGCGCGGTGCGGGTGACGGTGACGGTGACGGAGTCGCCGGCGGTCAAGTCAGAGGTGTTGCTGATCGTGACGGTGTCGCCCGTCGTCTTGTTCTTTGTGAACTGGGCGTCGGCGGTGGTCTGCGCGGCGGCGTAGTTGACGGGCAGCACCGAGGCGCCGGCCAGCGCAGCGGCGTCAGCGGTGGCCTGGACGGCGCGCTTGTCCTGGTACCAGAGGCCGACGTCGATCGCCATCGCACACATTCCCAGCAGCACGAACATGAAGACAACGATCAACACGACCGTTTGGCCGCGCTCGTCTCGTCGAGCAGATGCCATCAGACCACCCCGTAGTTAGACCCCGAGAGGGCACCCCAGTCGCCCTCGTAGGATCAGAATCGGCCGGAACGGCGAAAGATTGCATGACCCGTGCGGGGATATCGGGCCACCTTTGTGGGTGAACCGCGATCACCACCTGTTCGCCGCGATCCGGCGAGTATCGTGCCGTTGATGCGGATCGAGACCGTCCAGCCCAGCCAGTACGCCGCGTTGGGTGATCTCACGGTGGCGGCATACCGGGCGCTGCCGGGCCGGCCGACATCCGACCGCTACGCGGCCATGCTGCGGGACGTGGCGGGCCGCGCCCAGCAGGCCGAGGTGGTGGTGGCGCTCGACGAGGAGGACGGCACGGTGCTGGGAGGCGTCACCTGCGTCGGCAGCGCCGACAGCGAGTTGGCCGAGTTCGCCGCGGCGGACGAGGCCGGGTTCCGGATGCTGGCGGTGGCGGGATCAGCGCGTAGCCGCGGCGTCGGCCGGGCGCTGGTCGAGGCCTGCATCGAGCGCGCCCGGCGCGACGCGAAGGCCCGGCTGACGCTGCAGACCACCGCCAACATGCGGGACGCGCACCGACTGTACGAACGGTTGGGCTTCCGTCGAACGCCCGATTCGGACATCATTGTCGAGAACGGGCTGCACCTGATGGCGTACACGCTCGACCTGTAACGACCGGATCAAGGGGGAGGTTCAGGCAGATGGCGACGATCGTCCGCGACTTCCCGCACGCCGTGCGGGTGATCGAGAACGTCTTCATCCCGCTTGCAGACGGGACGTGCCTGGCGGCCAAGATCTGGCTGCCCGACGGCGCCGAGCGCGAACCGGTCGGTGCGGTGTTCGAGTTTCTTCCATACCGCAAGGGCGACGGCACCGCGCCGCGAGACGAGGTGATGTACCGCTACCTGGCCGGCAACGGCCTCGCCGGTGTGCGCGTCGACCTGCGCGGCCACGGCGAGTCGGACGGTCTGCCCGATGACGAGTACACGCCGCAGGAACAGCGCGACGCACAGGAGGCGATCACGTGGATCGGCAGCCAGCCGTGGTGCAACGGCTCGGTCGGGATGACCGGTATCTCCTGGGGTGGGTTCAACTCGCTGCAGGTGGCGGCGCACCGGCCGCCGGCGCTGAAGGCGATCATGACGCTCTGCTCGACCGACGATCGCTATGCAGACGACGTCCACTACAAGGGCGGCGCCGTTCTGGCGATGGACATGCTCCACTGGGACACCTACATGCTGCTGGCGAACGCCCAGCCGCCCGACCCGCGGATTGTCGGAGAGCGCTGGAGGGAGATGTGGATGGCGCGGGCGGAGGCGGCTTCGCCGCTGGGTGAGATCTGGCTCCAACACCAGCGTCGCGACGTCTACTGGAAACAGGGCTCGGTGTGCGAGGACTTCGCCGCGATCGAGTGCGCCGTGTACGCGGTCGGGGGCTGGCAGGACGGCTACTCGGACGCGATCCCGCGGCTGCTGTCCGGCCTCAGCTGCCCGCGCAAGGGGCTTATCGGCCCCTGGGGTCACACCCGGCCCGAATTCGGATCACCCGGCCCGGCGATCGGCTTCCTGCAGGAGTGCGTGCGCTGGTGGAGCCACTGGCTGAACGGCGAGGCCAACGGCGTCATGGACGATCCGATGGTGCGGGCATGGGTGCAGGACTCGGTGCCGCCGGCACCCACTCACCACGTGCGCCCCGGCCGTTGGGTGACGGCGGGCAGCTGGCCGCCACCGTTCGCTTCGGCAACGAGCTGGCAGCTGAACGACGGCAGCATCGACCGTGACCCGCTGCCGCCGGTGGAGCGCACCATCCGCGGCCGCCAGATCTGCGGGCTGGACGCGGGCGCCTGGTGCGGCGAGGGCGAGACGGCGGACGACCCCGACGATCAGCGGGCGGACGACGGCATGTCGCTGGTGTTCGACTCGGCGCCGCTCGAGCAGCCGCTGGCGATCCTGGGGGCGCCGTTGGTGACGCTCGACCTCGCGTCCGACCGCGACCGCGCTGCACTCTCGGTGCGTCTGTGCGAGGTGCAGCCCGACGGCGCCTCGCTGCTCGTGACCCGCCAGCTGCTGAACCTGACCCACCGCGACAGCCATGAGCACCCCCAGCCGCTCGAGCCTGGCCGCCGCTACTCGGTGGAGGTCGAGCTGGACGATATCGGCCATCGCTTCGCCGTTGGCAGCCGCATCAGGGTGGCGGTCTCGCCCACCTACTGGCCGCACCTGTGGCCCTCGCCGGAGCCCGTTACACTGAGCGTGTTCACGGGGCCGGGTAGCAGGCTCGAACTCCCGGTGATCCCGCTGGATGCTCCCACCGACGACGAGCCGTTCGGCAGCCCCCAGTCGGCCGCGCCCCTGGAGTTGGTCGAGCTGGCCACCCAGCGCACGTCGCGCGTGCTGACCCGCGACGTGCAGACCGGGCGCAGCGACCTCACCTACCTGTGGAACTCTGGCAGCGACACCGTGCTCCCGCATGGCATGCGGGTGGCGTTCGACAACGAGGCCGTCTACTCGATCGTGGAGGGCGATCCGCTGTCTGCCCAGGTACGCTGCTTCCAGGGCATCAGCTACCGCCGCGATGACGACGGCTGGCTGGTTCGGATCGAGGCCCGCGGCACGATGACGTGCGATCGCGACGCCTATCATCTCGAGCACCGGCTGACGACATGGGAGGGCGACGTGCCCGCGCACGAGCGAACGTGGACGCGCTCGATACCTCGCGACCTATCCTGAAGGAGCGACCGTGACCGACTGTGACATCGATGAGATGAAGAGCTCCTGATGGCGGGCCGGGTGGCGTTGGTCACGGGTGCCGGCCGCGGCATCGGCCGGGCCGCCGCGATGCTGCTGGCCGAGCGCGGCGAGCGCGTGATGGCGACCGCCCGCAGCGAGTCGGAGCTGGCGACGCTGGGCCTGGAATACGTCGTCGCCGACATGGGCGACCCGGCCGGCTGCGCGCTGGCTGTGAGCGAGACGCTGGCTCGGCTGGGACCGATCGAGATCATGGTCGTCAACCACGGCATCGGCTCCGCCCATGAGCGGGTGATCTGGGAGCAGGATCCCGCCGTCTGGCGTGAGACGATGCGGGTCAACCTGGACGGGCCGTTCGAGCTCTCGCGGCTGGTGGTGGGTGGCATGGTGGAGCGCGGGTACGGCCGGGTGGCGTACACCAGTTCGACAGCGGGCCAGGTGGCCGAGCGGGCGGGCAGCGCGTACACGGCGTCCAAGCACGGCCTACTCGGGCTGATGCGCTCCGTCGCCCAGGATGCCGGCCCGTTCGGCGTCACGTCGAACGCGGTGCTGCCGGGCTGGGTGCGGACGGAGA
>JBBQUW010000019.1:0-53474 GCA_038212095.1 Gaiellales bacterium | reverse complement strand
GTCATTGTGCATCTCGGGGGCCTGATCGGCCATCCGCGCTTCCTTGCTATCGCCGACATCGGGCCTGGTGTTTTTCGCGTTTTTCGCATCGCTCATGTGAAAGCTCCTTTGGAACCGGAACGAGCGGCGAGCGCGAGCGGTTCCGGCTAGCGCGTCGGAACGGGCTCCTCGCCGGTGTAATCGTAGAAGCCGCGCCCGGTCTTGCGACCCAGCCAGCCGGCCTCGACATATTTCACCAGCAGCGGCGCGGGGCGATACTTGCTGTCGCGGGTGGTGGTGTAAAGCACATTGATGATGTCGAGGCAGGTATCCAGCCCGACAAAGTCCGCCAGTTGCAGCGGCCCCATCGGGTGGTTGAGCCCGAGCCGGCAGCCCTTGTCGATATCGGCTATGCCCGCGGTCGACTGGCCCAGCACGAACACCGCCTCGTTGATCATCGGCAGCAGGATGCGGTTGACCACGAAGCCCGGCTCGTCCTGGCTCAGCACCACTTCCTTGCCCAGCCCCTCGGCGAAAGCCACCGTGGCCTGGGTGGTCGCCTCGCTGGTGGCGAGCCCGGGGATCACCTCGATCAGCTTCATCACCGGCACCGGGTTGAAGAAATGCAGCCCGATGAAGCGCTCGGGATCGGGCGAGAAATTGGCCATCCTTGTGATCGGGATCGAGCTGGTGTTGGATGCCAGGATCGCGCCCTCACCGGCCACCGCATCCATCTCGCCGAAGATGCGCAGCTTGAGATCGACGTTCTCGGTGGCAGCTTCGATCAGCAGGTCGCCGTCTGCGATCTCGGCCGAGGTGCGGATCCGCAACACCGCCGCCTCGGCGTCGACCTGCTCGATCCGTCCCTTCTCTGTCAGCTTGGTGAGCGAGCCCTGAATCACCATCATGGCCCGCTCCAGCTGTCCCGCCGCCATATCTGTCAGCGTCACCTCGAAGCCGGCCACGGCCGCCACCTGCGCGATGCCGGCGCCCATCTGGCCGGCGCCAACGATGGTGATGCGATGGATCTCGGGCCGGTCGCTCACGCCGGCACCTCGATCAGCAGCGCGTCGCCCTGGGCGGCACCGGAGCAGATCGCGGCCAGCCCGATGCCGCCACCACGGCGCCGCAGCTGGTACACGAGCGTGCCGATCAGGCGCGCACCCGAGGCGCCGATCGGATGGCCGAAGGCAACGGCGCCGCCCTGCACGTTGACGCGGTCGGGATCTGCCCCAAGCAGCTCGATGGTGGACAGCACCACAGAGCAGAAGGCCTCGTTGACCTCGAACAGGTCAACGTCAGAGATGGTCATACCGGCCTTCTCGAGCGCGGCGCGAGCGGCACCGGCGGGCGTCCGCACCAGGTAGGGATAGTCGTCGGCCACATGGCCCTCGGCGATGATGCGTGCCAACGGCGCGTGGCCGTGCCTCGTCGCCCACTGTTCGGAGGCCAGCACGAGGGCGGCTGCACCATCGTTGATGCCGGGGGCGTTGCCGGCCGTGGTGGCGCCCTCCGCAGCGAACACCGGCCGCAGCGATGCCAGCCGCTCGGCCGAGGTGTCGCGGCGAGGGCTCTCGTCCGCGTCGACCACGCTCTCTCCCTTGCGGCCGCTGATCGTCACCGGCTCGATCTCCTCGGCCAGGTATCCGGCATCCTGGGCGGCGATCGCCCGCTGGTGGCTGCGCAGCGCCCAGGCATCCTGGTCGGCCCGGGAACAGCCGATCTCGGCCGAGACGACGGAGTTCTCCTCGGCCATGATGCGTGACGTGAAGGTGGAGGTGAGCCCGTCGCTGGTCATGTGGTCGATCAGCTCGCCGTCGCCCATCGTGTAGCCAAACCGGGCCTTCTTGAGCAGGTACGGGGCGTTCGACATGCTCTCCATGCCACCCACCAGCACGACGTCGTGCTCGCCCGCCCGGATCATCAGCTCGCCGTACGCCGCCGCCCGCATGCCGGATGCACAAACCTTGTTGATCGTGTCGGAGCCGACGTGTCGTGGGCAGCCGACGCCGGCCGAGACCTGGCGCGACGGGATCATGCCGACCCCCGCCTGCAGCACCTCGCCCATCACCACGTAGCCCACCTCGTCCGGCGAGATGCCCGCCCGTGCGAGCGCCGCGGCGCCGGCATGGATGCCGAGCTGTGGCCCGCTCAGCGACGAGAGGCCGCCGCCGAGGCGGCCGAAGGGGGTGCGCGCGGCACCCAGGATGACGGTCGATGACATGGTTTCAGTCCTGATCGCAGTGCACCCGGTCGAGCAGAGGTCTACCACAGCGGCGGTGCCCGACCCGCCGCGGGACGACATGACACGGGCGAACGTCCACCCCGCAGCGGTCGCGACGATGCTGCCGCGAGCTGCTGGGAGTGAGCGCTGCCCGCCGATGGCGAGTTGACCAACCGCGAACGCCACGGCATACTTCCACTCCCATGACGACCCCCTGCAGCACCTGGTGGTGGACCCGCGAGCGAGGAACGGCCCGCTAGCACCGCTGCGGCATCCGCCCTCGCCCAAGCCTTTCACCGAGACCCGGTGGGGGGCTTTTTTATTGCCCTATGACCGAACACCGCATCATCCGAACGCTTCCCGCAGACCTGCTGACACCGGTCGGCGCCTACCTGCAGTTGCGCGAATCGCTGGGCGCGCCCGCGTTCCTGCTGGAGTCGGTCGAGCGGGGCGAGCAGGTCGGCCGCCACAGCTTCCTGGCGGCCGGGCTGCGCGCCACGGAGTCGCTTGACGAGGCGGTGGCGTTCGCCCACTCCCGTCCCGGACCGGCCGCCGGCGAACCGCCGTTCGTGGGCGGCGCGGTGGGGCACATCAGCTTCGACTGGGTGGCCGGCCTAGAGCCGGTCGTGCTGCCGCCGATTCACCGCGACGACGCCGGATTGCCGCCGCTGCGCTTCCTGCTGGCGGACTCGGTGGTGGCGTTCGACCACGTCCGCCGCACTGTCTCGCTGATCGGCTCGCCGGCCGAGGTCGAGCGGCTGCAGGAGGCGCTCGCTCAGCCGCCGTCCGTGCCGGCCGCCGCCGCCCGGCCGCGGGGGGCATCGCACGCCGAGAGCACGCCGGCGCAGTACACGATGGCCGTCGAGCGCGCCCGAGAGCGGATCGCGGCCGGCGACGCCTTCCAGATCGTGCTATCCCAGCGGGTACGCCGCGAGACCGCGGCATCGCCGTTCGCGATCTACCGCGCCCTGCGCACGGTCAACCCCTCGCCCTACATGTTCCTGCTCGACAGCGGCGAGTTCCAGCTGATCGGCTCGTCACCCGAGACCCACGTGCGGCTGGACATGGACGGAACATGCGAGCTGCGACCGATCGCGGGAACGCGGCCGCGCGGCGTCGACCGGGCGCAGGACGACGCGCTGGCCGCAGAGCTGCTCGCATCCGAGAAGGACCGGGCCGAGCACGTGATGTTGGTCGATCTGGCCCGCAACGATCTCGGCCGTGTCTGTCGGCCGGGCTCGATCCGAGTCGAGCGCTTCATGGACGTGGAGCGCTACTCGCACGTGATGCACATCGCCTCGCGCGTGCTGGGAGAGATCCGCGACGACCGCGACGCCGCTGCCCTGCTGCGGGCCACCTTCCCGGCCGGAACCGTGTCCGGCGCGCCCAAGGTGCGGGCGATGCAGATCATCTCGCAGCTCGAGGCGCGGCGCCGGGGCGGCTACGCAGGCGCGGTCGGCTACCTCGGGTTCGGCGGAGACATGGACACCTGCATCGCGATCCGGACGATGGTGGTTCGCGACGGCGTCGCCTACCTCCAGGCCGGCGCCGGGATCGTGGCAGACTCCGAACCGGCGGCGGAGCACGAGGAGTGCATGAACAAGGTGGCGGCCCTGGGAGCGGCGATCGACCAGGCAGAGACAGGGGTGTACGGCCCATGAGGGTGCTCGTGGTCGACAACTACGACTCGTTCACCTACAACCTGGTCGACTACATCGCGTCGGCCGGGGCGGAGGTGCGCACCGAGCGAAATGACGCCGTGACCGGCGACGAGGCCGAGCGATGGGCACCGACCCACCTGGTCGTCTCGCCCGGCCCGGGTACGCCGCGGGAGGCGGGTGTCTCGGCAGATCTGATCGAACGCTTCGCCGGCCGGCTGCCGATCCTGGGCGTCTGTCTTGGACATCAGGTGATCGTCGAGCTGTACGGCGGCCGCGTCGGCCGCGCCAAGCTGCTGGTGCACGGCAAGCCCGACCAGGTCAGCCACGACGGCTCGCCGCTGTATGCCGGCCTGCCCAGCCCGTTCGAGGCTGGTCGCTACCACTCGCTGGCCGCGCTGGAGGTGCCGCAACAGCTCGAGGCCACCGCGCATACCCCCGACGGCGAGGTGATGGGCGTCCGCCACCGCGAGCATCCCACCCACGGCGTCCAGTTCCACCCCGAGTCGGTGCTGACGCCGCACGGCCGCACGCTGGTCGAGAACTTTCTGCAGATGGGCGTGCCGGCGTGATCGACAGCGCGATCCGCAGCCTGGTGGACGGCAGCGACCTCTCCGGCGAGCAGTCGCATGCCGCCATGATGCAGGTGATGGCAGGCGAGGCAACGCCGGCCCAGATCGCCGGCTTCCTGATCGCGCTGCGGATGAAAGGCGAGACGGTGGAGGAGATCGCGGGATGCGCCCGAGCGATGCGAGCCCACGCCGCCCCGGCCACACCAACCCACGAGACACTCGTTGACACGGCCGGCACCGGTGGCGATGGCAGCCACACCTTCAACATCTCGACCGCCGCAGCGCTGGTCGCCGCAGCAGCCGGCGCCCGTGTCGCCAAACATGGCAACAGGGCAGTCTCGTCGCGCTGCGGCTCGGCCGACGTGCTGGAGGCTCTGGGCGTACGGATCGACATCACCGCCGACGATGTCGCGGCCTGCATCGACCAGGTCGGCTTCGGCTTCCTGTTCGCGCAGGCCCACCACCCGGCGATGCGGTTCGCCGGCCCTGTGCGCCAGCAGCTGGGTGTGCGGACGGTGTTCAACCTGCTCGGCCCGCTGACCAATCCGGCCGGCGCCCGCCGCCAGTTGGTCGGCGTCTACGCCCGCGAGCTTGTGGAGCCGATCGCCCAGGTGCTGCGCCTGCTGGGGGCTGAGCACGCGCTGGTGGCACATGGCGCCGGCGGTCTGGACGAGCTGACGCCGACCGGCGAGAACCTGGTGGCGGAGCTGCGCGATGGCGAGATCACGCTGCGAACCGTCGACCCGCGCCAGTTCGGCGCCGGCCCCGGCGAACCGGACGACCTGCGCGGCGGTGACGCCTCCGACAACGCCGCCATCATCCGTACCGTGTTCGACGGCGAGTCCGGCCCGCGGCGGGACGCCGTGATCCTGAACGGTGGAGCGGCGCTGTACGTGGCCGGCATCAGCAGCTCGCTGGAGGAGGGCGTGCACAGCGCCCGCGACGCGATCGACGACGGCCGCGCCGAGGAGACGCTGCGGCGGCTGGTCGAGTTCACCCAGCGCCGGGCGGAGGCGCGATGAGCGGCTACCTGGAGCGGATCGGTGGCGACCTGCGGCGGGACGCGCCGGAGCCGACCCGAGGCTTTGCCGAGGCGCTGGCCGGCGGCGGCGATGTGGCCGTGATCGCCGAGATCAAGCGCAGCTCGCCCTCGCAGGGCGAGATCGCGCCGGACGCGGACGTGGCCGCCACCGCCGGCCGCTATGAGCGCGACGGCGCCGCCTGCCTCTCGGTGCTGTGCGCGGAGCGCGACTTCGGCGGATCGCTGAACGATCTCACCGCCGGCCGCGGCTCGGTCTCGATCCCGGCCATCGCCAAGGACTTCACGGTCTTCCCCGAGCAGGTCGCCCGCCAGAGACTGGCCGGGGCGGACGCGATCCTGGTGATCCTGGCGATGGTGACCGACAACGAGGCGCGGCGGCTGATCGAGACCGCAGCCCTGTTGGGCATGGACGCGCTGGTCGAGACGCACGACGAGCACGAGGTTGAGCGGGCGCTGGCGATCGGCGCCGGACTGGTGGGCGTCAACGCGCGCGACCTGGAGACGCTCGCGATCGACCGCGACCGTCAGCTGGAGCTGCTTCGCTCGCTGCCCCGCGACGTGATCGCCGTGGCCGAGTCCGGCATCGGCTCGCGGGCCGACGTCGAGGCGGCGCGCGACGCGGGCGCCGCCGCCGTGCTGGTTGGGACGGCGCTGATGCGCGACCCGGCCCTGCTCGGCTCGCTGACCGGAGTCGCACGTGGCTGAGGTGCTGGTCAAGATCTGCGGGCTGACCCGCGAGCAGGACGTGGACGCGGCGGTGGCCGCGGGAGCCGACATGGTCGGCTTCGTGATCGTGCAGTCCAGCCCTCGCGGCCTCGACTCGGCCCGCGCCAGGGAGCTGGCGGCGCGCGTGCCCGAGGGCGTCCGCAGCGTGGCGGTGTACGCCGACCTGCAGATGGTTTCGCCCGATGTCCACGACCACTTCGACCTGGTGCAGGTGTACGGCATACCCGCCCTGACGGAGCGCGTGATAGTCGCCTTCCGGGAGCGGCCGCTGCCGCCCCTGCCCGACGGCGTGCCGGTGCTGCTCGACCGGCCGATGGGGGCCGCGTCGGTGCGCGAGGAGCTGGAGCAGCATTGGCAGCAGGCGGCCGCGGTGCGTTCGCCCGTGGTGGTGGCCGGCGGCCTCGACCCCGACAACATCGGCCGGGCGGTACGCGCCGTGCGGCCATGGGCGGTCGACACGGCACGCGGCGTCGAGTCCCAGCCGGGCATCAAGGACGTGGCGCTGATCGAACGGTTCATCCACAACGCGAAGGACGCAGCATGAGTAGCGCATTTCCCGACGCCCGTGGCCGCTATGGCGAGTTCGGCGGGCGGTTCGTTCCCGAGACCGTGATGGGCGCCCTGGACGAGCTGTCCGCGGCGTGGGACGAGGCATGGAGCGATCCTGCCTTCCATCTCGAGCTCGACCGGCTGGCCCGCGACTACGTCGGCCGTCCCTCCCCGCTGTATCTGGCCGAGCGTCTGATGGAGTCGACGGCCGGTGCACGCATCTACCTCAAGCGCGAGGACCTCAACCACACCGGGGCGCACAAGATCAACAACGCGGTCGGCCAGGCGCTGCTGGCGGTGCGGCTGGGCAAGCGCCGGATCGTGGCCGAGACCGGCGCCGGCCAGCACGGCGTCGCCAGCGCCACAGTCTGCGCCCGGTTCGGCCTGGAGTGCCACGTCTACATGGGCGAGGAGGACATCCGCCGGCAGCATCCCAACGTCGTTCGTATGCGGATGCTGGGCGCCGAGGTGATCCCGGTCACGGCCGGGTCGGGCACGCTCAAGGACGCGATGAACGAGGCCATCCGCGACTGGATCACCAACGTCGAGACGACCCACTACCTGATCGGCTCGGCGGCCGGACCGCACCCCTATCCGATGCTGGTGCGCGAGCTGCAGACCGTGATCGGGCAGGAGGCGCGCGCGCAGGTGCTCGCGGCTGAGGGGCGGCTTCCCGACCTGGTGGTGGCCTGCGTCGGCGGCGGCTCGAACGCGATCGGCCTGTTCCACCCCTTCCTTGACGACGTCGGCGTGCGGCTGCTGGGAGCCGAGGCCGGCGGCGACGAGCACGGCACGGCTGCGACGCTGTCCCAGGGCCGGATCTCCGTGCTGCACGGCTCCAAGAGCTACGTACTGGCCGACGCCGGCGGCCAGGTGCTCGACACCCACTCGATCTCGGCCGGACTGGACTACCCGGGCGTCGGCCCCGAGCACGCGTGGCTGAAGGACAGCGGCCGCGCCGAGTACGCGCCGGTCACCGACAGCCAGGCGCTGGAGGCCTTCCACCTGCTGTGCCGCCGCGAGGGCATCATCCCGGCGCTCGAATCGGCGCACGCGTTGTGGCTGGCCCTCGACCGGGCGCGGCCGGGCGAGATCGTGGTCGTCGGACTGTCGGGCCGCGGCGACAAGGACGTGGACGCGATCGAGCAGCGCGAGGCCGGCGCATGAAGATCGAGACGCCGGCGCTGGTGATCTACCTGATGGCCGACCACGACATGGTGGAGCTGGCGGCGGCCGCAGTGCGTGGCGGCGCGACCGCGATCGAGATCGGCATCCCCTACTCCGATCCGCTGGCGGACGGACCGACCGTCCAGCGGGCCGGCCAGCGCGCCCGAGCCGGCGGCATGACGACGGTGCGGGCGCTCGAGCTGATCGCGCAGCTGCGCCAGCGAGTGGCGGTGCCGCTGGTGCCGATGACGTACGCCAGCCCCGTGATGGCCCACGGCGAGACCCGCTTCTGCGCCGACGCCGCCGCGGCCGGCGCCAACGGCCTGATCGTCCCCGACGTTCCGCACGACGAGGCCAGCGAGCTGCTCGAGGGCTGCCGTGCGGCCGGGCTCGATCTGGTGCCGCTGCTCGCCCCGACCAGCACCGAGGAGCGCATCGAGCTGGCCTGCGCGGGCGCCGGCGGCTTCGTCTACCTGGTCTCGGTGGCCGGCACGACGGGCGCCCGCGCCGGGCTGTCCGACCGCGTCGCGCCGCTGATCGCGCGCGTCCGCAAGCACACCGCGCTGCCGTTGCTGGTCGGCTTTGGCATCTCGTCCCCGCAGGCCGCGAGGGCGGTGATGGACGCCGGTGCTGACGGCGTGATCATCGGCTCCAAGGCGATCGACGTCTCCCAGGAAGGCGGGCCGGATGCGCTGGAGTCGTTCGTGCGGGAGATCGCCGCGGCGCTGTGAACGGCCCAACCCGCGGCCAATCGCCGCCCGGTAGGCTGTGACGATGCAGGTTCTCGTGGTGGAGGACGACCAGCCGCTCGTCCGCATCCTGACGAAGTCGCTCGAAACCAACGGCTTCGAGGTCGCATCCGCCGCGGACGGCGAGGCCGGCCTGCGCAGCGCGCGCGACGGCCGCTTCGACGCGATCGTGCTCGATCTCCAGCTGCCCAAGCTGAACGGCGTCGAGGTCTGTCGGCAGCTGCGTGCGGACGGAAACAGTGTTCCGATCCTGATGCTGACAGCCCGAAGCGGCGTGCCCGACCGGATCGCGGGACTTGACGCCGGGGCCGACGACTACCTGGTCAAGCCCTTCTCGCTGGGTGAGCTGGCCGCCCGCCTGCGCGCGCTCGGCCGCCGCGGGCGGTCGCAACCGGAGCTGCTCGAGGCCGGCGCGCTGGCCCTGGACACGGGCGCTCGCGAGGCGCGCGTGAACGGCGAGGCGGTCGAGCTGACCGGCACCGAGTTCGCTCTGCTCGAGTACCTGATGCGCAACCCGGGCCAGGTGCTGTCGCGCGACCAGCTGCGCGAGGAGGTGTGGGGAGAGGGTTTCGAGCCGGCCTCCAACGTGGTCGACATCTACATCCACTACGTTCGCCGGAAGCTGAAGTCGGCGGGCATCGAGGCCGATCCGATCCGCACCGTGCGAGGGCTCGGGTATGCATTCCGCCGCGGGGATTGAGGATCGCCTCTTCACGCCGGCCCGGATCAGGCTGACCGCCTGGTACGTCGGCGTTCTGACGGCCGTGCTGGTCGTGCTGGGCACCGCCATCTACGTCGCCGTCCGCGAGCAGTTGCTGAACGGCGTCGACAGCGGCGTGCACGCGGTCGCGCAGAGGGCCACGGCCCAGTGGCTACACGGGAGCAACGTCGACGTCTACGGACTCTCCACCGGCCCATACACGGTGAACTACGTCACTCCGACACAGTTGTTCGCGCTCAGGAAGAACGGCCGCTACCACGTCGATCCGGCCTCTCTTACCGCGGCGCTCCACGACGGCAGCGACATGCGCTACGTGGGCGACTCGGGAGATCGGCAGCGCGTCTACTCGATCCGTGTCAAACAGGGTGCGAACATGGCCTTGATCCAGGTCGAGCGCTCGGTCGAGCCGGAGCATGAGGCGCTGAACAAGCTCCTGGCCGGCCTGCTGATCGGTGGCGTCGGCGGCATCGTGCTGGCCGGGATCGGCGGCTGGTGGCTGGCAGGCAAGTCGCTGGCACCGGTGCGGGTGGCGTTCGCGCGCCAGCACGCATTCGTCTCGGACGCCTCCCACGAGCTGCGCACGCCGCTGGCGGTGATCCGCGCAAACGCCGAGTTCCTCCAGCAGCAGCAGCCCGGCAATGCCGAGGCCGGCGACATCGTCAGCGAGACCGACCGGCTGTCGGCGCTCGTCGACGCGCTGCTGGCGGTGGCGCGGGGGCAGCGACACCAGGACGGCACGATGGCGGCGGTCGACCTGGGCGGGCTGATCGAGACCGCCACCGCGTCGTTCCAGCCGCTGGCAGCCGAGCACCGCCTCGAGCTGACCGTGGCCGCGCCCTCAGACCTGAGCGTGCGCGGTGACAACGAGCAGCTCCGCCAGGTCGTCGTGATCCTGCTGGACAACGCGATCCGCTACAGCCCCGACGGCGGCCGGGTGCACGTGCAGGCCCGCCGCGACGGCAGCAGCGCGCTGGTGACCGTACACGACACCGGCATCGGAATCGGCCCTGACGAGCTGCCACACGTGTTCGAGCGCTTCTACCGTGCGGACGAGGCGCGAAACCGCCAGGCCGGCGGCGCCGGCCTGGGGCTGGCGATCGCGCGTGAGCTGGTGATGAGGCATGGCGGCAAGATCTCGGTCGAGAGCACCGAGGGCGCCGGCAGCACGTTCACCGTGCAGCTGCCGCTGGCATAGGGCCGGCCGACCGCGCAGCGGAGTAGTTTTCTTCCCGATGCCGCGCATCGACACGCACCTCGACACGGGCGGCGATGAGTTTCGCGCCAACCGCGAGCACATGCGCGAGCTCGTCGCCGACCTGGAACGCCGCCTGGAGCGGGTGCGGTCCGGCGGCGGTCCGGCCCAGGTCGAACGGCACCGCAGCCGCGGCAAGCTGCTGGCGCGTGAGCGGATCGAGCTCCTGGCCGATCCCGGCGCCGCCTTTCTCGAGCTCTCACCGCTCGCCGCGGAGGGGCTGTATGACGGCGACGCGCCCTCCGCCGGCATCGTCACAGGCATCGCTCCGATCAACGGCACGCCCTGCATGATCGTCGCCAACGACGCCACCGTAAAGGGTGGCACCTACTACCCGCTGACGGTGAAGAAGCACCTGCGGGCGCAGGAGATCGCAGAGCAGAACGCGCTGCCATGCGTCTACCTGGTCGACTCCGGCGGCGCCTTCCTGCCGATGCAGGCCGACGTCTTCCCCGACCGCGACCACTTCGGCCGCATCTTCTACAACCAGGCGCGCATGTCCGCCGCCGGCATCGCGCAGGTGGCCGTGGTGATGGGCTCGTGCACGGCGGGCGGTGCGTACATGCCCGCGATGTGCGACGAGAGCGTGATCGTGCGCGGTACGGGCACCATCTTCCTGGGCGGGCCGCCGCTGGTGAAGGCGGCCACCGGCGAGGATGTGACGCCGGAGGAACTGGGCGGCGGTGAGGTTCACGCCCGCACCTCGGGCGTCGTCGATCACCTGGCCGACGACGACCACCACGCGCTGCGGATCGCTCGTGAGATCGTGCGCAACCTCGCACACCGGCCGCCGGCCGCGGATCTCGCCGCGCGCGAGCCGCAGCCGCCGGCGCTGGACGGCGGCGACCTGTACGGCGTGGTACCGCGGGACGCGCGCAAGAGCTACGACGTGCGCGAGGTGATCGGGCGGATCGTGGACGGCTCGCTGCTGCATGAGTTCAAGTCCCTGTACGGCGAGACGCTGGTGTGCGGCTTTGCACACGTGCACGGCATGCCGGTGGCGATCGTTGCCAACAACGGCATCCTGTTCTCGCAGTCGGCGCTGAAGGGCGCCCATTTCGTGCAGCTGGCCGCCAAGCGCGGCATCCCGCTGATCTTCCTGCAGAACATCACCGGCTTCATGGTCGGCCGCGAGTACGAGGCCGGCGGCATCGCCAAGGACGGGGCCAAGATGGTGACGGCTGTGGCCTGCGCGGCGGTGCCCAAGTTCACGGTCGTGATCGGCGGCAGCTACGGCGCCGGCAACTACGCGATGTGCGGCCGCGCCTACTCGCCGCGTCAGCTGTGGATGTGGCCCAATGCCCGCATCTCGGTGATGGGCGGCCGCCAGGCGGCGCGGGTGCTCTCGACCGTGCGCGGTGAGATGGACGAGCGGCAGCGCGAAAGCTTCGAGGCGCCGATCATCGACGAGTACGAGCGCGAGGGCTCGCCCTGGTACTCCACCGCCCGGCTGTGGGACGACGGCGTGATCGATCCGCTGGACACGCGCAAGGTGCTCGCACTGGGGCTGGCGGCCGCCACCCAGGCTCCGGTGCAGGAGACGACCTACGGGGTGTTTCGGATGTGACCGAGATCCGGCTGACGCGCGCGGGCGCCGTCACCACGCTGACCATTAACCGGCCCGAGGTGCGAAACGCGATCGGGCCCGGGCTGATCGCCGAGCTGACGCAGCGGTTCGCCGCGCTGGCCGCTGACGACTCGCGAGTGCTGGTGCTGACCGGCAGTGGCGATGCCTTCTCGGCCGGCGCCGACGTCGAGTGGATGCGCGCCAGCCGTGACCTCAGTGAGCAGCAGAACGTGGCCGATGCCCATGCCGCGGCCGCCATGTTCGCAGCCGTCGACGGCTGTGGGAAGCCGGTGATCGCGCGCGTCAACGGTCACGCCCTGGGCGGCGGCGCGGGACTGGTGGCCTGCGCCGATGTCGCGATCGCCGCCGAGCAGGCCATGTTCGGTTTTCCGGAGGCGCGGCTGGGCCTGATCCCGGCCATGATCTCGCCCTACGTGCTGCGCGCGATCGGTCCCCGCCGGGCACGCGAGCTGTTTGTCACCGGCCGTCGCTTCGGCGCCGCCGAGGCGCTCGAGATCGGCCTGATCCACCGCATCGTGCCCGCCGCCGATCTGGACGGCGCGATCGCCGAGACCGCCGCCGAGATCATCCGCTGCGGGCCGTTGGCGGTCGCGGCCGCCAAGCGGCTGGTGCGCGACGCGACCGGATCGCTGGCGCTGCCCGACCTGGCCGAGCGGATCGCGGCCGCACGCAGCGGGCCGGAGGGCCAGGAGGGTCTGTCCGCGTTCCTCGAGAAGCGTGAGCCGGCGTGGACATCCGACGGCTCCTGATCGCAAACCGCGGCGAGATCGCCGTGCGCGTGATCCGCGCCTGCCGCGAGCTGGGGATCGAGGCGGTGGCCGTGTTCGAGCCGGACGACCGCGACGCCGCCCACGTCGAGCTGGCCGACACCGCCCGTCCGGTGCCGAGCTACCTCGACCAGGAGGCGCTGCTGGCCGCAGCGGCCGGCTGCGACGCGGTGCACCCCGGCTACGGCTTCCTGGCCGAGAACGCCGAGTTCGCGGTGGCCGTCGACCGAGCCGGAATGATCTGGATCGGCCCGCCGCCGGCCGCGATGCGGTCGCTGGGCGACAAGGTCGAGGCCCGCCGGCTGGCGGAGGCAGCAGGCGTCCCGGTGGTGCCGGGCTACGCCGGAGTGGCGCTGGACGACGCCACCCTGGTCGCCGAGGCGGCACGCCTGGGCGTGCCGCTGCTGGTCAAGGCGGCGGCCGGCGGCGGCGGCCGCGGCATGCGGGCGGTCGAGCAGCTGGAGCTCCTGCCCGACGCGCTGGCGGCAGCACGGCGCGAGGCGATGGCGGCGTTCGGCGACGATCGCGTCTTCCTGGAGCGGCAGCTGGGGGGCGCCCGGCACGTCGAGGTGCAGATCCTGTGTGACTCCCACGGCGCGGCGGTGCACCTAGGCGAGCGCGACTGTTCGCTGCAGCGCCGTCACCAGAAGATCGTCGAAGAGTCGCCCTCACCGGCCGTCGACCCGCCGCTGCGCGCGGAGCTGGGCGCCGCGGCGCTGGCGGTCGCCGCGGCCGCCGGCTACGTCGGCGCGGGCACGGTCGAGTTCCTGCTCTCCTCGGACGGCGGATGGAGCTTCCTCGAGCTGAACGCCCGGCTCCAGGTCGAACACCCCGTGACCGAAGCCGTGTGTGGCATCGACCTGGTGCGGGCGCAGATCGAGATCGCTGCCGGCCGCGTGCTCGAGCTGGAGCAACGGGACGTGACACCGCGCGGCCACGCCATCGAGGCCCGCCTGTACGCCGAGGACCCTGCCGCCGGATTCGTGCCCGCCGTCGGCACCCTGCTGCGGTTCGATCTGCCGCACTGGCCCGGCCTGCGCTGCGACAGCGCCGCCCGCGCCGGCGACCGGGTGGGCGTGCGCTACGACCCGCTGCTGGCCAAGCTGATCGCCCACGCCGAGGATCGCGACGCCTGCATGGAACGCCTCTCGGCGGCGCTGGCAGCGACGGTGGTGGTGGGCGTGACGACCAACCTCGGCTTCCTGCGCTGGGCGATCGACGACGCCCAGTTCCAGGCCGGCGAGGCCACCACGGAGTTCGTTCAGCAACGGTGGTCGGCCGACCTCGTCCCGCCGCTGCCGGCGGGCGTCTCGGCCGTCGCGGACGACGTGTGGCACGCGTTCGGCGACGCCGACCGGCCGGACGGAGTGACGGTGGTCGGCGACCATGCGCTGTATCGCGGCTGGGCGCACCGGCTGGCCGACGACGACCGTCCGTCGGCCGCCGCAGCGGCCGCCGGCTCACTCGCGGCGCCGATGCCGGGCACCGTGCTGGCGGTGCTGGTCTCGCCCGGCGACGCGGTCGAGCCCGGCCAGGCGCTGGTGTTGCTGGAGGCGATGAAGATGGAGCTGTCGGTGGTGGCGCCGGCGGCAGGCGTCGTCTCGGCGGTGCTGGTTGACGAGGGCGAGTTGGTCTCGGCCGGCCAGCGCCTGGTCGAGGTGGAGACGTGAGCGGGCCGGTGACGGTGGTCGAGGTAGGGCCACGCGACGGCCTCCAGAACGAGTCGCGGATCGTCGCCACCGACATCAAAGCCCGGTTCGTCGAGATGCTGGCCGACGCCGGGCTGCCGGTGGTCGAGGTGACATCGTTCGTGCGCCCGCAGTCGGTGCCGCAGCTGGCGGACGCCGACCGGCTGCTGCCGATGGCGACGCGGCGGCCAGGGGTTCGCTACCCAGTGCTGGTGCCCAACATGCGCGGACTCGAGCGCGCTCGGGCGGCCGGGGCGGACGCGGTGGCACTGTTCGCGGCGGCCAGCGAGACGTTCTCGCAGCGCAACATCGGCCTCTCGATCGATCGTTCGCTGGCCGGGTACGCCGAGGTCGCGGCGGCCGCGCGCCGCGACGGGATGTGGGTGCGAGGCTACGTCTCGACCGCCTTCGGCTGCCCGTACGAGGGTCGGGTGCCGCTCGAGCAGGTGGAACGGGTTGCCGTCGCGCTGGCCGAGAGCTGCGACCAGGTCTCGATCGGCGACACGATCGGCGTCGCCGCCCCGGCCGACGTCGCGACCGTGATCGGCCGCCTGCTGCAGCGGCTGGATGTGACCCGGCTGGCGCTGCATCTGCACGACACGCAGGGGCGCGCGATCGAGAACGCGGCCGCCGGCCTCGAGCTCGGCATCACCTGTTTCGACGGTGCGGCGGGTGGTCTGGGGGGCTGCCCGTTCGCTCCCGGCGCGCCGGGCAACCTGGCCACCGAGACGCTGGTGGAATGGCTGCACTCCGAGGGCTACGAGACCGGCGTCGACCTGACCGCGCTGGCCGACGCCACCACGCTTATCCGGACGGCGCTGGCAGCCTGATCGACAGGCCGCCGGCCGCGCCGGATCGTCGGTCGATCACACGATCGTGACCTTCTCCATCCGCACGTCCTCGGTGGGGCGGTCGCGACCATCGCGATCGACAGCCTCGATCGAGTCGACCACGTCCATGCCGGCCGTCACCTGCCCGAAGGCGGTGTGCTTTCCGTCCAGCCAGGGCGTTGCCTGGGCGGTGACGATGAAGAACTGGCTGCCGTTGGTGTTGGGACCCGCGTTGGCCATCGCCAGCGTGCCCCGCACGATGTGATGGTCGTTCGGCTCGTCGTCGAACATGTAGCCGGGTCCGCCCGTGCCGGTGCCCTGTGGGCACCCACCCTGGATCATGAAGTCGGGGATGACGCGGTGAAAGACGAGGCCGTCGTAGAAGCCCTCACCGGCCAGCTTGGTGAAGTTCGCGACCGTCTCGGGCGCGTCGTCGGTGAACAGCTCGAGCTCGATCGTGCCGTGGTTGGTCTCGATGGTCGCGGACTGGTTTGGCATGCCTGATGCTCCTGTATCGGTCGGGTTCGCGGGCACGGTACCCGATCAGCCCCCGCCCGGCGCCTCAATTCAGACCTCGTGACGACGAAAACAAGAGTACGTAGGAATACCTGCAAGAGAGATGGTCGAAAAGGATGTTGACCAAACATGAGCATGGACTGCTTGGGTGCCGGCGAAATCTCGCCCTCGCCGCCGCATGCCTGCTGCTGCCGCTGCTGCTACCCGTTCCGGCCGCCGGCGCCTCGCCGCTGAACCTGCCGCACGCCGCAATCGGCGCGATCACGATCACGATCACCGCGCACCCCCGTGCGGTGTCCAACGTCCGTGCCGCCACCTTCGGCTGGAGCACGACCGGCATCGTGGGCGAGACGCGATGCAGGATCGATGCGCACCCCTACACCTACTGTCCGGGCCACCCCGCGCGCTACAGCGGCCTGGGCGACGGCATGCACACCTTCACGATCCGCATCCGCAACGGCTACCAAGTCACGCAGACCGCCTCCTACAGCTGGCTGATCGACACCGCGCCGCCGACCGATCCGGTGCTCTCGGGCGGCTCGTTGGCATGGCGAGCGCTGGTGTCGGCGTCGATCACCGCGAGCGGTTCGAGCGATGCGCTGAGCGGCCTGGCCGGCTATCAATGGCGCAGCTCGACCGATGGGGCCCCCTGGGGCGGCGCCTCGTCCGGTGCGGTCGCCACAATCAAGGCTCAGGGCGAGACCTCCATCCAGTTCCGCAGCGTCGACCAGGCAGGCAACACGTCGGCCTGGCTGCCCTTGTCCAACGGCACCGGCAACCTACTGCGGATCGACCGGACGCCGCCCACCGCCGCCACCGTCGTCGGTGGTTCCTCGAGCTGGCAGGGTGTCGCGTCCGAGACGGTGACCGGCTCCGGGTCGACCGACGCCCGCTCCGGCGTCGAACACTACGAGTACCGCGAGTCGACCACCTCCGGCGCCGGCTGGGGTGCGCCACAGATCGGGTCGAGCGACACGGTCACGGCGGAGGGCGAGACGCTGGTGCAGTTCCGCGCCGTTGACGCAGCCGGCAACGATGCTGCCTGGGCACCCGCCACAGCCGGCCCCGCCAGCACTGTCCGGATCGACCGCTCCGGCCCCACCGATCCGGTTGTCGCGGGCGGCTCCCTGAGCTGGAGCGATGCCGCCGCCGTCACCGTGACGGCCGCCGGTTCAGTGGACGTCGGCTTCGGCGTCGATCACTACCAGCACCGTGAATCGACCGACGGCGGCGTGAGCTGGTCGTCACCGGTTACCGGAACGTCGCTGACGGTGTCCGCCGAGGGCCAGACGCTGGTGCAGTTTCAGGCTGTGGACACGGCCGGCAACGGCTCGCAGTGGGCGCCGGCATCAGGCGCGGCGGCCGGCACCGTGCGGCTCGACCGCGCCGCACCGGCCGACCCGACGGTCGGCATCACGCCGGCCGGCTGGCAGAGCGCGCCGGCGATCCTGGTGTTCGCGAGCGGATCGACGGACGCGCTGGCCGGCGTCGACCACTACCAGTACCGGACATCGATCAACAAGGTCTCGGCCTGGGCGCCCGCGGCGCCCACGGCCGGCAGTTCGGTGCGGATCGACCGAACTCTGCCGACCACGCCGACCGTCACCGGCGGCTCGCTCAGCTGGCAGGACGTGCCCTCGATCACGATCACGGCGAGCGGCTCGACCGATGCCGGCGGCGCGCTGCTGGCCGGCTACCAGTACCGCACGTCGAGCGACGGCGGGATCACCTGGTCGAGTGCGGCGGCCGGGCCCGCGCCGGCCGTCTCGGCCGAGGGCAGGACGCTGCTCGAGTACCGCAGCCAGGATGGCGCCGGCAACGTCTCGAGCTGGACGCCGACCACTCCGGGCGCAGCGAACACGGCCCGGATCGACCGCACGCCGCCGACGGTGGCGGCGGTCAGCGGTGGCTCGCTGACCTGCGCGTCCCAGCGGACGATCGCGGGCACCGGCGCGAGCGACAGCGGCGGCTCGGGCGTTAGCCACTACGAATACCGGATCTCGACTGACAACGGCGTCAGCTACGGCGTTCCGGTGACGGGCGCCAGCGTGGCGCTGACCATCCCGGGCAGCTACGTCGTCCAGCTGCGAGCGGTCGACGGCGTCGGCCTCGCGGGAGCGTGGGCACCGACGAATCCGGTGGCAGCCAACACCGCGTGCATCACCTGATCGGTCACGAGAGCACACGCCCACGCAACGATCCAGCTCACCCACCACGACAGGGCTTTGACTCCAATAATCAGGCCGTCGGGGTGAATCGCTTATCCACGCGGTCGAGACGCAACAATCTCGCGCCGGACTGGCAACGGCACCACGACAGGGCTTTGACTCCAATGATCGACCTGGGCGCGGCGGGAATCGTTGCCGGGGCGTGATCGGTGTGCTCAGCGGGTGGAGCGACTCTTGCCGCTACCGCAACGTCCCAGCGCCGGCTCCGCGCCGAGCCGCTCGTAGACCGCGCGCGCCTCGCCGATCCGTCCCATCAGCTCCAGGCACCTGGCACGCTCGAACCCGCATCCCAATCCGCGGAAGCTCGCCTCGGCGCGGGCCATCGCCAGCTCGTCGCCCGCGATCCCACGTGCCCTGTCGATCTGAGCCACTACCCGCGGCAGCTGATCGACGCCGACCATCCCGTCCAGCGCGGCCAGCGTGCCGTCGAGGTCGTCCCATCGCTCGAGCGCAGCCTGAGCCTCGGCCATGATCGCCAGCACCCACACTCGCGAGAAGGGGACGCTTCCGACCCGGTCGAGCGCCTGGGCCGGCTCGCCGCACCCCAGCAGCGCATGGGAGACGATCACGTCGAAGTGCCCAGGCAGCTTCGCCCCGAGCCGCCGCTCGATCGTGTCAGCCGAGTCGTGATCGCCGCGCAGCAGGTGGATCGCCACGCCCACGCCGCCGATCAGGCCGGGCACGTTGATCCGGCGATGCCGCTGACCGCTGCGATACACCTCAAGGAAGCGGTCGTGGGCTTCGAGCGCCTCATCCCAGCGATCCCAGTAGAAGTAGGCCTCGATGCGGGTGCGGGCCGGGAACGCCACCCAGCGCTGGTCGCCGCCAGCCACCAGCTCGTCGGCCAGGTCGGCAGCCGCCACCGCCCCGCTGTAATCACCCAGCGCGGTGCGGGTGCGGGCGACCGCGGCGCAGATGTCCATCTGCTCCTCGCGCGACCGGATCGTCGGCAGCAGCGACATCCGTCGCTCGTCCGCCACCGCCGCTTCCCGGTAGCGGTGCAGAGCGTGCAGCAGTGCCGAGCGGGCGTCCAGCGCGGCCGAGATCACGATCGGATTCCCCAACCCCTCGGCCAGCGCCAGCGCCTCATCGGCGATCGCGAGCGCGTCCTCCTGGGGCTGCGCCTCCCGCTCGAACCGCCATACCAGGAGCGCCCGCGCCACCAGCAGCCGCGCCTGCAGCGTCTCCGCACCGGCCGCCCGCGCGCTCCCCAGGCCGTCCTCGATCTCGGCTTCGACCGCCTCGCGGGTGGGTGGCGTGGTCAGCTGCGCGCCGCCCCAGCGGGTCGGCAGGTCGACCCACTTCCACGACAGCCGCGCCATGTCGCGCTGGCCCATCGCCGCGGCGTGCCCGTGCTCGAGCGCCGTGCCGTACGCGGCGAAGGCATCGTCCAGCCGCTCGGCCATCCAGCAGGCGTCGCCCACAGCCTCCGCCGCCAGCGCGTGCTCGTGATCGTCCTGCGCCAGAGACTGGGCGAGTCCGGCCTGGCGCAGCGCGAGGCCGTGCGCATACACCTCGCGCGCGTCAGACGCAGCCCGCAGCAACATCCGCACGGCATCGCCGCGCGCAGACACCGTGCCCAGCGAGACGGCCGAGGCGTAGTGGCCGGCGACCGTCTGGGACTCGGCATCCGGCCGCTGCTCCAGCCATCGCGCCAGCAGCAGGTGGAGGCGTGCCCGCTCGCTGCGCGGCACCGACTCGTACGCCACGTCGCGGATCAGCACGTGCTTGAAGCCCCAGCCGGTACCCAGCGGCACCAGCAGGTTGCGTCGAGAGAGGTTCGCGATCAGCCGCTTACCGCCATCCGGGTTGACCACCGCCAGCTCCTCGACGCCGAAGCTGCGCCCTATCACCGCTGCCCGCTGGATACAGCGTTTCTCGTCCGCCGGCAGCAGGTCGAGCCGGGCCGCGATCACGCCCTGCACCGTGGGCGGCATCGAGCGACCGCCCTCGGCCGCCATCGCCAGCATCTCCTCCAGGAAGAAGGGGTTGCCGCCGGCGATGCCGACCGCGTCCCCGGGCCCATCCTCGCCGGCCGGCAGCGAGGCTGCCAACCGTCGCATGGCCGCGTCATCGATCGCGTCCAGCGTGACCAGAGACGAGTTGCGCAGCCCGGTACCCCATCCCGGCCGGGACCGCAGCAGGTCGTCGCGGGCAAGGCACAGCAGCACCAACGGCACTCGCGCGTCACCGCTGGCGAGCGACTCGATCAGATCGAGCAGCGCCGGCTCGGCCCAGTGCGCATCCTCCACCACCACCAGCACCGGCCGCCGCTCGGCCAGCGCGATCAGCACCGTACGCCAGGCGTCGCGGCCGCGGCCCATGCCCTCCAGATCGTCATCCTCGGTGACCGGCTCGCGGCCGTCGCCGAGCCCCGCTGTCCGCAGCACGTCTGCAATCGTCTGCTCGGCGTCCTCTCCCAACAGCGCCGTCAGCTGACCACCAGCCTGCCGGCGCGCCTCGTCGCGCGGCGTGTCGCTGGGAACATCCGTCGCCCGCAGGAGCACCTCCGAGAGCGGCGCGTAGGGGCCACCTTCGCCGTAGGGCATGCAGCGGCCGATCCAGACCGCCGGCGGCTCGGGATGGTGCTGCAGATCGACGACCACCTCCTCCGCCAGCCGGCTCTTGCCGATGCCGGCCTCGCCGATCACCGTCACCAGATGGGCCCGGCGGTGCTCGACGGCACGCGACACGAGCGACGCGATCAGCTGCAGCTCGCCGGCGCGGCCGACGAACGGGCCCGGCTGGCGGCGCCGACGGTACGCGGTGGCGGGAGCGACGCTCTCGACGGCGTAGCCCACGATCGGCCCGCTGCGGCCCTTCACCACCAGCGATCGCGGCTGCGTCGTTCGCACCAGCGGCTGCAGGGCGCGGAAGGTCGGTTCGCCCACCAGCACCTCGCCCGGCTCCGCCGCCTGCTGCAGCCGCGCCGCCAGGTTGACGACCTCACCGGTGACCAGGAAGTCGTGCCCGGGCGTCACTCCGGCAACCACCACACCGGTATAGATGCCCACCCGCAGCACACCGTCCACCTCGTGCCGTCGCGCGACCGTGACCAGCCGTGACCGCATCGTCAGGGCGGCCCGCACCGCCCGTTCGGGGTCGTCCTCATGCGCCTGTGGCACGCCGAAGACGGCCATCACCGCGTCCCCGATGAACTTCTCGACCGTACCGCCGAACGCTGCGGCGGCCTGCGACAGCTCGCGGTAGACGTCGGCCAGGAACGCCCGTAGGTGCTCGGCGTCCAACCGCAATGCGAGCTCTGTCGAGCCGGCCAGATCGGCGAACAGCACCGTCGCCAGCTTGCGCTCCTCGATCGCGACGCCGACCGCCAGCGAGCGGCCGCAGGACGGGCAGAAGCGAGCGCCCTCGGGAACGGCGCTTCCGCACGTCGGGCAGTTCGTCAAACCGTCGCCCCGGGTGGCCGGGGCCGCATCCTGGTGTCGTTCATCGGCCCTCCCTCGGGCATGGAGGGTCGTAGGATACCCTTCCGCGGTTCCTTCACCCGACCTCAGCGAGGACTCATGAAGATCTCCATCTCGGCCGCTTCTCCAGACGCGGCGACCGCCGATCTGCTGGCCGTGACCGTGACCAAGCCGGTTGTGCTGGACGGTGCTGCCGCCACGCTGGACAAAGCGTTGGGAGGCGAGATCTCACGGCTGGTCAAGGCCGGAGAGATCCGCGGCAGCGCGGGGCAGTTGACGTTGCTGCACAGCGAGGGGCGCGGCGTGCGAGCCAAGCGGGTGGCCGTAGTCGGCCTGGGCAGCGCCGAGAAGGCCGATGCGGAATCGATCCGCAACGCCGCCGGCGCGGCAACGCGCGCGCTGGCCGGCGTGCGTGGCCGCTCGATCGCCGTCGTCGCAGACGGTCTGCCGCTGCCGCCGGCCGAGGCCGCGCGCTGCATCGTGGACGGCGTCGTGATCGCCGGCTACCGGTTCGACACCTACAAGACTCGCAACCGGGCAAGCCTGCCCAAGCCGCCGGCCTCGCTTACGATCCTGACCGGCGAGCGGGCGGCCGGTGTCGCCGCCCGCCGCGCCGCGGTCTCGGCCGAGGCCGTCAACCGCGCCCGCGACCTCCAACACGCCCCGCCCAACGTGCTCGGCCCCGAGCAGCTGACCGAGCGGGCGCGCGCGATCGCGGCCGCATACCCGACCCTGCGCGTTGAGGTGTGGGACGAACGCAAGATTGCAGCCCGCGGCATGGGCGCGTTCGCGGCCGTGGCGCAGGCCTCCAGCAAGCCTGCGCGGCTGATCGTGCTGCGCCACAATCCGCGCCGACCCGGTAAGCGCGATCAACCGGTGCTGGGCATGGTCGGCAAGGGACTGACCTACGACAGCGGCGGCTACACGCTCAAGCCGGGCGCGAGCCTGATCGGGATGAAGTTCGACATGTCGGGAGCCGCCGCCGTGCTCGAGGCAAGCGCCGCGATCGCCCAGCTCGAGCTGCCGCTGCGGTTTGTGACCGTGGTCGGCGCGACCGAGAACATGATCGACACCAACGCCGTGCGCGTCGACGACGTCGTCACCGCAGCCAACGGCAAGACGATCGAGATCACCAACACCGACGCCGAGGGGCGGCTGGTGCTGGCGGACTGCCTGCACCATGCGCGCTCCCTCGGCGCCACGCACCTGGTCGACCTGGCCACACTGACCGGCGGCGTGGTGACCGCGCTGGGCGACTACCACGCCGGGCTGATGGGCAGTGACCAGGACTGGATCGACCGGATCACGGCGGCCGGCCTGCGGGCGGGCGAGCCGACCTGGCAGCTGCCCCTGCACGACTCCTTCCGACGCCTGTTTCGCTCCGACATCGCCGACATGGCCAACAGCTCCACGATGCGGATGGCGATCCCCAGCTACGCCGGCCAGTTCCTGAAGGAGTTTGCCGGCGAGGGCGCGTGGGCGCACCTCGACATCGCCGGCACCGCCGATCTGGCACGCTCGCGCGGCGACTACATGGGGAAGGGGGGCACGGGGTACGGTGTCCGGCTGCTGGTCGAGCTGGCGGAGTCGCTCTGCTGATGCCGCTCGACCTCGACCTCTCCGACGAGCATGGGCTGTTCCGCGACACGGTGCGGGACTTCGCCGAGGGCCGCATCGCCCCGCACGCACAGCGGCTGGACGAGCAGGGCGAGTTCCCGGTGGAACTGGTGCGCGAGGCGGCCGATCTGGGGCTGTTGGGCATCCCGCTGCCGGAGCGGTGGGGCGGCGCGGGATCCGACACGCTGGCATACGCGATCGCGATCGAGGAGCTGGCAAGGGTGGACAGCTCGTTCGCGATCACGGTGGCCGCCCACACCTCGCTGGGCACGATGCCGATCCACCTGTTCGGCAGCCCCGAGCAGCAGCAGCGCTGGCTGCCCGATCTCGCCTCCGGTCGGCGCCTGGCGTCCTTCGGTCTGACCGAGGCGGGAGCAGGATCCGACGCAGGCGCCACCCGCACGACGGCCCGGCTGGAGGATGGCGAGTGGGTGGTGGACGGATCCAAGATGTTCATCACCAACGCCGGCACGGAGCTCTCGGCGCTGGTGACCGTGACGGCGCGGACAGGCGAGGACGAGATCTCCAACATCGTGATCGAGAACGGCACCGCCGGCTACAGCCACTCACCGCCGCTGAAGAAGATGGGCTGGCGCTCGTCGGATACCCGAGAGCTGACGTTCTCCGGCTGCCGCGTACCGCAGGACAACCTGCTGGGGCCCCGCGGCGGCGGATTTCGCCAGTTCCTCGAGATCCTCGACGGCGGCCGCATCGGCGTCGCTGCGCTGGGACTGGGCATGGCTCAGGGCGCATTCGAGCTCGGCCTGCGCTACGCACGGGAGCGGGAGCAGTTCGGGCGACCGATCGGCCGATTCCAGGCCATCCAGTTCAAGCTGGCCGACATGGCGACCGAGATCGAGGCCGGTCGCGGGTTGGTGTACAAGGCCGCCTGGCTGAAGGACAAGGGACGGCCGTTCGCTCAGCAGGCGGCGATCGCCAAGCTGTACACCGGTGAGCTGGCACGGCGAGCCTGCAACGAGTCGCTGCAGATCCACGGCGGCTACGGCTTCATGGACGAGTATCCGATCAGCCGCTTCTACCGCGACGCGAAGGTGCTCGAGATCGGCGAGGGTACCAACGAGATCCAGCGGCTCGTCATCGCCCGCGGCCTGGGACTGTGACCAACACCGAGGCGGCGCAGCTGGGCGGCGCCGTGCTGGCGGCGGGCGTGCTGCTAGGCACGATCGTCTCGCGCCTGCTGCCGTTCGGGCAGTGGCGGCGCAGCGCCGAGGATCTGGGCATCATCCTCGGCTGCGCGGCGCCGGCGCTGGCGCTGCTCGGCCCCCATCTGCGGCACCGGGCGTGGCCGAGCGCGGCGGTGATCGCGTTCGCGTACGGTGGCTTCTACCTGATCCGCAGCCGCCAGCTGCGGCGCGCCAACCGCGATACCGTGCGCCGGCTGCTGGGGCTGGACAAGGATTCGACGTACGGCGAGGTGCTGCTGGCGGTGGAGCAGATGGAGCCGCACCCCGTGACCGTGGCGGGACAGATGGTTCTGATCGCCGGGGCGGTCGTGCTGCTGGCGGCGGGCATCGCGCTGGGCGAGTTCACGCCCGCCGTGGCGGGCGTCTCGCTGGGCGTCGCGGAGGGCACCGTGGGTGCCGGCTACCGGCGAGCGCTGGCCCGCAAGATCCGGTCGATCGGCCACTGAGCGGTCGAACCCACGCGGCGTGCGGTTAGCGGGTGCGCGTCACCGGATAGCCGCGGCTTCGCACCAGCGCCACGATCTGCTCCGCGTGAGCCTCGTCGCGCGTCTCGAGGATCAGCTCGATGCCGGTCTCTGCCACCGCCACCTCGACGCTCTCGCGGTGGTGCGATACCTGCAGCACGTTGACGTGGGCGTCTGCGATCAGCCCCAGCAGCTCCATCAGGGCTCCCGGCCGATCGATCAGCCGGGTGCGCAGCACCAGGTAGCGGCCCTGGATGCTGAGACCAAACCGGATCACCTGCTTCATCAGCGGGGTATCGATGTTGCCGCCCGACAGGACGACCGCCACCTTTCGACCGGATACGCGACCCGCCAGCAGCGCCGCCAAGCCGACCGCTCCCGCGCCCTCGACCACCGTCTTTGACCGCTCCAACAGGTGCACGATCGATTGGCCGATCTCGGCGTCGCTGACCGTGACCACGTCATCAACCAGCTCTCGCACGAGCGGGAACGTGATCTCTCCCGGCCGCTTGACCGCGATGCCGTCGGCGATGGTGGCGGTCTGGTGCGCAGGCTGGATCTCTCCCCGCTCCAGCGAGTCGACGTACGGCGCGCAGCCGGCGGCCTCGACGCCGACCAACCGCACCTCAGGGCGCAGTGCCTTGACCGCGATCGCGATGCCCGACAGAAGCCCGCCGCCCCCCAGCGGCACGACCACGGTGTCGACGTCCGGCATGTCCTCGAGCAGCTCGAGCCCGATCGTGCCCTGCCCCGTGATCACCGCCTCGTCATCGAACGGGTGCATCAGCGTCGCGCCGCTCTCGGCGACATCGGCCTGGGCGGCGGCGACGGCATCGTCGACGCTCTCACCCACCAGCCGCACGCTGGCGCCATAGCCCTCGGTCGCCCCAACCTTGGCCAGGCTGGCCGCGCCGGGCATGAATACGGTGGCGGAGACGCCGACCAGCCGGGCCGCGAACGCCACCGCCTGCGCATGGTTGCCGGCGGACGGAGCCACGACGCCGGCGGCACGCTGCGCGTCTGACAGCGAGAGCAGCTTCGTGTAGGCACCGCGGATCTTGAACGAGCCGGTGCGCTGCTGGTTCTCGAACTTGAGGTACACGTCGCAGCCCGCCCACTCGGAAAACGTCTGCGAGTGCAGCAGCGGTGTCCTGTGGGCGACACCACGAAGGTCGCCGGCGGCTGCCCGGATGTCGTCGACGCTGATCATGGGAGCGCGAACAGTACCCCGTTTGCAATGCCGCGAAGGCTTAGGGTACCCTAACTCTCGTGATCGGATCACTGTTCGTCACCCTCCGCGAAGGCTTCGAGGCCGCCCTGATCGTGGGCATCGTGCTGGCGTACCTGCACAAGTCCGGCGCGTCCGATCGCACCCGGCACGTCTGGGGCGGAGTCGCCGCAGCGGTCGCCGTCAGCTTGATCATGGGTGCGGTGCTGTTCACATCCGGCAGCGAGCTGAGCGGCACGGCAGCCAAGGCGTACGAGGGATCGGCGATGCTGATCGCGGCCGGCGTGCTGACCTGGATGATCTTCTGGATGCAGCGGCAGGCGCGCACGCTGGGCGCCTCGCTGCGGACGCGCGTCTCCAACGCGCTGGTCGCAGGCGGAACGGCGCTGTTCTGGGTGGCGTTCGTGGCGGTCTCCCGCGAGGGAGTCGAGACCTCGCTGTTCATGTACGCCGCCACAGGCAAGGCGTCGGCAGCGTCGACGCTGGCCGGCGGCGCCACCGGTTTGATGCTGGCGACGGCGTTGGGGGTGCTGGTGTACCGAGGCGGTCGCCGCCTCGATCTGGCCCGCTTCTTCCAGGTCACCAGCGTGATGCTGCTGGCCTTCGCGGCCTACCTGCTGATGGGCGGGATAGGCGAGTTCGGCGAGGTTGCCGGCAACGAGACGTTGGGCGCGAGCGGCATGGCGCTGGCGCTGCTGTACGTGATCGGCACGGTCTGGATCTACCTGCGTCCGCCGGCCGTGCTGGCGCGCGCGCTGTCGCGGTAAAATCCCGAACGTGCCCTCTGACTCCGAGCAGCTGTACGCCTTCGTCGAGATCCCCAAGGGCAGCCGCAACAAGTACGAGTACGACCCCGACCTCGGCCACCTGGTGCTCGACCGCACGCTGTGGACGAGCGTGGTCTACCCGGCCGACTACGGCTTCATCGTCGACACGATCGGCCGCGACGGCGATCCCGTCGACGCCCTGATCCTGGTCGCCGAGCCGACCTTTCCCGGCTGCGTGATTCCGGTCGAGCCGATCGGCGTGTTCGAGATGACGGACGAGAAGGGCGAGGACGACAAGGTGCTGTGCGTGCCCTACAAGGATCCCAAGTGGAGCCACATGCACGACATCACCGACATCCGCGACTCGCTGCTGGACGAGATCGGACACTTCTTCGACGTCTACAAGGATCTCGAACATGGCGCCGACACGGTGGTCGGCGGATGGCACGGACGCGCGTACGCCGACGAGGTGATCGCCGAAGGGCGAGCCGCGTATCGCGCCACCTCCGGGTAGCGCCGCCTAGCGCATGCGGAGCACGTGCTCGGCGATCTCGCGGGTGGCGGTCAGCGGATCGAGCTCCCGAGCATGCACGCGGTCGAGCAGCGCCCGCACCTGCGGATCGCGCTCCACCGCCTCGGCCAGCCGCCGCCTCACCTGCGATACGGCGACCGCGACCACCTCGTGCTCGAGGCTGCGCCGGCGGCGGGCCTGCAGCTCGCCGTCGCGGTCGAGGAAGGAACGGTGGTCGAGCACGGCCTGCCATAGCTCCGGCACGCCCTCCCCGCGGACGGCCTCGGTCTCGACGATCGGCGGCTTCCAGCCGCGATCGCGGTCGAGCGCCAGGATCGAGCGGATCTCGCCGCGCATCGTGCGCGCCGCAGGGTGATCAGACTTGTTGATCACGATCACGTCGGGGATCTCCATCACCCCCGCCTTCAGCGCTTGCACCGAGTCGCCCGACCCCGGCATCAGCACCAGCACCACTGTGTCGGCGACCGTGGCCACGTCGACCTCGCTCTGGCCGACGCCGACCGTCTCCAGCAGCAGCACGTCCTTGCCGGCCGCGTCCAGCACCAGCAGCACCTGCAGGGTGGCCTCAGAGACGCCGCCCAGGTAGCCGCGGGTGGACATCGAGCGGATGAACACGCCCGGGTCGAGGAAGTGGTCGGCAAGCCGGATGCGATCGCCCAGCACGGCGCCCTGGCTGAACGGGCTGGATGGATCGACCGAGACCACGCCGACGGTCTGCCCGCCCCGCCGAAGCAGCGTAACGAGCGCGGACAGCAGCGTCGATTTGCCAACTCCCGGCGGCCCTGTGAAGCCCGCCAGCATCGCGCCGCCGGTACCGGGATAGAGCTCGCGCACGAGCTCGTACGCCAGCGGGTCGCGGTTCTCGACCAGCGTTATCGCGCGCGCCACCGCCCGCTTCTCGCCGGCCGCCACGCCCGCCGACAGGCTGGCCAGATCGAACTCGCGGCGAGCGCTCACGCGGGCTGAAGCGTGCGCTCGAGGGCGGACAGGAAGGCGTCGTTCTCATCCGCAAGGCCCACCGTGACCCGGATCGCCGACGGTGCGCCGAACGCGGCCAGCGGGCGCACGATCACGCCCTCCAGCTCCAGCCGGCGGGCGAGAGCCGCGCCATCCCCCACCTCGACGCAGAGGAAGTTGGCGGCGGCCGCCATCGGCCTCAGCCCCAGCGCTACCAGGCCCTGCTGGAGGCGCTCGCGCTGCTCGCCATTCGCCGAGCGCCGCCGCTCCAGCTCGCCGGAATCGTCCAGGCTCGCGATCGCCGCGGCGGCGGCGGCCTGCGAGACGTCGAAGGGCCCCCGCACCCGCGCCAGCTGCTCGACCACCTCGGCTGCGGCGACGGCATACCCGACCCTCAGCCCCGCCAGCCCGTAGATCTTGGAGAACGTCCGCAGCACGACCACGTTCGCACGCCCGCCGTGCTCCGCCACCGCGTCGGTGTGGTCGGGGTCATCGACGTACTCATGGTAGGCGGCGTCGATGACGACCATCACGTCCTCCGGCACCGCGTCCAGAAACCGCTCCAGCCGTCGGCGGCCGACGATACCGCCGGTCGGGTTGTTGGGGGTGCAGACGTACACGATGCGGGTCGAACGACCGACCGCGGCGGCCATCGCCTCCATGTCACAGGCGCCTTCACGCAACGGGACGTGCACCGGGCGGGCGCCCATCTTGACCGCGGCGAGGTGGTAGCTGACGAACGAGGGCCAGCCCATCACGACCTCGTCGCTGGGTCGCAGGTAGGCCAGCGAGAGCTGTCCGATGATCGCGTCGGCGCCGTTGCCCGGCGCGATCCTGTCCGGCGGCAGTCCGTGCCGCTGCGCCAGCCGCAGGCACAACTCGAGATCGCGCTCTGGATAGCGGTTGAGCAGCGGCAACGTCTCGGCGAGCGCCGCCAGCGCAGCCGGAAACGGCCCCAGCGGGCCCTCGTTGGAGGCCAGCTTCACCACCCTCTCGATGCCCAGCTCCCGTCGCAGCGTCGAGGCCGGCTTCCCGGGCTGGTACGGCCGAAGCTGTGCTATCTCGGGGCGGGCGTCCACGGGACGAGTACAGTACCAACCTCTCGATGGCCACCCGTGAGATCGGCATCTTCGCGCTCCCCACCGTGCTCGTCCCCGGCGAGCTGATGCCGCTGCACGTCTTCGAGCCGCGCTACCGCGAGCTTATCGACGAGTGCCTCGACACGGCCGGCCAGTTCCTGCTGCTCTACAGCGACGACGAGGGAACCCGCGAGGTCGGCTGCGCGGCCGAGGTGATCGAGCTGCTCGAGCGGCTCGACGACGGTCGTATGAACATCGTCGTGCAGGGCCTCACGGTGCTGCGGGTGGTCGAGATCACGCGCGGCCGATCGTTCACGACCGCAGTCGCCGAGCAGGCCGGCGAAGACCTCACGATCGGCGCGGAGGGCGAGGCGGCGCTCGATCTGTACCGGCAGATCGCGGCCGCCGGTGGCGGCGACGCGGCCGAGGATCTCTCACTCCTCGAGACGCCCCTCAGCTACGCGATCATGTCCCGTGTCGACTTCCCCGCCGCCGAGAAGCAGCGGGTGCTCGAGCTGCGCTCTGAGCAGGAACGGATCATGGCGCTGATCGACCTCTTGACGCGCGGTCTGCAAACGCTGGCGCGCATCGAGCAGATCCGCGACCGCGCGACCACCAACGGCAAGGTGCCATCCGGCGAGTGACGGCGCCGCGGGAGATGCGGGCCGCCGGCTGCGCCGCGGCGGGCGGTCGTGGCCGCGCATGCTGACCCGGCTGCGCCACCCATTGGTCGCTCTGGGCGCAGCCAACCTGGTCTACGCAGGCGCATTTCCAGCCAGCGAGGTGGCGCTGCGGCAGATCGGTCCTATCACTCTGGCCGGCCTGCGGTTCGCGATCGCCGGGATGCTGCTGTCGCCGATCGCCCTGCCGGTGCTACGGCGGCTCTCCGGTGGCGATCTGATGCGGCTGTTGGCGATCGCCGCGATCGGCCTGTGGGGGCAGATGGTGCTGATCTACCTCGGCATCAACAACGCCAACTCGGCGATCGCAGCAATCATCGTCGGCCTGGAGCCGGTGCTGATCGCGCTGTGGGCGGCGCTGCTCCTGCACGAGCGCTTCGGCCGGCGGGCGGGCGCTGGGCTGGCGATCGGCCTGACCGGCTCGTTGCTGGTCGCCGGACTGGGCCGCACCGACGGCGCCAGCCCGCTGGGTCTGATGCTGCTGCTGGGCACCGGGCTCGCCTTCTCGTGGTACACGGTCTCCAGCAAGGGCTTCCTCGACCGTCACAGCCCGCTCGAGCTGACGGCTGTGATCAGCGTGCTGGGCGCGGGCTGGGCACTGGTGCCGATGCTGGGTGAGATCGCGATCGGCGACGGGCTGGAACGGCCCGGCCCGCGCACCGTGCTGCTGGTCGCGTACCTGGGCGTCGGCAACAGCGTGGTCGCGTACCTGCTGTGGAACCGCGCGCTGCTCGGTCTGTCCGCGGCGGCGGTGGGAGCGTCGCTCTACGCCCAGCCGGTGTTGGGAGCCGGACTCTCGTGGCTGCTGCTGCGAGATGCGCTGCCGGCCACCTTCCTGCCCGGCGCCGTGCTGGTGCTGGTCGGCGTGTACGTGGCCAGCTCGGCCAGGGCCGCGTCGTCGCCGCCGCCCGGCCCCTAGACGGCCGCGGCGCTACACCACCATGCCAAAGCACTCGCGCCGGGGATCGCCGGCCGCCTCAAGCCGTCCGTCGTCGTGACAGGCAACGGCGTTGGCGCCGCCGAAGTAGAGGTTCAGCCCGTCGAACCGCACCAGCCGCTCGCCGGCAGAGGCGAGCAGGTCGAGCTCGGCCGCCGGCAGCCCCCCCTCGCAGTCCAGCCGGTTCCCCTCCACGTGCACCCGCGGGAAGCTCACCGCCTCGTCCAGGCTCATGCCGTGCTCGACGACGTTCACGATCACCTGGGTGATCGCCGAGCGCAGCCGGTTGGAGCCGCTCGAGCCCACCACCAGCCGCAGCCGTCCATCCAACTCGAGCAGGGTCGGAGCCTGCATGCTCGTCAGGCGCACGCCGGGGCCAAGGTGACGGCCCGCCGAGAGATCCTCCTCGCCCATCATGTTGTTCAGGTGCAGGCCGGTGCCGGCAACGAGCACCCCCGAATGGCTGCCGTTGGACGCCGTAAAGGCGGCCGCGTTGCCATCGCCGTCCACCACCGAGACGTGGGTCGTGCCACGGTCGGCCGCGAGGATCGACATCGCGCTCGGTGGCCGTGTCACCGCCGCCCGCAGCTCGAGCCGCGCTGACTCGATCGCGGCTGGGTCGAGCATGTGCGCCACCAGGCCGCCCCGGCGCAGCCGCCGTACAAACTGGCGATCGCGCCGCCGCGCGGTCAGGCGCATCGTCTCTGCCAGGGCGCGCATGGCGGGAGCGCGACCCGCCTGCAGGCCGTCGCCGGCGCCCTCCAGCACCGCCAGCATGTGAGCGATCAGGACGCCGCCCGATGACGGCGGCGGATTGGTGACCAGCTGATAGCCGCGATAGCCGGCCCGCAGCGGCCGCCGCCACACCGGCCGGTAGCTGGCCAGGTCAGTCATCGTCAGCCGCCCGCCGTTGGCGTGCTGGTGGGCCACCATCGCCCGCGCCAGCGTCCCGTGGTACATCTCGTCCGGCCCGCGCTCGGCCAGCAGCTCGATCGACCCGGCCAGCTCGGTCTGGCGCACGCGGTCGCCCTGGCCGAGGTAGCGGCCGTCGGGAGCGAACACGGCCCGGCCCTCCGCAGTGCGCATGAGGATGCCCTCGATCGCGTTCAGCACGGCCTGCTGGCCGGCATTGGAGACGACGCCCTCCTGTGCAGTCGCGGCCGCGGGCAGCAGCAGCTGCGACCACGGCAGGCGGCCGTAGCGGCGGTGCGCAGCGTGCAGTCCGGCCACCACGCCGGGGACGGCACATGTGGCTGAGCCGACATGGAAGATCTGCGTGGTGCGATCGTCGAAGGGCACGCTCACCTGCTCCACCTGGATCAGTCGGCGGCTGGCCGGCAGGTCGCGGCCGGGGATGCTCGAGAACGCGTCCAACAGTGCCGCGCGGCGCGTGCGGGATGGGCGCACCATTACGAAGCCGCCGCCGCAGGGGCCGGTCAGCGCCGGCTCAGCCGCCCACGACATGGCGGCCGCCGCAACCACCGCATCGACCGCGTTTCCGCCCTGATCAAGCGCGTTGGCACCCGCGCGGGTGGTCAGCTCGTGTCCGGCGGCGATCGCTCCAGGCATGCCGAGATCCTACGGTGAGGACGTTAGTTCTGCAGGAAGCTGGGTGGCTCGAGCAGATCGTCCGGCGGCGGAACCTGCGAACGGCCGGTCTGCGTGCCGGCGCTCGGTGCCGCGCCCCCCACCGAGAATCCGGTGGCCACAACCGTCACCCACATCTGACCCGCCAGCTGCTCATCAACCGAGGCGCCGAAGATGATGTTGGTGCGATCGTCGGATGCCGCGCGCACGATCTCGGCCGCCTCGTTGACCTCGTGCAGTGAGAGGTCGCTGCCGCCCGAGATCGAGAGCAGGATGCCGCGCGCCGACCGCACCTCGTGATCGATCAGCGGGCTTCGCACCGCCCGCGTGGCCGCCTCGGCGGCCCGGTTGGGTCCGGTCGCCATACCGATGCCCATCATCGCCGTGCCGGCGTTGGCCATAACCGCTCGCACGTCCGCAAAGTCGAGGTTGATCAGCCCCGGCAACGTGATCAGATCGCAGATGCCCTGCACGCCCTGGCGCAGCACGTCGTCGGCGATCCGGAACGCGTCGACCAGCGGCGTACCCTTCTCGAGCACTTCCAGCAGACGGTCGTTGGGGATCACGATCACGGTGTCAGCCGCCTCGCGCAGCGCCTCGACGCCTCCTCGCGCCTGCGTGCCGCGGCGGCGGCCCTCGAATGCGAACGGCGCCGTCACGATGCCGACCGTCAGCGCGCCCACCTCGCGGGCGATGCGCGCGATTACCGGCGCGGCGCCGGAGCCCGTGCCGCCACCCTCGCCGGCGGTCACGAACACCATGTCGGAGCCGCGCAGCACGGTCTTGATGCGGTCGTAGGAGCCCTCGGCTGAGATTCGCCCCACCTCGGGGTCGGCCCCCGAACCGAGGCCCTGCGTCTGCTCGCGGCCGATATGGATCTTGGTCGGCGAATCGGACATCTGCAGCTGCTGGATGTCGGTGTTGACGGCGATGAACTCGACGCCCTTGACGTCCGACTCGATCATCCGGTTGACGGCGTTGCAGCCGCCGCCACCCACGCCAACGACCCGGATCACGGCCAGGTAGGGCTGCCCGTCCGGGCTGGGAAACCGCGAACCGCCGCTCTCCTCCGGCTCGGGAAGGTCGATCAGCTTGGGACGCGGCTGGGAGCTGCTGACCTGCCGCTTGGTGCGGGTGGTCTCACGGTCGGCGGGCGCCGGAGCGGGATCCTCCGCCTCGACGCTCTGTCCGGCCTCGGTCGCCTTGAACAGCTGGGCGAGCGGGCCGTCGCGCATGCTATTTCGTTTTGCCACTGCGGAGCACCTCCCCGGCGAGGTCACGGTAGGCCTTCGCCGCGTTGCCCTTGGAATCGTACTTGAGTACGGAGGTTCCCTTCACGGGCGCCTCGGCGTAACGGATGGTCTTTCGGATCTTGGTCTCGAACACCAGGTCGCCGAAGTTCTCCTGCAGGATCTCGACCGCCTCGCGTGAGTGCAGCGTGCGCCCATCGAACATGGTCGGCAGGATGCCCTTGATGCGCACGTCCGGGTTGAGGTTCTCGCGGATCATGGTCAACGTGTTCTCGAGCTGGATCAGCCCTCGCAACGAGAGGTACTCGCACTGCACCGGCACGATCACGCCGTCCGAGGCAGTCAACGCGTTGATCGTGAGCAGCCCGAGCGACGGCGGGGTATCGATCAGGATGTAGTCGTAGATGCTTCGCATCGGCAGCAGCGCCTTCTGCAACGCCCGTTCGCGGCCGATCATCGACGACAGCGCCAGCTCGGCGCCGGCCAGGTCGATGCTGCTGGCGGCGAGGTCGATCTCGCGGTGCAGGATCACGTCCTCGATCGGCGTCTTGTGCACCAGGACGTCGAACATGGTGCGCTCGAGCTCGTCCGGATCGACGCCCTGGCTCATGGTCAGGTTCGACTGGGGATCGAGATCAACGCACAGCACCCGCTTCCCTCGCTCCACCAGCGCGACGCCGAGGTTGAGCGTGGTCGTGGTCTTCGCGACTCCACCCTTCTGGTTCGCGAACGCGATCACCTGACCCACAGACACTCCTCCGACGATTATGAGATCCGGCCGCCCGCGCTGCTCGAGCGTGACGGCCGCTCCACTGTTTCCAAACCGCATCGGGACGCAGTTCGCGCCGGTGCAGTCTATTCCTGCCCTGTGCCCAACTTGTCCGGCTACTCGCGAGCGCGTGCCGCGGCGATCCGATCGGCCGGCATCGGATGCGACGCGGTCAGCGCGTGCCACAGCCACGGCGGGCGCAGCTCGAGCAGGTTCTGCTGCACCAGCCGCTCGAACGTCTCGGCGTAGCGTTCGCCCTGCCCGGTGACCGAGACGGCGTACCGATCGGCCGCCCGCTCGCGCCTACGAGAGTAGGCGGCTCCCAGCGGCGAGATCACGGTCGAGGCCAGCGTGAAGCCGATCACCAGCGCCGGCAGCGCGGTCAGGTGACCGAGGCCGTCGGGGGCCAGCCAGCGCACCGCTGCCCAGGCGCCGGCCATGCCCGCTGCGAGCGCCAGCGCCGACCAGGCCAGCAGCCGCCAAACGTCGTGCCGGGCGTGGTGCCCGAGCTCGTGCGCGAGCACCAGCCTGGTATCGGCGATCGCCGTCTCGGCCTCGGCGCCCTCGGCGATGGTGTCGCCGACGTACACCTTCAGCGTCGGGCCCAGCCCGGCGACCATCGCGTTCGCGGCCGACGTCTTCTCACCCATGTGCAGCAGCCGCAGCTCCCGCACCGCCACTCCGGTCGAGCGGATGGTGCGCCACAGCTCGTCGGCCAGCTCACCTTCGGCCAACGGCTCGCTGCGCATGAACAGCGGCAGCAAGAGCACCGGCCACAGGATCGAGAGTGCCACCGAGAGCACCACCGCGCCGCCCCAGGCCGGCAGCGGCCACCACTCCGCTGACAGCCGCTGGCAGCCGAGCAGTCCCAGCGCGACCGCGCCTCCCAGCACCAGGCCGATCAACCGGGCCTTGCCCTGGTCGGCAAGCCAGCCGGCCACGGTCTGCCGTGAGAGGCCGTGTCGTCTCGACAGCACGTACCCGGCGTACCCGAACGGCAGCGAGATCAGCGGCAAGCCGACGGCCAGCGCGGCGACCGTCCCCCATCCGCCCAGCGAGCCGGCCCAGACCGCGACCGCGGCCAGCCCACCCAGACCGGCCACGCTGTCTGCCAGTGAGAGCCGCCGTCGGGCACGGTTGTAGACCGACGCCTGCCGCTGGCGCAGAGCATCGCCGGTGATCATCGTGCGGCGAGCGCGGTGGCCGGCAGGGCCAGCTGGCCGGGGCCGCGGCCCGCCTCGTGGTCGAGCAGCCACGCCTTGCGGTCGAGGCCGCCGCCGTAGCCGGTCAGCCGGCCATCCGAGCCGATCACACGGTGGCAGGGGATGATGATCGAGATCGGGTTGCTGCCGTTCGCCAGCCCGACCGCTCGCGCGGCGCCGGGGCGTTGCAGATGGTTCGCCAGGGCGCCGTAGCTGGTCGTCTCGCCGAAGGGGATCTCCAGCAACGCCTCCCACACGCGCTGCTGGAACGGGGTGCCGCGAGGTGCCAGCGGCAGATCGAAGGTGGTCAGATCTGCGGCGAAATAGGCGTTCAACTGCTCGCCCGCCGCCGCCAGGATGGCGCGGTCGCGCGCCTCACCCGCAGCGGCGCCGCGATCGGGAAGCGGCGACATCCAGAGCATGGTCAGCGCGCCGTCCTGCGCCGCAAGTTGCAGGGGGCCGAGCGCCGAATCGATCACTGCATGGGCCTCGGCCATCTCGTGACTCTAGCCAAGTGCGATCTCGGTCGCGCTCAAGGCTCCATCAGGATCAGGCCCGTGTGGGCGGGCAGCGTCGCCAATTTCGAGCGCCGACCGGACGGGAACACGAAGCTGCTGGTGAGCGCGATCGAATCCGATGTCCCGGAGGGGTTGACGATCACCACGCCGTTGGCGAACCGGCGCTTATACAGGTCACCGACGTGCTTGATCCCCGACACCTTCTTGCCCAGCGTGTAACGGCCGTCGCCAAACCACGTCAGCGCCGTCTCCTTGCGGGACCCGGAGAAGGAGAAGTACTGGTTCTTTCCCCAGGCGGCGAGCATGAAGGAGGCGAGCGCGAAGTCGTGCCAGCGCTTGATCTGCGCGCTCGTGGCGCTCGTCCACGTCTTCGTCCAGCACATCGCGCTGCGCCCTCGCGCCTGGATGTCGCTCAGCGCCCGAACGGTCGCCAGCCAGCTGCTGGACGAGGGATAGCGGGTGATGCCGCTGGTGGCGTCGCGGAAACATCCCTCGAACTCCCCCTTTTGAGCGCCGGCCAAGAGCACCCGCGTCCCCTTCCAGTATCCCGGCCCCGTGCGCATGCCGTTCACCATCACGGGCACCCTGACAGCGGCGTCGACGGCCGCGGCCAGGCCGGTGGTGGCCTTGAGCCATCCGGTGGTGGTGAAGGCCTGGCCGGAGCGGGGATTGATCGGCGTACCCCGAAATCCGTTGAAGGCGTACAGCCCCATCGAGTCGAGGTAGATCCCGTTCCAGCCATTGGCCACGGCGTGCCTGGCAAAGTCGGCCTGCCACGCATGTACGCCGAGGTTGCCGGGATCGATCAGGTACGTGCCGTATATCCCGGATCTGATCAGGCTGCCCCCGGCGGTGCGCAGCAACCACTTCGGGTGGTGCGCTTTGATCCATGTCAGCTGGCTGCCCTGCACGGCCGTCCCCTTGTGGTACGGGGCGATCACGATTCGGGGATGGGTGGCCCGCATCACGCCCAGGAACTGGTGATACCTGGGGCCGGCCACGATCACGTCGTAGCGGCGGGCGACGAGCACCGCCTCGCTGCGGGTGTTGACGACGCTCGACCCATCAGGGTCGAACAGCCAGTCATGCACCCTGGCCGACCCGGTCGCCGCGGTCGCAAGGCTGAACGCGGTCGCCGCGAGCACGGCCACGCCGAGGGCGAAGGTGGTTCGGGAGCGTCGGGAGGTCGCAGTCATCTGGTTCCGGACGCGCTGATCGAGATCAGTGCGCCGGTGGGTCACTCTCGCACACCGATGTTCGGGAACCGTAAGGGCTGTCTGAGAGAACTGTTCGTACCGGCCGCGCCGGTCAGCCGAGCTCCAGCAGCAGCTGCCTCGCGATCACGATCCGCTGTATCTGGTTCGCGCCCTCGTAGATCTGGGTGATCTTGGCGTCGCGCATCAACCGCTCGACCGGGTACTCCTCGATGTATCCGTAGCCGCCGAGGATCTGGACGGCGTCCGTCGTCACGGCCATCGCCGAGTCGGAGCAGATCAGCTTCGCCATCGCCGACGCCTTGGTGAGCGCCGGGCCGTCGATGCCGGCATCGAGCATCGCGCCGACGTCGTAGAGCATGCCGCGGCTGGACTCGACCCGAACCGCCATGTCGGCCAGCATGAACTGGATGCCCTGGTGCTCGGCCAACTGCTTGCCGAACGTCTCGCGCTGGGTGGCGTAGCGGACGGCATAGTCGAGCGCCGCCTGGGCGATACCCAGCGCCTGGGCGGCGATGCCCGGCCGTGAGCGATCGAGGACGCGCATCGCGGTACGGAATCCGCTGCCCTCCTCGCCCACCAGCGCATCGGCCGGCACGCGGCAGCCGTCGAACACCAGCTCGCCGGTGGTCGAACCCTTGATGCCCATCTTCGGCTCGATCCGCGCCACCGAGAATCCGGGAGCGTCCCTCTCGACCATGAAGGCCGAGATCGCCTCGTCGCCGGAGCGGGCGAACACGATGTAGGTGTCGGCGACGCCGGCGTTGGTGATGAACCGCTTGGAGCCGTCCAGCACCCAGTGGTCGCCGTCGCGGCGGGCGGTCGTGCGCATCGCCCTGGCGTCCGATCCGGCGCCCGCCTCGGTCAGCGCATACGCGCCGATCCACTCGCCGCTGGCCCAGCGTGGCAGGTAGCGGGCGCGCTGCTCGGCCGAGCCGGACAGCTCGATCGCCGTCGCCCCAAGCGACTGCACGGCCAGGATCAGCCCGACGGTGGCGTCAGCCCAGGACAGCTCCTCCACCGCCCGCAGGAAGGTCAGCGTGCCGGTTCCGGTACCGCCGTGCTCGGGCGCGAAACCGAGCGCGAACACGTCGTTGTCGCGCAGCAGCTGGACCGCCGCCCACGGGAACTCGGCCCGCTTGTCGACCTCGGCGGCGTGCGGCGCGATCCGCTCACGGGCCAGCTGCCGCACCGCGTCGATCAGCAGGTCCTGCTCCTCGCTCTGAAGATGGCGTGCGCTCATGCCTCGATCAGCTCCTCGTCCGCGGTGGTGATCTTCTCCCAGCCGTCGGTGGTGACGGCGTACATGTTCTCGATGCCGACCGCGCCCCGCCCGGGAAACACGAACTTGGGCTCAACCGCGATCACGTGACCCGGCTCGAGCGGCGCGTCGAAGCCCGGCGCGAGCACCGGCAGCTCGTCGATCTCGAGGCCGACGCCGTGGCCCAGGAAGCGCACCCGGTCGCGGCCATGCCCCATGAAGTACTCGCCCAGTCCTGCCTCGCCGGCCATCCTCTCGGCCAGGTCGAACAGCGCGCTGGGCGGCACGCCGGGCCTGGTCATCTGCTCGACGGCGCGCAGGATCTCGACCGCGACCTCGTACGCACGCTGCAGATCCGCCGGCGCCGGGCCGACCGAGAAGCTGCGCGTCTGGTCGGCCAGGTAGCCCTCGTGACCGCCGACCAGGTCGACGATCACGGGGTCGCCGGGCTCGAGCACGTGGCCGCCCGGCCCCTTCCCCAGCACCGGGTTTGGACCCGGGCCACACAGCGGCGAATCGGAATATCCGGGCACGGCGCCGCTGGGGCCTCCCAGCACCTGGCCGTAGTGCATCTCCTGGTTGAAGCCGCGAAACCGCAGCTGGCCCTGATGTCCGCACTGCCGCAGTATTTTCTCAACCTCAAGTTGAACGTGAGACTCTCGCACGCCCGGTCGGATCAGCATCGGCACCGCCTCCGCCGCCGCCCGCACCTGTGCGGCGGCGAGCCGCATCCGCGCGAGCTCCCACTCACTCTTGACGGCGCGCGCCCGGCGCATCGCGCCCGAGCAGTCGGCCAGGCGGTAGCCCTCAAGCCGCTCGACGTACGCCAGGTAGCGGGCGGCCGGCAGCACATCGAGCTCGAATCCGATGCGGGCGCCGGCCACCAGACCGGCGTCGCGAAGCGCCGCGGACAGCCCGGACAGCGAGGCCAGCTCACGCACGTCGGCCAGCGGCGATTCGTCATGCGCGCGCTGCAGCGTCCGCCGCACCAGCAGGATCGGCGGCCCGGCGACCGGGACGACCAGGTGCGCCTGCTGGTTGGTGCCTGATAGGTAGGCCAGATCGGTGCTCTGCACCAGCACCGCCCCGTCCAGGCCATCGCCGGCAATCTCGCCACGCACACGCTCCAGCCGCCGCTCGATCTCGTGCTCGGGAATCACCCGGCGTAGACTACCGGCCGCTTGATCCTCCACAACGGCCCGATCTACACCATGGACCCGCGCCTGCCCCAGGTGCGCGCGCTGGCGGTCGCCGACAGCCTGATCGCTGGGGGCGTGGACGTCCGCGAGGGCGACGACGACACAGTCGGCCACGAGCGGATCGACCTCGACGGCCGCTGCGTGCTGCCCGGCTTCAGCGACTGCCACGTGCACTTCCTTGACTGGGCGCTGGAGCGCGGCTCGCTCGATCTGCGCGGCTGCACCAGCCTGGCCGAGGCGCTGGCAGCGGTGGCCGCGGTCGCGCCCAGCGAGGGCTGGCTGCGCGGCGCCGGCTGGCTGGGCGAGCGCTGGCCGGACGGCCCGCCCTCCGCCACGGCGCTGGACTCCGCCACCGGCGATCGCCCGACCGCGCTGTGGGCTCACGACCACCACACGCTGTGGCTCAACTCGGCCGCGCTGCGCGCCGCCGGCACCGAGCACCCAAGCGGGGTGCTGCACGAGTGGGATGCGTGGCGCTTTCCGATCCCGCACGCGTCGCCCCTGGAGCGCTCCCAGGCACTGCGCGACGGCATGCGCGAGGCAAACGCGCTCGGCGTGATCGGCGTGCACGACTTCCAGGCCCAGGGCGGACGCGAGCTGTGGCAGCGATACGACGCCGACCGGCGACTGACGCTGCGGGTGACGATGAGCGTGCCGCTGGACGATCTGGCCGCCGCCCGCGCGGTCGAGATCCGCACCGGGTTCGGCAGCCGGCTGCTGCGGTTCGGACCGGTGAAGGCGTTCATGGACGGGACGCTGGGCTCACGCACGGCCTGGATGCTGGACGGGTCGGGCCAGCGGCTGCTGAGCGAGGACGATCTGGCAGAGGCAGTGGCCGAGGCGGCCGCCGGCGGCTTGGCGGTGGCGGCGCACGCGATCGGCGACGGTGCCAACCGGGCCGCCCTGAACGCGTTTCAGCGCACCCGCGAGGCGTGGCAGCAGGCGCTGTTGCGGCCGCGCATCGAACACGTCCAGTGCCTCGACGACGACGACCTGCCGCGGTTCGCTGAGCTGGGCGTGATCGCCTCCCTGCAGCCCGTCCACGCCACCTCCGACCGCGACCTGGCCGACTCGATCTGGGGCAGCCGGGCGGCCAGCGCCTACCGCACGCGCGACCTGCTCGACTCCGGCGCGCACGTGGTGTTCGGAGCCGACCCACCGATCGAGCCGCTCGACCCCCTGGCGGGAATCCGGGCGGCGATCGACCGCACGCTCGACCAGCGACCGCCCTGGTACCCCGAGCAGCGGATCGCGATCGCCGACGCGATCGCATGCTTCACGTCGGCCGCCGCCTACGCCGTCGGCGAGGAGCGCCGCCGCGGCTGCCTGCTGCCGGGTCTGGAGGCCGACCTGGTGGTGCTCGACACCGACATCGTCGCCCACCCGGAACGGACTGCCGACGCCCGCGTGGTGGCAACCATGCTGGCCGGCCGCTGGGTGTACGGCCGCCCGCCCTGGTGAGCGAGCGGCCGCGCGCACAAGATCTTCACGATCAGCTAACCGCAGCCTGACAACCGGGGCGTAGGTTCGTCGCATGCAGCCGAGTGCCGTCAGAGACCTCGCGTCACCCGACCTCTGGAAGGCGTCGACGGCGCGCTCGCTCCGCCGGCGTGAGTCGTTCCGCCGTCGCCGACGCGTGCGCCGCATGAGCGTACCGCTGGTGCTGGCCGCGACCGCGTCGGGGATGGGCGCGCCCGCGTTCGCCGCGGGCAAGCAGCACCAGGCGTCGGCGAGAGCCGGGGCGCGCCGCGTGCTACCCCGCATCCTGCGGTTGGGCGACGTGGGTCCTGACGTGGCGCGGCTGCAGCATCTGCTGGGGGTTCCCGCCGACGGCGTCTTCGGTCACCGGACGCTGTCGGCGGTCAAACATTTCCAGCACAGCCATGCGCTGCTGGTCGACGGCCAGGTCGGCCCGCACACCGAGGCGGCGCTGATCTCCGAGGATCACGGCACGAGCGGCGAGATCGTGCTGCGGATCCACGATCGCGGGCCGGCGGTCGTGGCACTTCAGCGCGCGCTGGGCATCGCGGCGGACGGCGAGTTCGGCCCGCAGACGCTGCGGGCGGTGAAGCTGTTCCAGGGCCGTCACGGGCTGCTGGTAGACGGCCAGGTGGGCGACCACACGCGCGCCCGACTGCACCTCGCCGCCAGCCGAGACTTCCACGCCGACCCCGCGCCCTCGTCCGGCGGGCGGCACGCGGCCAGGCCGGGGGGCATCGCCGCCCGCGCCGTGGCGCTGGCCCGCCACGAGCTGGGCGTGCCGTACGTGTGGGGTGGAGAGAGCCCATCCGGCTTCGACTGCTCCGGATTGGTGGCCTACGTCTACGGCCGGCTCGGGGTGAGCCTGCCGCGCGTCGCGGCCGACCAGTACCGGGCCGGGCGACACGTCGCCCGATCGATGCTGCGGCCGGGCGACCTCGTCTTCTTCCACGGTCTCGGCCACGTCGGCATCTACATCGGCGGCAACAGGTTCATCCACGCGCCGCACACCGGCGACGTGGTGCGGATCAGCACGCTGACAGGCTGGTACGCGGACACCTATGTCGGCGCCAGCCGCGTGGTGTGATCAGTTCGCACCCAGGTCACGCATCAGCCTGGCGGCGACCTTGCCGTACACCGAATCGGGCGATCCCTGCTCGACCTGCCGCCACTGCGCCTCGGCATCCGTATTCTGCTTCAGCCAGTAGAGCAGCATGCCGAGGTGGAAACGGATCTCGGTGGTGTCGGACGCCTGCTGGCTGAGCGGGCCCAGCACCGCGAACGAGGCGGCGGGGTTGTCCTTGGAGTAGCCAAGCACCGCCACCGCCACCCGGGGCGAGATCCCGGTCGGGTCGAGCTCGAGCGCGCGCCGGGCCGCCGCCAGTGCCGCGAGATGGTCGGACGCCTGCAGCTGGTAGGCCAGCGCGAGCCAGACGGTGGAGTCGTTCGGCCGGCTGACCGAGAGCGTGCGCAGCTTGGCGACGCTGCCAGCCGGCAGCCCGGGCGGTGCGATGTACAGCGGGTACCCGAACAGCTGATCCTTTACGTGCAGCGTATTGTCGGCGATCGTGCCGTAGAAGCCGTACGGGTCGAGCGTTCGCGTCCGGCGCAGCTCGGCAAAGCCGGCGCTCTGGTTGCCATCCCAGATCTCCACCATGCCGACGTGCAGGCTGACGACCGCCTCGGTCTGGGGCAGCGCGCGGAGGGCGGCGAGCGTGGCGGCCGCGCCTCGCGTCTGGTAGCCGGCAATGGCACGGGCGACGGCGATCCGCACATCGCCGGCGGGCAGCTCATGCTCTGCCGCCCGAAGCCCGGCGACGGTGCCCCTCACCGAGCCGCCCGGAAGCTCGATCTGCAGCGGCGGCGCACCGGAGAACGGCTGTGCCTTGATCGCGGCCGGCCGGCCATCCGAGCCCGAGCCCCCGGCGGTCAGCAGCACCACCGCGGCCGCGATCACGCCGGCGCTCAGCGCCGTTCCCAGCACCGCCACCAGCCGCCTGCGACCCCCGGGAATATCTGTTGCCTCGGACTCGTTCACAGCAATACGCGGATGGAGTTTGGATCCATTCCAGGCTAGAGTTTGATGAGATATTTCCGCCCGGCGCGTGAGCGCGCGGGCTGTTGTGCTGAAAGGGTAGGTGATGGACGTGGCCACGTACCGCGATCATCTGGCGTCTGTGAAACGTGAGATCCATGAGATCGCCCCGAAGGACGCCGCCAAGCGGCTGGAGGCCGAGCCACGGCCGGTGCTGCTCGACGTGCGGGAGCGCGACGAGTGGGAGCAGGGCCATATCCCCGGCGCCATCCACATCCCCCGCGGCAACCTCGAGTCGCGTATCGACAACGCGGTCAGCGACCGCAACGCGCCCGTGATCGTGTACTGCGCGGCCGGCAATCGCTCGGCGTACGCCGCAAAGACACTGGCCGAGCTCGGCTTCAGCGACGTGCTCTCGATCAGCGGCGGCTTCTCGCAGTGGAAGCAGAACGGCCACCAGTGGAGGCTGCCGCGCACGCTGAGCGGCCAACAGTTGGAGCGCTACAGCCGCCATACCCTGATCCCCGAGGTGGGCGAGGAGGGGCAGCTGAAGCTGCTTGACTCCAAGGTGCTGCTGATCGGCGCCGGCGGCCTCGGCTCACCGGCCGCTCTCTATCTGGCGGCGGCCGGTGTCGGAACGCTGGGCATGATCGACGGCGACGTGGTCGACCGCTCGAACCTGCAGCGGCAGATCCTGCACACCGAGGATCGCATCGGCATGGCCAAAGTCGACTCGGCCGAGATCGCGCTGAGGGCGCTCAACCCCGAGGTGAAGATCGTCAAGTACACCGAACGGATGACGTCCGAGAACGTGATGGACGTGATCACCGGCTACGACGTGATCGTCGATGGCACCGACAACTTCCCCACCCGCTACCTGCTGAACGATGCCAGCGTCGTCGCCGGCATCCCGGTCGTACACGGCTCGATCTACCAGTTCGAGGGATCGGTGACCGTGTACGCGCCCCGCGTCGGTCCCTGCTACCGCTGCCAGTACCCGGTGCCGCCGCCGCCCGAGCTCGCGCCATCCTGCGCCGAGGGCGGGGTGCTCGGCGTGCTGCCGGGCGTGATCGGGACGCTGCAGGCGACCGAGGCGATCAAGCTGCTGCTGGGCGTGGGCGATCCCCTGATCGGCCGCCAGCTACGCTACGACGCGCTGGCAATGGAGTTCGTGGAGCTGCGCATGCAACGCGACCCCCAGTGCCCGGTCTGCAGCAAGGACGCCGACCAGATCCACTTCATCGATTACGAGCAGTTCTGCGCCGCGCCGGCTCGCGCACAGGCGCTGCCCACCATCCAGGAGGCCGTCGCTTGAGCACCGTCCGCATGCCCCCCATCCTCCGACAGGCCGTCGGCGGCGCCCGCGAGGTGGACGCCAGTGGCGACACCGTACGGGAGCTTCTGGACGATCTCACCACCCGCTACCCCGCGATCAAGGGGCATCTGTTCGACGATGGCGGCGAGCTGAACCGGTTCGTGAACGTCTACGTCAACAACGAGGATGTGCGGCTGGGCGACGGGCTGGAGACGGCCGTCACGCCCGAGGCGACCGTGATCGTGCTGCCGGCGATGGCCGGAGGTGCACGACCGTGAGCTGCCTGCAGACCGAGCGCAGCGCGGCCCTCTCAGCGGTGGGGAACACGCCGTTGGTCGAGCTGCCGCGGATGACACCCAAGCCGGGCGTGCGCATCTTCGCCAAGCTGGAGGAGCAGAACCCCACCGGCTCGGTCAAGGACCGCGTGGCGCTCTCGATGGTCGAGGCGGCCGAGGAGTCGGGCGAGCTGCTACCGGGCCAGCGGATCCTGGAGCCGACCAGCGGCAACACCGGCATCGCGCTGGCGATGATCGGCAAGGTCAAGGGCTACCCGGTGTCCGTGGTGATGCCCGAGTCGGCAACACCGGAGCGCGTTCAGCTGCTGCGGATGTACGGCGCCGAGATCATCTTCTCGCCCGGCAACCTGGGATCGAACGGGGCGGTCGCGATGGCCCGCGAGCTGGCCGAGCGCGACCCCAGCGTCTTCATGCCGTTCCAGTACGCCAACGAGGCCAATCCGAGCGCCCACTACTGCGGCACCGCGCTCGAGATCCTCGACCAGGTGCCCGACGGACAGGTGGACGCATTCGTGGCCGGACTCGGCACCGGCGGCACCCTGATGGGCAACGGCCGCAGGCTGCGCGAGGTCAACCCGAACGTGCAGGTGGTGGCCGCCGAGCCGCTGCAGGGCGACCCGGTGATGGGCCTGCGCAGCCTCGAGGACGGCTACACGCCGCCGATCCTGGACATCAAGGAGCTCGATCGCAAGGTGCTGGTATCCAACGGCGAGGCGGTCACGGCGCTGCGCCGGCTGCTCGACCTGGAGGGCATCTTCGCCGGCGTCTCGGCGGGAGCGGCGCTGGCCGTCGCCCGGCGCGTGGCAAGCGACCTGGAGGAGGGCTCGAACGTCGTGGTGCTGTTCGCCGACGGCGGCTCCAAGTACATGAGCGCTGGCCTCTACACCAAGGACGCCGACCAGCTCGAACGGGAGATGGAGGAGCGCGTCTGGTGGTGATCCCGGCGGCGATACGGGATCAGATCGTCGCCCACGCCCGCGCGGGGCTGCCGAATGAGGCCTGCGGCCTGATCGCGGGCCGCGACGGACGCGCCGAGCGCTTCTTCCCAGCCCAGTCGGACGAGCCCAGCCCGTACTACTACCGGATCGAATCGCGCGATCAGATCCGGATCATGAACGAGATCGATGATGCCGGCCTCGACCTGATCGGCATCTACCACTCGCACGTCTCGTCCCCCGCCTATCCCTCGCGCACCGACAGCGAGCAGGCCTTCTGGCCGGACGCGGTGTACCTGATCGTCTCGCTGGCCGGTGGCGGCGCCGACCTGAAGGGGTACCTGATCGGCGACTCGGGCATCTCCGAACAGCCGATCGAGATCGTGTAGCCGGCTTCGGCCGGTGTAGCATCGTCGGCGTGCGCGCCCGCGACCTCGGCATCACGATCGGCCCGCTCTCGCCGGGGAGCCACAACGCGATCACCGACGTGAGCGGCGTTCGGGTCGGGCACACCACGCTGATCGAGGGCGATGCCGTTCGCACCGGGGTGACGGTGATCCTGCCGCATGAGGGTGAGCCGCTGCTCGATCCGGTGTTCGCCGGCTACCACCGTCTGAACGGCAACGGCGAGATGACCGGCAGCCACTGGATCCGCGAGTCAGGGCTGCTGGCAAGCGCGATCGGGCTGACCAACACCCACAGCGTCGGCGTGGTGCGCGACGCTCTGGTGGCGGCAGCCATCGCAGCGGCCGCCGACGATCTGGCGCTGTGGTCGATGCCGGTGGTGGCGGAGACCTACGACGGCGGCCTGAACGAGATCAACGGCTTCCATGTCCGCCCAGAGCATGTGCGAGCTGCCATCGAGAGCGCGGCCGGCGGCGCCGTCGCCGAGGGCAGCGTCGGGTCGGGCACCGGCATGATCTGCCACGGGTTCAAGGGTGGGATCGGCACCTCCTCGCGCCGGCTGCCCGCGCAGAGCGGTGGCCACACGGTGGGCGTGCTGGTGCAGGCAAACCACGGCCGTCGCGAGCGACTTCGGGTGGACGGCCGCCCGGTGGGGCGGCGGCTCGCCTCGATCCCGCTGCCGCGCACCGCGGTCGATCTTCCGCCCTCGGCCGGGTCGATCATCGTGGTGGTTGCGACCGACGCGCCGCTGCTGCCCGGCCAGTGCCAGCGACTCGCGCAGCGGGCCGCGCTGGGTATCGGCCGCAGCGGCGGCAGCGGCGAGAACTCGAGCGGCGATCTGATGCTCTGCTTCGCCACCGGTAACCGCGGCCTGGCGGCGGTGATCGACGGGCACACCGACGCCACCGCCGTGATGATGCTGGGACATGCGCACATCGACGCCCTGTTCGACGCCGTGATCGACGCCACCGAGGAGGCGATCCTGAACGCGATGCTGCAGGCGGGCACCATGCACGGGCGCGACGGCTCGGTGGCCCACGCCCTCACGGCCGACGCGCTGATGGCCGCGCTCGCGCTCAGCCCGCGTTGATCGGCGACTCCGGCGTGGCCGGCTCCACCGGCCTCCCCTCGAAGGCCGTCGCCAGCACGATCATCGTCTTGGTGCGCTCGACCGTATCCAACGCCCGGATCTCCCACACCAGGTGCTCCAGGGCCGGCATCGACTCTGCGCGCACCTTCAACAACAGGCTCTCCTCACCGGCAACCCGGTGGCACTCCTCGACCCACGGCCGTCCCGCGAACAGATCCTCGAGCTCACCGCGTGGCCCGGCCTTCTGCGAGACGAAGATGAACGCGGTGACGCCGGCGCCGACCAGTGCCGGATCGATGCCGGCGTGGTAGCCCGTAATCACGCCACGCGCCTCGAGCTTCTTGATCCGCTCGTGCGCCGCGGTGGCCGAGACGCCGACGCGGGCGCCGATCTGCGCATAGGTGGTACGACCCTCGCGCTGGAGGATCGCGATGATCGATCGGTCGAGGGCGGACAGCTCAACGTTGGTCATTGCCGCACCACGATAGTACGCTTCGGGGCATGGGCGTCCTGACACCGGATCAGCTCGACGAGGCGATCAAGTCGCTGGGCGAGGGCTGGGCTGAGCGCGACGGCGCGCTGCGCAAGCAGTACCGCTTCACCGACTTCGCATCGGCGATGGCGTTCGCAAACCGGATCGCCGCAGCCGCGGAGACGGCCGACCACCATCCCGACATGCTCGTCTCATGGGGGCTGGTGGAGCTGGCCTGGGTGTCGCACGACGTCGGCGGCATCAGCGCGCGCGACGTCGATATGGCTCGCACCGGCGACGACCTGGTCTGAGCTACACCCCACCCGGCGCCGACTGTTGCTCGCCGGCGTGCTGCTCGCCTGATCCCAGCGTCACGTCCACCTCGACGATCCTCGGCCCGTCAACCCCGCTCACCTCGAAGCGGGTCGCGCCGCATGTAACGCTGTCACCCACTTTCGGCGCCCTGCCCAGCTCACCGAACACGAAGCCGCCAACGCTGTGGTAATCCTCGTCAGGCAGGTTGGTGCCGAACCGCTCGTTGAACGCCTCGATCGGGAACGAGCCGCCCAGCCGCATGCGGCTCTTGCCGAGCCGCTTGATGCCGGCATCGGGCAGATCGAACTCGTCACCGATCTCGCCCACGATCTCCTCCAGCAGATCCTCCAGCGTGGCCAGGCCGGCAAACGATCCGTACTCGTCGACCACGATCGCCATGTGGTTCGAGGTGGCGCGGAACTCGGCCAGCAGCTCGTCCAGGCGTTTGGTCTCGGGCACCACGATCGCCGGGCGTAGCAGCGCGCTGACATCGACGCTCTCGATGCCGCGATCGTGCAGGGCGGCGAACAGGTCGCGTACATGCAGGACGCCGACCACATCGTCCACATCGTCGTCGTAGACGGGATACCGCGTGTAGGGGTGCTGCAGCATCAGCCGCAAGAGCTCCGATACCGGCATGCCGAGCGGCAGTGCGACCACATCCGGCCGCGGCACCATCACGTCCTGAGCATCCTTGTCGGCGAAGGCGAACACCTTGTGGAGCATCGCCTGCTCGTCCTCCTCCAGCACGCCCTGCTCGCGGCTGGCGTTGACCAGCATCTTCAGCTCCTCCTCCGAGTGCACCGCCGTGCGCCGCGCCTCGGGCGGGAGCCCCAGCCAGCGAAGCACCACGCCGCTGGCCGACACCAGCACCCAGATGAAGGGGCGAAACACCGTGTAGAAGAACGCGATTGGCGAGGCAACCGCCATCGAGATCCGCTCGGCGTGCTGCAGCGTGTAGCTCTTGGGCACGATCTCGCCCAGCACCACGTGGAAGAACGAGAGCACTGTGAATGCCAGGATCGCCGAGACGGTCAGCGAGACGCTGCCGTGCCAAGCGGCCGGCAGCAGCCCCAGCGGCGAGTCGAGCAGCCGCGAGATCACCGGCTCGCCGATCGCGCCCAGCGCCAGGCTGGACAGCGTGACGCCGAGCTGGATGGCCGAGATGAACTTGGCCGGATTGGTCTGCAGGTCGGCGACCCGCCGGGCGCGCTTGTTGCCCTGGTCGAGCAGCTCCTGGACGCGCGTGCGGCGCACGGTGACCAGCGCGTACTCGGCGGCGACGAAGAAGCCGTTGGCGAGGACGATCACGAGAACCGCAAGCAGCGCGAGCGCGGTTTTCATGCCGGACGTGTACTCGGAGGCTCGTCGCTCACGCCACGGCAGTCTATCAAGGCCACCGGTCGAATCCCTGTTGGGCAGGGAAGAAGTCGCCGTCGGCGAACTCCTGAACCCGGTCGCCGGAGCCACTTTCGATGTGGGGCTAACGGTCGGTGGACTTCCTGCCGATACACCACACCGGTGGTAAACGCCTGCGATCGTTGGAGTGCACGTGAGTGAACCCATTACCTGCTTGATCGTCGATGACCACGAGGTGGTACGCGAGGGCCTGCGCCTCTCTCTCTCCCGCTCGGAGAACATCCGAGTGGTGGGAGAAGCATCCGACGGCCAGGCGGCGGTGACGCTGGCGAAGCGGCGCAAGCCGAACGTCGTCATCCTCGACGTCCGCATGCCCGGCATGGACGGGCTGGCAGCCGCCAAGGAGATCACGACCGAGGTGCCGGAGACGGCGGTGCTGATGTTCACCGCCTTCGCCGAGCGCAGCCTGCTGACGCGCGGCCTGGAGTCGGGCGCCAAGGGCTACATCCTCAAGGAGGCTCCGCACCAGACGATCGTGCGGGCGATCCAGAAGGTCGCCGATGGTGATGGATACGTCGATCCGGCGCTGATGCCCGCGTTCCTGACCAAGGAGCGCGAGAACATGCTGACGGCACGCGAGCGGGAGATCCTGCAGCTGCTTGCCGACGGCATGTCGAACGCCGACGTCGCCGCAAAGCTCTTCATCAGCCAGGAGACGGTGAAGAGCCACGTGCGCCACATCCTCTCGAAGCTCGAGGCTGATACTCGCACGCATGCCGTCGCCATCGCACTCCGCACCGCCATCATCGACTAGCGAAACCGAGCAGCGGCTCCGCCAAGAGCTGATCGCTCAGTCACGCTTCCTGGACGGGCTCGTCCAGAGCCTTGGCGCGGTCTCAGCCGGACTTGACGCGGCGATGGTGCTCGAGCACACCGCACAGGAGGCGCAGCGGCTGTTTGCGGCCGATGCGGCGCTGGTGCTGACTCCGGCGGCCGGCGAGCGGACGCTGCGGCCGGCCGCGGCTGCCGGCCTCGCGCTCGGCCCACTGGGCGACGCAGGCGTCGATCTCGACGCCGGCTCGCTGGTCGCGATCGCGGCCCGAGACCTGGCTCCCGCCGCCGGCCGCCCCGCTGCCGACTCCGGTGACGAGCTGTGCGGACGGCTGCGGCCGCTCTCTGTGCTGGCTGTCCCTCTGGTGGTGACCGGGCGCCTGCACGCGATGCTGGTGCTGCTCGACCTGGGCTCGGGACGCGAGTTTGGCCCATCCGACATCACCCGCGCCGGCCTGTTCGCTGACTTCGCCGCCCGCGCGGCCGAGAACGGTGCCCTGTTCGAGCGCGTCGAGGCGCTGCTGGCTCAGGCCCGCATCCGCGAAGCGGAACGGGCCGAGCTGTCGCGGCGGGTGGTCTCGGCTGAGCAGGAGGAGCGCCGCCGGCTCTCGATGTTCCTGCACGACGGGCCGGTGCAGACGCTTTCGGGCGTGACGATGATGCTGGACGCAGCGGTCGAGGCGCTGGAGGCGGGCGACGCAGAGTCGACCCTGCGGGTGTTGCAGACCGCCCGCGACCGGCAGCGCTCGGTGATCGGTTCGGTGCGCGAGCTCTCGTTCGCGCTGGAGCCGTGGACGCTTCGCGACCAGGGATTCGAAACCGCGCTGCGCGCGATCGCGGACCGCTTCGAGGCCGACCACACGGTCACCGTCGCGCTCGACGTCGAAGATGCCGATCATCTCAGCCATGACGACCAGGTATGCCTGTTCCAGATCGTGCGCGAGGCCATGACCAATGCGCTCAAGCACGCTGCGCCCAGCCGGATCGAGGTCTCCGTACAGGGCTCGCCGCAGCGCGGCATCGAAGCGAAGGTTGCCGACGACGGCAGCGGCGTGATGCGTAGCCCCGACGACGGCATGCCTCACCACGGCGTGGCCTCGATGCAGGAGCGGGCGGCGATCCTGAACGGACGGCTGGACATCGACGCGGTGCCGGGCAGAGGCACGACGGTGCGGGTGCTGGTCGGCGCCGGCAAACTCCAGGAGGTTGACCGATGAGCGAGAGCCCGATGTTCGAGCGAGATCTGGCACGGCTGATCGGCGCCTGCGAGGCGGGCCTCGACCTGCCGGGCGTCCTATCGGCAGCGGGCAGAGCCGTACGTGACGCGCTCTCGGCCAGCTCGGCGGCCGCCTACACCCTGAGCGAGGACGGCGCCCAGCTCGCGCTGGTGTGGGGCGAGGGGCCGACAACGCTGGCGGCTCCCGGCCTCGAGCCGGTGCTGGTGGACGGGCGAGCGCTGCTGCCCCTGATCAGCGCCCGACGTAGCCTCGGCTGCATCGTCGCGGACGGCGTCAGCGACCAGGCCGGACTGACTCGCGCCCGCATTGCGGCCGGCGTCGCCGCCCAGGCGGTGGAGGCGGCACGCCTGTGGGAGAGCGCCGGGGCTGGCGCCGGCACACAGGATCTGCTGACCGGGCTGCCCAACCACCGCGGCTTCCAGAGCGTGCTGGGACGCGAGCTGGCCCGCGCCAAGCGCACCGGTCAGAGCCTGGCCGTCTCGGTCGTTGACCTGGACGGCCTGGCCGGCTACAACGAGCGACATGGCGCGGCCGAGGGCGACCGGGTGTTGCGTCTGGCCGCCGAGTGCTTGGCGCGCGGCGTGCGTAGCTACGACTGCGTCTGCCGGCTGGACGAGGACGAGTTCGCCCTGGTGCTTCCGGGCATGACCGCAGAATCGGCTGCGACTCTGGTGGGACGACTGTCGGAGACGTTCGGCTCGTGGTCTGTCGGTGACCGCGCGATGACGGTGTCGGGCGGTGTGGCCGCATTCCCCGAGCACGGCGCGACGCAGGACGAGCTGGTGCGCCTGGCGAGCGGAGCGCTGCGCCAGGCGCGAGACGGTGGGGGCGGCCGGATCATGGCATGGAGCGGATCGCAGGACGAGCTCCCCGCCGCTCGCCGCGACGTCGAGCGCGCGATGCGGGCGGTCGAGTCCAGCCGCGGCCACTCGGCCGAATCGCGCGCCGTCAGCGACTACGCCGGCCACATCGCCGGCCTGCTCGGACTCGATCCCGACCGTGTCGACCGCGTGCGGCTGGCGGCGTTCCTGTACGACACAACCGCCCCCGGCGGCACCGTCGAGGAGCGAACCCGGATCGCCGCCCGGGTGGCGGCCGGCGCGATCGACGAGCAGGCCGCATCATGGCTGCTGGCCCGCACGCTGGCACCGGCAGATGCGCCCGCCGAGACGCGGGTGATGGCCGTCGCTGAGGCGTTCGTCGCCGCCGGGGGACAGGGTTCCGACAGCGATGCCGGGCGGGCGCTGGCCGAGCTATGGCCGCGCGCCGGCGCAGACCTCGACGAGGCCTGCCTGAAGGCTCTCGAGCGGCTGCTGGCGTCGTAGCCGCCGGCGGCGCCGGGCGGAGCTACTGCTTCTTCTTGCGCTGCGAGCGCAGGCGAGCAGCGATCGCGGCCTCGGGGCGCGGGGTGGGCGTGTGCCCGCCAAACTCTGACGGGTCGGGCGCCGGCGCGGCCACTGCGCCGGCACGAGGAGCATGGCGGCGGCGGAACAGGATCACGAACGTGATCAATCCAATCGCGAACAGGATTGCCGAGACCCAGAAGTTGATCCGCTG
>JBBQUW010000018.1:0-55309 GCA_038212095.1 Gaiellales bacterium | reverse complement strand
GCCGCAGGCGCAGGTCAAGGTGTACCTGGTGGCGTCAAAGAGCGTGCGCGCCGAGCGCCGTGCGGCCGACCTCGGTCTGCCGGTGGAGGAGGTCGAGCGCTCGATCAGCGACCGCGACGATCTCGATTCCGACCAGCTCGCGCCGGCCCCGGACGCTCGGCTGCTGGACACCAGCCGGCTATCGGTCGATCAGGTGGTGGAGCAGATAGTGGCGCTGGCGCGCGGCGACGAGCAGCTGCCGTCACCCGCGTTCCAGCCGGCGGCGCTTCCCGGCGATCGGTTCTGGAAGGTTGTGCGGCCGGTGGCCGGGCCGCTGTTCCAGGTCGTGCTGCGGATGCGGATCACCGGCAGCCGGCAGGTGCCGGACGCGGGGCCGGTGCTATTTGTGGCCAACCATCAGTCGCTGTGGGACATCCCGGCGCTCGGTGCCGCGCAGCGGCGTGCGATCCGGTTCATGGCCCGGTCGGATCTGTTCCGGCCGCCGCCGTTCGCCGCGTTCCTGCGGATGGGTGGGACGTTTGGCGTGCATCGCGGCGAGGCCGATCGCGACGCCCTGCGCACCGTGCACGAGACGCTTGCGGCAGGCGGAACCGTGGCCGTGTTCATCCAGGGCACCCGGCAGGACGGCCTCGGCGAGGCGAAGGCCGGCGCCGGACGGATCGCGGTGGTCGAGGACACTTGGGTCGTACCGGTGGCGATCCGCAGCCGCGGTTGGCGACCGGGACGTCGCATCAGCGTCGCATTCGGCGCGCCCCGCCGCTTTCAGCGCGGTGCACGCCGTGCCGGTGAGGCGTACCGGCAGACGGCAGACGAGCTGATGGATGAGATCCGCCGCCTATATGAGTCGGCGGCATGAGCGATGCGCCGCGCATGCTGGCCGGGCGCGTGGCGGTGGTCGGCTTCCCAAACGCGGGCAAGTCGACCCTCATCAACCGGCTGACGTCCTCGCGGCGAGCGGTCGTCCACGAGACACCAGGCGTCACCCGTGATCGCACCGAGGCCATCTGCGAGTGGCGCGGCGCGGAGTTCGTGCTGATCGACACTGGCGGCGTGAACGTCGGCGACGACTCGCCGATGCAGGCGCAGGTGGCCGAGCAGGCCCGGCTGGCAGTGCAGGAGGCTGATCTGGTGCTGCTGGTGATCGATGCTCGCGCCGGGCTGGCGGCGGGCGACCAGGAGATCGCGCAGATCCTGCGCCGGTCGGGCCGGCCGGTGCGGGTGGTCGCCAACAAGGTCGATGATGCCGCGCACGAGGCGGGCGCGCTCGAGCTGCACGCGCTGGGGCTGGGCGAGCCGCTGGCGGTCTCGGCGCTGCACGGCCGCGGTACCGGCGACCTGCTGGACATGGTCGTGGAGTCGCTGGCCGGGATCGAGGGCGCGGCGCACAGCGCCGACGCCGGCGACGAGATCCGGGTGGCGATCCTGGGACGCCCCAACGTGGGCAAGTCATCGTTGCTGAACGCGATCCTGGGGCGCCCGCGCGTGATCGTGTCCGACGTCCCCGGTACCACCCGCGACGCGGTCGACACGCCATTCGTGCGCGGCGACACCCGCTTCCGGCTGGTCGACACGGCCGGCATGCGGCGAAAGCGCAAGCACCGGCAGGGCATCGAGTACTACAGCGAGGTGCGGGCGCTGCAGGCGCTCGAACGGAGCGATATCGCGCTGGTGCTGGTGGACTCGGCGGACGGCCTGGTGGACGGCGACCTCTCGGTGGCCGACGAGGCCCGCAAGGCCGGTTGCGCCACGCTGGTGGTGCTCTCGAAGTGGGACATCTCGACGGTCGAGATCGACGATGTCAGCGACCGGATGGCCGTCAAGCTGCGCCAGCGGCCGGCCACGATCACCACCTCGGCGCTGACGGGCCGCAACGTCGACAAGCTGCTCGACGCGCTCGAGGAGCTGTTCTCGCGCTTCACGTCGCGAGTCGGCACCGGGGTGCTGAACCGCGCGCTGGAGGAGATCACCGCGATGCGCGAGCCGCCCCGCAGTGGTCGGCGGCGGCTGAACCTGCTGTACGCGACGCAGTACACGACGCGGCCGCCGCGGTTTCGGATCGTCGTCAACGACCGCACCCTGGTCACCCGCGACTACTCCTACTTCGTCGAGAACCAGCTGCGGAAGCGGCTCCAGCTCGAGGGCTGTCCGGTCATCATCGACTTCCAGAGCCGTCAATGAGGGTGGCAGTGATCGGTGGCGGCAGCTGGGGAACGGCCTTCGCCCGCCTGCTGGCGACCGCGGGCCACCTGACGACCCTGGTCTGCCGCGATCCCGAGCAGGCCGAGGCGATCGCCCGTCACCACCGCAACCCGCGGTACCTGTTCGACATCGAGCTGCCCGCGTCGCTGGCCGCGGTATCGCTGGAGCGGGCCGACCTCTCCACGGCCGAGCTGGTGGCGATGGCGGTGCCCAGCCGCGGGTTCGCGGGCGTGGTGCAGGCGATCGGCGACCGGCTGGCGCCGGACGTGGCGCTGCTCTCGCTGACCAAGGGGCTCGACCCGGACTCACGCCGGCGCATGTCTGAGGTACTCGAGGAGGTTGCCGGGCGCGATCGCGTGGCCGTGCTGTCGGGTCCCAACCACGCCGAGGAGGTGGCTCGCGACTATCCCACCGCCTCGGTACTCGCCAGCACGGAGATCGATCTCGCACGCCGGCTGCAGGCGGCCATCTCGACCAGCCGGCTGCGCGTCTACGCCTCCCGCGACGTGGTCGGCGTCGAGCTGTGCGCCGCGGCCAAGAACGTGATGGGCCTGGCGGCGGGCGTCTCGGACGGGCTCGGCTTTGGGGACAACGCGAAGGCCGCCATCATCACGCGCGGAATGGCCGAGATGGCGCGCATGGGCGAGGCATTCGGCGCGCAGCCACGAACCTACTCCGGCATGGCCGGCATGGGCGATCTGGTCGCCACATGCACGTCGCGCCACTCCCGCAACCGTCGCGCCGGAGAGCTGCTGGCGAAGGGCGTCCCGGCCGAGTGGATCGAGGCCGAGCTGGGTCAGGTGGCCGAGGGCCTGACCACGGCGCCGGCGCTGCGCGGCCTGGCCGAGAGCCGCGGTCTGGAGCTGCCGATCACGGTGGCGGTATGCGATGTGGCCTATGGCGGCAAGGCACCGTTGGATGCGCTCGCGGAGCTGATGGCGCGCGAGCCGACCGAGGAGTAGCGAACGCTTTCCGTGGCCGGAGCTGCCGCCCCGGCCGCTGGTAGAGTGCCGTACTGTGAGCGAGTTTCTCTTCACGTCCGAGTCGGTCACCGAGGGTCATCCGGACAAGATCGCCGACCAGATATCGGACGGCGTGTTGGACGCCGTGCTGCGTGAGGACCCCAACGGCCGTGTCGCGTGCGAGGTGCTGTGCACCACCGGCCTGGTGGTGGTGGCCGGCGAGGTGACCACCGATGCCTACGTCGATATCCCCCGCATCGCCCGCGGCATCATCGGCTATATCGGGTACACCAGCTCCGACCTCGGCTTCGACGCAGCAACCTGCGGCGTGGTGGTGGCGCTGGACGAGCAGTCGCCGGATATCCGCCGCGGCGTCGACTCGTCCTACGAGGAGCAGCACTCCGAGGCGGAGATCGATGCCGACAGCCAGGGCGCCGGCGACCAGGGCATGATGTTCGGGTACGCCTGCGACGAGACGCCCGAAAAGATGCCGCTCGCGATCCAGCTTGCGCATCTGATCACGTCGCGGCTGGCATCCGCCCGCCGGGCGGAGACGGTGCCCTATCTGCGGCCGGACGGCAAGGCCCAGGTGACGGTGCGATACCGCGAGGAACGCGGCCGCCTGATCCCGCTGTCGATCGAGCGGCTGCTTGTCTCGACCCAGCACCATCCCGACGTGCACGACGCCGAACAGGTGCGCGCCGACATCATCGAGCACGTCCTGCTCCCCGTCATCCCCGAGCACCTCTGCCCACGCGACCGTCTGCGCGAGCCAGGCTTCGTGCTCGTCAATCCGACCGGCCGGTTCGTGACCGGCGGGCCGATGGGTGACACTGGCCTGACCGGCCGCAAGATCATCGTCGATACCTACGGTGGAGCGGCGCGGCACGGCGGCGGCGCGTTCTCGGGCAAGGATCCCTCCAAGGTCGACCGCTCTGGCGCGTACGCCATGCGCTGGGTGGCCAAGAACATCGTCTCGGCCGGGCTGGCCGCGCGCGCCGAGGTGCAGGTGGCCTACGCGATCGGCGTCGCCCATCCCGTTTCGGTGATGGTGGAGACGTTCGGCACCGAGACGGTTGACCGCGCCAGCATCGACCGAGCCGTGACGGAGGTTTTCGACCTGCGGCCGGCATCGATCATTCGCGATCTCGACCTGCTGCGGCCGATCTATCGCGAGACGGCTGCGTACGGCCACTTCGGCCGCGAGAACGGCGCCTTCACGTGGGAGCGCGCCGACCGCGTCACCGCGTTGCGTGAGGCATGCGGGCTCGAAGAGCCCGCCCCGGTCTGATCGCGCGGGTACACCCGCTGGTCACCGCGCGGGCGGTCGACCGTCCTTTCGACTATGCCGTGCCCGACGAGCTTGCCGGCCGCATCGAGCGGGGCTCGATCGTGCGCATCGCCCTCGGAGCGCGGGAGCTGGACGGTGTGGTCGACTCGCTGGCCGAGGCCTCATCCGAGTCCGAGCTGAAGCCGCTGATCGACGTCACCGGCAGCGTGACCGCTCCTCTGCTTGAGCTGGCTGCATGGATCGCCGAGCAAACAGCGTCCACGCTGGCCCGCTCGCTGGCGCTGGTGATCCCGCCACGCCCGCCGCGTCGCACGCTGAAGCCGGTGCCGCGGACTCAGCCGGTCGACCGGCAGGTCGAGCTGACCGACGCCCAGCAGCGGGCTGTCGGGGCCTGCCGCGAGGCGGTGGACGCCGGTGTTCATGAGGTGCTGCTGTACGGCGTCACAGGGTCGGGCAAGACGGAGGTGTACCTGCGGGTCATCCAGCATGCGCTGGAGGCCGGCCGTGGTGCGATCGTGCTGGTGCCCGAGATCGCGTTGACGCCACAGACGGCGGCGCGGTTCCAGGCCCGGTTCGGCGAGACGGTCGCGGTGCTGCACAGCGCCCTCACCCCGGCGCGGCGCGGCGAGGAGCATCGCCGCATCGCCGCCGGCGAGGCGCGGGTGGTGGTTGGCGCGAGGTCGGCGATCTTCGCCGCGATGCCCGACTTGGGCGTGATCGTGGTGGACGAGGAGCACGACGCCTCCTACAAGCATGAGAGCGACCCGCGCTACGACGCCCGCCGGGTGGCGGCTAAGCGGGCGCGCTTGGAGGGGGCACTGGTGATCTACGGCAGCGCGACGCCCCGGCCCGAGTCATGGCACGGCATCGGCCGTCGCGTGGAGCTGCCCGGCCGGGTGGGCGGAGAGCTGCCCGCCGTCGAGCTGGTCGACCTGCGGCGGGACGGCGGCTATCCCTTGACACGTCCGCTGCGCGACGCCCTGGGTGAGATCGAGGACAACGGCGGTCGCGCGATCCTGCTTCAGAACCGCCGCGGATCCGCATCCGCGATCCACTGTCGATCGTGCGCCAGGTCGTGGCGCTGCCCCCGCTGCGACGTCTCGCTGGCGCTGCACGGCAGCAGCCGGCTGGTCTGCCACCACTGCGGGCACGAGGAGAGGGTGCCGAGAGCCTGCCCGGCCTGTGGCTCGGTCGACCTGACGCGGATCGGATCGGGCACGCGGGCCGTCGAGGATGAGCTGGCGGAGCGGTATCCAGCCCTGGAGGTGCTGCGGCTGGACGCCGACGTCGCCGCGCGTGCAGGGGAGCCGGGGGCCACCCTGGATCGGTTCCGCACCGCCGAGCGGGCGGTGCTGGTGGGCACGCAACTGGTGGCGAAGGGGCATGATGTGCCGGGGGTGACGCTGGCGGCGGTGCTCGACGCCGAAACCGGGCTGGCGATGCCCGACTTTCGCGCCGAGGAGCGCACATTCGCGCTGCTGACCCAGCTGGCCGGCCGGCCGGGCAGGCCGGGAGACCCGCGCGGTCGCGTCCTGATCCAGGCCTGGGATCCCTCGTCTCGTGTCGTCGAGCTGGCCGCTCGCCACGCGGTGGCCGAGTTCCTCGAGGGCGAACTGGAACGACGCCGCGAGCTCAGCTACCCGCCCTTCGGACGCATCGTGCGCCTGCTGGTGGCGGCGCCCGAATCGCGTACGGCAGCCGAGGTGGCTGCGGTGCTGGCGGACGCCGCGGCACCGGCGCTGGACGGCGACCTGCTGCTTGGTCCGGCGCCGCTGCACCGGCTGCGCGACCGCGCCCGCTGCCATCTGCTGGTGAAGACGAGGGAGCCGCGGCGGGCGGCGGCCGTGTTCCGTGGGCTGCTGCGCGATCTCGCCGCCGACCTGAGGCGAGCCCACGCGACCGCGGTCGTCGATGTCGACCCTCAATCGTTCGGCTAGCGGCGGCTGCAAACCGTCGCCTGGCTGGGGGCCGGCGGGTGATCGGTGCCAGGCACTGATGTCGCGGTGCCTGGCACCAAGAGCGACGGGCGTTCGCGTCGCGGAGGCGTGGTTGAGCGGATCTGCCGGTGTGTGGTGCTCCCCGGTAGGCGATCGGTGCCTGGCACGGGGCTTCGCGGTGCCAGGCACCGGAGCGCATCGCTGCTCTAAGCTTGATGGATGCGCGCGCTCGTGATCGTCGACATCCAGAACGACTACTTCGCCGGCGGCCGCTGCGCGCTGGTCGACCCGGACGCCGCTGCCGCGAATGCCGCCAGGCTGCTCGCGTCGCAGCGCGCGGCGGGGTTGCCGGTGATCCACGTCCAGCACGTGTGGGAGGGCGACGATGCCGAGTTCTTCGCCCCCGGAACGCCGGGCGTCGAGATCCATCCGTCGGTGCAGCCGCGCGATGGCGAGCAGGTCGTGCAGAAGGCGCACCCAAACAGCTTCCGTGAGACCGACCTCGAGCAGCGGCTGCGCGATGCCGGCGCCGACGAGCTGCTGGTCGTGGGGATGATGACCAGCATGTGCGTCGACGCCACCGTGCGCGCCGCGGCCGATCTCGGCTTCGCCTGCACCGTCGCCCACGACGCCTGCGCCACGCTCGACCTGGCGTTCGAGGGGACCACGATCCCCGCCCGCTCCGTGCATGGAGCGTTCATGGCTGCGCTCGCAGACGGGTATGCGACGGTACTATCCAGCGACGATGTCTGAGCAAGCCGAAGAGCTCGAACACGAGGCCGAGGAGGACTCCGGCCCAAGTCCCGAGGAGCGCCGAGAGTGGCGGGCGGCCGCGTTGCGGCTGGTGCGACAGTATCCCGACCCCTCGCTGCGCAACCCGGCCAACCCGGTCGCGACCGTGGACGACGAGGTGCAGCGCCTCGCCGCGCGGATGGTCGACGTGATGGAGCGCGCACACGGCGTGGGCCTGGCTGCGCCGCAGCTGGGCGTGCTGCGCCGGCTGCTCGTCTACCGCGTGGGCGATGACGACGCGGTGCGCGTTCTGATCAACCCTCAGCTGTCGGAGATGTCGGAGGAGACGGCCATCAGCAGCGAGGGGTGCCTGTCGCTGCTGGGCGGCGAGCTGCAGGTGCCCATCGCGCGCCACGTCAGCCTGCACGTCTCGGCGCTGGGCGTCGACGGCGAGCCGGTGGAGCTCGACGTCGAGGGGTTCGAGGCGCGGGTGATCCAGCACGAGATCGATCATCTGGATGGCGTGTTGATCGTCGATCGGGCCGAGGACGAGCAGCGCCGTGAGGCGTTGCGGGAGCTCCGCCTGCGGGCGGGGTGAACGTCGCCTTCTTCGGTACCTCGGCCTTCGGCGCCGAGGTGCTGTGCTCGCTGGTCGATCGTGGCCGGCTCTCGATCGGCACGGTCGTGACGCAGCCGGACCGCGAGAGCGGCCGCGGCCGCCGGCTCGCTCCGCCCCCAGTTGCGGTGGCCGCGCGCGAGCTGGGGCTGCCGCTGCTACAGCCCGAGCGTGCCAGCGACCAGCCTCCCGCCGCCGACGCCGGCATCGTGGTCGCGTTCGGCCAGATCATCCGCGAGCCGCTTCTATCCGCGTATCCGCTGGTCAACCTGCACCCGTCGTTGCTGCCGCGCTGGCGGGGCGCTGCGCCGGTCGAGCGGGCGATCATGGCCGGTGATGACGAGACGGGCGTGGCGGTGATCGCGCTGGACGCCGGGCTGGACGCCGGCCCGATCCTGGCCGAACGGCGGTTCGTCATCGGCCAGCGTGACGACGCTGGCGATGTACGGGCGCGCGCCCTGGAGCTCGGCGTGCCGCTGCTCGAGCAGGCGCTGCTCGACCCGGCGACGCCGCGGCCGCAGCCCGCGGACGGCGTCACCTACGCGCACAAGATCGAGCGCGGCGACCGCGATCTGGACTGGCGACGACCGGCCGCGGATCTCGATCGAGTCGTGCGTGCTCTCTCGCCGCACATCGGCGCCCGCTGCCTGCTCGACGACCGGCCGATGGTGATCTGGAAGGCGCGGCCGCTCGAGCGGGGTCCCGCGGAGGGGGATGTGGCCGCACCCCTGGTGGTCGGATGCGGCGGGGGAGGTTTGCAGCTGCTCGAGCTGCAGCCGGCCGGAAAGCGGCGAATGACCGCCGATGAGTACCTGCGCGGGCTGCGCGCGCCGCCGGCGCGGGCGACGTGAGCACCCCGCGCCGAGTGGCGTACGAGGTGGTGCGGCGCACGTTCGAGCAGGACGCCTATGCAGACCGCGCGTTCGACGCCCTCGCCACCGGCCTCGATCCGCGTGAGCGGCGACAGGCGATGCGGTTGGCATTCGGCGCGGTGCAGCGGTCACGCACGGTCGATCACGCCGTCCAGGAGCTGGCGGGCCGCCGGCCGCAGCGGCTGCAGGCGGAGCTGCGAAATGCGCTGCGCGTGAGCGGATACGAGCTGCTGTTCTCTGACGCAGTACCGGCGCGGGCGGCGGTCAGCGAGGGCGTCGAGCTGGCTCGGGCGGTGGCAGGAGCGCGCACGGCCGGGCTGGCCAACGCTGTGCTGCGCAGGGTCGCCGAGGCCGGGACGGGCTGGGTCGCCGCGCTGCCGGCGCCGTTGCGGCTCTCGTACCCCGACTGGGTCTGGGACGAGTGGGTGGCGCTGTTCGGCGAGGAACGGGCCGAGGCCTGCGCCAACGCCCAGAACGTGGCTCCCGAGCTCTCGGTACGCGTCAATCCGCTGCGTGCGACCGCCGTTGACCTGGGCGTCGCGGTGCACGGCGATCCGCTGCTGCCCGAGGCGCTGGTGATCGATGACCACTACGACGTGGCAGACAGCGCGGCGTTTCGCAACGGCCTGATCTGGCCGCAGTCGCGCTCCTCGATGCGCCCCGCACGGCTGCTGGCGCCCGAGCCCGGCATGCGCGTGCTCGATCTGTGCGCCGCCCCTGGCGGCAAAGCCGGCCAGCTGGCGGCGCTGATGGAGAACCGTGGCGAGCTGGTCTGCGTGGAGCAGCACCCCGGCCGGGCGCAGGAGCTGGAGCGGTCACTGGAGCGGTTCGGAGCGACCTGCGCCCGCGTGGTTGTGGCCGATGCGGCCACCTACCACGACCCGGACGGGTTCGACCGCATCCTGCTTGACCCTCCCTGCAGCGGACTCGGCGTGCTGGCCGGACGGCCGGATGCGCGCTGGCGGCGAACGGCGGAGGGCGCCGTCGAGCTGGCAGCTCTGCAGCACACGCTGCTGGCCGCGGCCCGTGCGCAGCTGGCGGCGGGCGGCGCGCTGGTGTACTCGGTCTGCACGCTTCGCCGTGCTGAGTGTGAGGACGTGATTGGCGGTGGCGAGTACCTGCTGCCCCAGGAGACCGGCAGCGACGGCTTCTACATCGCTCGTGAGGGCTGAGCGGGCGCCGGCGTCGCCGCGTCACGCCGCTGAACGGTGCTGCTGCCAGATCAGCTCGATCTCGGCCGCCGTCACCGGTCGGCCGAACAGGTATCCCTGACCGAGCCGGCAGCCGAGCCCAATCAGGTAGCGGCGTTGCTGTTCGTTCTCGATCCCCTCTGCCAGCGGCTCCATGCCGAGGCCGTGGGCGAGCCGCACGATCGTCTCGGTCAGCGTTGCCGCAGCGCGATCGCCGGGCAGGTCGCAGACGAACGACCGGTCGACCTTCAGCGTCGCTGCCGGCAGAAGGTTCAGCCGCGACAGCGACGAGTAGCCGGTGCCGAAGTCGTCGATCGCCAGCGGCATGCCGGCCGCTTGCAGCATCTCGGTGATCAGGTCGGTCTGGCCGGGATCGCCCATCGCCGCCGACTCGGTCACCTCCAGCACGAGCTGGTCTGGGCGCACGCCGGCCGCGCGCACCTGCGCCAGCAGTGCTCGCACCACCGCTGACTCCCACAGCACGGTGGGGAAATTGAAGGAGATGCGAAGGGAGACGCCCTGCTGCTGCCAGCGCAGCGTCTGCTCGCAGATCTCCTTCACCACCCACTCGGTGATCGGCTTGATCAGCCCGGTACGCTCCGCCAACGGGATGAAGGCTGACGGTGGCACCGTCGCAGCACCCGGCGGCGCCCACCGGATCAGCGCCTCGACGCCGATCGGCATGCCCGTCCGCAGCTGCACGATCGGTTGGTAGTGCAACACGAACTCATGACGCTCGATCGCTCGGTGCAGCCGCGAGGTCAGCGCCAGCTCCTCTGCCGGCGGCAGTCCCGCCACGGCCTCGCGTTGGCGCCGTCCCGCTCGCGCGCTGTAGCGGTCGATGTGTGCCCGTTTGATCAGTGCGTCGCGGTCACCGGCGTCCCGCGGGTACAGGGCGACCCCCGCGCTCGCACTCAGGTACACGTCGCCGCCGTCGTAGCTGAACGGGATCGCCAGGAGGTGTTGGAGGCGGCCGACCAGCGCCTCGGCCATCTGTGCGACATCGGCGGCGACGGCGTGCGTGTTGTCGCCCGCGTCGCCGGTATCGGCCACCAGTACCAGGAACTCGTCGCCGCCATGACGTGCGACCAGCTCCGCGCCGAACGCAGCGTCGCGCAGCCGGCTGGCGAACTGGCGCAGCAGCTCGTCGCCGGCCATGTGCCCGAGCGAGTCGTTGATGAGCGTGAAGTTGTCCAGGCTGATGAACAGGACGGCGGCGTGGCGGTCGTGTCCGTGGCAGCGCTCGATGGCCAGATCGAGCCAGCGCAGGAACAGGTCGCGGTTGGGCAGCCCCGTCAGCTCGTCGTAGTGCGCGAGGTAGCTGACGCGCTCCTCGGCGCGCAGCCGCTCGGTGATGTCCTCGGAGATGCTGGTCATGCCGACCACCTGGCCGGATGAGTCGCGCAACAGCATGTCGTTGCAGGCCAGCACCAGCCGGTCGCCGTCTCGCGTCAGGATCGTCGTCTGGTCGGCCGGAGGCAGTTCGCCGGTGTCGATGGCGGTCAGGAAGCGCTGGCGATGCTCCTCCTCGCCGGGCTCTGGGAAGACGTCGTACCAGTTGCGCCCCATCAGCTCCGACCGTGTCCACCCGGTCAGGCGGAGCAGGTGATCGTTGCAGAACGTGATCGCGCCCTCGCGGTCGAGCATCACCGCGATCAGCGCGATTCGCTCGAGGATCTCGCGGAACCGCTGCTCCGACTCGCGTGTGGCCAGCTCGGCCTGCTTCTGCAGCGTCACGTCCTCCATGTAGCCCTGGTAGCACGCCGGTACGCCGTGCTCGTCAGCGACGCAGAGGCCGGTGTCCCGAATCCAGACGGTGCGCCCGTCGCGCGCGATCAGGCGGTACTCCTCCGTCCACACCTCGCCCGGCGTCGCGGATGCGACGATCTCCAGTGCGCGGTCACGGTCGTGCGGGTGCAGCAGCTTGATGAACAGCTCGCGGTCGGCGCTCCACTCCTCGGGCGTGTAGCCGAGCATCGGCGTCGTCTGGGGGCTGATGAAGATCGAGGAGTTGACCTCGTCCGGGGCGTCCTCGTACACGATCAGCGGCAGCCGCTCGACCAGCTCGCGGTAGCGGGCCTCGGCCGCATCGACCGACTGGATCATCCGGCGCATCGATCCACGCTCGCGTCGGGTTCGCAGCGCAAGCGCCGCGGCGACCGCGATCGCGACCAGGGCAGGGGTGATCTGGACGACGTTATCCACAGCTACCCGGTTGATCGCCCGCCACCGGTCGCGTTTGAGCTTGCCGCCCACGCCACGCGGCGCCTCACGGCGGCGCCGTTCACTATCCTGCTCGGCAATGCGTGACTGGCCCAGCACCGTTGAGGTCGCACCCTCGATCCTCTCCGCCGACTTCGGCCGCATGCGCGAGCAGATCGGCGAGGTGATGGATGCCGGCGCGCGCGTGATCCACATCGACGTGATGGATGGGCACTTCGTGCCCGTGATCACGTTCGGGCCGAAGATGGTCGCAGACATCAGCGAGCTGATCCATCAGCGGGGTGGCTTTGCCGACGTGCATCTGATGATCGAGCGGCCCGAGCTGCACATCGACCAGTTCGCGGCCGCCGGAGCAGACAGCATCACGGTGCACGTCGAGACCTGCCCGCACCTGCACAGCACGCTGCACCGGATCCGCGATCTCGGCTGCCGGGCAGGCGTCACGCTGAACCCGGCCACTCCAGTGGCGGCGCTGGGCGAGGCGGCCCGCTATGCGGACGTGTTGCTCTGTATGAGCGTCAATCCCGGCTTCGGTGGACAGGCGTTCATCCCGGCCACGCTCGATCGGCTGCCCCGCATGCGGGAGCTGGCGGATGCCCGCGATCAACCGGTCCAGGTCGAGGTGGACGGCGGCGTCGGGCCGACGACCATCGTCAGCGTGCAGCGTGCCGGCGCGAACGTCCTGGTGGCCGGATCGGCGGTCTTTTCGCAGCCCGATCCCGGCGAGGCGTTCCGCGTCCTGTCGGCGATGGTGGCTGCGCCCAGCGGGGTCTGAGGGAGCGCCGGCCGGTGGTCGACGAGTCCGATCTCCGACACCTCAGCCGCTGCCTCGAGCTGGCCGAGCGCGGCGCTCGCAGCGCGGCTCCCAATCCGATGGTGGGCTGTGTCGTGGTGAGTCGCGCAGGCGTGCTCGCTGAGGGCTGGCACGAGGCGCCCGGGCTTCCGCATGCCGAGCAGATGGCGCTGGCGGCGGCCGGCGACGCGCGCGGCGCCACCGCGTACGTCAGCCTCGAGCCCTGCGCCCACCACGGCCGTACGCCGCCCTGTGCCGATGGGCTGATCGCGGCCGGTGTGGCGAGGGTGGTGGTGGCAAGCGTCGACCCCGATCCGCGGACGAACGGCGCCGGCATCGAGCGCCTGCGCGCCGCGGGCGTGGTGGTCGATCTCGCCGACGGCGAGATCGCGCGGCGGGCACGGCTCCAGAACGCGGCCTTCAGGACGCTGGTGATCGCCGGCCGGCCGCATGTCACCTACAAGGTGGCGGCGAGCCTCGACGGGCGCACGGCCACGGCGGGCGGCGAGTCGCGTTGGATCTCGTCGGTCGAGTCTCGTCGGCTGGTGCATCAGATGCGGGCCCGCAGCGCGGCGGTCGCGGTCGGCATCGGCACGGCGCTGGCCGACGACCCGCTGCTGACGGCGCGGGAGTGCGATCCGCCGTGCGCTCGGCAACCGCTGCGACTGGTGTTCGACCGCGAGGCACGGCTGCCGGCCGCCGCTCGGCTGCTGGCCGACCTCGACGCGGGGCCGGTGGCGGTGATCTGCCGTCCCGGCGCCGCCGGCGCCGCCGCGCTGCACGCGCTGGGGGCTGACGTGATCGAGGCCGAGACGGCGGCCGATGCGCTGTCGGAGCTGGGCCGGCGGCAGCTCTCCTCGCTGCTGGTGGAGGGTGGCGCGCGGCTGGCCGCGGGTCTGCTGGCGGAAGGGTTGATCGACCGGCTGGCGCTGTTCCTCGCGCCACTGCTCTTGGGCGACGGCCCGGGCATCCTGGAGGGCTGGTCTGCCGAGCGGCTCTCCGACGCTGTGTCCGCGGCCCGGGTGGAGGTGCGGCCGGTCGCTGGAGATACGCTGCTGGTTGCAGAGCTGCGCGAGATGTGAGGAGCGAGCGGTGTTCACGGGAATCGTCACGGAGCGGGGAACAGTGGTGGCGCCGCCACCCGGGCTGGTGGTCTCATCGCACTCGATCGCGGCCGGGGCGACGCTGGGAGACTCGGTCTCCGTGGACGGCTGTTGCCTGACCGTGACACACGTCGCGGATGGCCGGATCTCGTTCGATGCGGTGCCCGAGACGCTGCGCCGCACCACGCTGGGGCGCCTGGCCGAAGGGTCACCTGTGAATCTCGAGCTCGCTCTTCGGGCTGGCGATCGCATGGGTGGGCACTGGGTGCAGGGACACGTGGACGCGGTCGGCGAACTGGTCGCGACCGTCGAAGAGGGCGCCGCGGTCAACATGACGTTCGCCGCGTCGGACGAGGTGCTGCGCTACGTGATCGAGAAGGGCTCGATCTGCGTCAACGGCGTCAGCCTGACGGTGACGGGGTTCGACGAGCACCGCTTCTCGGTGTCGGTGATCCCGCACACCCGTGAGGTGACCACGCTGGGCACGATCGGCATCGGCGACCCGGTCAACCTGGAGGCCGATCTGATCGGGAAGTACGTCGAACGGTTGCTGCCCGGACGGAACCCGGTGATACCCTGATCATGCCGATGACTGTCGACGAGCGATACAAGGAGCTGTATCCCGACCTGAAGGGCTCGCCCTTCTCGACGGTCGAGGATGCGCTCGACGATATCCGGGCCGGGGGCATGGTGGTGGTGGTCGACTCGCCGGACCGCGAGAACGAGGGCGACCTTGTGATGGCCGCCGATTGCGTCACCGCCGAGGCGGTCAACTTCATGGCCCGGCACGCGCGCGGGCTGATCTGCTTGACGCTGACTCCCGAGCGGTGCGAGGAGCTCGGGCTGCCGATGATGACCCAGCGCAACCGCACCCCATACGAGACCGCGTTCACGGTCTCGATCGAGGCCCGCACGGGCGTCTCGACCGGCATCTCCGCGGCCGACAGGGCACACACCATCCGAGTCGCCGTCGACCCCGCCACCCGCGCCGAGGATCTGATCCAGCCGGGACACGTCTTCCCGCTGCGCGCCCGGCCGCACGGCGTGCTCGAGCGCACCGGCCAGACCGAGGCCTCCGTCGACCTGGCACGGATGGCCGGCTTCTCCGCGGCCGGCGTGATCTGCGAGGTGATGAACGAGGACGGCACGATGGCGCGCGTGCCCGATCTGGTCACCTACTGCGAGCACCACGACCTGAAGATGATCACGGTTGCCGATCTGATCGCGTTTCGCCACCGGCGCGAGAAGCTGGTGGAGCGGATCGCCAGCGCCCAGCTGCCAACCCGCTACGGCGACTTCGTCTCACACGGCTACCGCTCGATGATCGACGGCCAGCACCACGTGGCGCTGGTGATGGGCGACGTGCAGGGCGCGTCCGATGTGCTGGTGCGCGTGCACTCGGAGTGCGTCACCGGCGACGTCTTTCACTCGCTGCGCTGTGACTGCGGCGACCAGCTCGAACGTGCCCTGTCGCAGATCGCCCAGGAGGGCAAGGGCGTGCTCTTGTACCTGGCCCAGGAGGGCCGTGGCATCGGGCTGCTGAACAAGCTGCGCGCCTACGAGCTGCAGGAGCAGGGCATGGACACCGTCGATGCCAACGTGGCGCTGGGGCTGCCGGTGGACTCGCGGGACTACGGCATGGGTGCCCAGATCTTGGCTGACCTCGGCCTGTCCACGATTCGCGTGCTGACCAACAATCCGAAGAAGATCGTCGGTCTCGAGGGCTACGGCCTGACCGTCACCGCGCAGCTGCCGATCGTCGCCGAGCCGAATCCGGCCAACGCCGATTACCTGCGCACCAAGGTGGAGCGGATGGGCCACACCATCACCCACCAGGGCCGGCTGCTGGATGAGAGCGACGGCGTGCCGGCGCCGTTCACGGAGGGTCCGTTCGGCCCGTGAGCGAGTTTGGCGTTGGCGAGATCAAGGTGCCCGAGGGCTACGGCGCGATCGTCGGCCGCCCGCACGCCGACCTGCACGTCGCGATCGTCGTGTCACGGTTTAACGCCGATATCGGACAGCGGCTTCTGGACGGCGCCATTGAGGAGCTTTCCACCCACGGCATCAAGCATGATCGGATCGCGATCGTGCTCGTACCCGGGGCGTGGGAGCTGCCGCTGGCCTGCCGCCGGCTGGCTGAGGCCGGCGGGCACCACGCGGTGATCGCGCTCGGCTGTGTGATCCGGGGTGAGACGCCGCACTTCGAGTACGTCTGCGCCGAGGCCGCCCGTGGAATCACCGACGCGTCCAAGGACACCGGCGTGCCGGTAGCGTTCGGCCTGGTCACGACCGATGATCACGACCAGGCGCTGGCGCGGGCCGGCGGCGCGCACGGCAACAAGGGAGCCGAGGCGGCGGCGGCGGCGATCGAGATGGCCGGCCTGATGCGAACGCTGCCGCGTCGGCACAGCTGAAGCCCGCTTCGGCTCAGCTCGGGATGGTGTGCCGGTGTGGCTCGGGTAGGGGGGTCAGCACGTCCTTCAGCTGATCGCGCAGGTGTTCGAAGTCGGGCGGCAGCGAGAGGCGGCGGCCCAGCTCCTCGAGCGGCTCGTCGGTGGCGAAGCCGGGGCCGAGCGTCGCAATCTCAAACAGCACGCCGCCGCGTTCGCGGAAGTAGACCGAGCGGAAGTAGAAGCGGTCGATGACCGGTGTGGGCCGCATCCCGGCCTCGGCCACCCGCCGCTGCCACGCCTCGTGCTCCTCGAGCGGCGATGACCAGGCGACGTGGTGAACCGTGCCCGCGCCGCCGACGCCGCGTTCGGCAGGTGCCGGCTGCCGCGTGTAGAACGATCCCCGCCGTTGGCCGCGTACCTCCCAGCGGCCCGTACCGGTGGGCTCGAAGCCAAGCGTCTGCTCGAGCAGGTCGCGGCCGTGATCGATGTCCAGAGCGTAGGCGCGGACACCGGCGAAACCCTGCAGCGCGTGCTCGGCCGGGATGCCGGGAGCGGTGGCGGTGAGCGGCTGATCGTCGGCATCGCTCACCTCGAGCTCCAGGCCGAGACCCTCCCGATCGCTGAAGCTGAGGCGGTCGTCGTGGCGATCGACACGCACGCCGTCCTCATCCAGGCGCCGCTGCCAGAAGTCGATCGCGGCCGACGATGCGACGCGAAAGACGACGGTGTGCACCATGCCGGCGCCCGCCCGGCCTCGTGCGGCGCCCGGGTACTCGAAGAAGGTGATGTCACTGCCCGCGCTACCCAGCTCGTCGGCGTAGAACAGGTGGTAGACGGTGGGATCGTCCTGGTTGACGGTCTTCTTGACCATCCGCAGGCCGAGCAGCCGAGTATAGAAGTCGACGTTGCCGGGAGCGTCGGCCGTGATCGCCGTGACGTGGTGGATGCCCTCGAAGCGCATCGAACCTCCTCGCGGCGCTAGATCGCCTTGGTGACCTTGCCGCCCTTGAGGCAGCGGGTGCAGACGTATGCTCGCGTCGGCGAGCCGTTCAGCAGGATGCGGATCTTCTGCAGGTTGGGCTCGAACCGCCGCTTGGTGGCGACCATGGAGTGGCTTCGATTGTTGCCAAAACCGGGCTTCTTGGCGCAGATGACACAGACTCGAGACACGCAGATGATCCTTTCCGCAGACGGAACGCGGCAAGTATAGCCCGCAACCCGGGACGATGGCGGCACGTCATACTGTGCGATGAGCCGTGCGCCGCTGTCAGCCGTTGCAGCCCCCGTCGAGGTGAGCGGTGAGCTGGCGGTGCCGAACGAGGTGATCGCTCAGATCGTCGGATTGACGGTGCTGGAGTGCTACGGCGTGGTCGGCATGGCCGCCACCAGCCTCTCGCAGGGCGTCGCCCGGCTACTGTCGCGGGAACGGATCACGCAGGGAGTGGCGGTGCGGCGCGACGGCGGCGCCCTGACCATCGACCTGTACGTGATCGTCGAGTTTGGCCTCAACCTGGCGGAGGTGGCCAGCAACGTGCGTTCGCGCGTCCAGTACAACGTCGAGAAGCTGACGCAGATACCGGTGGAGTCGCTGCAGATCCACATCCAGGGCGTGAAACGCACCACATGACGTCGCTGGAGTGCGCCGTGGCGCTGGCGCGAGGGGGGCACTCCGCGCTGGAGGCCAATCGTCAGCGGATCGATGACCTGAACGTCTACCCGGTACCCGACGGTGACACCGGGAGCAACCTGACCGACACCGCCGCCAAGCTGGCCGAGGGGCTGGAGGCGGCCGCCCTGCCGGTCGACGATCGTGCCGCGATCGCGCACGCCGCGACGCGGGCGGCGCTGATGGGCGCGCGCGGCAACAGCGGCGTGATCTTGTCCCAGATCGTGCGTGGCTTCGCTCACGCGCTAGGTGGGGAGCCGGCGGCAATCGACGCCGCCGCGCTGGCGCGTGCGCTGCGGGCAGCCTCGGATGCGGCGTACGGTGCGGTGCGACAGCCGGTCGAGGGAACGATGCTGACCGCGATCCGGGTGATGGCCGAGACCGCCGAGGCGCGGCTCGCCCTGCCGCTCGACGTTGCGCTGGACGAGGTGCTGGCCGAGGCCGAGGCGACGGTGCTCCGAACGCGGGAGATGCTGCCGGTGCTGGCCGAGGCCGGCGTGGTCGACGCCGGCGCCGCGGGACTGGTCGAGTTCGCTCGCGGCGCCGTCGCGGGCCTGCGCGGTGAGCGGCCGCCGACCATCACGGCGCTGGCCGACGCGGTACCGATCAGCCTGGACGCGATTCACGCCGGTCCCTCGCGCTTCCGGTACTGCACGACGTTCCTGATCGAGGGTGAGATGGTCGACCGCGAGCGGCTGGAGGCGCTGCTCGACCCGCTCGGCGACTCGTTGCTGGTGGTGGGCGAGTCACCCACCTACAAGGTGCACGTGCATACCGACGACCCCGGTGCGGCGCTCTCGCTGGGTGTGGCGATGGGCAGCATCGAGGGCGTCGAGATCGCCAACATGCACGACCAGTCGGCCCGGCGCACGCTGCGGCTGCTCTCACACGTGGAGGCCGAGGCGACGCCGGCCAGCGGGTTGCTGGCGGTGGTCAGCGGAGCGGGCAACGAGGCGGCGTTCCGGTCGGCCGGTGCCCGTATCGTGGCCGGCGGCCAGTCGATGAACCCATCCACGCAGGAGCTGGCGGACGCGATCGCGTCCGTACCCGGCGACGGGGTCGTCGTGCTACCCAACAACGCGAACGTGCTGCTGGCCGCGGAGCATGCTGCCGAGCTGGCCGACCGGCCGGTACGCGTCGTGCCGACCGGCTCGATCGCGGCCGGACTGCACGCCGCGACGCGGTTCGATGCGACCGCGGCGGTCGAGCGGAATGCCGACGCGATGTCGGCCGCGGCCGACAGCCACCGCACCGGCGAGCTGACGCAGGCGGTGCGCGACGCGCGGGTCGACGGCGTTGCGGTGCGGCGGGGCTGGTATATCGGGCTGCTGGACGGGCAGGCCGTCGAGGCCGGGCCGGATGCCGAGGCGGTGGCGGTCGCACTGATCGGCCGCATGTTGCCGGCGCGGCGGCTGACCGTGATCCGCGGACAGGATCGGCTGTTCGACCTCGACCCCTGGCTGGCTCGGCTGCGTACCGAGCAGGGAGCCACGGAGGTGCGGCTCGCCGAGGGCGGGCAGCCGTTGTATCCGCTGCTCCTTTCCGCCGAGTTGGCGGCCGATCATCTCACCACGGGCGACACGGCGCTGGTGCTCGACTCGACCTGCGACATCGCGTTCGACGCGCTTCCCGCCAACTGGTCGGTGGTGCCGCTCACCGTCAGCTTCGGCGACGAGAGCTTCGCCGACCGGGTGGAGATCTCACCGGCCGAGTTCTACGGTCGGCTGGCTCGCGTCGACGCAACGCCGCGCACCTCGGCGCCCGCTCCAGGCGCGTGGCAGCAGCGGCTGGAGGCCCTGAGCGGCTACCGCCGCGTGTTCGTGCTGCCGGTGTCGAGCCGGGTGTCGGCCAGCGGCGACAGCGCCCTCGTCTCAGCGCGCGATCTCGATCCCGATGGGCATCGGATCACGGTGCTCGACGGTCGCTCGGTCTCGGTCGGCACGTTGCTGCTGGCCGACGGCCTGCAGCGTCGCCTCGTCCGGGGCGTAGCCGAGAATGAGCTGATGAGATGGTTCGAGGCGGCGCGCGATCGGCTGCAGGTGGTGTTCTCGCTGGATACGCTGGAGTACCTGCAGCGCGGTGGCCGGATCGGGCGCGGGCAGGCACTGGTGGGCGGCGCGCTGAGCGTGCGCCCGATCCTGATGCTGCAAGACGGCGAGGTGGCGCCGCTGCGGCGGGTGCGTGGCAGCCGCCGCGCGCGGGCCGCCTTCGAGCAATTCCTCACCGAGCACTCGAGTGCTGATGAGCCGCTGCGGATCGGAATCGTCCACGCCGCCAATCCGGATGGGGCGGCCGAGCTGGCGGTGATGGTGGCTCGCGTGCGGCCGCAGGCCGAGATCGACCACATCGTGGAGCTGGGTGCGGTCGTGGGCACGCACGGCGGACCCGGCACGCTCGGCCTTGCGCTGCTGACGGGGGCGTGACCACGCTGAAGGCGTTCTCCGGCGCGGCGGTCGAGCGATTTCCGGTCACCGCGGGCGTGCCGCGACCCTCGCACCTTGACGCGCCCGCCGCGCCGGACAAGCGCAGCCGCGATCTGCTGGCGGCGCTGCGGCCGCGACCGGTGGAGAGTGTGGGCGATCTGCTCGAACACGTTCCCTTCCGCCACGACGACTTCCGCGAGGCCAGCCGGATCGCCGACCTGCGGATCGGCGAGGAGGCCACCATCGTCTGCACGGTCGAGAGCGTGCGGGTGCGGCCGACACGGCGGCGCAACCTGGTGATCGTCGAGGCGCGGGTGCGCGACGAGTCGGGGCCGGGCGTGGTTGTGTGGTTCAACCAGCGGTATCTGGCCAAGCAGCTGACGGCGGGAATGCGCCTCTCGGTGCGCGGTGAGCGTCGCGGCTCGATCGATGCCGAGATCGCAGCCAAGCGGCACGAGATCTTGGGCAGCGAGCAGCCCGTCTCGCACACCACCGGGCTCGTGCCGGTGTACCGATCGAGCGAGAAGCTGACCAGCCGTCGCATCGCTGAGCTGGTACAGGGGCAGATCGGGCACTGCCATGACGTGCCGGACGGGCTTCCCGCCGCGCTGCTCTCGCGGTTGCAGCTTCCGCTGCGACGCGATGCGCTGGTCGCGGCGCATCGGCCGCGGACGCTGGACGATGCCGCGCTCGCCGGCCGCCGGCTTGCGTTCGACGAGCTGTTCCTGCTGCAGGCCGGACTGATCTCCCATCGGCGCGAGCTGGAGAGAACGACGATCGCGCGGGCTCTGGGCCGGCCCGGGGAGCTGATGGATCGGTTCATGGACTCGCTGCCGTTCACGCCCACCGCCGCCCAGCTTCGCGTGATGGCCGAGATCGATCACGACCTCGATCGCAGCACACCGATGCAGCGCTTACTGCAGGGCGACGTCGGCTCGGGAAAGACGCTGGTTGCGGTGCACGCGCTGCTGCGTGCAGTCGAGCGTGACGGTCAGGGGGCGATGATGGCGCCGACGGAGACGCTCGCCACGCAACACCTGATCGGCGTGACGGCGTTGTGCGACCCGCTCGGGGTGCGCGTGACGCCGCTGGTGCAGGCGATGCCGGCCCGCGAGCGGCGCGCGGCGCTGGGCGTGATCGAGTCGGGCGAGCCACAGATCGTGGTCGGCACCCATGCCCTGATCCAGGAGGCGGTCGTATTCGGCCGGCTGGAGGTGGCGGTGGTCGACGAGCAGCACCGGTTCGGTGTCGAGCAGCGCCAGGCGTTGGAGCAGAAGGCGCGCTCCGCCGGTGCCGCGCCGCACGTGCTGCACATGACCGCCACGCCGATTCCGCGCACGCTGGCGCTGACGGTGTACGGCGACCTCGACGTCTCCGTGCTCGACGAGCTGCCGCCCGGTCGAAAGCCGGTGTTGACGCGGCTGGTGCCGCGCGCGCGGCGCGACGAGGTGTTCGCCCGCATGCGCCGACTGCTCGACGAGGGCCGACAGGCGTACGTCGTGTGTCCGCTGGTGGTCGAGTCCGATATCGCTCAGGCGACGGCCGCCGAGTCCGAGGCGGCGCGGCTGGTGGGTGGGGAACTGCGTGGCTACTCGGTGGGGGTGATGCACGGGCAGATGCCCACCTCGCAGCGCCGAGCGGTGATGGAGGCGTTTCGATCCGGTGAGCTGGCCGTGCTGGTGGCCACCACGGTGATCGAGGTCGGTGTCGATGTGCCGAATGCCGTGATCATGGTGATCGAGGAGGCCGATCGTTTCGGGCTGGCGCAGCTCCACCAGCTGCGCGGCCGGGTGGGGCGTGGCGGGCACGAGAGCTACTGCGTGCTGCTGGCCGATCCGCAGGGGGACGACTCCGTGACGCGGCTGGAGGCGATGGTGCGAAGCTCGGACGGCTTCGAGCTGGCCGAGGTCGATCTTGAGCTGCGCGGCGAGGGCAGCCTGCTGGCGGCGCGGCAGAGCGGCATCCCCGATCTGCGCCACGCCAGGCTCTCGCGCCATCGCCGGCTGGCACAGCAGGCTAGGCGAGAGGCGCAGCGGTTCCTGGACGACGATCCCGATCTGCGTTCTGCGGAGGCCGAGCTGATGGCGCTGGCGGCTGCACGCATGTTCGGAACCGACGTCGACTGGCTGACCAGAGCCTGAAACGAGCGGTCACGACTCCATAACGTCTCTTCTCAGCTGACCGCGGAGGGGTCTGACCCCTCTCGCGGGCAACGTTGCGGCGGCGTGGGCAATCCGTTGCACCTGGTGACGGGAGTGCGTGTCGGTTGGTAGCCTCAGGGCGTGGCTGACGACCTCACCCCAGAGCAGCGACGCGGGCCGATCGCGATCGTCGGGGCCAACCGCTCGCTTCTGATCGCGTGAGGGTGATCGCCGGCGAGCGCAAGGGCTTCCGGCTCGACGCCCCGCTTGGCTCGGAGACGCGGCCCACCGCCGACCGCGTCCGCGAAGCGCTGTTCTCGATCTTGGGCGACGTGGAGGGGCTGACGGTGTTGGACGCCTTCGCAGGTAGCGGAGCGCTGGGCCTTGAGGCGCTGTCGCGCGGCGCCGCCCGGGCCATCTTCTGCGACACGTCCACCGCCGCCCTGCGGGTGCTTCGCGACAACATCCAGCGCTGCGGGTACGGCGACCGTGCGGGCGTTCACCGCCAGGATGCGCGACGGCGGATGGCCGCCGATCACGACGCCGGTGTCACCTATGAGTTGATCCTGCTCGACCCGCCTTATAGGATGCTGCCCGTCTTGCAAACGTCTTTTGTCCTGCATCTTCCGGCATTACTGGTTCCCGATGGGCTGGTCACGCTCGAGAGCTCCGGCTCTGCCGAGGCGCCCGCGCTGCCGTTGCGGCTCGAGACCACGCGGCTTCGCGGCGACGTCCGGCTGACGGTGTATCGCAATGGCTGAACGCGTCGCCGTCTGTCCCGGCACCTACGACCCGGTCACGGTCGGCCACCTCGACATCATCCGTCGCACGGCTGCGGTGTTCGATCGGGTGGTGGTCGGCGTGGTGCGCGCCCCGCGTCACAAGCAGACGATGTTCACGCTGGACGAGCGGATCGAGTTCATCGAGCACTCGCTGGCCGATGCGCACAACGTCACGGTGGCCGGCTTTTCGACCCTCGTGGTGGAGTTCGCTCGCGAGCACGGCGCCCGCTCGATCGTGAAGGGCCTGCGCGCCGTGTCAGACTTCGAGTGGGAGTTCCAGATGAATCACCTCAACCGGGGACTGGCCTCCGACATCGAAACGCTCTACATGATGAGCTCGCCCAAGTACAGTTTCCTTTCGTCGCGCGGCGTTCGTGAGATCGCGTCGTTCGGCGGCCCCGTGGCAGAGTACGTACCCGACCAGGTCGCCCGCCGGTTGGCGGAGATGCATGCGACCGGCGCAATCTGATCAGTGATGAGGAGAATCCGTTGGACGTTCTGGTTCTGATCGACAAGCTGGATGAGCTCGTGGCCACGGCGAAGAACGTGCCCATGACCGACCAGGTGAGAATCGACCGCGAGGAGCTCTTCGAGATCATCGACCAGATGCGCTCGACGATCCCCGAGGAGATCAAGCAGGCGCGCTGGATCGTCAAGGAGCGCCAGGAGATGTTGGCCGAGGCCAAGCGAGAGGCCGAGCGCCTCATCTCGGAGGCTCGCGAGCAGGCCGAACGCGAGGCATCTCAGCAGGAGATCGTCAAGCTGGCCGAGCGGCAGGCGCAGGAGCTGCTCGACCAGGCGCGGGCCAAGGAGCGCGAGACACGGCTGGGGGCCGAGGACTACGCCGATGGCATCCTCGAGAACCTCGAGGTCAACCTGGGCAAGTTCCTCGCCGCCGTCCAACGTGGCCGGGAACAGCTCGCCGCGCGCGACGAGAGCACCGGCCCCGGCACCGCCGGGTTCGACATCACGGGCTGACGTGGATCTGAGCGTCCTGCGGCTGGCGTCGGGCGACGTCCGGCGAGAGCGACCGCGGATCCACCTGGAGCCGCTGCTGCTGGGCGGGCAGAGCTACGCCGTCAGCCCGGAGGAGATCGAGACGCGGCTCGACCTGCAGGCCTCCAGCGGAGGCCTGTATCTCAAGCTGGCGTTCGCCGCACGGATCGATGGCGCCTGCTTTCGCTGCCTTGAGCCGGCCACCGTTGAGCTCGACGTCCGGGGCAGCGAGTACCACGATGCTGCTGCCGATCCGGGCGACCACGAGCTGCGCAGCGAATACGTCGACGGCGACCAGCTGGATGTCGAGCACTGGGTCCACGACTCGCTGGTGTTCGCTCTGCCCGACAAGATCCTCTGCCGCGAGGACTGTGGTGGGCTGTGCCCGCACTGCGGCATCCGGCTGGAGCCCGGCGCCGATCACCGGTGCGGCGTGGTGGAGGTCGACACCCGCTGGGCCAAGCTGCGCGACCTGCTATAAAACAGCGTCGATGGCTGTACCCAAGAAAAAGACCTCGAAAGCCCGCCGGGACAAGCGTCGCGCCACCCATGGCATCCTGGCGCCTGTGCTCAGCGAGTGTCCGCACTGCCACCACACCGTTCGACCGCACCACATCTGCGGCAGCTGCGGCCAGTACCGTGGCCGCGAAGTCGAACCGCTGGCTGACGTCGCGCCGGGCGCGTAGGCCGCAACCATGTCCACGGTCACCATCGCTCTGGACGCGATGGGCGGCGATCGGGCTCCTTCCGAGCTGGTCGCCGGAGCCGTCGAGGCTGCCCGCGGTGGCGTCGCGGTCCTGCTGTGCGGCCGCAGCGAGCTGCTCCAACACGAGCTGTCCAGCTACGGCGCTGTTGACGGCGTCGAGATCGTCGAGGCGCCCGACCTGATCGACTTTCATGACGAGCCCGCCGCGGCTGTGCGCGCAAAGCCCGGCTCGTCGATGGTCACGGCGTGCCGGATGGTGCGCGATGGCCGCGCCCAGGGCGCCATCTCGGCCGGCTCGACCGGCGCGATGCTGGCATCCTCGCTGCTGACCATGGGCCGCATCAAGGGCGTTCACCGGCCGGCGATCGCCGTGCCTCTACCCGCTCGGGGCGGTCCCTGCGTGCTGATCGACGCCGGCGCGAACTCCGAGTCCAAACCCGAGAACCTGTGTCAGTTCGGCATCATGGGCGCGATCTTCGCCGAGGAGGTGCTGGGCCTCTCCGATCCCAGCGTCGGACTGCTGTCGGTCGGCGAGGAGGCCACCAAGGGCACGTCGGAGGTGGTGGAGGCGCACGCGCTGCTGGCCGCGTCCGGTGTCAACTTCGGCGGCAACTGCGAGGGCCGCGACGCGCTCTCGGGCGAGTTCCAGGTGGTGGTTGCGGACGGCTTTGCCGGCAACGTGCTGCTGAAGGGCCTGGAGGGCGCCGGCGCGATGCTGATGCGGGAGCTTCGCGACGCGGCCCGCTCCAGCCTGCGCGCGAAGCTCGGCGGCCTGCTGCTGATGCCGGCGCTGCGCGGGCTGCGCGACCGGATCGACCCCGAGGCATACGGCGGCGCCTACCTGCTCGGGGTGCGCGGCATCTCGGTGATCGCCCACGGCAACTCGAGCCGCGTGGCCGTCCACAACGCGGTCACCGTCGCGGCGCGCGGCGTCGAGCATGACATAGTCGGTCGCATGGCGCAGCGGTTGGGCTCATCCCGGCCCGCCACCGACTTGCACGGGAGCGACGAGGTCAATACAGTCCCGCGGGATCCTGAATCGGAGAATGGAGAAGCAGCACATGAATCGTGACGAAGCCGTGGAGCGAGTCCGGGGCATCCTGGTGGAACAGCTCGGCGTTGACGAGGATCAGGTGACGGAGGACGCGTCGTTCCAGGGAGACCTGGATGCGGATTCGCTCGACCTGGTGGAGCTGATCATGGAGCTGGAGGATCAGTTCGGGGTCAAGATCTCCGATGAGGACGCGCAGAAGATCGAGACGGTCGGCCAGGCGGTCGACTACGTCACGTCGCACGCCTGAGCCGCCGGCGGGCGATCGCCCGCTGCGTGCCCTGATCGACGCACTGCCGGCCGAGAGCCGCAGGGCGGTGTTCTCGCACTCCTCCTGGGTGGAGGCGCGCGAGCAGTCATATGAGAGGCTCGAGTTCCTCGGTGACAGCGTGCTCTCGCTGTCGATCGCGCGCCACCTCTACCAGCGCTTCCCGCTGCGACCGGAGGGCGACCTGGCCCGCGTCCGCGCCAACGTCGTCTCTCGGCCGGGCTGTGCTGCGGCGGCGCGCGGGCTGGCGCTGGGCGACCTGATGGTGGAGGAGTCCTTCTCGCTGGGTGCCGAGGCGATTGCCGCCGCTCCGTTGCTGGCTCAGTCCGAGACCATCCTGGCCGAGCTGGTGGAGGCGGCGATCGGCGCCTGCTTCCTCGAGTTCGGATTCGACATGGTGGCCGGCGCGGTGGTGACGGCGTTCGCCGACCGCATCGACTATGCGCTCGATCAGCACGTCGACCACAAGACCGTATTGCAGGAGGAGCTTGCACGTCAGGGGCGGTCTGTAACCTATCTTCTGGTCGAGGCGATCGGTCCCGACCACGACCGTCTCTTCACCACGGCGGCGGTCGTCGACGGACGTGAGTTCGGCAGGGGCTCGGGCGGCAGCAAGAAGGCGTCGGAGCAGGAAGCGGCTCGGGAGGCGCTGGAGGTGCTCTCCCAGACCGACCGGTGACGAGCAGGGGCGATCGATGTATCTGAAAGCGGTTCGCATGCGTGGCTTCAAGTCCTTCGCCCAGAGCGTTGAGCTGCGCTTCGACGAGGGGATCGCGGTCGTCGTGGGACCCAACGGCAGCGGTAAATCGAACATCGCTGACGCGCTGCAGTGGGCGATGGCGGTGCAGTCGCCGGCCCAGCTGCGCGCCCCCACCGGCCAGGACGTCCTGTTCGGCGGATCGGACGGCCGACCGCCGGCCGGCGTGTGCGAGGTCGAGCTGGTGCTGGACAACGAGTGCGGCACGCTGCCGATCGAGTTCAACGAGGTCTCGGTGATGCGTCGCCTGTACCGCGACGGCGAGAGCGAGTACCACCTGAACCGCGCCAAGGTGCGCCGCCTGGACGTGCTCGAGCTACTGTCCGACACCGGGCTCGGACGCGAGATGCACTCCGTGATCGGTCAGGGCAAGGTGGAGGAGATTCTGCTCTCCAAACCGCACGAGCGGCGCCGCTTCGTCGAGGAGGCGGCCGGTCTGGGCAAGTATCAGCGCCGCCGTTCGCGCGCCGAGCAGAAGCTGGCGCGGGTCGCCGGCGAGCTGGAGCGGGCGCGCGACCTCGAGCGCGAGGTGCGGGCGCGGCTGCGGCCGCTGGCGATGCAGGCGACGGCTGCCGAACGGGCCGCAAAGCTGGCGGCCGAGATCGCTCACGGCCGCGTCGAGCTGCTCTCGTCCGAGCTGTTGGGCGAGCGCGAGCGGGTCGTCAATCTGCGCGCTCGGCTGACCGACGCCACCCGTCTGCAATCGGTGGTATCCGACGAGCTTGCTCTGGTGGTCGCCCGACGCCAGACGGCTGAGCAGGAGCTGTCGGGACTGTCCGCGGAGCAGGAGCGGGCGGCCCGCGCGTTCTACGCTTTCGAGTCGTCGCGTGAGCGGCTGTCCACCGAGGCCGGCCGCATGGGGACGGCGCTGGCCCGGCTTGAACGCGGCGCCGAGCGGCGGCGCGCCGAGGCTGAGGAGCTTGTGCGGGCCGGTGAGCGGGCGGGCCGTGAGGCGGCTGCCGCAGACGCGCTTGTCGGCGAGTTGGAGGAGGAGGCAGCCACGATCGGCGACGTCGACGTTGCGGCGGCGGCCCGGGCCGCGGCTCAGGCCGAGGCCGCACTTGCCGCCGCGCTGGACGCCCGCCGCGGGCACGCCGATGCCGAGGGCAAGGCGGCCAACGTACGGCGCGAGCTGGAGTCGGGCATCGCCCGATCGAGTGGGCTTGGAGAGCGTCTCGAGGAGCTGGCCGCGGCGTCCGAGAGCGGTCGTGCACAGCTCGCCGAGGCGGATGCCCGCTGGCAGGAGCTCAGCGGACGTGTGGCCGCAATGGGCGAGCGGGTGGCTGCCGCCGTGGCCGCCTGTCTGGCAGGCGAGCAGCACGTCGAGACGGCCCGTGATCTGCTGCGTGACGCCCGCCTCCGCGCCGACGAGGCCACCGCCGCCGAACAGCGGGCGCGCGTGCGGCTGTTAGCGCTCGAGACTGCGGTCGACCGCGGTGAGGGGCTCTCGCCAGCGGCCCGCGCACTCCAGGAAGCGGGCGCGCGCCTGGTGGTGCAGGGGGTCGAGGCCGCGCCCGGGTTCGAGCGAGCTGTCGCGGCCGCGCTGGGCTGGCGCGCAGGCGCCGTGGTGGTGGAGCGGGTCGACGAGGCAGTTTCGATGCTGCGCGAGGGTGAGGGTGAGCTGGGAGTCGTGCTTTCCGACCGTGCCCAGTCAGCCGTCGGCCCGGCCGGCAGGCCGCTGTCTGAGGTGTGCACGGTGCACGATCGTTCCCTCACGGCGATGATCGACGGCGTCATGCTGGTCGATGATCTGGCGGCCGTGTCCGCCGGGGTCGCCGTCACGGTGGAGGGATGCGGGTACGACGCCGACCGCGGAGAGCTGTGGCGTACCGCTGATGCTGCTGAGGCGGCCTGGATGGCTGCCCGCAGCGAGCGCGATCGGTTGCGCGGCGAAATCGGCGAGCTGGAAGCGGCTGCCGAGAGGTGGACAGCCGACGCGCAGCAGGCGTCCGACGCGCTGGCCGCCGCCCAGGGTGAGGATGCACAGCTGCGCACGGTGCTCTCGGCGGTGCGCCGTGACCAGTCCGAGCTCGCGCAGGCCGAGCGCGCAGCCGCTGCGCGCCGCGACCAGCTCGCCGACGAGCTCGCCCGAAGCGATGCCGCACGCGACCTCGCCGAGAGTGATCTGGAGAGCGAGGCGAGCCGGCTGGTGGAGCTGCGAGCGTCGGCGGCCGGCTTCGATGCGATCGTGACCGAGCGCCGCGCAGCGGCGACGGCCGCAGACGAGCAGCACTCGGCACTGGACGCCGACCGCCGCCATTTGGCCGAGCAGGCGGCGCGAGCGGCCGCCCGCCTGGCTGCAATCGGCGAGCGGTTGGAGCGCCACCGCGCCGACGCCGTCCGCTCGCGCGGCGAGGGACAGCGGTGCAACGCCCAGGCCGCCCGGCTGAAGGCGAGCGCACAGGAGGCGGCCGCGATCGCCCCACCCGGGCAGCGAGTGATCACGGCGTTGGAACAGGCCGCTGCTCGCGCGATCGATCTGGCTGGTCCGGCCAGATCGGGCATCGATGCGATCGAGCGGCGAGCCGGCGAGCTCTCGGCCACGCTGCAGGCATGCGCGGGCGAACAGGCCGCGCTCGACACCCGCGCCCGGGCGGCTACCGGCACGGTGACCGAGATCGAGATCGGCCTGGCGCGATCGGATGAGCGCGTGGCCGAGCTTGAACGGCGCCGTTCCGAACTGGCCGCCGCGCACGAGATCGAGGTGGTCGAGGCAGAGCGGCCGCTGGAGCTCGAGGAGGCCGCCGCGCGCGGTGCGCGGCTGGAGCGGCTGGAGCGGCGCAGGGAGAGCCTGGGCGCCGTCAACCCGCTTGCGCAGGTGGAGTACGAGCAGGAGAAGCAGCGCGGCGACGATCTCACCAACCAGTGCGACGATCTCGAACGCTCGCTGAAGGAGCTGCGGACGCTGATCCGCGACCTCACGCGCACGATCGATCAGCGGTTCGAGGCCACCTTCCACTCGGTTGCCAAGAACTTTGCCGAGGTGATCGAGACGCTGTTCCCCGGCGGCCGCGGCCGGCTGCGGCTGACCGACGGCGAGCCCGAGCGGGCGCCGGACAGCGAGGGCGATTCTGAGAGTGGCGGCGAGCCGGTGGCGGCCGCCGAGCCGGGCATCGAGCTCGAGGTGCGGCCGGCTGGAAAGCGGATCGAATCGCTCTCGCTGCTCTCGGGAGGCGAGAAGTCGCTGACCGCGATCGCGTTCCTCTTCTCGCTGCTGCTCACCAAGCCGTCGCCGTTCTACCTGCTGGACGAGGTTGAGGCGGCGCTGGACGACGCTAACATCGAGCGGTTCCTGACTCTGCTTCGCACCTACCAGGATCGCGCACAGTTCATAGTGATCACGCACCAGCGGCGGACGATGGAGGTAGCGGACGTTCTGTACGGTGTGAGCATGGCCGACGACGGCCAGTCGAAGGTGCTATCGCGACGGATGCCGAGCGAGCCGGATCTGCACGAGGCGGCGCTCGAGTCGGCATGATCCTGCGCGGTTCGCGCCTTGTGCTGTGCGCGCTGCTGCCGGCCGACGCATTGCGGTTGGCCGAGATTGCGCGGCAGCCCGAGGTGGCACGGTGGTGGGGCCCCGTCTCGCCAAGCGAGCTTGAGGAGAAGGCGGGCGACGCGCAGGTGGTGGCGCTGGCGGTCGAAGAGGGCGGTGAACTGATCGGCATGATCCAGTTCTCGGAGGAGCGCGACGCAACCTATCGCCACGCGACCATCGACCTGTTTCTGAGCGCGTCGCGTCACGGCCGCGGGCTTGGACGCGAGGCGGTGGCGTTGGTGGTCGACCACCTGCTCGAGGCGCGCGGCCATCACCGCATCACGATTGACCCGGCGGCGGCAAACCACAGGGCGATCCGCTGCTACGCGGCGGTCGGATTCGCTGCGGTCGGCGTGATGCGCGGCTACGAGCGCGGCGTGGACGGCACGTTTCACGACGGGTTGTTGATGGAGTTGGTGCGCGTACCGTAGAGCTGGTTTCGAAGCGATATCTCGAACCCAGCTCTCAGTGATGCTGTTCGAGCCAGGCCCAGAGATCGTCCGGCAGCTCGACGGAGCCGGCCGCCTGGGCAGCATGCAGCCTGGCCAGGCTGCCCCCGCCGGGCACGTGACGCCCCTCGAACCCGGCCCGCAGCGCTGCCATCGCGTCTGCGGCGGGCTGCGCCAGCAGCACGATGGCTGCGTGACCGTCGAGGCCGGCCAGCGATCCGCACAACAGCTCGACCATCAATGCGAGACTGAAACCCTTGTGAGCCTGGTCGCCTCCGAACGGGGCGATGCCGGCTCGGTTGGCGATCACCTCCCTGGGATCGTGCTCGTCGCTGCCGTCCGGTCGCAGCGCGATTCCATCCGGCAACGGCCGACCGGTGGCGGCCGACTTCAGCACGCTGCCATAGGTGGTCGCGCCCATCGAGACGTCGATCACGTCGACCGGCGGCCCGGGAAGTGCCAGGCAGAGCGGGTTGGTGCCGAGCAGCGGCGGCCCACCCTCCGGGTGGACGATCCGCGGGGTCGAGGTGGCGGTGACCAGCGTCAGTAACCCCGCCGCCGCTCCCTGCTCGGCGAAGTAGCCCAGCCGGCCGGTCGGAAAGCAGCCGGACACCACCACCAGCCGTGCGCCCTGGGGACGGTCGGTGAGTTCGGCAGCCAGCACCTCGGCCAGGGCCGGGTAGCCGAGGGCGCCGTTCGCGTTCCAGCGGGCGAGCCCGTCCCGCCGCTCGGTCATGACCGGGCGGGCTTCTGGATGCACCTCGTCGAACGAGAACAGCCATCGCATCCGCTCGGCACCGTGCCCGGACGCGCCGCGCAGCTCGGCATCCAGGAAGTGATCTGCCAGCATGGCCGCACGCGGCGCATCGAATCCGAGCTCGCTGGCGCGCCGCTCCAGCACCGCGCGCAGCTGATCGATGTCGACCCGGCTCATGCGGGCACTCTACGATGTGCCGCTATGCCGACGAGCTGGGAGCAGATGTTCAACACCGGCGCCGATCTGCCGGAGGATGGGGGCGCTGAGCAGGAGCGTCGCGGAGGGCTGTTCTCGCGCATGCGTGAGAGCCTCTCCAAGAGCCGACGGGCGATGACCCAGCAGCTGGCGGCGGTCATGTTCGACCCAGCCGACGCGGACGTGTGGGAGCGACTGGAGGAGGCGCTGATCGGCGCTGACTGCGGCGTTGCGGCAACCGTTGAGGTGATCGAGCGGCTGGAGGCCGAGGCGGAGTCGGGTGGGCTGCGATCATCGGAGGAGTTGAGCGAGCGGCTGGCGGCGATCGTGGCAGAGCTGATGGCGCCGCGGGACGATCCTCGCATCGACGTCAGCCACCGGCCGGCGGTGGTGTTGATGGTGGGCGTCAACGGTACCGGCAAGACGACATCGATCGGCAAGATCGCGCACCATCTGCGAGAGGCTGGGTTGACCTGCGTGATCGGCGCGGCGGACACGTTCCGGGCGGCGGCCGGTGAGCAGCTCGAGGTGTGGGCGCAGCGGGCGGGCGCCGACTTCGTCTCGTCGCACTCCGGTGCCGACCCGGCGGCGGTGGCCTTCGACTCGGTGGCGGCGGCGCAGTCGCGTGGCCGAGACGTGGCGATCATCGATACGGCCGGTCGGCTGCACACCCAGGATCACCTGATGGATGAGCTGCGCAAGATTCATCGCGTGATCGGCCAGCGCGAATCCGGCGCGCCGCACGAGGTGCTGCTGACGATCGACGCCACCACGGGTCAGAACGGCCTGCAGCAGGCACGGCTGTTCGCGCAGGCGGTGGACGTGACCGGCATCGTGCTGACCAAGCTGGACGGGACGGCCAAGGGTGGCATCGCGCTCGCGATCGCTCACGAGCTGGGCATCCCGGTCAAGCTGGTGGGCGTGGGTGAGAGCCTCGAGGATCTCCGCCCGTTCGATCCCGAGGCCTTCGCGCGCGCGCTGTTCGAGAGCCCATAGCGGCGGTGACGGGCGGCACCGTCTACCCTACCTGACAGATGTTCGACTCGCTCTCCGATCGGCTCGGCGCCACGCTTGACGGCCTCAAGGGTCGCGGCCGACTGTCCGAGGAGGACATCACCAAGGCCATGCGTGAGATCCGGTTGGCGCTGCTCGAGGCCGACGTCAACTTCACCGTCGTCAAGGACTTCGTCGCCCGTGTCAAGGAGCGCGCGATGGGCTCCGACGTGCTCGAGAGCCTTACCCCCGGGCAGCAGGTGATCAAGATCGTGCACGAGGAGCTGACCACCCTGATGGGCCAGGCCGGCACCAAGCTCTCGTTCACCAATCGCCCCCCGACCGTCATCCTGATGGCCGGACTGCAGGGCTCGGGCAAGACCACCGCCTGCGGCAAACTGGCGCTGTTGCTGGCCAAGCAGAAGCGACGGCCCGCGTTGGTGGCGTGCGACGTCCACCGCCCCGCGGCGATCCAGCAACTGCAGACGCTGGGCAAGTCGCTGCAGGTGCCGGTCTACGAGCGCGGCGACGCCGATCCGGTCGAGACGGCCGCCTGGGGCATCGAGCAGGCCAAGGCTCAGGGCCGCGACGTGGTGATCGTCGACACGGCCGGCCGGCTGCATATCGACGAGCAGCTGATGGACGAGCTGGTGCGCATCCGCGCCGCCGTCAAACCGCACAACATCCTGCTGGTGCTGGACGCGATGAGCGGACAGGATGCCGTCACCACCGCCCAAGCCTTCTCGGAGGCGGTGGATTACGATGGCGTGATTCTGACCAAGCTGGACGGCGACGCCCGCGGCGGCGCAGCCCTGGCGGTGCGAGCGGTAACGGGCAAGCCGATCAAGTTCGTCTCGGTGGGCGAGAAGCTCGACCAGCTGGAGGAGTTCCACCCCGATCGCCTGGCGTCCCGCATCCTCGGCATGGGCGACGTATTGTCGCTGATCGAGCGAGCTCAGGAGGACTTCGACGAGCAGCAGGCGGCCGATATGGAGTCCAAGCTGCGACGCTCCGAGTTCACCTTCGACGACTACCTGAGCGTGATGCAGGCCGGCCGCAAGATGATGCGCGGCGGCGGCATCAAGGGGCTGCTGGGGATGGTGCCGGGGATGGATACGAAGACCCGAAATCAGATCCGCGAGGCCAACATCGACGAGCGCCACTTCGATCGGCTGGAGGCGATCATCCGCTCGATGACGCCCCACGAGCGGCAGAACCCGAAGCTGATCAACGGCTCCCGCAGGCGCCGAATTGCGGCCGGCAGCGGCACCAATGTACAGACCGTGAACCAGTTTCTGGCACAGTTCAAGCAGATGCAGAAGACGATGAAGCAGCTCGGCCGGGGTAAGATGCCCCAGATTCCAGGAATGCAACGGAGGTAACGTGGTAAAGATCCGCCTCGCACGGCACGGCAACAAGAAGAATCCGATCTATCGCGTGGTCGTCGCCGACTCGCGCGAACCCCGCGACGGCAAGACGCTGGAGACGATCGGCCGCTACAATCCCCAGCACGACCCATCGCTGATCGAGATCGACGCCGACAAGGCCCGCGCCTGGCTCGGCAAGGGCGCTCAGCCCACCGATCAGGTCGCCAAGCTGCTGAAGATTCTGAAGATCGAGAAGGTTCAGAAGGTCGAAGGGGCCTGACCTCCGTTGCAGGAACTGCTCACCCACCTCGCCCGCGAGCTCGTCGACCACCCTGACCAGGTGCGGGTGGAGGCGATCGAACGCGAGGGCGGTGAGCTGCTGCTCGAGCTGCACGTCGCGCCCGAGGATGTGGGCAAGGTGATCGGCAAGCAGGGTCGCGTCGCGCGCGCCCTGCGCACCGTCGTCAAGGCCAGCTCAGTGCGGGCCGGCCGTCGCGTGCATGTCGAGATCGCAGGCTGACGCACCCGGCTGGCGGCCGCCGCGGGTCGTGGTGGGCGCGGTCGGCAAGGCCCACGGCTTGGACGGCGCCATGCATCTGGTCGGCTACGGCGGAGTGGTGCCGATCGCACGAGGTACCGCGGTGTGGGTGGGCGACCGGCCGGCGCGGGTGGTCGAGCGGAAAGGCACCCACGACAAGCCTATCGTCCGTCTCGATCTGGCCGACAGCCGCGACACCGTCGAGGAGCTGCGTGGGCTCGACGTCACGGTCGCGGCCGAGGCGCTGCCCGAGACCGAGGACGGCGAGTTCTTCCACGTCGACCTGCTGGGCTGCCGCGTGTGGTGCGGCGACCGCGTCTTGGGCAGCGTGACGCGCGTGCACGAGTACCCGGCAAACGACGTGCTGGAGCTGGACGGTGGCGTGATGATCCCGTTCGTCGACCATGTCATCGTTGCCGTTGACCTGCCCGGGCGGCGGCTGGACGTTGTCGAGGACTTCCTGGAGTGATCGCGATCGATGTCCTGACGCTGTTCCCCGAGTCGCTGCGGTGGCTGTCGGAGACCAGGCCGGTGCGAAACGCAATCGAGGCCGGCGAGCTCTCGTTGCGGGCGGTCGACATGCGCGAGTTCGGCCAGGGCGGGTACCGGCAGGTGGACGACGCTCCCTACGGAGGTGGCGCCGGCATGCTGATCCGGGTTGACGTCGTCTGCGCCGCACTCGAGGCGACCTACGGCACCGCCGCGGATCGGGTGCGGGAGAGCCGCCGGGTGGCGGTGCTGGCGCCGGTCGGACGGCAGTTCAGCGACGCGGTCGCCGACGAGTTGAGGGGCGTCAGCGAGCTGACGCTGCTCTGCGGACGATACGAGGGGTTCGACCACCGCGTGCACGAGCACCTCGCCAACGATGAGATCTCGATCGGCCCATACGTGCTGTCGGGCGGCGAGATCGCCGCGATGGTGGTGGTCGACGCCGTCTGCCGCAAGCTTCCCGGCGCGCTGGGGAAGGAGCGCAGCCATCTCGAGGAGTCGTTCTCGGCCGAGCTCCACGGTGGGCTCGAGTATCCTCACTACACACGGCCGGAGGAGTTTCGCGGCTGGCGCGTTCCCGACGTGCTGCTGTCGGGTCATCACGCCGAGATTGAACGCTGGCGGCAACAGCGCTCGCGCGAGCGCAGCGCGCGGTAGGCATGGGGCTGGGGATGTCACGCGGCCATCGCTGATACGATTCCGCACCTCCCGAACCCACGCGAGGACGACACGCCGTGACCGTTATCCAGGACATCGAAGACCGCCAACGCCGCGAGCTGCCGCAGTTCAAGGCCGGTGACACCGTGCGGGTTCACTTCAAGGTGATCGAGGGCACCCGTAGCCGCGTCCAGGTGTTCGAGGGCATCTGCATCAAGCGCCAGGGCGAGGGCGTGCGCGAGACGTTCACCGTGCGCAAGAAGTCGTTCAACGAGGTATTCGTCGAGCGAACCTTCCCCGTCCACTCGCCGCGGATCGAGAAGATCGAGGTTGCCAGCATCGGCGACGTGAGCCGCGCGAAGCTGTACTACCTGCGAGACAAGGTCGGCAAGGCCGCCCGCGTCCGCGAGAAGTCCCGCTAGCCCGGGTGGATCGGATCGAGTCCGACCCGGCGCCGGACGCGGAACCCCTCGCTCCGCAGGCGTCGCATCAGCCGCCCGACGCAGCTGCCGGCGGCGACCCGCCGCCGCCGCTTCCGCCGGTGCGGCCGCGCAAGCGGCAGATCAACCCGATCGTGGAGTTGGCCGGCATCCTGGTTGCGGCGGTCGCGCTGTGGTGGCTCGGCAACGGCTACTTCGTCAAGCCGTACCGGATCCCGTCGGCCTCGATGGAGCCAACGTTGCGGAGCGGCGATCGTGTGCTGGTGGCGCGCTTCATCTACCGGTTCCACGACCCTCGCCGCGGCGATGTGATCGTGTTCCACCCTCCCGGCAGCGGGCAGCGAGCGATCCTCGGCTCCAAGACCGAGGCCAGCGTCTACTTCATCAAACGTATCATCGGGTTGCCAGGCGAGACGGTCGCGGGTCGCAAGGGGCACGTCGAGATCTGCTCGGCGCCCAACACCGGATGTCACATGCTGAAGGAGCCATACCTTCCGGCCGGAGACACCACCACCAACTTCGGGCCGACGACGGTGCCCCAGGGCCAGTACTTCATGATGGGCGATAACCGGGCCGTCTCCGACGACAGTCGCTTCTGGGGCACGCTGCCAAGGGCCAACATCATCGGCGAAGCCTTCGCCACCTACTGGCCGCTCGACCGCTTGCGCACGCTCTGAGCGCAGCCACATGCCCCGTCCGCATCCGGGAGTAGTCTGACCGGATGGCCGGTTCTGTCTCGTCCGCGGTTCGTCTGCTCGCCCATGACCGCGCGCTGGGCGTTCGGCATGTGGCGGGAGCCGACGAGGCCGGGCGCGGCTGTCTGGCCGGGCCACTCGTGGCGGCGGCGGTCTGCTTCGACGTCACCCGCGACCTGGATCACCAACTCGAGGGGCTGGACGACTCGAAGCGTATTGGGGCCACGCGGCGCGAGCAGGTGGCGGCAGCGATCGTCGGAAGCGCGGCCGCGATCGTGGTCGTGGTCGTGCCTGCGGCCGAGATCGATCGCCGCGGCCTGCACCGCTCCAACCTCCGTGCGCTGGCCGACGCCCTGCGCGGCCTCGGCGATCTCCCCCAGCTGCGGATCAGCGATGGCTTCGCCCTGGGAGAGGGGGCTCCAAGCCACCGCGCGCTGGTCGGCGGCGACCGCACCAGTGCGGCCGTGGCGGCCGCTTCGGTGATCGCCAAGGTGACGCGCGATCGCTTCATGTGCCAGGCTGCCGGCGAGTACCCCGATTACGGCTTCGAGCGCCATGTCGGCTACATCACGCCGGAGCATTCGGCCGCCGTCCGCGCACACGGCGCGACGCCGCTTCACCGGCTCTCGTTCGCCGCGGCCGCCTACGGGCTGCCGGCGTGATCTCGCTCTCGGATCACCGATACGGACGCCTGGCCGAGTCGCTTGCAGCGTGGTCGATGCGGCTGCGAGGCTTCAGCGTCGTCGGCCAGAACGTGCGCGTCGGCGGCCGCGAGGTGGATCTGCTGGCGCGGCGTGGGGCGCTGCTGGTGGTGCGAGGTGAAGGCCCGGCGCGGCTCGCTGTTCGGCACCCCCGCGGACGCGGTCGGGCCGCATAAGCGGCGCCGGTTGCGGGAGGCGGCGGAGATGCTGATGGCGGACGACCCGTCGGTCGAGCGGGTGCGGTTCGACGTGATCGCGGTGTCGGGACTCGGCGTGCGCCACCTGCCAGAAGCGTTCTGACCGCCCCGTGGTACCTGTGACCAGGTTGTAACCGCCCGTGACCCACGCGTGCGAGATTGCGCCGTAGCGTTGGGGAATGCTTGCCAGCGCGATCAGCTTCTGGATCTCCGGAGTGGATGCCCGCCGCACCGACGTGGAGGCGCACGTGGAGCGGGGGGTGCCGGCGTTTGCGGTGGTGGGAATGGCCGACCGCGCCGTCCAGGAGGCGCGGCAGCGCGTTCGCAGCGGCATCAAGTCAGCGTCCTACGCGTTTCCGCCCACCCGCGTGACCGTAAATCTGGCGCCGGCGCGGGAGCGGAAGGAGGGAGCCGGCTTCGATCTGGCGATCGCGCTGGCTGTCTTGGCGGCGTCCGGGCAGATCCCGGCGCCCGCCGTGGCGCGGGTGGCGGCGGTCGCAGAGCTCGGCCTGGACGGGCGGCTGCGACCGGTGGGCGGGGTGCTTGCCTGCGCCGAGGCGGCTCGTCGCCAGGGGCTGGACGCGATCGTGGTCGCGCCCGAAAACGCGGCGGAGGCGGCGCTTGCCCAGGCCGTCACGGTTCTGGCGGCGCGCGATCTGTACGAGACGGTCGAGGTGCTGTGTGGTCGCGCCGACCCAGCCGAGCTGCCCCCGCTGCCGCCGGCCGAGCCGCGCCCGCAGCCCGACATGTCCGACGTGCGGGGGCAGGCCGGCGCTCGCCGGGCCATCGAGGTGGCGGCGGCCGGCGGGCACAATCTGCTGATGGTGGGGCCACCCGGCTCGGGCAAGACGATGCTCGCGCGCCGGTTGCCGGGCATCCTGCCGCCGCCCTCGCTGCCCGAGCTGCTCGAGATCACACGTATCCATTCGATCGCCGGCCTGCTGGCCGGCGGCCCAGCCCACGGCAGGCCCTTCCGCGCGCCGCACCACAGCGCCTCCCACGCCGCGCTGATCGGTGGCGCATCCCTGCGACCCGGCGAGGTGACGCTGGCGCATCGGGGAGTGCTCTTCCTGGACGAGATACCCGAGTTCAACCGCTCGGCGCTGGAGGCGCTGCGTGTGCCGCTGGAGGATGGCGAGGTGCTGATCTCGCGTGCGCAGGGATCTGTCCGGCTGCCCGCGCGCTGCATGGTGGTCGCGGCGATGAATCCCTGCCCGTGCGGACACCGCGGGGATCCTCGCCGCGAGTGTGTCTGTCCGCCCGGGCGGCTGGATTCGTACCGGCGCCGGATCAGCGGACCGCTCAGCGATCGCTTTGACCTGCGGGTGGAGGTGCCCCGGGCAGAGGCACATGGCGCGCCTGGAGAGCCGAGCGATCGCGTCGCCGTTCGGGTTGCCTCGGCCCGGGCGCTGCTGGCGAGCGGAGCGTCGACGGGCACCGCGCGGTCGCGGACGTTCCTGGACGAGGCGGTCGAGCGGCTCGCCCTGTCGGCGCGCAGCCGCGACAGGGTAGGGCGCGTTGCCGCCACGGTGGCCGCTCTGGCGGGGCGAGACCGGGTGACCGAGGACGATGTCGCGGAGGCGCTCAGCTACAGGTTCGAGGTGCATCGGTGAGCGACGAGGAGCTTCGCGTGGTGCTGGCCGGAGCATCGGGCGGTGTCGACCCGGGTCGGCTGGCCCGCCGCCACGGCTGCGGCACACTTCTTCGCGCGGCTCCGGGGACGCTTGAACGGATGGGCGCGCTGCCGGCGCTCGTCAACGCGCTGCGGTCGGCGCGGAGCGCTGATCTGGACGCGTACCGGGCGCAGCTGAGCGAAAGCGGCGTCACCTGCCTGACCAGGTCGGATGATGGATATCCCGAGCGGTTGCGCGAGCTGCACGATCCGCCGCTGGCGATCTTCGTCAGCGGCCCACGGCTCGATGGCCTCTGCTGGCCCCAGCCGGTGGCGGCCCTGGTCGGCTCACGACGCGCAACTGACGCAGGCCTCTCGATCGCGCGACGGCTGGCGGCCGGGGTCGCGGAATCGGGCGGGCTCGTGGTGAGTGGGTTGGCGCTGGGGGTCGATGCTGCAGCGCACGAGGGAGCGCTATCGGCGGGAGGCGTGACGGTGGCGGTGCTCGGGTGCGGGGTGGACGTGGCGTATCCGCGAACCAACCGGCGGCTGTACGCCCAGATCCGCGAGCGGGGGCTGCTGGTTTCCGAGTATCCACCCGGTACACCGCCGGCGCCGTGGCGGTTTCCGGCTCGAAACCGGCTGATCGCCGCACTCGCAGATGCGTCGGTGGTGGTCGAGGCGCGCGCAGGTAGCGGGGCTCTGATCACGGCAGATCACGCGCTAGATCTGGGCCGGGACGTGCTGGCCGTTCCGGGTGCTGCCGGGTTGACGAGTGCGGCCGGCGGCAACGGCCTGCTGAAGGCTGGCGCGGGGCTGGTCGAGAACGCCGAGGACCTCTGCAGCTTGTTGGGCCTTGCTCCCCCGACGGGAGCCGGCGAGCTGCCGCTGGGGGATGAACGCGACGTGCTCGCCGCACTCGCCGATCATCCCGCTACCGGCGACCAGCTCTCGTTCCGGCTCTCATTCGCCCCCGCACGGGTGGCCGCCGCCCTGGTTCGTCTCGAGCTCGCTGGCCGAGCGCTTCGCGGAGAGGATGCGAGGTGGCGGGCGGGGTAGGCTCGATTCCCGGAGATCGTCAGTTTCATGGCGTGGCAGGGGGCACGATCGGAACGCCGCGCAGCTCGATCGGCGTTCTCGGCCGCCGGACTGGCGTGAGCGGACGGTGGGCTAGGATGACCGCCGCGTAGGGGTGTAGCTCAGTTGGTAGAGCGGCGGTCTCCAAAACCGTAGGTCGAGGGTTCAAGTCCTTCCACCCCTGTACCGGTCACATACCAACGCCTCCTGAGTGGTCAAATCTCGATCGCGGCATCGGACTCCTGATCGTCACGAACACGCCGCATCGCGGTGTAATAATCGTCGAGGTGCTCGATCGGCCGCCCGCGGCGCCGTCCACGCCACAGCAGCAGCGGCCCTGCCCCGAGCAGCAGGAGCAGCGGCGCGCTTACCACGAGCAGCGGCAGAAAGATCCAGTTCTGGTTGAGGTGTTCGACGGGGTTACCCGAGCCGCGGGCGGCTGGGCTGTAGTCGGGCTCGGCCTGGATGTTGGCGGGCGTCCCAGTCGGCTGGAAGTTGGCCACCGGTGCGAAGGCGTCGATCAGCCATTGTCCGTGCTGTCGCTGAAGCACGACCGTGAACGCGACCAGGCCGACCTTGGCTGGATCGGTGGGCTGTACCTCGAGATCGATGCCGACCGAGTCGGTGCTCGTGAAGTCGACCCGCCAGCCGTGGAATCGTGTCCCGGCGGCCGGATACGGCATCACCGGCAGGTCGCCTCTGACCCAGGCGGCCCGTGTCGTGCCTCCTCGGAATGACGACGTGGCCAGCGCGTATGCGCGGGCAGCGTGGTCACGACGAAGCGCTGCCGGAACGAACGCGTCCAACGTCCGGTTGATCGACCGCCGCTCGGCCGCCGTCAGCGGCGTGGTGGTCAACGTCACCTCTTGCCCCGTCACCTTCGCGGGTCGAGTCTGGTAGTGACCGACGCCGCTGCTGCGCGCTTGAGACGCGAGTGCCACTACAGCGCCCGCCAGCACGACGGCGACTGCCACCGCCGTCCGACTGCCGGATACGTGCCTCCTCATGCCGTGGCCTTGTCGCGGTGGCGTCGCACCTTCGTGCGGTTGCCGCAAACCATCATCGAGCACCAGACCCCCGAGGCGGGCGGCGAGGCGTCCCAGAACAGCCAGTGGCAGCAGTCGCGGCGGCAGGCCTTCAGCCGCCGAAGGCTGCCGTCTGCCGCGGCCGTCTGCACCCGTGCCACGAGGGTCGCCAGGGCGCCGGGCACTCCTCCCGCCGTCGCCACCAGCCGTGGTTGGCCGTGCTCGATTCGCACCACGAGGCGCCCGGCGCGGGCCGTGGCTTCGATCAGTGCCATCGATTTGGCGGCGGCGTCGCCGCCGGCTCGCCAGACGAAAAGGTCGCATAGGGCCTCGCGTACCGCCCGGGCCAACGCGAGGTCGGCCTCCGTCAACTCGACCTCCGCGCCGCGCAGTGCGAAGTCGAGCAGCAGCCGCGAGAGGTCGTCGGGCGAGCTGAGACCCTCAACTCCGTGTTCGCGATCGATAGAGTTGGCGAACGCCTGCACAGAGCGGAGCGGCGCTGGAACCAGGTGGCGGTTGTCCGGGTAATCCGGATACATGTCGTAGCCGGCGGCGAGCGGGCGCATGAAACCAGTATACGCTATGTACCAGTTACACAACCAGCCCTGTCCGGTCGGCAGGTACGCTGCCTGGGTGAAGTCGCGGGGAACGCTGTTTGTCGGGCTGGCGCTCGGCCTGGCCGGCATCGGCGTCGCCGCCGCCATCCATCGGCAGTGGGTGATCGCGCTTGCCGGAGTGGCGCTGGGAGCGTGGATGGCGGATCTCGCGCGTCGAGACCTGCACAAGTGACCGCACGCTCCGGTCGACGCGGCGAAGGAGTGCCGCTGCTCGGCACGAACTCCAGCGTGGGAGAATCCGTCCAGCCGATGCCACTCACCTCCGCCCCCGAGACGCCGTTCGCGGCCTACGTCGATCACCTGCGCGCCGGCGGGGCGTCGCCGGCCACCCTGCGCGCGTATCGCTCGGACCTCGCCCAGCTTGGCCGCTGGCTGGCCGCGGCCAAGTGCCCGCCGGAGCGCGCGGACACCGCGGTGCTGCGCCGCTACGCGGCGTACCTGGGAACGCTGCGCTATGCGCCGACAACGGCAGCTCGCAAGCTGTCAGCCATGCGTGGCGCCTACGCCTGGCTGTACGAGCGGAAGCTGGTCGAGCGTGACCCTGCGGCCGTGGTGCCCGGCCCGCGCCGCCCGCAGAAGCTGCCGGCCACCTTCAGCGAGGGGGAGCTCGAGCTGCTGCTCGACCGGCCCTCCTCGTTGCAGCCCCGCGCGCTGCGAGATCGCGCCCTGCTCGAGGTGCTGTATGGCTGTGGGCTGCGCGCGTCCGAAGCCTGCGCGCTTCGGCTGCGGGACGTGGATCTCGAGTCCGCCCGGCTGCGCGTGATCGGGAAGGGCGACAAGCAGCGGGCGCTGCCGATCGGTGGCGCCGCGGTGCAGGCGCTCGAGCGCTACCTGCAGCGGGGCCGGCCGACGCTGGCCACACAGCCCTGCGACCGGGTGTTCGTCAGCGTCCGCGGGCGGCCGCTATCCCCGTCGGACGTGCGCCGGCTGCTCACCTCGGCGCTGCAACGTGCGGGCCTGCCGGCGCGCTCCCCGCATGCGCTGCGTCACTCGTTCGCCACTCATCTGTTGGAGGGCGGGGCCGATCTCCTCAGCATCCAGGAACTGCTTGGCCACGCATCGGTGGCCACGACCCAGGTATACACCCATGTAAGCGTGCGTCATCTCAAGGCGGCACACGCACACTCCCATCCGAGGGCGCGATGAGCGACAACGACGCACTTCAGATCTGGCTGCAGTACAAACAGACCGCGGATCCGCACCTGCGCGAGCGGCTGATCCTGACCTACGCGCCGCTCGTCAAGTACGTCGCGGGTCGGCTGGGCACCGGGTTGCCGGCGCATGTCGAGGAGGGTGACCTGGTCTCGTACGGACTGCTCGGCCTGATGAATGCGATCGAGCGCTACGACCCGGGTCGCGACACAAAGTTCGAGACCTACGCGATCAGTCGCATCAAGGGCGCGATCATCGACGAGCTGCGCTCGATGGACTGGGTGCCGCGCTCGGTACGCAGCCGGGCGCGCGAGATCGAGCGGGCGATCGCCGAGCTCGAGAACAAGTATCACCGACCACCGTCCGACGAGGAGATCGCCAAGGCTCTGGGCATCACCGAGGAGGAGTTTCAGGACAGCTTGACGCAGATCTCGCGCTCGTCGGTGGCGGCCCTGGACGAGCTGTGGACGATCTCCAGCTCGGGCGGAGACACCGTCTCGCTGATCGACACGCTGCAGGATCCCAACGCCGATGACCCGTCGCTGGAGATGACGCGCACAGAGGTGCGCGAGGCGCTGGCATCTGCCATCGGCAAGCTGCCCGACCGCGAGCGGACGGTGATCACGCTCTACTACTACGAGGAACTGACGCTGCGCGAGATCGGCGAGGTGCTCGGCGTGACCGAATCGCGCGTTTCACAGCTGCACACGAAGGCGATCCTGCGGCTGAAGGCGAAGCTGCAGGGCAGCCTCGAGCGGGCCTCGCTCGAGCGGAACCGCTGACCGATCGCGCGTCGCCATCCCATCGCGATCCCGTAACGCCGGTCGTGACAGGGGTCTGACCCCTCCCACGGCGCGCGGCCACACTGGCGCGTTCTGCGCGCGGGCGGGTCACGGACGCCACCCGACGGCGTCACGCCCGTCGTGAGAGGGGTCTGACCCCTGTTGCGCGCTTCGCGCGAATCGATGCGAGCGTGTCACGCGCCAGCCATTGCCAGGCACCGCGGCCCACAGCTAAGGTGGATGCCTCACACTCACCCCGCCTGAAAGGCCCAGTCATGCCTCACACGGAGCCCGGCAAAATTCGCAATGTCGCGGTGATCGGCCACCGCGGAACCGGCAAGACGTCGCTTGTCGAGGCTCTGCTGTACGAGTCGGGCACGATCAACAGGCTGGGCAGCGTGGCCGAGAAAACCAGCGTCACCGATCACGACGAGGACGAGCGCAAACGAGGCATGTCGATCTCGGCCGCCGTCACCCACCTCGAGTGGGAGGGACGCACCGTCAACCTGATCGACACTCCCGGAGAGGCCAGCTTCCAGGCCGACGTGCTCTCCGCCCTGCGCGTGGTGGAGGGTGCCATCATGACCGTCTCCGGCGTGATGGGCGTCGAGGTCGGTACCGAGCGGCTGTGGCGCCGCTGCGACGAGCTCGGCATCTCACGGCTAATCCTGATCAACCTGCTCGATCGCGAGCGATCAGACTTCTACGTCGCGCTCGAGCAGATGCGCGAGCGGCTCTCGCCGGCCTGCGTCGCGGTCGAGATCCCGATCGGCTCGGAGACCGAGTTCCACGGCGTGGTCGACCTCGTACACAAGGTCGCCTACCTGCACGGCGGCGATGCGTCCGGGCATGACGAGTCGGTGCCGATCCCCGACGAGATGCGCGAGCTGGCCGACGAGTACCACGACAAGCTGATGGATGTGGTCGCCGAGACCTCTGACGAGCTGATGGAGCGCTACCTTGAGGGCGGCGAGATCACACGCGAGGAGATGGCCCACGCGCTCAAGCAGCTCGTCACCGAGGGGCGGGTCTTCCCGGTCGGCTGCGGCGCCGCCACCCGAAACATCGGGTCGCACGGCCTGCTCGACCTGATCGTCGAGGGACTGCCGTCACCGGCGCGGGCCCGCAACGTGCCTGAGAGCGGGGGAGCCAAGACGCTGGCCTACGTGTTCAAGACGATCGCCGATCCCTATAGCGGCAGGATAAGCCTGCTGCGGGTGTTCGCCGGCACGCTCACCAGCGACTCCCAACTGGTCAACAGCCGCACCCACGGCAAGGAGCGGATCAGCCAGCTGCTCCTGCTGCAGGGAAAGGATCACTCGCCCACCGAGGAGCTGGGACCGGGCATGATCGGGGCCGTGCCGAAGCTGAAGGAGACCAACACCGGCGACGTCCTGGCGGACGTCGACAAGCCGGCGCCGGTCGAGCCTATCGCGCTACCTGCGCCGGTGGTCGCATTTGCGATCGAGGCGAAGCACAAGGGCGACGAGGACAAGGTGCACGCCTCACTGCGGCGGCTGGCGGAGGAGGATCCGTCGCTCGACATCCACCGCGACGAGCAGACCGGCGAGACGATCGTGGGTGGGCTCTCGCAGATGCACGTCGAAACCGTGCTCGACCGCATGCACCGGCGGTTTGGCGTCGAGGTCGACCTGAAGCCGCCACGGGTGCCATACAAGGAGACGATCCGCAAGCCCGCCCGGGCCCACGGCCGCCACAAGAAGCAGACCGGTGGCCGCGGCCAGTTCGGTGACTGCCACATCGAGATCGAGCCGATCGAGGGCCGCGAGGGCTACGAGTTCATCGACAAGATCGTCGGCGGTGTGATCCCGCAGGGCTACCGGCCCGCGGTCGACAAGGGCATCCAGGAGGCGATGGCGCGCGGCGAGCTGGTCGGTGCGCCGGTGGTGGGGGTGCGTGTGCGGTTGGTCGACGGTTCGTACCACAACGTCGACTCGTCCGAGATGGCCTTCAAGATCGCCGGCTCGTTAGCGTTCAAGCAGGCCGTGGCGGCCGCCGATCCGGTGCTGCTGGAGCCGATCATGCGGCTCGACGTGGCAGTACCGGAGGAGCATGTAGGAGATGTGATCGGCGACATGACCAGCCGTCGTGGGCGGGTGCTGGGGATGGATCCCTCGCCCGGCGCCACCATCGTCCACGCCGAGGTGCCGATGGCCGAGGTGCTCGGCTACGCGCCCGACCTGACGTCGATGACCGGTGGTCGCGGCGACTACACAATGACGCTGCTGCGCTACGAGGAGGTGCCTGCGCACGCAGCGCAGTCGGTGATTGAGGCTGCGCGGCGCGATCGTGAGATGGTCAGGGCATGATCGAGGGGCCGCCCGCGGCCCGCTCGAGAGGATCTGGATCCGCACCCGCTGCCAGCCGGACAGGTGGACGATCTGAGCCGCGTGCGCCGATAGGTCAAGCACGCCACGGCCGAAGGGGCCGCGATCGTTGACGCGCACCTGGACGCTGAGGCCGGTCGACAGGTTGGTTACCTTGAGCTGCGTGCCGAACGGCAACCACGGGCTGGCCGCCGTCAGCGCGTTGGGATCGAACGGCTCGCCGCTGGCGGTGGGGTGGCCGGCAAATCCCGGCCCGTACCACGTGCACTCGCCGTTGAACACGGAGCCGCCGCTCGTCCCGCCGCTCCCGGAGCCGCCACCGCCACCCGAGCCGCCGCTCCCGCCACCCGAGCCGCCGCCACCGCCGGAGCTACCGCCGCTCGAACTGCTTCCAGACGCGGCCAGCGCCTTGCGGCGCGCCGCCTCGCGGTTCAGGAGCGCTCGGATGCCGGCGTTGACCCGCGCCAGCACTCCCCGCCGGGCGGCGATCGCGTGCGCCAGGCTGTGCTCGGCCGCCACCGCATCAGCGTGTGCCAGCGCGGCGTCGGCGACCGCGGCTCGGCGCGTCGCCTGCTGCGTTGCCAGCAGGCGTTCGGTCGCGGATATCTGGTTGATCAGCTCGGTGTCGCCGGCCGCAACCCGATGCAGAACGTCGACGCGGGTGACGAAGTCGGAGAAGGATCCCGCCGCCAGCATGAAACTGAAGGCATCCTCCGAGCTCGACTTGTAGGATGAGACCAGGGTACGTGCCAGCGCTGATCGGGAAGCCGCCAGAGAGTGCTCCGCGGCGGCCACCTGGACCGCGCTGTCGGCGGCCAGCGCTCGGGCGGCGGAGAGGCGTGCCGAGGCGGCGCTCTCACGGGCTGCTGCGGCGTCGTGCCTGGTCTGCAACAGGTCGAGCTGAGCCATTACTCGAGCGGCCTGCATGCGCTGGGTGGTCAGCGGCGATGCCGCCACCGGCGTGGCGGTGCCGGCGAACGCGATCGACGCCGCGATCGCGAGGCATGCCGCCGCGGGGCGGCGATGAGGCCTCCAAGGCTGCGTCCGCCAGCGTGTCGTCAGCATGTCACCCCCCCTGAGTGAAACCGGGCCGCCCCCAGAGCCCGGCCGAGCGCGCGGAGCTTAGCCTCTGCTCAGGAACCCTGCAACCGCAGGCCGTTGGGTTGTTGCGAAAATCCCCGCAAACCGCTACATCCGATGGTCGCGTGGGGTAGACTCGGAGGCGGTCGCGGGATCCTGTCGCGGCCCGGGTGAATGTAATGATGATCGAGATCCGCCGAACCATCTCAGACACCAGTTGCGCGGTATGTGGCCGCACCGTCCTCTTGGGCGAGCGTCTGGTCAGCTATCGACGCGTCGGCTCCGAGGATGCTCAAGTCTGTGAGCTCTGCCTCGACCAGGCGGACGCGCGCGGCTGGACACGCGAGGGCAGCCCCTCGTTGCCGGTGCAGCTGGGCGAGCGCCGTGAGCGGGGACTGCGCGGCCTGCTCAAGCAACGCCGCCGCGGCATCACGGCGCCGGAGCCGTTCGACCCCGAACTGCTGCCCGACGATCCCGCCGACGCGGTCGAGGCCGGCCTGGAGCTGTTCAACGAGAGCACGCATCCCCGCACAGTTTCGGGCATCGCCCGCACGCTCGGAGACCCCCGCGTCAGCGTCGTTCGCCGCAGCCATCGCGAGGTGGTGGTGACGGTGGCATGGGACCTCTCCTGGTACCAGTACCGGATCGACATGCTGGGCGCCCAGACGGTGACGTTGCAGCACCGCGGTGAGGAACTGGACGAGCTGGACGGCCAGTTCCGCGACTGGAACGCCCAGGCCGACCGCGATGGAACGGTGGCGCTGGCCTCCTGAGAACTGGGTGCGCCCCGCGCACTCGGCTCCTCACGACGAGCCTCAGTTCGAAACCAGCCCTACGCGCGACCCGCATCGGGGGCCGGGATGGCCCCCGATGCGGTCTCGATCAGGTCGGCCCGTCCACCCGCGGAAAGGTGCCGGCAGCGCGGGGCCGGCGGCGGTTGCGGGTGACGCGACGGTTGTCGTTGATGACGCCCTCGCCGTGGCGGCGGTCGTTGGATCCGCCCTCGCGACGGTCGGTGATCACCTCGACTTCGGGGTTACCACGGTAGTACTCGGTCATGCGCTCGAGCAGTTCTCCCTCGAGCTCTCTGGGAATCACGCAGTAGATCATTGCTCTAGTAGACAGGGAGAGAGACCCCCGCGTCAAGCCGTTATGCTCATGCAGTGGCTTCCCCCTCCGCTCTCGAGTGTCTGCGATGCCGGCGCCGCTACCCGGTCGTCCAGATGCCGGCCGGCTGCCCGTCCTGCTCGGCGGAGAACGCGCCGTCGAACGTCGCCCCGGTCTACTCGCGCATGCAGTCGATCAAGCCGGGCAAGCTGTCCGGCGACGGTCTGCTGCGGTACGCGGCGCAGCTGCCGGTTCCCCGCGAGCGGCTGGTGTCGCTGGGTGAGGGCTCGACGCCGCTGATCGCGGTGACCTCGCTGGGGCGCGAGATGGGCCTGCGACGGCTGTTGATCAAAGATGAGCGCCGCAACCCGACCGGGTCGTGGCGCGACCGGTTCTCCGCCCTGGCGGTATCGCAGCACCTGGAGGGGGACGTGACGGTGGCATCCGCCGGCGGCGAGGCGCTGTCGATGTCGGTCGCGGCGTACGCTGCCCGGGCCGGGCTGCGGTCGGTGGCGTTGGTGGACACGGCGCTCGAGGAGGGCGGCCGGGCGCTGGACGCGATCGAATGGGTCGGTGGACGAGCTGTGGGCGTGGCCGGCGTCGAGGCGCGCTGGACGTTGCTGGCCGACGCCGAGCGTTCGCTGGGCTGGCGGGCGGTCTCCAACCGCAGCGCCCCGCCCATCGGCAGCGACCCGATCGCGATCGAGGGCTACCGGACGATCGCCTTCGAGATCGTCGAACAGCTGAGCTGGAACGTGCCCGACCTGGTGGCGGTGCCGAGCGCGCTCGGTGACGGCATCCAGGGTATCTGGCGCGGCTTTCGCGACCTGGCCGACTGGGGCGTGGTGGACGCGACGCCGCGGATGGTGGCCGTGGAGGTTGGCGGCGCGGTCGCCAGCGCGCTCGCGGGCGGCAAGGATTGGGTAACCCCGAGCGGTGAGGTCAGCAGCATCGCCCGTTCGCTGGCCGGAGTCACCGGCACCGTGCAGACGCTGCAGGCGGTGGTCGAGTCGGAGGGTCTGGTGGTGCGGGTGACCGACGCAGAGCTGGAGACGGCCCGTATCCTGCTCGGAGAGAGCGAGGGGGTCTGGGCCGAGCTGGGCGCCGCCGCCGGACTGGCCGCCGCTCAGAAGCTCTCGCTACGAGGCGACATCCCGGCTCGCGCGCACTTCGTGGCCGTGGTCACCGAGCATGGGCTCACCGACGAGCTGGCGCGGGCACCCGGAGTGCTGCAGACGGTCGACGCCCGGGTCGACGAGCTGCTCCGCGTGCTGGCCGTGCGGGGCGAGTAGAGTGGCGCGATGCGACTGACCGAACTGGCCGCCGACCTGCAGACGCTGCGTGAAAACATCGCCGACGAGTTGCTGGCGATCAACCGCTACGAGGAGCAGACCTTCTCGTTGTCGGATGAGGACGCGAAGGAAACCGTCCAGCGGATCGTGGAGGACAAGAAGGATCACGTCGGCCGTCTGCTTCGGCTGCTCCAGAAGCTCGACGTCAAACAGCGCGAGAAGATCGAACGCGACTGAGCGGCGGGCCGACCGCGGTGGCCGCGTTATACTCGGCTCGCCACGCGGCTGTAGCTCAGTTGGCTAGAGCGTCTGCTTGCCATGCAGAAGGTCGAGGGTTCGAGTCCCTTCAGCCGCTTTGGGTGAGTTCCGGATTCCCGGAAGTCAGCGATCGTGCGGATTCGGTAACGGTACCCGGTCTCCGGTCATGATCCTCGGGTCGCCTGTCGATGCTGTGGCATGCGCCGTCTGACTCTCCCGGCCCTCCTGATCGTTGTCATAATCGTAGTTTCCGGATGTGGATCCGCCGGCGCGGCCTCACAATCGTCGGGGCTGCACCGAGCGTTCGGTCAGTGGGTCGACGGCACGGTCGCCTTCCAGTATCCCGGGGGCTGGCACGCCTACACCGATGTCGGATGCGAGGCGAGCGGTTCGGTGGGAGAGACGACGGTGTGCGTGATCCCCCCAAATGCACGACGCGAATGGCTCCCAGTCCCGCACGCATGGGCCTACGATGGAGTGTGGGTCTGGACGAAGCCCAGCTACCTCCCTGCCACTCCGTCCGGGATCCGGACGCTTGCCGCAGACGATCAAGCCGCGATTGACAGTGCGCCGCGCCGCGGGGTGCTCGTGGGCTCGATCTCGATCACGACCGATGGCGCGCGGCCCGGTTTCAGTTACCGAATCCGCAACTTTGGCGTGCGCGGACAGGTATCGGCATTCTTCGCTGGCGGTCGTCGTTACAGCGTCACATGCACGTGGTTACCAGGCGACCGGTCACGTATCGAGGATGGGTGCACCAGGATCATGGGCTCGCTTCGCGCCCGCTGACGTTCTGGCGGCCTTCTCAGTTGAGTCGCATGCGACGGTGACCGACGGCTTCCGCCGATACCATCCGTCGCGTGTTGACCCGTCGACGGCTCCTGAGAACGGCCGCGCTGCTCGTGATGGTGGTGGCCGCCCTGCTCACGCCGATGCTGATCATCCGTATCGACGCCTCCGGCCACATGACGGGGGATCCGAACCAGGTCTCACACCATCAGGTGGCGATCGTGCTGGGCGCGGGCCTGGACGTTCACGGTCATGCCACATGGTTTCTCAGGGACAGGCTGGACGGGGCGATCAGGCTGTATCAGCTGGGCAGGGTGGACGGCCTGCTGATGAGCGGTGACAACCACATCGCGAACTACGACGAGCCGGCCGCCATGCGCAGCTACGCGCTCTCCAAAGGCGTGCCGGCCGGGGCGATCACCATCGACGACGCCGGGTTCGACACCTACGACTCCTGCTACCGCGCGCGCCACATCTTCGGCGTCGTCAGCGCTGTCGTCGTCACCCAGAACTACCACCTGCCGAGGGCCGTCTACCTCTGTCGGTCGGTCGGCATCGCGGCGGACGGGCTGGGCGTGCGCGACTGGGGCCGAGTGCCCACCGGCAAGATGGTGCACTACCAGGCACGCGAGGTGCTGGCCGACGTGAAAGCGGTGTGGGATGCCGACGTGGCCACCCCGTCACCGCGCTTCCTGGGCCCGCACGAGCAGCTGCACCTGCTCCCTCTTGGCGGATGACGCCGGGCGGCTACCCGGCGTCGAACACGATGCCCTGAGCCAGCGGCAGCTCGTGCGAGTAGTTGACCGTTGCGGTCTGGCGGCGCATGTACGCCTTCCACGCGTCCGAGCCCGACTCACGACCCCCGCCCGTCTCCTTCTCACCGCCGAACGCGCCGCCGATCTCGGCACCGCTGGGGCCGATGTTGACGTTGGCGATGCCGCAATCCGATCCACCCGCGGCCAAGAAGCGCTCGCCCTCGCGCAGGTCGCCCGTGAAGATGCAGGACGACAAACCCTGCGGAACGTCGTTGTGAAGCCGGATCGCCTCGTCCATGTCGCGGTAGGTGATCGCGTACAGGATCGGCGCGAACGTCTCTTCCCGCACCACGTCGGTCTGCCCCGGCATGCGCACGATCGCCGGCCGCACGTAGCGGGCCTCCGGCCACCGCTCGGCCAGCACCCGCTCGCCACCGGCCACGCGTCCGCCGTCGGCGCGGGCGCGATCGAGCGCCGCCTGCATATCGTCGAAACCGTTCACTGAGATCAGCGGGCCGCACAGCGTCCCCGGCTCGCGCGGATCGCCCACCTGCACGCTGGCGTAGGCCCGTTCCAGCCGGTCGAGCAGCTGGTCGGCGATCGACTCGTGCACGAGCAGCCGCCGCAGCGAGGTGCAACGCTGACCGCACGTGCCCACCGCCGCGAACAGGATCGCCCGCACCGCCAGGTCGAGGTCGGCGCTCGGCGTCACGACCATCGCGTTGTTGCCGCCCAGCTCGAGCAGCGACCGACCCAGGCGCTCGGCCACCCGCGGCGCCATCGCGCGGCCCATCGCCGTCGAGCCGGTGGCGGAGATCAGCGGCACCCTGGGATCGTCGACGAGCGCCCGCCCGGCGTTGCCAAGGATCACCTCGAGCAGTCCGTCCGGCGCGTCGCCGAAGCGCTGCACGGCGCGCCGGAACAGCGACTGGCAGGCGAGCGCGGTCAGTGGCGTGCGGGACGAGGGCTTCCAGATCACGGGGTTTCCGCACACGAATGCCAGCGCCGAGTTCCAGCTCCAGACGGCCACCGGGAAGTTGAACGCGGTGATGACGCCGATCGGCCCCAGGGGATGCCAGGTCTCCATCATGCGGTGGCCGGGTCGCTCCGATGCGATCGTCAGGCCGTACAGTTGGCGCGAGAGTCCGACCGCGAAGTCGCAGATGTCGATCATCTCCTGCACCTCGCCCAGGCCCTCCTGGCCGATCTTGCCAGCCTCGAGGGTGACCAGCGCGCCCAGTGCCTCCTTCTCGTGGCGCAGCTCCTCGCCGAGCAGCCGAACCAGCTCTCCGCGGCGGGGAGCGGGCAGCTCCCGCCAGGTCAGGAACGCCTCGGCTGATCGGGCGATCGCCGCCTCGGCCTGCTCCGGGGTATCGGATCTGAGCCGGGCGATGGGCTCGCCGGTGATCGGCGTGCGCACCTCCAGATCGCCGTCGCGCAGCAGGTCGGCATCGAGGTCGAGCCGGGCCAGCAGCGCGGTCGTATCCTGCTCGGGAAGGGTTGTTGTCATCGCGATCTCCGTTGGACGGGGAGTGAATGGACGGACTGCGAGTGTAGCTACCATCGCCCGATGGACGCACCTGAGTCCGCCGCACGCGACCGCCCCCTGCGACTGCTGGTGACCGGCGGCAGCGGGCAGCTGGGCTCGGCACTGATCCGTCACTCGCCACCGGCGTGGCACGTCGCCGGCAGCCACCACACCAACCCCCGTACCGCCGCCGATCGCCGGCTGGACGTGGTCGACGGCGACGCCGTGCGCCGGCTGGTGGACGAGCTGCGGCCCGACGTGATCGTCCACACCGCGTACCGTCAATCGGATCCGGCGATGGCGAGCGTGAACGTGACCGGCAGCGCCAACGTGGCCGTCGCCGCCCATGCGGCCGGTGCCCGCCTCGTCCATCTCTCGACCGACGTCGTATTCGACGGAACGCGTGAGCGGGGCGGCTACACGGAGCGAGACCAGCCATCGCCGATCACCGAGTACGGCCGCACCAAGCTCGCCGCCGAGCGGGCGGTGCAGGCGGCGAAGCCGGATGCGCTGATCGTCCGCACCTCGCTGATCTACGGCGGCGCCGTCGCCGGGCCGCACGAGCGGTTGGTGACAGAGGCAGTGAACGGGCTCGACGTGGGGTTCTTCACCGATGAGTGGCGCTGCCCGGTGCAGGTCGACGATATGGCGGTGGCGCTGCTCGAGCTGGCCATGGGCGAGCTCTGCGGGCCGTTGCATGTGGCCGGTGCGGACGCCGTCTCGCGGTTCGAGTTCGCGCAGCTGGTGGCGGCGGCGCGTGGCCTGGACGCAACGCTGCTTCGACCGGCGCTGAGCAGCGACCAGCCGGCCCGTCGACCGCTCAACTGCGAGCTCGATTGCAGCTTGGCGGAGATGGTGCTGTCGGCCCGGCCGCGCGGCATCCGTGCCGTGCTGGCCGGTGCCCCGATCCGCCGCTGACGGCGCCGTCGACCATCTACACTGGCGGCATGGCGACCGCCGACTCCGCTCTGGCCCGCGTTCGGACGGGCGCCGTCTCGGCCCGCACGTTCGAGCGCGCCGCGCTGATCACGCTCGGCCTGCTGTGGCTGGTTGTCGCGACCGGTGGCCTGGTGCGCCTGACCGCCTCTGGGCTTGGCTGTCCCCACTGGCCGACCTGTCAGGCAAACAGCCTGATCCCGTCCACCGGCTACCACTCGGTGGTCGAGTTCTCCAACCGCGTCATCTCTGGCGTCGCGATGCTGGCGGCGGTGTTCACCGCCTGGCTCGCGTTCCGTACCGGCGGCCTCACGCGGGCGGCGGCATGGGGAGCGGTGGCGGCGGCGATCGGCACCGTCGCCCAGGTGCCGCTGGGTGCGGTGACGGTGGCGTTCGATCTCAACCCGTGGCTGGTGATGTCGCATTTCCTGCTCGCGGTGGCGGTGGTCGTGGCATCAAGCTGGGTCACGTTCCACGCGGTCGCCCTCTCGCGCGGCCATCAGCCGCTGCAGCTGGAGTGGTCGCGGTCGTCGCTGCTGGCGGTGGCCGCTGTCGTTGTCTGCGTGGTTCTGGTGACGACCGGGGTCTTTGTCACCGCCGCCGGTCCCCACGCCGGCGCCACCGACCGTCCGATCGAGCGCCTCGGCAATTTCTATGACGCCGTCTGGCTGCACGTCCGCGCGGCGGTCGCCTTCACAACCGCCTTCCTGGCGCTGGCCGTGGTGCTGTGGCGGCGCGAGCGCGGCAGCCTCGCGCAGCGCCTGTCGCTGGCCGGCATCGTGCTGACGGCGTGTCAGCTGGGCGTGGGGGAGTACCAGTACCGAAACGGTCTCC
>JBBQUW010000017.1:0-55319 GCA_038212095.1 Gaiellales bacterium | reverse complement strand
CAGACGCAACCGACGGCAACGCCCCCATCAACCCCATCCCACCAAGCGTCGCAGCAGCACCAGCAATCATCTGCCGCCGCGTCGCAACCGGCTGATCAGCATGCGCCCCATCAATCGCGCGACCAACCCACTCAACCACGTGTGCATCTTCCGACATGAACGTCTCCAGACTCGATTTGGCTGTGGACCCAACATGTTCGCGCGTGCCGGGGCGGCGGTTCATTCGATCGCCGCTGGCAGGCGCACGTCGCGCGGCTAGAGGCTTTCGATACGCGCCACCGATCCGTCGACAAGTCCCGTTTCAAGCGGGTGTGGCCCCACCGCGCCTCGCCGACGTTCGGCGCGGTACGTAGTCTGAAGCGTCTGTATTGCCAGCACTCGACCTCCGCTCGGGACGGCCGCACAGCAACGCGCGGCTTGAACCTGACCGAGCGTTGGGGCCAGGAACATCCTGTCGACCGGGGAGCTTGGGCCGACGTGCTCCGCCTCTACCCCGCCTCGAATGCCGCCAAACATCGATCCGACCGGAGCCGGCGGCCAGGTGCCTCAGGGGCCGGCTTTGTCCGGACCCGGCAGCAGCCGGCGGCCGTCCACAACGGCGGTGGCGATATCCACCAGTTTTCGGTTCGCGCTTCGAGCGTGGCTCCGGAGCATCTCGAACGCAACATCCTCGGTGGCGTCGTGGCGTTCCATCAAGATGCCCTTGGCTCGCTCGATCAGCGCGCGGCGTCCGAACGCGCCCTCCAAGCTCTGGAACTCAGCGAACCGGCGCAGCACGATCTCGATCGAACCCTGAAGCTGCTCGGGGTTGGTGTCGGTGATGTACGCGAAAACACCGCGCTTGGCCGCCTCTCCGACGAAGGCCGGATCATCGGTCTCAAGCAGCGTGATCACCGGGCAGGCAGCTTCGTGGACGATCAGCCCGATCAACTCGAGCGCGTGGGAACTGCTGTCGCCCAAGCCGACCAACGCGACATCCGGCTGTTCACGGCGAGTGACCGAGGCCACCTCGCTGACCTCGATGGATCGCGCCACCACCTCATGTCCCAGACCCATGACCACCTTGGTCACGTGGTCGAGTCGGTCACTGCGCTGGTTGGCGATCAACACGCGAAGGTGCTTGTTGTCGTTGATCTCACTCACCTCCGACCACTGAACGCGGTTGGCGGTGCCCTCTGGGACGAGCCGTTCGGCCGATGCCTCGGTGTGAGATAGTGCTGATCCTCGTCATCGACCGAAGACTATCCCCAGACAGACCGGTCTATGGCGAGCGCGCTCGATAGCTGCCATTGGTGAATTCCACGCGGCCCATCCCTGCCTGCGCCCCATTTTGACCTACTCGGTCGGCGAGCGATCATCCGGTGCCACCTCCGAAGACTGCAGCAGCAACCGCGACGCCGCCCGTCAAGCGGCACACCTCGCACGGCTTCTGCACGCCACCCCGTACACCGCCACACCTTGATGTCCGCCGGGGGCAACGCGCCCAGCGTTGCCGGGGAGCTTCCTCCGACCGCTTGACCGACGCCGGTCTACAATCGCGCGGAATGCCCACGCTGCTCCTCGGTCCCCTGCTGCGCTACGTCGGTCGCAGCGAAGCGACCGTCTGGGTGGAGACCGACAGCGCGTGCCGGGTCGACGTGCTCGGCCACAGCACCACCACATTCGAGGTGCGCGGCCACCACTACGCGCTGGTCGCACTGGCAGGACTGCCCGAAGCATCCGTGATCGAGTACCAGGTCGCGCTGGACGGCATCGCTGTCTGGCCGCCGGACGAGTGGCCGTACCCTGCGAGCACCATCCACACCCGACAGGGCGAACACCGGGCTCGGCTGGTGTTCGGCTCGTGCCGGGTGGGAGCCCCCGAGCGGGAGCCCTACACGCTGCCGCCCGGCGGGGCTGAGGGCGGATACGGAGTGGACGCGCTGTGGGCCTACTCGCGGCGGCTGCGCGCAGGCATCGAGCCGTGGCCCGACGGCCTGATGCTGATCGGCGACCAGGTCTACGCGGACGAGGTGTCACCCGAGACGTTGGAGTTCATTCGCGCGCGGCGCGACACCTCGCAGCCACCGGGTGAGGAGATCGCCGACTTCGAGGAGTACACCCGCCTGTACCGCGAGGCGTGGACCGATCCCGACATCCGCTGGCTGCTCTCCACCGTTCCCAGCCTGATGGTGTTCGACGACCATGACGTGATCGACGACTGGAACATCTCGTGGTCGTGGCTGCAGGATGCCCGCAGGGCCCCCTGGTGGCAGGCGCGCATCACCGGCGCGTTCATGGCCTACTGGATCTACCAGCACCTCGGCAACCTCCCACCTCCCGAGCTGGAGGAGGAGGCGATGTACCAGACCGCGATCGAGGCTGACGGCGATGTGGGATCGCAGCTGGAGGCATTCGCCGCGCGAGCCGACCTCGAGTCGGCCGCGACCCGCTGGGCCTGCCGGCGGGACTTCGGGCGTATCCGGGTGCTGATCGTCGACTCCCGCGCCGCGCGCGTGCTCGCCGACGGGCAGCGGACGCTGGTCGATGACGAGGAGTGGGCGTGGATCGTCGATCGCAGCCGCGAGGAGGTCGATCACCTGCTGATCGTCAGCTCACTGCCGGTGTTCATGTCGCCCGGGATCCACTACCTCGAGGCGTGGAACGAGGCCGTCTGCGCGGGGGCGTGGGGCTCGCTGGCTGCCCGCGCCGGCGAGCGCTTGCGGCGCAAGCTCGACCTGGAACACTGGCCCGCCTTCCAGACCTCGTTCGCCAGGATGGTGGAGCTGCTGCGCGAGGTATCCGAGGGCCGTGCCGGCGTGCGCCCGCCGGCATCGGTGACGCTCGTCGGCGGCGACGTGCACAACGCCTACGTGGCCGAGGTGGCACTTGGGGCGCACGAGTCGTCGCACGGCCGCGTGCACCAGGTCGTCTGCTCCCCGTTTCGTAATCCGCTCGGCCCGAGTGAGCGGCGGATCGTCAACGCCACCAAGACGGCCGCCGCGGCGGCGCTGTTCGGCGGCCTGGCCCGGTTGGCCGGGGTCAGGCCACCGCGGGCGCGCTGGCGGTATCGCGCGGGCCCCACGTTTGACAATTCGATCGGCGTGATCGAGATGGATGGCCGTTGGGCGAGCGTCACCATCTTCCGGGCCGAACGGGGCGAGGATGCGAGCTCGCTGCAGCCGCTGCACACCCGCGTGCTGGCGGACGGGCCGCGCGCGGTTGATCAGGGTACGACGGAGTCCGCTTCGCGCTGAGCGGCGGGCGGTGCTGCGCTCTGCCCGGTGGCGGCCTGCTCCACGGGGGCGCCCAGACGCAGCAGCCATCCGCCGAACGCGACCGCGCAGATGGCGAACCAGCCCCAGCCGAACGCGAGCCCCCCGATCACGTCCGACAGCCAGTGCAGGTCGAGCAGCACGCGGCTGCCGGCGACCGCCACCGCCAGAGCCACGGCCACGCCGACGAGGGCGGCTCGTGCCCGGTACGAGCGACCGCGACCCGCCAGCAGCGCCACGGCGGCAAACATCGCCGCGGCCGTTGAGGAGTGCCCGCTGGGAAAGGACGGCCCCAGGCTCGCCGCCGCTGGATCGAGGGTCGGCCGGGCGCGATCGACAACGGCTTTGACGATGCTGGTCGCCAGCGAGTCGCCGCCGATCGCCACCAGCAGGAAAACCGGGATCCACCGGCTGCGGATCCGCCACCACTCGATCGCGGCAGCGGCGACCCCGATCGTGATCACACCCCAGGTGGAGGCAAGGTTGGTGACGGCATGCAGGAACGCCTGGCTGAATGGCCCGGCGTGCGAGTGCGACCAGCGCGCCGACGCGGCGTCCAGGTCGGCCAGCGCCTCGCTGCGCCGCACCAGCACCACGAGCAACGCAACGATGATCGTGGCCATCACCAGCGCGGCCAACGCAAGCGTCATCGCCAACCCGGTCAAAGCTTCGGCGTCCAGGCGTCCCCGCACGAAGCGCCTCACGCGCGTGTGCTCACGCACCTCGTGCGAGACGGCGGCGGAGGGCGAGCGGGCCCACCAGTGTGTGAAGGCGGCCCGCGCTCCCAGCCATGCCAGCAGACCGCTGGCAGCGGAGACCGCGATCAGGACGAGCACGGGAATCACATCGTCACCATGTCGGAATGTTTGCCCAGGGGTGGTTCATGGGAAACCATCGTTTCATGGACACCGTCAATAATCCCCCACTCTTCGAGCGGGTACCCTCCCGCGTCGACCCACGCGTCGACGGCCCCGTCGTGCTCGCACCGCGAGACGGCGGCATCGCCGAGCGCATCGGCGCCCGCATGGCGGGCCACCCGGTGGTCGCGTTCATCGTCGTGACGCTGATCGGCTTCCTGCTGCTCTCCGCGCTCTCGGTTGCGGCTGGCTGGCTGCTGAAGAGCTACGTCCTGCCAGAGAACGGCATTGGCCACGCCGATGAGCACGTCAACGTATGGCTGGCGCAGCACCGCACCGCGAATCGCGACAGCATCTCGTTCTGGCTGTCGGGAATCGGCGACGTGTTTGCGATACCGGCGCTGGTCGCGATCTCGACGATCATCGCGCTGGTCATGCGCCGATGGCGCGTCGCCGCCTTCATCGTCACCGCGATCGCGGTCGAGGCAGCCACCTACCGCGCCACCACGCTCCTGATTCATCGCCAGCGGCCGCACGTCCACCGGTTGGACGTGCTGCCGAGCGACGCCAGCTTCTTTTCCGGACATACCGCGGCCTCGGTCGCGGTCTACTGCGGCCTCGGCCTGCTGATCACGTCGCGCCTGCGTTCGACCTGGGCGCGCATCGTTGTGTGGACTGTCGCGATCGCTATTCCGCTGCTTGTCGGCCTTTCCCGGATGTATCGCGGCATGCATCATCCGACCGATGTGGCCGCCGCACTGCTGGTGGGCATCGGCACGCTGCTGGTGGCGGCTCTGGCCGCCCGCACGGCGAAGAGCGCCCAGCTTGTCGGACGAGGTGGACGTTGACCACCTACGCGGTGATCGCGCACTCCGGCAAAAGCCTCGAAGGAGGCCTGCCGGAGCTCCGCCATACGCTCGCTCGCCACGGCGTCGTCGATCCTCTCTGGATCGAGGTGCCCAAGAGCCGCAAGGCGCCGAAGCAGCTGCGACGCCTGCTCAAGCAGGGCGCCGACCACGTCTTCGTGTGGGGCGGCGACGGAATGGCCCAACGTTGCATCGATACGCTTGCCGGACGCGACGTGACGATGGCGATCATTCCGGCCGGCACGGCAAATCTGCTCGCGTCCAATCTGGGCATCCCGAAGCAGATCGAGGGCGCTGTGGTCACCGGCCTGCACGGCACGCGGCGTCGCATCGACGTGGTGCGCTTGAATGGTGAGCGGTTCGCGGTCATGGCAGGTGCCGGGTTCGACGCCAACATGATCAACGGTGCCGACGGCGGCCTGAAGGACACGCTGGGACGTGCGGCCTATCTCTGGACCGGGAGCAAGAGCTTCCGCAAGCCGACCTTCAACGCCAAGATCCGGGTTGACGGCAGCCCGTGGTACAGCGGACCGGCCAGCTGCGTGCTGGCGGGCAACGTCGGTGCGCTGTTCGGCGGCGTGCGCGTGTTCGACGACGCGGAGCCGGACGACGGCCTTGTCGACCTCGCTGTGGTGACGGCGGAAGGTATGGCGCAGTGGGCGCGCACCGTCGGCCGCACGCTGACAGGCAGCGCCGAGCAGTCGCCCTTCTTCCGGGTGACCAAGGCGCGACGGATCTCGGTCAAGCTCGACCGAAAGGTGCTGTATGAGCTCGACGGCGGCGCCCGCACCAAGGTCAAGTCGTACAAGCTCGAGGTTGAGCCGGGCGCGATCGCGATCTGCGTACCCGCATCCAGGAACGGCAACGGAACCGGAAACGAGGAATCATGAGCAGCATGCAGGCGCAGGCCCGTTCGAGGGGTCACCAAGCTGTCCACAGCAAGGGCTTCGAGGCGCTCGCGCGACTGGGCTTCGTCGCGCGCGGCGTCATCTACGGCACCATCGGTCTGCTCGCGGTGCAGGTGGCGATGCACTCCGGCAACCGGAGGACAGACCAGCGAGGAGCGATGCAGGCGATCCAGCGCCAGCCGTTCGGCCACTGGATGCTGATCGCTGTGGCGATCGGCTTGGGCGGGTATGCGCTGTGGCGCTTCGTGCAGGCCGGACTCGGCCAGGGACCGGAGGGTGGCGGCGACCACTCCACCACCGGCCGGCTGATCGCGCTTGCCAGCGGATTGGCCTACGCGGCGATGTGCGGGCTGGCCGTCTCGATCCTGCTCGGCAGCTCCTCGAAGAGCTCGAGCAGTCCACACAAGTCGACCGCCGGCGTGCTCGGCTGGCCAGGTGGTCAGGCGCTGGTGATCGCGGCCGGCGCGCTGTTCATCGTGGTCGCCCTGTACCAGGGCTACAAGGGCGTTTCGCGGAAGTTCCTGGAGGAGGATAAGACGGGTGAGATGGGGCCGACGACGCGCACGTGGATCACTGCCATCGGCGTCATTGGGCACCTCGCCCGGATGGTGGCGTTCGGCCTTATCGGCACGTTCCTAATCAAGGCGGCGCTGGACTACGCGCCCTCCAAGGCGGTCGGTCTGGACGGGGCGCTTGCCAGCATCGCGCATCACTCGTACGGCCAGGTGCTGCTGGGCATCGTCGCCGCTGGACTGATGGCGTTCGGGCTGTACTCGATCAGCGACGCGCGTTACCGGCGCATCTAGTCGATCGAGCCGCGCTCTCGTCCTCGCCGCCGGTCATAGTACGGGGCGATGGCAAGCAGTGCCGAGCGATACCGAGCCTCCCGCGACGCCAAGCTCGCCGAGCTGACCGGGGCGGCGGGCTTTCGACGAACGCTGGCTCTGTGCACGACGCCCGGTCTGGCACTGGCGATCGTCGGCGCGCTGAAGCTTCCGCTGCTGATAGCGGTCGGTCTGCTGGCGGTGCTTGCCGGCCCCGCGCTCTACTACTGGTCTCTACGCTCCGCCGCCAGCGCATTCGCAAAGCGCGAGACGATGAACGCGTGGGCGTCAGAGCATGGGCTGCGCTACGTCGAGTCGCCCACGCTTCCCGCCGACGTCGCGTTCTGCCGGGGGAAACAGCGGAGCTACGCCAGCGACGGGTTCGAGGGGCCGCTCTGCTCGCTGCCCGGATCGGTGTTCAACTTCACCTACTCCACGTACGAGACGCGCACCCGCACCTCGACCGATGCGAGCGGGAACATGCACACCGAGACCTACCAGAAGGAGGTCAAACACCGCCACACCGTCCTGCGGCTGACGCTCGGTGCCGTGCCCGGCCTGCATACCATGCAGCTGGCTGACCGCAAGCTCGGCTTCCTCGAGAAGCTGCAGGCCGCACTGGGGCCCAGCCGCGCGGTCGAGACCGAGAGCGTCGAGTTCAACCGCCGCTTCTCACTCTCGGTCGACGACGCGGCCGACCAAGCATCGGTACTGCGCATCTTCACCCCCGCGCTGCTGGTGCGGCTCATCCAGGGAGAGTTCCCTCAGACCACCTTCCAGTACGAGCAAGGAGCGCTGGCGTACGTCTGGGGCGATCAGTACGACGCCGAGGTCTCGAGGAGATCGACGCCCGGATCGCCTCGGTCGGCGGGCTGACGGCCGCCCTGCACGAGGCGATCATCGCCATCTCACCGGCCTAGGTTGCCGCTCTGGACGGCGGGTGGATGGTGCGGATGCTCGCACGCACCGCGTGTGCAGCGGCCGACGATCCGCACCACCTCGGCCGGAGAGTCGACCACCTCGAGCATCGTCAGCTCCTCGTCGGTCAGGTTCCCGGCTGACACGGTCGAGCTGCGCAGCCACTGCAACAGCCCCGACCAGTACTCGCTGCCGTACAGCACGACCGGGAAGCGGTGGATCTTGCCGGTCTGGGCCAGCGTCACCGCCTCGAACAGCTCGTCCAGCGTTCCGAACCCGCCCGGGAACACCACGAACGCCTCGGCGTACTTGACGAACATCGTCTTGCGAACGAAGAAGTATCGAAACTCCATCGCCATCGTGGCGTACGGGTTGCCGTGCTGCTCGTGAGGCAGCTCGATGTTGCAGCCGATCGAGACGCCGCCGGCCTCCTGCGCGCCACGGTTAGCGGCCTCCATGATGCCCGGCCCGCCGCCGGTAATCACTCCAAACCCGGCCGCCACCAGCTCGGCCGCCGTCTCGCGGGCCGCGGCGTACACCGGATCGTCACCCGCGGTGCGGGCGGAGCCGAACACCGCCACCGCCGGCCCCACCTCGGCAAGCCGGTCGAAGCCGGTGACGAACTCGGCGGTGATGCGGTGGATCCTCCACGGATCGGTGTGGAGGAACGCTGAGTCCTGCCGCTGCAGCAGGTGCTCGTCCGCGGTGCCGTGATGTTGGTCGTCCATCCCGGCACACGCTACACAAACCGGACGCGGATGCCGATACTGCCGGTGCCTGCTCGGCGCCCCACATCCCACGCCGATCGCGATTGACAGGTAGACTTGAACCCATGCCCGTGCTCACGACCCTCACACCTGATGCCGAACCTGCGCCGGATCCCGAGGACAGTCCGTCGGCGGCCGCGGGGACCCCAGCGGCACGCCGTCGCACGCACGGAGCCGCTGGTCGCTGAACTCCAGTTCGGCGGTCTCCGCTGGCTCAACATCGAGGCTCCCACCGCGATCGAGACGGCCTATCTGGCGGAAAGCTTCGACTTCCACGAGCTCGACCTCGAGGACGTGCTGTCCACGCGGCAGCGGCCGAAGATCGACGAGTACGACGACTATCTGTTCGTGGTGCTGCACGTGCCGCGCTTCGACAAGGCCGTCGGCCGGCTGAACGCGGCTGAGCTGAACGTGTTCGTGGGGCCGGACTTCGTGATCACGCTGCCCAACGTGCCTCTGAAGCCGGTCGGGCGGCTGTTCTCCCGGCTGAGCGGCAACACCGAGCTGCGGGAGCAGTACCTCTCCAAGGGTTCGGGCTACCTGCTGTACGAGATCCTCTCGGAGCTGTTCGACTACTGCTTCCCGATCCTGGACAAGATCGGCTTCAAGCTCGACCGGCTCGAGGATGCGATCTTCGAGCAGCGGCGGTCGGAGGACGTCGCTCGCGACATCTCCAACGTCAAGCAGGAGATCATCGCGTACCGCAAGATCATCAAGCCGGAGCGGGCGACGCTGCGGCTGCTGGAGCGCGTCCGGACGCGCTACCTGTCAGAGGATCTGGAGGTCTACTTCGACGACATCGTCGACTCGTCAGAGCGGATCTGGGATCAGCTCGACAACTACAAGGAGGTCGTCGATGCGCTGGAGCAGACCAACGAGTCGGTGATCGCCCACAAGCAGAACGACATCCTTAGGGTGCTGACGGTGTTCAGCGTGATCATGCTGCCGCTGACGCTGATCTCGGGCATCTACGGCATGAACTTCGCCCACATACCGTTCCACAACGAGCGGCACGGCTTCTACGACGTTGTCATCGGTATGATCCTGATCGCCGGCGGCATGCTCGGCTACTTCCGCTGGAAGCGCTGGATCTGATGACCGAGCGGCTGTGGGCGCCGTGGCGGCTGGAGTATGTGGCCGGAGGCGAGCAGAGCGGGTGCATCTTCTGCGATCAGCCGGGGCTGGACGACGATGACGCCGCGCTGATGGTGCATCGGGGCGAGCGGGCCTGCGTGATGATGAACCTCTACCCCTACGCCAACGGCCACATGATGGTGGCGCCCTACCGTCACCTCGCGGAGCCCGGCGCGCTGGACGAGGCCGAGCGGGCAGAGATGTGGCGGCTGCTCGACCACGCGGTGGCGGCGCTGCGCACGGCCTTCGCCCCCGACGGCTTCAACTGCGGCATCAACCTCGGCCGCGTCGCCGGCGTCGAAGGGCACATCCACCTCCACGTGGTGCCGCGCTGGTCGGGCGACACCAATTTCATGCCGGTGCTGGCCGACGTGCGCGTGATGCCCGAGCACCTCTCGAGGACGCTCGAGAAGCTGCGCGCCGTCTGGCCGGCCGCCTGACTCGCGTCACGGCGACGCAACAGGGCGGTCACGCGACCACGACAGGGCTCTGACACCTCAGCTGTGGTCGTGGAGAGGCTTCTTCATGCTGACGGCGGTTTCGGCGAAGCCCAGCGAGCGGTACAACGCCCGCGCCGGCGCATTGCCGCCGAACACGTTCAGCTCGAGCACGTCGTACCCTTGCCTCAGCGCCTCACGCTCCAACTCGCGCATCGCCGCGCGGCCCAGGCCCTGACCACGCCACACCTCATCGATCTCGATGTCGTACAGGTACGCGACCGTGCGGCCGTTCGCATCGCGGGCCGCGAACCACAGCCGCCCCACCCGCTCGCCGTCCTCGATCCGCTCGACGGCGGTGATCGTGTGCCCCACCGTCGCCAGACCGTTCGGCAGCAGGGTCGCGAAGTCCGTCTGCGCCTTCGCCTCGGCCTGATCGCGATCCAGCCCACCGTTCTGGTGAAGGTCGTCGGCGTACTGCCGCATGCTCTCCGCCTCGAACGCGGCGTACTCGTCCTCGTGCAGCGGTCGCAGGCGGACGCTCACTCCGCCGTCCGCTGGAACAGGATGTGGTCGCGCCACCCGCCGTCGATGAACAGGTAGCTGGGCGCCAGACCGATGCGCTGGAAGCCGTTCTTCTCCAACACCCGCTGCGACGCCAGGTTGTCGACCAGCGTGCCCGCCTCCAGCCGGTGCAACGCACAGTGCTCGAACGCCCACCGGCAGGCGTGGCCGAGGGCACGCGTGGCGACACCGCGGCCGTTCACGTGCTCGGCGACCCAGTAGCCGAGACTCGCGCTCTGGAACGGCCCTCGCACGATGTTCGAGATCGAGAGCACACCAGACGGCCGGCCGTCGGCCAGCACGATGAAGCGGTAGCGCGCGTCGGCGGCCTGATGGGCGGCGGAGTGCTCCAGATCGCGTAGCTGACCCGGCACCGTGAAGAAGTGATCCGGCCGGGGTGGATCGAAGGGTGCCAGGAACTCCCTGTTGCCCGAGTAGAGCTCGGCCAGCACCTCCGCATCGGTCGTCTGGACCGGCACCAACCCGACCTGCTCTATCATCGCCGCGATGCTCAGCTCCTCCGCATTCAAGGCCTACGACGTGCGTGGCGTCGTGCCCGATGAGCTCGACGCCGAGGGAGCGTACCGGCTTGGGCGGGCATACGTCGCCGCGTTCGAGCCGGCGTCGATCGCCGTCGGACATGACATGCGGCTGACCTCGCCCGAGCTGGCAACGGCGGTGGCCGAGGGCGCAGCGGAGCAGGGTGCGGACGTCGTCCAACTGGGCCAGATCGGCACTGAGATGCTCTACTTCGCAGTCGGCGAGTACGGCTACGAGGGAGGCATCCAGGTCACCGCCTCTCACAATCCCAGCCGCTACAACGGCATGAAGATCGTTCGCCGGGGAGCGCTGCCGGTTGGCGGCGACACTGGCCTCGAGCAGATCAAGACGTTCGCCGCGGGCCACCTGCCCGATCCGCCCCGGCGGGGAGCGATCACGCAGCGTGACGTCTACGCCGGTTTTCACGACCGTGTGATGCGCTTCATCGACGCGGCCGCCGTGGGGCCGTTGAAGGTCGTGCTGGACGGCAGCAACGGCATGGCCGGGCCGATGGTCGGGCCGCTGCTGGAGCGGCTGCCGATCGAGGCGATCTCGTACCACCTCGACCCGGACGGCAGCTTCCCCAGCGGCGAGCCGAACCCCCTGTTGGAGGAGAACCGCCGGTTCATCATCGGGAAGGTGGTGGAGCACGGTGCCGACCTCGGTATCGCCTGGGATGGCGACGCCGACCGCTGCTTCTTCATCGACGACGGCGGCGAGTTCGTCCCCGGTGACCTGATCACCGCTCTGATCGCCCGACTGATGCTGGAGCGCCACCCCGGCGCCGCGATCGTGTACGACCTGCGCGCCTCCTGGGCAGTACGCGACACGGTGGCGGCCGGCGGTGGCCGGGCGCTTGAGAACCGCGTCGGCCACGCCTTCATCAAGGCCCGCATCCGCAAGGAGGATGCGGTGTTCGCAGGCGAGGTGTCGGGCCACTACTACTTCAAGGAGTACTACTGGTGCGACACGGGGATCGTGCCGGCACTGGTGCTGCTGGAGCTGATATCCCGCAGCGGCAAGCGGCTGTCCGAGCTGTTGGCGCCGTTCCGTGATCGGTACTTCATATCCGGCGAGATCAACTCGACAGTGCAGGACGTGCCGCTGAAGCTCCAGGAGCTGAAGGAGCGATATCGCGAGAGCGCCGTGCGCATCTCGCACATGGACGGCGTCTCGTTCGAGTTCGCCGACTGGCACTTCAACGTGCGGCCGTCCAACACGGAGCCGCTGCTGCGCCTCAACCTGGAGGCGCTGTCGCAGTCCACCATGGAGCAGCGGCGCGACGAGGTGCTCGCGCTGATCACGGGCTGATGCCGGCCGACGCCCGCAGACCGCCCTACCGCTTCTCCTACCGCGCGCGGGTCGGCTTTGACGAGACGGACGCGCAGGGAATCGTCTACTACGGCCGCTATATGCCCTACTTCGACCGTTCGCGGGTCGAGTACCTGCGCGACCTGGGCGTCCTCACTCGAGAGCCGGCCGACCCGGAGTTCGTGATGCGCGCGCAACACGTCGAGTACCACGCTCCGGCTCGCTTCGACGACGAGCTGGACGTGTTCGTACGCGTCCGTCGCATCGGTACCACCAGCGTCGTGTGGGAGTTCGAGGCGTACAACGTCGCCAGCGGCGAGCGGCTGGTGACCGCACACCAGACGCTGGTCTCGGTCGATCTGGCCGAGCGGCAGCCGGTGCCGGTCGAGTGGCGGGTGCGCGATGCTGTGGCCGGATTCGAGCAGGAGCTGGAGCCGTGAGCGACGACGCCCGCCGCGAGGCGCTGGCCGCGGTCGAGCGGCTGGTCACCGACGAGCCGGACTCGGACGAGATCGTACGCGGCGTGGTCGACCTGCTGCACGACCGCGTTCCCCACTACTCATGGGTCGGCATCTACTTCGTGGAGGCGGGAGAGCTGGCGCTGGGGCCATGGCGTGGCGCCGCCGCCACCGATCACGTCCGCATCCCGATCGGCCAGGGTGTATGCGGTGCGGCAGCCGCGAGCGGCCGAACCGAGATCGTCGACGACGTCAACGCCGATCCTCGCTACCTCGCCTGCTTCGTCTCCACCCGCTCCGAGATCGTCGTGCCGATCAGCTACGACCAGATGGTGGTGGCCGAGATCGACATCGACTCGGACACGCCCGCCGCGTTCGGCGAGGCTGACCGCGTGATGCTCGAGCAGGTTGCCGAGCTGCTCTCGCCGCACTGCCTGGTGGGCTGGGACACCGGCGGGGAGGAGTGGCAGCCGTAGCCGCTCAGGCGTCGCCGCTCACCCAGGCTGCCTCGCGCACTGCCTCAGGCGCACGCATCCAGTAGCTTTCGCGCATCCACTCCAGCGTCGCTTCCAGCGCATCCTCGTCCACCAACTCGGAAGTGACCCAGCCGTAGCGGCCGACGTAGCGCGCCTCGCTGACGTAGGGAAGGGTCAGCGCTATCTCGCGTTCCTCCTTGGTCAACTTCAGCGTGACCCGGACCGGCGGGCCGTCGTTCATGATCGCGAACATGCGGCTGCCGCCTCCGACCTTGAACACGTGCGCTTCGGTCCCGAACGGGTGGTCTTCGCGGGTTTCGGGCAAGCTCAACGCCAACCGCCTCAACGCCGCGGCAACGTCCACGCTCACTGCGGCAGGGTCTGCAGCGCATGATCGACCACGCGCACCAGCGCGCTGGGGTCGTCGATGCCGCGCAGGCGAAAGTCGGCTCCGCTGGCCTCGGTGCCGGCGGTATCCCAGTCCACGTCCCCGATTCCGAGGATGCGCTGAAAAATCGACTGCGAGATGTTCACGTTCTGGACACGTGCCAGCTGCGTCGAGTGCTCCCGGCGCGAAACGATGCCGGTGCGGATGTGGATGCGCTGGTCGGTGATCGTGTAGCGCGTGGTCGTGCGCCGGATCCAGCCGATCACGTATGTCACGACCAATCCAAGCACCGTCACGGCGATGAAGATGGTCGCGCTGGGCGGCTTGTTCATCGTGCGGTCGAGCAGCACCCATAGCGCAACCGGCAGCAGCGAGGCCACCGTCCACTTGACGTAATAGAGCAACAGCCCCTTCCAGCTCGGGTTGCCCTTCCAGATCACGCTCTCGCCCTGCAGCACATCCATGAGTACGAGTCTACCTGTGGGCCACGCTGCGGTGCCCGGGAACGGGCGGGGGCGTCGGTGCCAGGCACACGCTGCGCGGTGCGAGGCACCGACGAGAAGCCCAACGCACCGGACTCCGTGCCTGGCACGATCGCGTAGCTACCCGCGTCGCGCTCTTGGCGGGTCGGTGGTGCGAGGCTCGGACGTTCGCTGGCGTTCGCCGGCGGAGTCGGCTATCGCGCCGGTTTCAACCGCCGGGCGTCACTCGGTACGCGTCGAACACGGCCTCGATGTTCTTCAGCGCCGAGATCAGGCTGCGTAGCGTCTTCACGTCCCCCACCTCAACCGTGTACCAGTTGCGCGCCATCTGATCCGCGACGTGACCGCCGTACTCGACGATGTTGCAGCCGTACTCGGAGAACGTCCGGGCGACGTCCTCCAGCAGCCGCGGCCTGTCCCACGACTGCAGAGCCAGCGTGACCCGGAACGAGCTGGTGGCACCCTCGCCATCGTCCCAACCGACCACCGTGAAGCGCTCGGGGTTGCGCCGCAACGCGCGCACGTTGGGGCAGTCGTCGCGGTGCACCGTGATGCCGCGTCCCAGCGAGATGTATCCGACCACCTCGTCACCTGGCACCGGCGTGCAGCACTTCGCCATCCGCACGAGTACATCTTGGTCGACCGTGCCCTCGACCACGATCCCGTACGACGACGAGGCCGCGGGCCGCTTCTGAGGTCGCCGCGTGATCGTGAAGTCCGAGTCGGGAGTCACCACCTCGGCCGTCTTCAGCTTGCCGAGCAGCTTGCTGACGATCTGTCCCACCGGCACCTTGCCGGCGCCGATCGCGACGTAGAAGTCATCGGCCTTCTTGAAGCCCATGTCGCGAATGATTCCGGCCAGGAGCGGCGACGCCGCCACCTTCTGGTGCGGCAGACCGTTCGACTTGAGCGCCTGGTGGAGCGAGTCGCGGCCCTTCCCCTCGAGATCCTCGCGGGCCTGATGGCTGAACCACTGGCGGATCTTGTTCTTGGCGCGCGACGTCGTCACCAGGTTCAGCCAGTCGCGGGAAGGGCCGCGCTCCTGCTTGGATGTCAACACCTCGACGAAGTCGCCGGAGTGCAGCGTGTAGTGCAGCGGCACGATCCTGCCGTTCACCTTCGAGCCGACGCAGCGATGTCCCACGTCGGTGTGCACGGCGTAGGCGAAGTCGAGCGGCGTGGCGCCGGCCGGCAGGCTCTTGACCTCGCCCTTGGGGGTGAAGACGTACACCTCGTCCGAGAAGAGGTCCACCCGCAGCGTCTCCATGAACTCCTTGGGGTCACGGGCGTCGTTCTGCCAGTCCATCAGCTGTGACAGCCACGGAATCGAGCCCGCGTCCTTGCCGCGCGACGCCTTGTCCTTGTAGAGCCAGTGCGCGGCGATGCCATATTCGGCGGTCTGGTGCATCTCGAACGTCCGCACCTGGATCTCGAGCGGCTTGCCCTGGGGTCCGATCACCGTCGTGTGCAGTGACTGGTAGAGGTTCGACTTCGGCATCGCGACGTAGTCCTTGAACCGGCCTGGCATCGGCTTCCACAGCGAGTGGATGATGCCGATTGCGCCGTAGCAGTCCTTGACTGAGTCGACCAGCACGCGCATCGCCGTCAGGTCGTAGATCTCGTTGAACTCCTTGCCGCCTTGTGCCATCTTGTAGTAGATCGAGTAGTAGTGCTTGGCGCGGCCGGAGATCTCGGCCTCGACGCCGGTCTCGTCCAGCTCGCGGGACAGGATCGTGGCGGCCTCCTCGACGTACCGCTCGCGATCGCCGCGGCGCTGGTTGACCATCGACTCGATCTCGGCGTAGCGGCGGGGATGCAGGGTCTGCAGCGCACGATCCTCGAGCTCCCACTTGATCGTGTGCACGCCAAGCCTGTGGGCCAGCGGCGCGTAGATCTCCTGCGTCTCCTTGGCCTTCTGCTTCTGCTTCTCCTTGGGCAGCGCGTCGATTGTGCGCATGTTGTGCAGACGGTCGGCGAACTTGATCAGCACCACCCGCACGTCCTGCGCCATCGCCATGATCATCTTGCGGTAATTCTCAGCCTGAGCCTGCTCGCGGCTGGCGAAGTTGATCTTGGACAGCTTGGTCACGCCCTCAACCAACAGCGCCACCTCGTCGCCGAACCGCTCGCGGACATCGTCCAGCTGCGCCTCGGTGTCCTCGACCACGTCGTGCATCAGCGCGGCGGCGATGGTCGAGGAGTCCAGCTTCATCCCAGCGCAGATCTGCGCCACGCTCCACGGGTGGTGGATGAACTCCTCACCGCTCTTTCGCACTTGGCCGCGGTGATGCTCGCAGGCGTAGTCGAACGCCCGCTTGATCAGATCGGTGTCGAGCTTGGGGTTGTACGCAGAGACTTGGCCCAGCAGCTCTTGGAGCAGGTGGTCGTGCCGCTCGGCCTCGGCGTTTCTGGGCATCGTCGCCATACCCACAGTGTAGTGAAAGGGTCACCTGGCGCCCATGCGCCGTGGCTCACACCGCCGTAGCCACCGGACGAGACGCGATCGCGATCCGCCCGTCCTCAAGCTGATCGAGAAACGCCAACGCGGCATCCGTGCGCTCACGGGCGGCGCGGTAGGTTGCGGAGCGTTCGAGATCGACCTTCCCGGCCGGCGGCGCGGCCGGATCCAGGTCGAGCTCCTCCAGCACGCGCAGGCATCGCGCGATCGTCTCGGCCGGCAGCAGGGGTGTGACGCCGTCGCGAGCGGCTCGCCAGACGGCGGCCAGCGCCGGTCGCAGCGGTTCACTGCTCTCGGCCACCGAGCGGGCGAACGCAACCTCATCCGCACCCCACACCAGGTGAACGCGCGCTTCGCCGGCCAGCCTGTCGATGGCCGCGACCTGATCGCCGTCCAACGGTGGGTCGAGCACCACCACCTCGGCGAATCCATCCGCCCCGACGCCCACCTGCGTCCAGCCGCGCAGTGCGATGCCGCCGCCGCCCAGCCTGGCCGGCTGCAACACCCCGTCGAGCATCGCCCGCCGCCTGTCGCGATCTGCCACGACCACCATCACGTCCTCACCGGACGCCATCAGCCGAATGATGGTCGCAACCTGGATGCCGTTACCGCGCGCCTCGATCAGCTCGCCACCGACCCGCTGCGCGGCGGGCCGCGGTTCGGCCGCGGGCTCGCCGGGCTGGATCCGCGACACCTCGCGCACCACCATCTGCGGCGTCACGCTGCCGTTCCACTCGTTGCGCTGCAGCCGGAAGGCGACATCGTGGGCGCCCGGCTCGCGCAGCGTGATCGCGTCGCGGCCCAGGCCGAACCCCACCGCGCGGCAGCGAAACCCGCCCAGCTCGACCGACATGCGCAGGTGTTTTCCCTCGCTCATCGTCTCGACTCCATCCAGCCGGACGCCGGGCGCGAGCAGCGTGACGCCGGGGTTGCCGAGCCCGAACGGCTCCAGCCGGGCCAGCTCGTCGGCCAGCTCGAGGGAGAGCTCCGACGGCGCGACCACCGCGTCGACATGCACTGCGCGCTGCAGGTCGGCCTCGTCCAGCGCCTCAGCCGCGTGCGCGGCAAGCAGTTCCCCAAATCGCTCCACGTTGCCGGGATCGATCGAGAGGCCGGCGGCGGCCCGGTGGCCGCCGAACTTCTCCAGCAGTGCGCTGCACGCCGCCAAGCCGGCGTGCAGGTCATAGCCGGGGATGCTGCGGCCGGAGCCCTTGGCGCCCTCGTCCCCGATCGCTATCAGCACCACCGGCCGGCCATATCGCTCGACCAGCCGCGACGCCACGATCCCGATCACGCCCTCGTGCCAGTCCGGTGACGCCAGCACGTATGCGCGGCGCGCACGCCAGGCGTCGTCCCTGCCCTCGACCTGCTCCACCGCCAGGGCGAGGATCTCCTCCTCCACCATCTGGCGGCGCCGGTTGAGCGACTCAAGCTTCTGGGCCAGCTCGCGGGCACGGGCCTCGTCCTCGGTCAGCAACAGCTCGAGCGCGACGGCCGGATGGCCGAGCCGGCCGGCGGCGTTGATCCGCGGCCCCAGCCGGAATCCGAGATCGCCCGAGGCCACTCGTGTGCGGTCGACGCGGGCCGCGGCCATCAGCGCCCGCAGTCCCGGCTTGCCGGTGCGCGCCATCCGCCGCAGTCCCGCCCGCACCAGCCCGCGGTTCTCGTCAACTAGCGGCACCACGTCGGCGACGGTGGCCAGGGCGACCAGGTCGAGGTGCTCGTCGAGCTGCGATCGCTCGCGGCCCATCCGCGTGAACAGGGCCTCCGCCAGCTTCAGCACCACGCCCGTGCCGCAGAGCTCCGGGAAGGGGTACTGCGACGGGCGGGTGCAGACCAGCGTGCACTCTGGCAGCTCGAGTCCCGGACGGTGGTGGTCGGTGACGATCACGTCCATCCCCAGCTCGCGGGCGCGACGCACCTCGGCCACCGCCGTGATGCCACAATCGACCGTCAGCACCAGCGAGACACCCTCAGCCGCCAATCGCTCGAGCGCCTGCGACCCGACGCCGTAGCCCTCCTCGAAGCGGCTCGGTAGATGCCAGCCGACCTTTGCTCCCAGGGCGCGCAGCACCGTCACCGCCAGCGCCGTGGCACAGATGCCGTCGGCGTCGTAGTCGCCGTGCACGCAGATCTGCTCACCGCGATCGATCGCGGTCGCGATCCGTTCGCAGGCCGCCGCCATCTCGCCCAGCTCCAGCGGGTCGTGTCGTGGACCATCCGCCTCCAGGAACGCGCGCGCGCGCCCTTCCTCGCCCAGGCCCCGGCGCACCAGCACCTCGGCGGTGGTGCGGGAGACGCCCAGGTCGCTGGCCAGTGCGATCGCCTCCGGCTCGGCGCAGGGCTCGATCAACCAGCGGGTCATGCGTTCGTCCATGCTCTCATGCTAGGCACGGGCGCGGACGTTGACCGCGTGCTCTATAACCGTCCGCTGCGGACAATCGACGCGACCAAGACGACACCCAGCCCGGTGGCCATCAGAAAGCCGAACCAGGTCAGCAGGTGCACGCCCAGCAGATGTGGGCCGCCGCGCGCGGTCGCGCCCACCAGCGCCGAGCCGATCATCAGGCCCCCCATCACGATCGCGATCACGAGACGGTTGAAGACGACGTCCGCCTTGGCGGTCAGCTGGTCAAGGCCACGGTGGCGAAACTGCACCTCGACCTCGCCGTCGCGCAGCTGCTCCAGCGTGTCGTGCACCTGGTAGGGCAGCTCCATCAGCAGGCCGCCGTAGTTGGCCACCTCCTCCCGCCCGCGATCGAGCAGCGCGCCGGGCGAGAGCTGCTGCGCCATCAGCTCGGCAGCGTACGGCTCTGCGACCTCGAACACGTTGAAGTCCGGATACAGCTCGGCCCCCACCGAGCCCAGCGTGGCCAACGTCTTGTCGAGCAGTGCGAACCGGGTCGGCAGGCGCAGGTGCATGCGCGCGATCAGGCCGAACGCCTCGCGGATCATCTCCAGCGGATCGATCTCGCCCAGCGCCGCACCGTGGTAGCGGTAGTAGATCTCGCGCAGCTCGACGCGGAACTCGTCCTCCTGTTCGCGGCTGAAGCGCACGCCCAGGTCGCGCAGCCGTCGCGGCAGCTGGTCGACGTTCTCGTTGACGGCGTCCACGAGCAGCCGCGTGAGATGGCGCATGTCCTGTGTGGACAGCGCGCCGGTGATGCCGAAGTCGACCAGTCCCAGGCGGCCGTCCTCGAGCACGAACACGTTGGCAGGGTGTGGGTCGGCGTGGAACGTGCCGTGTCGGAAGATCATCTCCAGCCAGGTCTCGGCCAGCAGGTGGGCAAGCCGTCGCCGCTCGGTCTGCTCGACCGCCGTCAGATCGAGCTCGCCGAGCTTGGTGCCCTCGAGCCGCTCCAGCGTCAGCACCCGCTCGCTGGAGTACGTCCAGTACACCTTCGGGATCACCACCGACGGGTGGTTGGCGAAGTTGCGGCGGAACGTCTCGGCGTTGCGCGCTTCGATCCGGTAGTCGAGCTCGCGCCGGATCGAACGCGCGAACTCGTTCACCAGCTCGACCGTGTCCACGAACTCGAGCCGCTCGACGCGGCTCTTGACAACGCGGGCGACCTGGTGCAGCAGCGCGATGTCGGCCTCGATCTGACGCGGCGCGTTGGGGCGCTGCACCTTCACCACAACGGATCGGCCGGTGTGCAGCTCGGCCAGGTGCACCTGGCCGATCGAGGCCGCCGCGACCGGAACCGGGTCGATCCACGAGAAGAGGCGGTCGATGTCGGACTTCAGCTCGCGCTCGATCACCAGCTCCACATCCTCGAAGGGGAACGGCGTCACCGAGTCCTGCAGTTGGCGCAGCTCGGCCACGATCTCGTCCGGGATCACGTCGGCCCGGATCGAGAGCAGCTGGCCGAACTTGACGAACGTCGGCCCCAGCTCGTCGAGCATCTCGCGCAGGTGGCGTCCTCGCGCCGCCAGCGAGATGTCGAGCTCGTCGGAGCCGCGCCGCGACCGCCGCTCGAACGCGTAGCCAAAGCCGTGGCGCGCCGCGACCTGCGCGATCTCGCGGACGCGGGCGATCTGACGTCGTCTGGATGGTCGCACCGGCATGCTGCGATGGTACCTGCGCAGGGCGTATGCCGTGCGTGTGCCGAGCCGATAGGTGGGAGGTGCCTGGAGCCTTCCCAGCCGCCTAGACCAGACTGTGGCCCTGCATGTCTGCAGGCACCGGCTGGCCCATCAACGTCAGCACCGTGGGCGCGATGTCAAACAGGCTGGCCGCCGGCGGCGGGCTGCTGGGCATGCCCGGCCCGTCCATGATGTAGATGCCGAACTTCGCATGGTTGGCGTCGTCCGGGCCCGTGTCGTTCTCGCGCACGTGCACTCGGCCATCGCCGACCGAGCCGATCGACCGCCAGGTCAGGTTGCCGAAGTAACAGATCAGATCCGGGGCGACGCCGTTGACGGTGTGGTAGAGCTGCTCCGGCCGGTGGACGCGGGTGCCGATCGAGCTTCCGTTCTCGTCGCCAAGCGCCTCCAACTTCGTGATCAGCTCATTGCGCACGCGCTCGTAGTCAGCCGGCTCGATCACGCCCTGAGGTTCGCGACCCTTGACGTTCAGAAAGATCCGCGAGTAGTAGCCGCCGTCCGCCCACACGCGGGTGTTCGGCCAGTCGATCGCCATCTTGCCGATCGGGCCGGGCGCCGCCGGCGTCTCGACCAAGCTCAGGTATCCCTGCTGCATCAGCCACTCGTTCACCTGGATGCCGCCGTACATCGACTGGGCGCCGTGGTCGGAGACCACCATCAGCGCGGTGTCGTCGTCCAGACCCTCGATCAGCGAACCGATCTCGGAGTCGAGGTAGCGGTAGTAGTCGCGGAAGGCCGTCTCGTAGCGCGTCCCGGGCTCGTAGACGGGATGCTTGGGGTCGTAGTAGCGCCAGAAACCGTGGTGGAGCCGGTCTGGCCCCATCTCGACCATCATGAAGAAGTCCCACGGCCGCGAGTCGCGCAGGTGGCGCGCCAGCGCGAACCGCCGCTTGGTCATCTCGTTGATGTCGCGCAGGATGCGGTCTTTCTCATCAGTGCGGAAGTTCGGGACGTCCACCATGTACTCGCCGACCACGTCCCGGATCTCGTCCTTCAATGCATCGGGATAGGTGTACCGCGACTCGGTCGACGGTGACAGGAAGCAGCCGATCATCTCGCCGTTGACGGCGCTGGGCGGGAAGGTCTGGGGAACGCCCAGCACCACTACGTGCTTACCGGCCCGCGAGAGTATGTCCCAGACGCGGTCTTCCTTCATCTTCTCCGCCGTCGCGAACGTGAGGCCGTCGTAGGAGTGATCCTTGCGGTTGCGGAAGCCGTAGAAGCCGAGCGTGCCGGGGTCCTTGGAGCTCATCATGCACGACCAGGCCGGCACGGTGATGGGCGGGTCGCAGGACTCGAGCGGGCCGTAGACGCCCTGCTCCATCAGCCGCCCCAGCACCGGCAGCTCACCCTTCATATCGTCGAACAGGATCTCCGGGGCGGCGCAGTCAAGACCGATGATCATCAAGCGCTTCGGGTTGCTCATAGGGGCAGTCTAAAGAGTCGCGCCTGCGCCGGCCTCCGGTCACTACGCTTCGGCATCGTGAACGAGCATCGATTCGTCTTTGTCACCGGCCTTCACCGCAGCGGCACCTCGCTGCTGGCGCGCTGCATCGCGCAGCACCCGCTGGTGAGCGCGTTCTCGGACACCGGCGTCGCCGAGGACGAGGGGCAGCTGCTGCAGACCGTGTATCCGCCCGGCCACGAAGACGGAGGCCCCGGCCGGTTCGGGTTCGCTGAGCGCCAGCATCTCACCGAGCACTCGCCGCTGATGACCGCCGAGAACCGGCAGCGGCTGTGGAGCCAGTGGTCGCCGCACTGGCAGCTCGACCGGCCGGTGCTGCTCGAGAAGTCGCCGCCACACCTGACCAAGACCCGCTTCCTGCAGGCGCTGTTCCCCGACTGTTCGTTCGTGGTGGTGACCCGGCACCCGATCGCGGTGGCCTGTGCCACCCAGAAGTGGAGCGCCACCCGCCCAGACCAACTGATCGGCCACTGGATGCGATGTCACCGCATCTTCGCCGCCGACCAGCCATCGCTGCAGCGCGTGCACCTGCTCCGTTACGAGCAGTTGGTGGCGGCGCCCGACACGGAGCTCCGGCGCGTGTTCGCGTTTCTCGGCCTGGACGCGGTGCCGTCGGGACTGGAGGTGCGGGAAGGCATCGACGACCGCTACTTCGCCGAGTGGCGAGCTCGGCGGCGCAACCCGGCCCGCAGCGCGTACATCTCGCTGATCGAGCGGCGGTGGGAGCGCGAGGCACGCCGCTGGGGCTACAGCCTGCGCTCCCCGGCTGCCGGCGGCGTTACGATCGCCGCATGACGCCCGCCCCCGTGCTCGTGTTCGGCATCGATGGCGCCGACTTCGACGTGGTCGAGCAGCTGCTGGCGGCCGGGCGCATGCCCACGGTCGCCCGACTGCGGGACGCAGGCGCCTACGGTCCGCTGCGCTCGACCGAGCCGCCGATCACCCCGGTCGCCTGGTCGACCTTCCTCACCGGGCTGCGACCGGCCGGCCACGGTATCTACAACTTCTCCACCAACCCGTTCCGGGGCGGGTTCCGGATCGAAAGCGCAGCACAGCGCGCGGGCGCACCGTTGTGGCGGTATCTCAGCGCCGCCGGGCTGCGCACCGCGATGGTGCTGATCCCGTTCACCCATCCGGTAGAGGACGTCGGCGGCGTGGTGGTCTCGGGCTACGGCGGTCCGGAACGGCCGACCATCCACCCGCCCGAGGCGGCCGAGCGGATCGCAGCCGCGTTCCCCGATCTGGTCACGGCCCACCATCCGATGAAGGAGCGCTACTGGGAAGACTACGAGCGCTACCGCCGCCTGCTGGTCGAGAACGTGTCGGAGGTGGAGCGGCTGTGTGAGCATGTGCTCGCCCACGACCGTCCTGATCTCTTCTGCGTCGACTTCATGTCGAGCGACACAATTGGCCACCTGGCGTGGCATCTGCGCGATCCGGAGCACCCGGCCCACGACCCGGCACTGGCCGCCGACCACATCGGCGAGGTGTACGACGCGGTCGACGCCGCCATCGGCAGGCTGATCGCGCGGGCCGAGCAGCTGTACGGCCGCCCGGTGAATGCAATCGTGCTGTCAGACCACGGTATGAAGCCGATCCACCACGTCTTCCACGTCAACCGCTGGCTGGAGCACCGCGGCTATCTGCGGTTTCGCCGCCGCTCCGCGCAGAGGATTCGTGGTCTCGCCCGGGTCGATTCGTACATGGCGCTGCGCCACCGCTGGTATCCGCGGCTGTACGACCGGCTGGTTCCCTTCGGCGCCGCTCCTCAGACCGCGAATCGCACCATGCGCGACATCGACCGTTGGCACACCGACGCCTATGCGTACGGCACCGGCGGCCCGCTCTTCCTGGGCGAGTCGACGGGGCGGCGCGGCGACCGCGCGTTCCGCGACCGCTTGATCGAGGAGTTGCGCGGTGAGCGCAGCCCGTTCGACGGATCGCCGGCATTCACGGTGCTGCCGGGCGACGAGGTGCACCAGGGCCGGTTCGCCGAGAAGGCGCCGGACATCGTGATCACGGCCAACGATCCCCGCATCCTGATCGACTCCTCGCGCCGCGCCTGGCCGAGCGCATGGGTGCGCCACGATCATCTCGACCCGTCGCACAACTACGGCTTCTCGGGCCACCACGGCCCGATCGGGATCGTCGCGGCGGCCGGGCCGAGCGTCACGCACTCCGCCGTCGAGGGGGCTGAGATCGCCGATCTGGCACCCACCGTGCTGGCGCTGCTGGGCGTCGAGGCTGAGGCCGAGTTCGACGGTCGGCCGCTGCCGGCGTTCCGGCCGGCGCTCGACCCGGTCGCGCTGGCGGCAGACGACGGCACCGTGTCCGACCAGACCGTCTACTCCGGTGAGGAGGAGCGAGCGATCTCGGAACGGCTCGAGGCGCTCGGCTACGAGTAGGGTGGCGCCGCGCCTGCGGTCACTGGCCAGCCAGTCGCTGACGTACGGGCTGGGCGGATTCGCGAGCCGCATCGTCGGCTTCTTCCTGGTTCCCGTGTACGTCAGCTACGCCGGCCGAAATGCGTTCGGTGTCGTCGAGCTGGTGATGAGTGCAATCGCGGCGGCCGCGATCGTGCTGCGGCTGGGCATCACCGCCTCGATGTCGCGGTTCACCCTCGGCGATCCCGAGCGTGAGGACTGGTCGCCGGTGATCCACACGGTGTTCGCGTTCGTCATGGCGGCATCGACGCTGGCGCTCGCGATCGGCCTGCTCTTGCTGAACCCCCTGGCCTCGCTGCTTGGCGTCGACCGCTCGGTGGCGCTGGTCGGTCTGATCGGGTTGTGGGTGTCGATGAACTACGACGTCGTCGCGCGGGTGTACCGGATCGAGCGGCGAGCGCGCAGCTTCGTGGTGTTCACGCTGCTGAACGTGGCCGTCACGGTCGTGCTGACGATCGTGCTGGTGATCGGCCTGCATCAGAAAGCGCTGGGATTGATGGTGGGCAACTTCGGCGGCAGCGCGCTGGTCTACGCCTGCCTGCTGGTCGCCCGCCGCCACACGGTCGGCGTGCGCCATTTCGACCGCAACGTGCTGCGCCAGGTGATGCACTACTCGCTGCCGCTGATGCCCGCAGGTCTCGCACTGTGGGGGCTGAACTTCGCCGACCGTGCGCAGATCCAGGGACTCTCGACCACTGCAGAGCTTGGCTCCTACGCCGTGGCGGCGAAGGTGGCGCTGGGAGTGATGCTGGCGGTCGGCGCTTTCCAGACCGCCTGGCCGCCGTTTGCGCACTCCATCCGTGGCGAGCAGACGGCGAAGCAGACCTTCCGGCAGGTCTTCACCTACTGGGCGGTGGTGATGGGATGGGCGGTCAGCGCCCTGACGCTGATCTCGGCGCCCTACATCCGGCGGGCCTTTCCTGGCAACGTCGGCGACGCGATCCCGGTGGTACCGCTGCTGATGGGCGGTGCCGTCTTGTACGGCGGCTTCATGGTGGTCAACATCGGCGTCACGTTCAGCAAGAAGACGCGCATGACGCCGGTCATCTCGACGATCGCGGCAGCCGTCAACATCGGGCTCAACTTCTACTTCATTCCCACCTGGGGCATCGTCGGCGCCGGCCTGACCACAGTGATCGGGTACGCGCTGCTGCTGTGGCTGGGATGGCTGAACGCGCAGCGCAGCTACCCGGTCGAGTACGACTGGAACCGCGTATTGCGGATCTTCGCGGTCACCACCGGTTACGTCGCCCTGTCGCTGTGGGTGGTGCCGGAGGCGACGGCGCTCGGCATCCTGCTGCGGCTGCTGCTGGCGGGCTCGTTCCCGCTCGCATTGCTGGCGGTGGGCGCGCTGTCCGCGGACGACCGCGTCCGCATCCGCGCGCTGCTGGCGATGCGGCGGCGCGAGCGCCCCGATCCCGGTTTGGAGGACGCCACGCTGGAGGAGGGCACGGCACCGTGATGCGTCTCCGGGCCGGTGATCAGACGCCGCACAGGCGACGGTAGAGCTCGAGGCACCTGGCCGTCTCATCGGCTGCACTCGCATGCTCTGCCACCACCGCCCTGTTGCGGGTGCCATATCGCTCGCGCAGTGACCCGTCTTCCAGCAGCCGCACGATCGCGGCCGCGGTGGGGCCGGGGTCCCGCACCGGCACGATCTCGGCTCCCTCACCCTGGTCGACCAGCTCCCGAATGCCCGGGATATCGGCCAGCACCACCGGCAGGTGGGAGGCCATCGCCTCCAGCAGCGAGGTCGGCCGGCCCGAGTCGGAGGAAGGAATCGAGACCGCAACGGAGCTGGCCGCAAACACTGCCGGCAGCTCGTGCTCGGCGAAACGGCGGAAACGGACGTGGTCGAGCACGCCAAGCTGGTCGAGCCGCTGCCGGAGCTGGTCAGTCATTGGCCCATGACCCATGAACAGGAAGGCCGCCTCGGGCACGCTGTCCAGCACCGCCGGCACGGCCTCGGCGATCACGTCAAGGTTGTAGATCGGCTTGTGCCCGCGAGTCGACAGTACGATCGGCCGCCCTACTAAGTCGAGTTGCTCCGCCAGCCGGCCGTCGTCGCGACCTTTGAAGCGATCGACGTCAACCCCCCAGCCGATCTCGTATACGCGGTCGCGCGCGGCGCCCAAGCCGATCACGCCCTCGGCGAGCGAGGCCGAGTTGACCGTGACCGCGTCGGCGTCGGCCAGGATACGCGAGATCTGCCGCCTCCGCTTGGGAGAACGCTGCGGAATCACGAATACGTCCGAGCCCCACGCACCCTGTACGACCGGCCGCACGCCGCTTAGCCGGGCCCACTCGCCGTACGGCCACAGAAAGAAGCTCTGCACCAGATGAGGATCGAACTCGCGAAACAGCGCCGTCAACCGGTGCCGGCGCCACAGCCGGCGCACGCCCATCCCACCAGGGATACCGCGACCGAACACGTCCACCACCTCAACTCCCTGGATGAGGTCAGGGAACAGCGTGTAGACCCGCACCGAGTGGCCATGCTCGACCAGCCGGGTCGCCCAGCGCTTGGTGTGGATGCTGCGGGCGCCGCCCACTATCGCTATCCGGAGCGGCTCGGGCACCGCCGCATGGTAGAGGATTAGCCGCAGTTCCGGCGCGGCCGTTCCCGCTCCGCTGGGCGCCACGGACAGCTATCGTCGTGCGGTGCGACCCTCTCAGATACCAGCCGTGCTGGCCGCTCGCTCGTTACGCATCGTCAACCGGGCACTCGATCGGTACGAGACGCGTGGCAGCGACGCTGGCCCTCTGCAGTACCCGCCGATCCTGATCGTGGGAGCGCCCCGATCAGGGAGCACGCTTCTCTACCAGGCCGTGGTGCAACGGTTCGACGTGGCTTACATCTCGAACCGACACTGCCGCCTGAACGGGGCTCCCTCGCTGGTCGAGGGGCGTTTCGCCGGCGCCGCCCACAGTCCGACGTTTGCCTCCGATCACGGCTTCGAGCGCGGTGCGACCGCGCCCAGCGAGTGCGGCGGCTACTGGTACCGCTTCTTCCCGCGCTCGCCTCACCACGTCACGCTCGCCACTGTCGACCCGGCGGCGCTCGCCCGCCTGCGCCTGTCGGTGACACGCTTCACGCAGGCCGCCGGACGGCCGGTGGTGTTCAAGAACCTCTACTGCTCGCTTCGACTGGAGCCGATCGCCCACGCGCTGCCCGAGGCGCTGTTCTTGGTCGTGCACCGGGACCTACTCGAGAACGCCCGCTCGCTGCTGGCAGGGCGGAAGCGGCGCTCTGGCGACTACTCCACCTGGTGGTCGGCCGAGCCGCCCGGGATCGATCGAATCCGCACGCTGCCGCCGGCGGGTCAGGCAATCGAGCAGGTGCAGGGCATCGACCGCGTGATCGCCGAGGCCCGCGCGGCCATCGGCAAGCAGCGCTTCTTCGACATCGAGTACGCACGGCTGTGCGACGAGCCGCGGTCGGTGCTGGCGGCGGTGGAGGCATTCGCCGCCGGTGCGGGGGCGACGCTCCAGCCACGGGGCGAAATCCCGGAGCGATTCCAGCGTCCCCAGGCAGCCGTGCTGACGCCCGAGCTCGAACAGGCATTGTTGCGAGATGTCGCAGCACGCTGAGTACGACCGCCTGGTCGAGACCTCTCTCCAGGGCAGCCTGTTTAGCTCGTCCTGGTGGCTGGACGCGGTCGCGCCCGGCGGTTGGCGGACGAACGGCCTGGTCAAGGACGGAGAGATGGTCGCCGCCTGGCCGACCGTCGTGCGGCGAGGGCGGTTTGGCGCCGAGCACGGAGGCGCGCCGCTGACGCCTTGGCTCGGCCCGCTGTTCGGATCCGATCTGCGCCGCTCATCCGAGGACGAGATGACGGGGCGACTGCTGGAGAAGATCGGCCGCTACGCGCAGCTGACGGCGCGCTGCAGTCCGGCCTACGACTACTGGGCGCCGCTCTACTGGCGCGGGTTCACCCAGACCACCCGCTACACCTGGCGGATCGACGATCTGTCTGACCTCGAGGCCAGCTTCACCCGGCTGCGCAACAAGGTGCGGGGCGCCGTTCGGCGAGGCGAACGCGAGGGTTTGAGCGTTCAGCCAGGAACGCTGCCAGACTTTCTCGCCATCCACGACGCCACGCTGGAGCGGCAGAACCGAAGCCGCGACCGGACCGGGCACGATGCGCTGATCCGGCTCGACCCTGCCGCCGCCGATCGCGACGCGCGCAGCATATTGGTGGCGCGAGACCGTGAGGGTCGTGCAGCGGCGGCCGGCTACTTCGTGTTCGATCACCGCACCACCTACTACCTGCTGGGCGGGATCAGCGCCGACGCGGCCTCACCCTACGCCGTCCCGTTACTCCTGTGGACGGCGATATGTCAGGCGGCTGCCCGTCACACCAGGTTCGACTTCGAGGGGTCGATGATGCGACCGATCGAGCTGCTGGTGCGCGGCTTCGGCGGCGACCCGGTGCCATACTCCGTGGTGCGCCACACGCCCTCAGCCTCGTTGCGTGGCGCGATCGCGCTGAAGCGGTCGGCGCGGCGGCTGGGAGCGCGTTGATCGAGGTTCACTCTAGCCCCCGAGTGCGCTGGACGTTCGAGACGTTGCGATCGGCCTGCGCGCCTGGCAGGGTCGAGCTGAGCGACGTCTACCCGTCGTCCGCGATGCCACGATCAGAAGCCGCCTGGCGCTACCTCGAACAGTCCGAGACGAGGTCGCCACGGCTGGTCGAAGACGGCCTGCTCGACTTCGGCGACGGCGTCCTGGACGTGCTGGCAAGCGCGTTCTGGCATCTCACGCGGTGGGAGGAGCGCGGCGGTGTGCGCGATCGGCACGGCCGCTTCGCTGGCTCATCCGCGCTGGCCGACCCCGAGGTTCCGGCCGTCGACCAGCTGCTTTCGCGGTTCCGGGCGGCCGCAGGGCTCTCGCCGCGCACCCGCTTCACGGTCGTGCTGACCCACGACGTGGACGCGCCGCTGCGCTGGACCGGCCGTGGCGCGGTGGTCGCGGCCGGCGCGCGGCTGAAGCAGGCGATCGGACGGCGCCAGAGGGACGAGGTCGCCGCCGAGGCGCGCGGGCTGGCTTCGCTGCCGCTGCATGCGCTGCGCCGCGACGATCCCAACTGGTCGTTCCCGCGCATCCGCGAGATCGAGGCCGATCACGGCGCGCGGTCGACCTACTTCCTGCTGGCCGGCCACCACCACCCGGCGGACGGTGATCGTGCGACCTATGACCGGGTGAGAGCTCGGCTGGTCGACACGATCAGCGCCCAGGGCGACGAGGTCGGTCTGCATCCCAGCTACACCGTCGGCGACCAGCTGAATCGGCTGGCGGACGAGAAGCGGCGGCTGGAGTCGCTCACCGGCGATCCGCTGCGAAGCGCGCGGTTCCACTTCCTGCGCCACGATGCGCATCGCTCGCTGCCCCAGCTCGATGCGCTGGGATTCGCGCTGGACAGCAGCCAGGGGTACGCCGATCGGCCGGGTATGCGGGCCGGGTTCTCGTTCCCCTACCGGCCCTACGACCTGGCCCGCGACCGGCCGCTCGACCTGATCGAGCTGCCGTTGGCGGTGATGGACGCGACGCTGTCTGACCGCCGCTACCTCGGGCTCACGCCCGACCAGGGGCTGCGGCGCGCGATATCGGTGCTCGAGGGGGTGGCCGAGGTGGGCGGCACGGTGGCGGTGCTATGGCACAACGATCGTTTCGCCGAGCACTATGCCCGCGGCTGGGATCGCTGCTACGCCCAGCTGCTGAGCTGGGTGCGCGATCGTGGCGGACGCCTGTGCGCGTGCGAGGACGTGCTGGCGGGCTGACCCGCGGTCAGGCCGCTTCGCTGAAGCGCACGCGGCGCCTGATGCCGCTCTTTACGACCCGGGCCAGCGCATCGACGGCGGCCGGCATGAACTGCGACCCTGCACAGCGCTGCAGCTCCGCCAGCGCGACCTCCACCGACATCGCCTTGCGATAGACGCGGTCCTCGGTCATCGCGTGGTAGGCGTCGCAGACCGCGATCACGTACGCACCCCGCGGTACCTCAACGCCGTGCAGGCCGTCGGGATAGCCCCGGCCGTCCCAGCGCTCGTGCGAGGAGCGGACGAGGCCGACCACCTCCTCCATGCCCGGGATGCCGGAGATGATGTCGGCGCCGATCAGGGTGTGGCGCTTCATGACCGTGAACTCGTCGTCGGTCAGCGGTCCCGGCTTGTTCAGGATCGACTCCGGGATGCCGATCTTGCCGACGTCGTGCAGCAGGGCGCCCATGCGGGTCGCGCGCAGTTCGCGACCACCGAGACCCAGCTCGTCGCCCACCGCGACCGCGAACTCCGCGATCGTCTGGGCATGGTTGCCGGTATAGGCATCCTTGGCCTCGAGGGCTGCAGCCAGCGCGCCGACCGTGGCCAGGTGCTGCTCCTCCAGCCGTTCGGCGAGGCTGGCTGTTCCCAGCACGATCCCGGCATGGTCGGCCAGCAGCCGGCAGAACTGCATCTCGTCCTGGCTGAATACGCGGGCGCGGGTGTCGAACAGCTCGATCAGTCCCACCGCCGTTCCGCCCATCACCAGCGGAGACAGCAGGTTGGCGCGGAAGCCATGGTCCTGCAAGAACGCCTGCTCGGCCGCGTCGCCTCCATCGCCAAGCGTCGCCGTTGCCTCAACCATCTCGGTCACCACCCGCAGCGTGACGGGATAGTCAGAGAGCGGATAATCCTCGGCCACGACGTTCAGCTTGGCCGGCGGGACGACGTGGGCTGCCCAGTCGGTGACCATCTGTGTGCTCGGGTCATACGACGAGATCAGGCAGGCCGAAGCATCGAACAGCGTCGTCAGCTGGCGCGCGAACAGCGACATCGCCTCGGGAATATCGCCCGACGACGCCAGGGCACGGGTCGACTCGATGACGGCGATGAGGTCATCAAACCGACGCTTCGAGCTATCGGAAGGCATGCGCATCTCTGCGTCTGTGTATCGGCCAAAGCGTCTTTGGCAGCCACCCCCGTCCGGGTGACGGCGATCCTGGGGTGCCGGTGTATGCTAACGTGAGTGAGCGCTCACGTTGTACACGATGAAAGGAACTCCGTGACAGTGATCCAGACCACCGGCCTCACCCGTCGTTTCGGGGCGCTGACAGCCGTCGACAGCCTCGACCTCGACATCCCCACGGGCGGCGTGATCGGCCTGGTGGGGCCGAACGGCGCGGGTAAGAGCACCTTGATCCGCATGCTTCTCGGCCTGATCAGACCGAGCGAGGGTGCCGCGACCGTGCTCGGCGAATCGATCGTCGAGCCGGCACGGTTCTCGGACCGAGTCGGAGCGTTGATCGAGAGCCCCGCCTTTGTGCCCGCTCTGTCCGCCCGAACCAACCTGGTCTCACTGGCACGCCTACGCGGTCTCCCTTCTGCGCGAGTTGACGACGTGCTGGATACCGTCGGGCTCACCGGACGCGATCGCGACCCCGTTTCGACGTTCTCGCTCGGCATGAAGCAGCGGCTCGGAATCGCGGCCGCGCTGCTCCCGGATCCCGAGCTGCTGATCCTCGATGAGCCCACCAATGGCCTCGATCCAGCCGGGATCGTCGAGATCCGACAGCTGCTCCGCGCCCTCGGAGACCAGGGCCGGACTGTGATCGTCTCCTCCCACCTCCTCAGCGAGATCGAAGCAGCCTGTGACCACCTCGTCGTCATCCGCTTCGGCAAGCTGATCTTCGCCGGCCCCCTGGCAGACCTGCTGGGGAAGACATCTCAGTACGTCGATGTCGCTCCTGAGCATGCCGCCGATGCGGAGCTCCTGCATGGACTGCTCGAGCTCCAAGGCTGGCCCTTGGTCGCCGTTGGCGGCGTGATCCGCGTGGACGCCCGCATCGAGGACTCGCCCGCCATCAACCGGGCCGCGACGGCCGGCGGCGTCACGCTCCGGCTGCTCACCGCCGGCCAGGGCACCCTCGAGGACGTCTTCCTCCGCATCACCGGCGACGGCGACGCCGAGCTCCCACACCAGCAGGCCCGACAGGCCGGCGGCATGCCCTCGCCTGGCCGCGTCTTCGCCGATGAGAAGGCTGGAGCCTGATGTTCCGGACAACGCTCTCCGAGCTCACCCGCCTTCAACGCAAGAGCTTCCTGCTCGGCTGGGTCGGGATCAGCGCGCTCTTCGTCACGATGATCAGCACGTTCACGTTCAAGGCGGCCGCGGACGGCACCACCCTGCCCTCATCGGCACCCGGCGTCTCATTTCCGACAGCGGCTGCGCTCGTCCAGCCAGACGGGATCGTGTCCGGTCTCGGCTCTGCCGCAACCCTCCTCGGCGTCGTCACTCTCGCCTTCTGGGCGATCGCGACAGCGACGGACTACTCCACCGGTCTCGTTCGCCTCCTCGTCCAGGCCCAACCGAACCGGCCGCGCTTGCTGGGCGGCAAGATCCTCGCCCTGACCGGATGGACTGCTGCCGTCACCACCGTCGTGACCATCGTGGCCGTCGCGCTGGCGCCGCTGATGGCACGCGCAACCGGCATCTCGACCTCGGCCTGGACGACCGGAATCGTTGGGAACGTGGCCGGAGCGTGGCTCAACACCTTTCTCGCGCTGATGGTTTGGGGCGTGATCGGTCTCGTGATCGCGGTACTCACTCGTAGCTCTGCCGTCGCCATCGCGGTCGGCGTCGGCTACGTGCTCGTCTTCGAGGCCGTCGTCCGGCTCGCCAGCGTACGTCTCGCCGACTGGCTCCCAGGCTCAACCCTCAACGCCCTCGCTCATGGCGGAACAGCCGCCGTCGCGTACGGTACTGCCGTTGCACTCGGCCTCGCCTACGCATCGTTCGGACTCGTCACCGCAGCCGTGACCTTCAAGCGCCGCGATATCCTCGACTGAGCCGTGACGTCTCGAGGCGACATGACCCGCTCCAAACTGATCGAGGCGACAACGCAGGTCGTCCGCGAGGTCGGCTATGCCCGTGCCACCACCCGGGCGATCGCGGAAGCTGCAGGCGTGGCCGAGGGCACCATCTACCGTCACTTCCCTCAAAAGCAGCAGCTCTTCTTTGCCGCCATCCTCGAACGGAACGCACCGATCATCGAATGGGTGTCCGCGCTGCCTGACCGCGCCGGCAACAACACCGTCAGGGAGAACCTCGGCGAGACACTCCGCCGGCTCGCGCAGCTGCGAGACGACGTGCTGCCACTCGAGCTCTCGCTCCGGGCAGACCCCGACCTCGCCCGAGAGCACCTCCAGGCGCTCGCCTCGCTCCCCGAAGGCCCTCCACCCGGCCCGCCCGCCCACATCGCCGCCTACCTCGCGGCCGAGCAGGCGCTCGGCCGCGTTCGCGACGACCTCGACCCGATGAGCACCGCGATCGTCCTCCTCGCCACCCTCTTCGGTCTGGGGATGCTGCCTCCGAGCCCCTCCGGCGAGATGGATGCGACACTGCTCGAGGCGACGCTCGACCTGCTCGTCGACGGCATCCGACCAGATGCCGCGCGATCATCGCCCGAGGGCGTGAACGGCTAGCGCGCCCGCCCGTGCGGTCGCGACCGCCGCCGGCGGCCCGGAGGCTGCTTTGGCTGATCGGGGATGGGCGCGTCGACGGTCACCACGGCCGGAACAGCTGTCGCACCGCGGGGGGCCGCCTGTTCCGCGCCGCCCAACTCCTGGCGGCGGCGGGCGAACTGTGGTTCGCGTTCCAGCAGCATCGCCAGCAGTGGCGCGGCGATGAAGATCGACGAGTAGGCACCCGAGGTGATGCCGACCACCAGAGCGAACGCGAAGTCCCTCAGCGATCCGGTGCCGAACAGGAACAGCAGCCCGACCGGAATCAGCGTCACAACTGAGGTGTTCAGCGACCGGGTGATCGTCTCGGCCAGCGAGACGTTGACAACCCTATTGGCGGTCATACGGCGCAGGATCGGGATATTCTCGCGCACCCGGTCGAACACGATCACCGTGTCGTACAGCGAGTAGCCGAGCACCGTCAGCACGGCCGCCACGGTGTCTGCGGTCACCTCGCGGCGGGCCAGCGAGTAGACGCCCAGCGTGATCACGATGTCGTGGGCGAGCGCAACCATCACCGGAACCGAGTAGCGCCACTCGAAGCGGAACGAGACGTAGGCGAAGATGATGAACAGCGAGAACGCGATCGCCAGGTAGGCCTGATCCAGCACCGACTGCCCGAACGAGGAGGAGACGTTCTTGGTGTTGATGTCCTTGGGCGCCACGCCGTAGGTCTGCGCGATCTTGCCGATCAGCGCGTTCTGCGTCTGGCCGTTGAGGGAGTGGGACTTGACCTGGAACTCCTTGTAGCCCCCGCCGGACGAGCTGCCGACGCCCTGCACGATCGGGTTGCCGATGCCCGCCGCGGTGAACGTGTCTGTCACGGACGTGGTCGACTTCGCGATCGGCACCTTGAAGCTGAACTCGCTGCCGCCGGTGAAATCGATGCCCTGGTTCAGCTGTTGGGTCGCCAGGCTGACGCCGCCGATCACGATGAAGATGCCCGAGAACGCGAACCAGAGCTTGGTGCGGCCGATGAAGTCGTACTTCGTCCAGCGATCACCGGTGCCGATCTGGCCCAGCACGCGTGGACTAGACATAAACGAGAAGCCGGCCAGCAGCGAGAGCATCGCGCGGGTTGCCACCACGGCGGTGAAGATCGAGGTGACGACGCCGATCAGGAGCATCACGGCGAAGCCCTTGACGCTGGACGTCGCGACCAGGATCAGCACGACGGCCGTGATCAGCGTCACGACGTTGGCATCGATGATCGTTTTGAAGCCGCGCCGATAGCCGGTCGAGATCGCCGTGCGGATCGTCTTTCCGGCCCGCACCTCTTCCTTGATCCGCTCGAAGATGACGATGTTCGCGTCGGCGGCAACGCCGATGGTGAGGATCGTGCCGGCGATGCCGGGCAGCGTCATCGTGATCGGCCAGGCGAGCACCACCCCCGCCAGCAGCACGCCGTAGATGATCAGGGCGATGTCCGCCACCAGGCCCAGGAAGCCGTAGAACACGATCAGGAAGATCATCACGAACAGCAGGCCGGCGGCACCCGCGATCAGGCCGTTTCGCAGCGAGTCCTTGCCCAACGTGGCCGAGATGTTGTTGAACGAGGTGGCGGTGAACTTGATCGGAAGTGATCCGGACTGCACCTCCAGCGCGATCCGGTCGGCCTCGGACTTGCTGACGCCGCTGATCTGGCTGCCACCGAACGTAGCGTTGATGCCGTTGGGGTTCTCGTCCGGGTCGACGACGGGGGTGGCCACCAGACGGCCGTCGACCACGATCGCATTGGGGAGGCCGTTCGGCGGGTTCGAGACACCATCCCTGAGGCTCGCCCCCTCGATCGCCAACTGCCGGGAGATGTTGGTGAACTCCTGGCCGCCGTTGTTCTTGTAGCTGAGCGCGACGACCGGGCTGCCGTTCTGGTCGGTGGTCGACGACGCAGTGACCTGATCGCCGGTGATCACGTTGGCGTTTCCCCGCTCGTTCTGGTTCAGGTCGAACAGGTAGTAGAGCGTGCCCGCGGTGCCGCCGGAGCCGGGACAGCCGATGCTTGCGTCACAGCTGACGACCTCTGTGCCAGAGGGAACCGCCAGCCACGTCGAATCGAGCGGCGCGAACGGGTTCTGCGGGTTGTAGTCCTGCAGCACCTGGCTCTTCTGCGGCTCGATCTGGCCCAGCTGGCGATGTCGCGCGTCAAACAGCGCCCACGATCCCACCGGCTTGCCGGCCGTGACGTCGGCCCGCACCTTGGACTGCACCTTCGTCAGCAGGTCGTAGAGCGAACCGGTTGGAGCCGCCGTGTACTGCTGCGTTCCGCGCGACGCGGGGTCGAGGTAGTGGAACAGGTCGAAGCTCTGCAGCTGGCCGCTCGAGACCAGCAACGACTCCGCCGCCGCCGGATCCTTGATGCCCGGGATGTCCACCGTCACCTGCGCCGGGTTGGTGGAGCTGCGGATCTCCGGCTGCAGGGTGCCGTTGGGGTCGATGCGGCGGGAGAGGATGCCAACGGACGTGCTCAGGTCAGACTGGGTGATCTGCTGGCCGGGCAGCGGACGCGCGTCCAGCACCACCTCGACGCCGCCGCGCAGGTCGAGGCCGAGCCGGAAGCTGCGCACGGCGGCCAGCACGCCGCAGCCGATCAGCAACACGACCAGCAGCGCAAGGATGGAGATGTTCTGACGTTTCTCTGACACCGGCCCCAAGAGCTTAGTGGATGGGGTCGGCCGTCCCCGCAGCCAGGTCGGCGCGAAACTGCGCGAAGCGTCCGGCCACGATCGCACGGCGGGCGGCCGCCACCAGGTCGATCAGCTGGTGCAGGTTATGCAGCGTCAGCAGCCGCAGTCCCACGATCTCGTCCTGCATCACCAGGTGGCGGATGTAGGCGCGCGAGAACGAGCGGCAAGCCGGGCAGAGGCAGCCCTCCACCAGCGGCAGCGGATCGCGTGCGAAGCGGGCGTTGCGCAGGTTGATACGTCCTCCGGGCGCGAGTGCGGCGCCGGTGCGGCCCAGACGCGTCGGCAGCACGCAGTCGAACATGTCGACGCCGCGCTCGATCACATCCAGCAGGCCCTCCGGGTCGCCAATGCCCATGAAGTACCGCGGTCGCTGGTCGGGCAGCATCGCGGTGGTGGCTGCCACCGTGTCCAGCATCGCCGGCCGCTCCTCACCCACCGAGAGCCCGCCGATCGCGTAGCCGTCGAAGCCGATCTCGACGATCTCGGCGGCGCTGCGCTCACGCATCCGCGGATCGGTCGCGCCCTGCACGATGCCGAACACCAGCTGGCCAGGAGCGGTCTGGGCGTCGCGGCTTCGACGCGCCCACCGCGTCGTGCGCCGTACGGCCTGTTCGAGCTGCTCCGGCGTCACGTCGGCGCGCGTGCACTCGTCGAAGGCCATCGCGATGTCCGATCCAAGATCGCGCTGCACCGCCATCGCCAGCTCCGGCGTGAAGCGATGCCGCGAGCCGTCGTAGACCGATTGGAAGGTGACGCCCTCGTCGTCGACGCGGTCGGCGGTGTGGCGCAGCGAGAACACCTGGAAGCCGCCGGAGTCGGTCAGGATCGGGCCCTGCCACGCCATGAACCGGTGCAACCCACCCAGCTCGGCGATCAGCTCGGCGCCGGGCCGGAAGTGCAGGTGGTACGTGTTTCCAAGCACGATCTCGGCGCCCAGCGCGATCAGCTCGTCGGGCAGCACGCCCTTGACGCTGGCCTTGGTGCCGACGGGCATGAAGACCGGCGTCTGCACCACGCCGTGCGCGGTTTCCAGCAGGCCGGCCCGGGCATCGCCGTCGCGGGCGACGATCTCGAAGCGCCCAGTCGTCACTGGAACAGGCACGCGTCGCCGAAGCTGTAGAAGCGGTAGCGCTCGGACACGGCCGTACGGTACAGCTCGCGGGTGCGCTCGATGCCCGCGAACGCCATCACCATCGCAAGCAACGTGGAGCGTGGCAGGTGGAAGTTGGTCACCAGCGCCCCGGTCGCGCGGAACTCGTAGCCTGGCGTGATCAGCAGCCGGGCACGGCCCTCGAGCGGCGCTCTCGGCGTGGCGAACACCGTCTCCAGCACGCGCACCGTCGTGGTGCCGATCGCGACCACCCGCCGTCCCGTGGCCAGCGCGCCCTCGATCAGCGCGGCGCTCGGCTCGGGCACGTGGTAGCGCTCCGAGTGGATCGGGTGCTTCTCCACCACGTCAGCGGTCAGCGGCCGGAAGGTGTCCAGGCCAACGTCGAGCGTGACGTCGGCGATCTGGTGGCTGCGACCCAGCTGTGCCCACAGCTGGTCGGTGAAGTGGAGGCCGGCCGTGGGCGCCGCGGCCGAGCCGGGACGGTCGGCGTACACCGTCTGGTAGCGGCCGGGATCCGACAGCGGCTCGCTGATGTAGGGCGGCAGCGGCATCTCGCCGACCTGGTCGAGCGCGTCGTCCAACGGCCCGGGCGACGCGGTGCGTACCAGCACGCGGCCCTCGCCCAGCCGCTCGTGGATCGTCAGCGAGAGCTCGCCGGCGGACAGCGTCTCGCCCTCGCGCAGCCGCCGGTACGGCCGCGCCAGCGCCAGCCACAGGCCGTCCGGCCGCGGCTCCAACAACAGCACCTCGGCCGCACCGCCGCTGGCCCGATGGGCTCGCACGCGCACCGGCCGAACCCGCGTGCTGTTCACCACCAGCAGGTCATCGTCGCGCAGCTCGGTGGGCAGGTCACGGAACAGCCGGTGGCGGATCGCACCCGTCGCCCGCTCACACACCAGCAGCCGCGCGCTGTCGCGCGGCTCGGCGGCGTGCTGGGCGATCAGCTCAGCTGGCAGGCTGTAATCGAGCTCGTCTGCGTGCATGGCACCCGGTAGCGGACTCCGTCGACCGACAACACGCCACCACGGACGATCCACGCGGCGCCCTGCTTGACGGCCGAGATACGGACGTGCCCGGCGCGCCAGCTTCCGGTGACGTCGAAGCTGATGTTGGCGGTGCCGCCCGATCCGCCGTCCGAGATCGGGCCGGTGATGGCGAGGCCGAATCCCAGCACCACGCCCAGCTGCTTGCGGGTGGTCGGGTCGGCACGGACGAACGCGGCGGCCGACTGGAAGGCCGGCCCTTTCGAGACGGCCTCGACGATGGTGAGGCTGATCGCCCCCGCGACCACCAGCACGCAGAGCGCGGCGGCGATCAGGATCGACCACTGACGGTGTCGTCGAATCAGTCTCACGGGCCCGCAGTCTGCCACGATCTCACCGAGTGGCGAACCGATCGGTGGCGGCGATCAACGCGCTCGCGACCGCCGCGTGGCCGGCCGAGTGACCGGCCTGGTCGATCACGACCAGCTCGCAGCCGGGCCACGCACGCTGCAGCGCCCAGGCCGAGTGCAGCGGCGATTGGAAGTCGAACCGGCCCTGGACGAGGATGCCGGGGATGGCGGCCAGCGCGGCGGCGCCGCGCAGCAGTCCGCCGTCCTCGAGCCACAGCTCGTGGTGCGCGTAGTGGGTGACCAGGCGCGCGAAGCCGAGGGCAAACAGGGGGTCGGTGTAGCGATCGGCGAGCCCCTCCCGCGGCGGCCACTCGGGAGTGGCCGACTCCCACATGCACCACGCGTCGGCGGCAGTGCGACGTACGCGCATGTCGGGGTCGTTCAGGAGGCGCCGGTACGCCGCGACCGGATCGCCGCGGCGGTCAGACTCCGGCAGCGCGTCCAGCAGCCGCTGCCACTCGACCGGGAAGAACCTCGCCAGGCCGCCTCGAAACAGCCACTCTGTCTCGCTATGAAGGCCGGTTGCGACGCCCCACAGCACCATCTCGGTCACCCGGTTGGCATGGCGCTCGGCGTAGGCGAGCGCGAGCGCCGAGCCGAACGAGCCGCCCCACACCAGCCATGCGTCGATGCCCAACTGTTCGCGAAGAGCCTCGATGTCGGCGATCAGGTCGTGCGTCGTATTGCCGTCGAGTGCCGTATCGGCCAGGCCGGTGTGCGGCGTGCTGCGGCCACAGCCGCGCTGGTCGAACAGCACGACCCGGTAGGCGTCAGGGTCAAACAGCCGCCGGTGCCAGGGCGTGCAGCCCGAGCCGGGGCCGCCGTGCAGCACCAGAGCGGGCTTGCCGTCCGGATTTCCGCAGCTCTCCCAGTAGATGCTGTTGCCGTGGTCGACGTCCAGCATGCCCTGGTCGTGTGGCGCGATCGCGGGATACGGCAGCAGCACGGCTCAGAACAGCCGCGGGTCGCGCGCCGGGGCCGGCAGGCCGAGGTGGGCGTAGGCCGTGGGAGTGATCACGCGTCCGCGCGGCGTGCGTTGTAGCAGCCCGCGCTGCAGCAGGTAGGGCTCGTAGACGTCCTCCAAGGTATCCGACTCCTCGCCGATCGCGACCGCCAGCGTCGAGAGGCCGACCGGCCCGCCCGAGAACGTCACCGCCACGTGCCGCAGGATCTCGCGGTCGATGCGCTCCAGCCCCAGCTCGTCGACCTCGAACAGCTCGAGCGCCTGAGATGCGATCTCGTGGCTGATCTCGCCTTGGTGGCGCACCTGGGCGAAGTCGCGCACCCGGCGGAGGATGCGGTTCGCGACGCGCGGGGTGCCTCGCGAGCGGCGGCCGATCTCGCGGCATCCACCCTCGTCGATCGCCACCGCCAGGATGCGCGCCGAGCGGTGCACGATCCGCTCGATCTCGTCCGGGCGGTAGTGGTCGAGCCGATGCGTGATGCCGAACCGGTCGCGCAGCGGCGTCGTCAGCAGTCCGGTGCGGGTGGTCGCACCGACCAGGGTAAACGGGGCCAGATCGAGCCGCAACGAGTGCGCGCCAGGCCCCTGTCCGATCACGATGTCGATGCAGCCGTCCTCCATCGCCGGGTACAGCAGCTCCTCGATCGAGCGGTTCAGCCGATGGATCTCGTCGATGAACAGCACATCGGCCGGTTCGAGTGCGGTCAGGATCGCGGCCATGTCCGCCTTGCGGTCGATCGCGGGGCCGGACATCACGCGCAGCACCGAACCCATCTCGTGGGCAATGATGCCGGCCAGGGAGGTCTTGCCCAGGCCGGGCGGCCCCGCCAGCAGCACGTGCTCGCACGGCTCGTTGCGAGCCCGGGCGGCCGCCAGGAAGATCGAGAGCTGCTCCTTGACGGCCTCCTGGCCGACGAACTCGGCCAGCTTCCGTGGGCGCAGGGTCTGGTCGAGCTCGTCCTCGCCGGCCGCCAGCAGCGGGTCGGGAATCCGGTCGGCAGATGCGGTCACGCCCGCGCTCCCCCGGCCAGCGCAAGCCGCACCCGGTCGCCGACCGGCAGTTCGCCGTCGACGCCGCGCAGCGCGGCCTCGGCCTCGGCGATGGACATGCCCAGGCCGACGAGCGCTTCGCGGGCCGCTGTGTGGTCGTCCGGGGGCACAGGCTGACCGGAGGCGTCGGGAACAGCAGGAACCGCTCCCACCTTGCCCTTGAGATCGATCACCACCCGCTCGGCCGTCTTCATGCCGACCCCGCTGATGCTGGTGAACAGGGCGTGGTCAGCGGTGGCGATGGCGCGGGTGATCTGATCGGGGGCGTAGCCCGAGACTATCGCGAGCGCCGCCTTTGGCCCCACGCCGCTGACACCCAGCAGCAGCTCGAACAGCGAGCGCTCGGCGGCGTTGGCGAAGGCAAACAGCGTCAGCGCGTCTTCCCGGACGTGCAGGTGCGTGATCAGCGTGATCTCCTCGCCGTCGGGCACTGCCAGACGGATCGCCGATGACGTGGCCGAGAGCAGGTAGCCGACGCCGCCCACGTCCAGCACGATCCGGCCATCGCCGCGCTCGATCGGGCGGCCGCGCAGCGATGCGATCATCGTGCCGCCGCCGCGACCAGCCGCCTGCCTCGGCTGCGAACGGCGTGGCAGATCGCCACCGCCAGGGCATCCGTCGCGTGGTCGGACACGTCGCTCAGGTCGGTGGACAACATCGCGGCCACCATCCGCTGCACCTGCTGCTTGTCCGCGCGGCCGTAGCCGCAGACGGCCACCTTGACCTCAGCCGGCGGGTAGGCGGCAGTTTCGAGCCCGGCCAGACCGCATGCCGCCAGCACCGCGCCGCGCGCCTGGCCGACCGTGAGGATGGTGCGCGGGTTGGAGCCGACGAACAGATCCTCGAGTGCCACCTCGCCGGGCGCGTGCCGGTCGATCAGCTCGGCCACGCGGCGATGGATCGCCGCCAGCCGCTGGGCCGGCGGCGAGGCCGCGGCCGTCACGATCACGCCGTGCTCCAAGGAACGCATCGTCGACCCGTCGACGCTGATCACGCCGAACCCGGTCGAGGCTGTGCCAGGGTCGATTCCGAGCAGGTTCATGCAGGCGAAGTCTACCGCCGTGCCCGGACATGATCGAACGGGCGTTCCCATCGGCGGGCGCTCGCCGCGGCGCGCGGCACGTGCTGCGCCGCTAGCCGGCCACAGCCTCCAGCACAGCGTCCGGGATGTCGAAGTTGGCGTAGACGTCCTGGACGTCATCGTTGTCCTCCAGGGCGTCGATCAGCTTCAGCAGCCGGCGGGCGCCGTCCTCCTCGAGCGCAACGGTGTTCTTCGGCACCAGCGTCTGTTCGGCGGACGTGATCTCGAGCCCGCCGGACTCGAGCGCGTCGCGCACCACCGCCAGCTCGGCCGCCTCGGTGGTCACCTGCCACACGTCGCCGTCCAGGGCCACATCCTCGGCGCCGGCGTCGGCCGCGCGCAGCACGATCTCGTCCTCGTCGATCGCAGCCGCGGAGATTAGGACAACGCCCTTGCGTTCGAACTGCCAGGCCACCGAGCCGGGAGCTCCCAGGCTCGAGTTGTGCTTGCTGAAGATCGAGCGGACGTCGGCCGCTGTGCGGTTGCGGTTGTCGGTCAGCGCTTCGACGATGATCGCCACGCCCTCGGGACCGTAGCCCTCGTACACGATCGCGTCGAACGCGTCGGAACCTTCGCCGCCCCCTGCACCGCGCTGGATGGCACGCTCGATGATGTCCTTGGGCATCGAGTACGACCGCGCCTTGGCGACCGCGGCGGCCAGCGAGGCGTTGGCGGCCGGATCGCCGCCGCCCTCCTTGGCAGCCACGATGATCGCCCGCGACAGCTTGGTGAACAGCTTGCCGCGCTTGATGTCCTCGGCACCCTTCTTGTGCTTGATCGTCGACCATTTGGAGTGACCGCTCATGCCGCCACCGCCGCCGGGGCGCGCCGCACCATCTCGGCAAAGCGGCGGTGAAGTCGCCGGTCGTCGGTCAGCTCGGGATGGAAGGCCGACACCAGCACCGACCCCTGCCGTGCGGCCACCGGGTGCCCCTCGTACTCGGCCAGCACCTCGACCCCGGCCGCCGCCGACTCGATCCAGGGTGCGCGGATGAAGACGCCCAGCATCGGCTCGTCCTCGCCCGCCAGCCGCAGCGCCGACTCGAAGCTCGACACCTGGCGGCCGAATGCGTTTCGCCGCACCTCGATCTCGATCAGGCCCAGGAAGCGCTGATCGGGCAGGCCGTCCACGGCATGGCGCGCAACCAGGATCATGCCGGCGCACGTGCCGAACACGGGCGCGCCGGACGCGTGCAGCGCACGGATCGGTTGCTCGAGGTCGTATGCGACCATCAGCTTGGACATCGTGGTCGACTCGCCACCGGGTATCACCAGCCCGGCCAGGCCGTCGAACTGGTCGGCGCGGCGCACCTCAACCGGCTCGAGGCCGACCGCAGCCAGCGCCTCGCAGTGCTCGCGGAAGGCGCCCTGCAGGGCGAGGACTCCGACCCTACCAGCCACGCGTCTGCAGCAGCCCGTCCTCGCCCAGCTCGGAGATCTCGATGCCAACCATCGGCTCACCGAGGCCGCTCGAGACCTCGGCCAGCACGGCGGGGTCGTTGAAGTGGGTCGTCGCCTTGACGATGGCGGCGGCGCGCAGGGCCGGGTAGCCGCTCTTGAAGATGCCCGATCCGACGAACACGCCGTCGGCACCGAGCTGCATCATCATCGCGGCGTCGGCCGGCGTGGCGAGACCGCCGGCGGTGAAGGTGACGACCGGCAGACGGCCATGCTCGGCCGCGAACTGCACCAGCTCGAACGGCGCCTGGTGCTGCTTGGCGGCGGCATACAGCTCGTTCTCGTCCATCGACTGGAGGCGACGGATCTCTCCCAGGATCGAGCGCATGTGGCGCACGGCCTCGACCACGTTGCCGGTGCCGGCCTCGCCCTTGGAGCGGATCATTGCCGCGCCCTCGCTGATCCGGCGCAGCGCCTCACCCAGGTTGGTCGCTCCGCAGACGAACGGCACCTTGAAGTCCCACTTGTTGATGTGGTTTGCCTCATCGGCGGGTGTCAACACCTCGGACTCGTCGATGTAGTCGACCTCGAGCGCCTCCAGGATCTGCGCCTCGACGAAGTGGCCGATGCGCGCCTTGGCCATCACCGGGATCGTGACCGTCTGCTGGATCTCGCGGATGATGGTCGGATCGGACATGCGCGCGACGCCACCGTCGCGGCGGATGTCCGCAGGCACCCGCTCCAGCGCCATCACGGCACAGGCGCCGGCGTCCTCGGCGATGCGCGCCTGCTCGGCGTTGGTCACGTCCATGATCACGCCGCCCTTGAGCATCTCCGCGAGACCGCTCTTGACCCGCATGGTTCCGGTTTCAGCCACTGCACGCCCCTCTTTCCCGAAGTTCTGCGGGAATGATAGTGCAGCGGCGGCTTTCGCCGTCCGCTCTACGCAGAACGTTTCAGCCGGTCGAGACCGTCCACGTCGAGCACCCACACCAGCCGCTCGCGGACGTCGATCAGCCCGGCGTCGCGCAGCTCGTTCAGCACCTTCGTCAGCGTCTCGCGGCTGGTGCCGATCATCTCGGCCAGCTGCATGTGGGTGAACCGTTCATCGATCCGGATGCCGGCCGGCGTCACGCGCCCGTAGCGATCCATCAGGTTGAGCAGCTTGGCCGCCAGCCGGGCTGGAACCGGCCGGAATGCCAGAGACTCGATCTGATCCTCGGCGTCGCGCAGCCGGCCGGCAAGCGTGCGCATCAGGTTGATCGCGAGCCGCGGGTGCTCAGCGATGGCGCGCTCAAGCTCGGGCAGTCGGATCACGCGCAGGACGCAGTCCGACATCGCCTCGGCGTACGCGTCGTGCATGGCGTCGTCGGTCATCGAGGTCTGGCCGAACGAGGCGCCGGAGTCGAGCAGTGCCAGCGTCACCTGGCGTCCGTCACTGGCGCTGCGAAACAGCCGCACACGCCCCTGTTCGATGACGAACAGCGAGTCGCCGCGATCGTAGGGCGAGTACACCAGCTCCCCCTTGTGGAAGCTGGAGACGGCGCAGCGGTCGCCCAGCTCGGCAAGATCGTGGTCGTTCAGGCCGTCGAACAGTTCATGATCGGCGCTATCTGCGGTGACGTGGCTCACGATCTCCTCGTGATCGGGATTACATGGGTAGTACGACCACGGCCCGCCGATGGTTTGGCGGCGGTGCTGTCGGGATTGGAGCGGGATGAGAACCGTGGTGGCCGGTAGCATTCGTTCGCAGCCGGGGGCGTAGCTCAGCGGTTAGAGCAGCCCGCTCATAACGGGTTGGTCGCTGGTTCGAATCCAGCCGCCCCCATTCCGCGCCGTTCAGCGAAAGAAGCGTCGCTTCGGTGGCGCCTCGCGCTGCTCCTCCACCAGGCTGTGGATCAACGAGAGGTCGGCGCTGGGCGCCCGCTCGCCGCGCAGCAGACGGCCGACGATGGTGCGGCTGTGCTCGTCGATCTCGATGAAGTGGCAGCCGTAGACCGTGCGATCGGCGACCGCGCTGGGCCGAACCGAGACGACACGCAGCTCCGCCACGACCTCGTCCGAGAAGAAGCGGCCGTGGAACGTGAGCCGATCGCCCTGCCGCAGCACGCGAGAGCTGCCAAACGCCACGCCCGACTCGGAGATGTCCTGGATCGAGCCGTCGACGCGGTCGCCGTCGACCACCTCCTGGCAGCTGATCGCCGTCAGCCACGCCTTGCCGCCGGTGCGCAGGCGCGGTGCCATACGCCGCTGGGTATCGGGCTGGCAGAGGTCGAGACACAGCGCACGTCGGCCGTCTCCTGCGTCGCGAATCGGGCCTGCTCGACGACGAACCTGAGCACCCACGGATCGCCGTCGGGGCCAACCAGGCGGGTGCTCAACACCATGTCGGCCGCCACCATGAGACGCGGCGCCGTGCCCTCCAGCCCGTCGGCCACGACCTCGGCGACGGTCAGCGGCACCTCGTGACCGTCGCCGTCGCGCAAGGCAAGCTCGCCTGCCGCCCGCAGGATCTGCAGCGCTTGGACTGGCGACATATCGCCCATGGGACGGTAATCGGCACCCTGCAGCGAGGATGAACAGCGCGGTTGGTCAGCTGACGATGCGGTAGATACCGGTCTGGGTGGCGAAGTAGAGCCATCCTCCCGGCCCGCTCGAGACGTCCAGAATGCCGCTGCCGGCGCGGTAGGTGATCGAGATCGTGCGCACGGCGGTGCCGGCCGCGTTCAGCGTGATCCGGCGCAGCGTGCCGGTATTGAAGTCGCCCATGTAGATCGAGCCGCGCAGTGCCGCGATCGTACCGCCATACCACCACGGATCGGTGGGCGCGATGGTCGGCGTCCACCGCTTCAACGGCGCGACCGGGTTCGGCCCCACGCCGTTGGTGCCACAGACGTAGCCGCTGCCCCAGCCGTAGTTTCGGCCGCGCACGATCCGGTTCAGCTCGTCGTCGCAGTTGGGCCCGTTCTCGGTCTCGTACAGGAGCTGCGTGCCCGGCTTTCGCGTCAGCCCGAAGCCGTTGCGGTGACCGTACGACCAGATTGGGCTGCGATGGCCGCCGATCAGGAACGGGTTGTCGACCGGGATCGCGCCGTTGGGGTCGTAGCGCAGGACCTTGCCCAGCCGCGTGCCGAGGTTCTGGGCGTTGGCCGCGTTGTGCCCCTCGCCCACCGTCACGAACAGGTGGCCGCCCAGGAACAGCAGCTGGCCGCCGTTGTGGTAGCCGGACACGGTTGGAATGCCGGTAATGATCGGGTGGGCGCCCGTACAACGGTTGTTGACCACTGTGAAGCGCGTGACGCGGTTCTCGAGCGGGAGGCGCTTGGTGAAGTAGACGTAGATGAAGTGGTTGGCGGAGTAGTTGGGATCGAGCGCGAGTCCGAGCGCTCCCCGCTCGCCGTCGTTGACGACGTCGAGCACCACGCACGGCGCTGGCAGCAGGACGCCGTTCAGGATGACCCGGATTGCGCCGGTGTTCTTCTCCGTGAAGAACAGCTTGCGCGTGTTGGGCACGTAGGCGATGTCGACCGGGAAGTTCAACCCACCCTTGAAAAGCTGGACGCGCGTGCCCGGTGGAAGCGCGGCGGCGCGGGCCGGGGTCAGCAGCGCGGCGGCGGCGCAGGCAGCCAACGCCAGCGCCATCCGTCTCACCGTCGCACCGCCACGATCACGCCGTCTCCGACCGGCAGCAGCACCGAGTGCAGATCGCCGCGATGCAACAGCGTGTCGTTGAACTCACGCATCTCGGCAACCGCCTCGGCCGTCCAGTGATGGGCTGCGCGGCCCTCGGCCACGGTGCCCGAGAGCAGCGTGTTGTCGACCACCAGGGTGCCGCCGATCCGAAGCAGCGGCAGCACCAGCTCCAGGTGTCGGCGGTAGTCGCCCTTGAGGCCGTCCAGGAACGCGATGTCGAAGCTACCGGTGTCCAGCTCGGCCAGCCCCGCTCCGGCGTCTTGCAGCCGCAGGTCGGCGCGATGGGCGACGCCCGCTCGCTGCAGGTACTCGCGCGCCGCCTCGTGCCGCTCCTGGTCGACCTCGAACGAGATGATCACACCGTCATCAGGCAGCGCACGCGCCACGTAGAGCGTCGAGACGCCGATCGCGGTGCCGATCTCGACCGCGCGTCGGGCGGATGCGGCAGCGGTCAGCACCTGCAGCAGGGCGCCCGTCACGGGCACGACAATCGGAATGCCGTCGCGCGCGCCGTGCGCCTCCATCTCGGCCAGCACCGGATCGGGCGAAGGACGCGATGCGAGCAGGTAGGCCTCGACTGCGTCGGTGACGATCACGCCCCGAGCCTAGCCGCTACGGGGCGGTCGCGCTACCAGCGGAAGCTGTTGGCAATCAGGTCGTACGCGAGCGTGTTGTCGATCCCCTTCACCGAGCTCATCGAGAGCGTCAGCAGCTTGCCCGACTTCCAGAACAGGTAGCGCACGATGACGATCGTCTCGGGGGGTGTCGTGGTTCCGGTCGGTCGCACCTGCTCGATCACAGCCCGCACGGCGTTCGGCTTCTTGGTCGCGCCGATCTTGACCTGTGTGACGGCCCCGTCGATCTTCGACAGCTTCTTGGCGTCATGCTGGCCCAGCTGCTTGTCAAGCGTCGTCTGGTATCCCTTGTAGAACGGTGCCGCCGCGCGTGCGGTGACTACGGCCGTGATCGCATTTCCAAACCGAGCGATACGCACCCCGGTGGGCGGCTTCTCGGTGATCCGCCAGCCGCCGGGGAACAGGAACGAGTAGCCGGCCGACGCGTTGCTGTACTTCTGGAACAGCACGCCGGTCTGATCTGTTCCTGACGGCGCAACGTACGGCGTCGACGCGCCGCCGGTCGGGGAGGAGGAGCTGCCCGCCGAGCTGCTACCTCCGGTACCGCAGCCCGAAAGTGCCAGCGCAACTGCTGCGGTGGCAAAGAGCATGAGGTGTCGACGAGTGGAAGCCATTTCGCTGTACGAGTGTGCGTGACGAACTGCAAGCCGTCAAGATCGCTTACCACGATTGTCAACGGTCGGCGGCGAGCTAGCCTGATCAATGTAGCCTCGCCGGATTGGAGACGTCGCAGCAGCGCTCCCGGCGCCTTCAGCCGCAGGAGCTGCCCTGCTTGGGGCTGTATGGCCCCTCGACGCCGTCCTTGGCCTGGAACGAGGCGTTGCATCCGCAGCTGGAGGCGACGTTGGGATTATCGAAGCGAAAGCCGGCGCCCAGCAGCCCGTCGCTGTAATCGACCGTCGAGCCGTCCAGGTACGGCAGGCTGATGCGGTCAACGACGATCGTGACGCCGTTGCTCTCCCACTGCAGGTCGTCCTGTTCGGCCGCCAGGTCGAAGCCCACCGCGTACTGGAAGCCGGAACATCCGCCGCCCTCGACCGCCAAGCGCAGCACCTTCGCCTCGGCGTCGCCCTCGGCGAGCGTGCGAATCTTTGCGGCGGCGGTTTCGGTAAGGCTGATCATGCTGGGAATGGTAGCAACCGGATGCGCTGTGGAAGCCTCGGAAACTCTCTAGGCTCCTCGGGCAGGACTCGAACCTGCAACCCTCCGGTTAACAGCCGGATGCTCTACCATTGAGCTACCGAGGAACGGCTCGGGGCAGTCTACCAGCCACCCTACCGCCGTTATCGACCTCGGCCGCCGGCGCTGGAGCCGCTCGATTCCTAGTCGATCAGGTGACGCAGGTCGGCATGCTCGCCTGCGCTCGCCAGCCTGCGCAGCGTGCGGGTCTCGATCTGGCGCACCCGCTCGCGGGTGACGCCGAATCGGCGGCCCACCTCCTCGAGCGTGTGCGGCTGTACACCGCCCAGCCCGTAGCGCAGTTCGAGGATGGTGCGCTCGCGGTACGGCAGTTGTGAGATCAGATCGGCCACACGACTGTCGCGCTGCGCCTCCGCCATGTCGTCGCCCGGACGGAGCTGGCGTTCGTCCTCGATCAGCTCGCCCAGCTCGGTGGCGTCCTCTCCCACCGGGGCGGCGAGCGACACCGGCTCCTGCGATACCCGTCGCAGGTGCTCGATCTTCTCCGGCTTCAGCTCCATCGCCTCGGCCAGCTCCTCGACCGTCGGCGCTCGATGCAGTTTCTGGGTCAGCTGGCGCTCGATCCGTGACATGCGGTTGATCGTGTCGACAACCTGCGCCGGCACGCGGATCGTGCGGCCCTGGTCGGCCAGCGCGCGTGTCACGGACTGGCGGATCCACCAGGTCGCGTAGGTCGAGAAGCGGTGGCCGAGCCGCCAGTCGTAGCGCTCGACCGCCTTCATCAGACCCAGGTTGCCCTCCTGGATGAGATCGAGGAACGAGAGCCCGCGACCCGAGTAGCGCCGAGCGACCGAGACGACAAGTCGGAGGTTCGACTCGATCAGCCGGCGGCGGGCGCGCACGTCGCCATGCTCGAGGCTCTTGGCCAACGAGACCTCCTCGGCCGCGGTCAGCAGCGGAACGCGCGAGATCTCGCGCAGGTACAGCCCAACCGTGTCTTCGGTGGGACCCGGCGACGCCTCGAGCGCCAGCTCGACGTCATCTTCTTCCGGCTCGGCGGGGACGCCAAGCGGTTCGGGAGCGAACTCCGACATCACTATTGGGCCAACTATCTCTGGGACGCTTACAGGGACCGGATGGTCTCGCGGATCGTCAGCCGCAGCTCTTGCAACTCCTGCAACCGCTGCTGCTGGCTCAGAGAGACGTCGGCGTTTTGCTGTAGAGCCTTTAGCTCGTCCTCCGTCTGACGCAGCCGGACCTTCCAGAACAGCTCCTGCAGGACCGCCTCGGAGGTCGCTTCCTGCGACGCGAGCGCCGTCAACTCCGCTACCAGGGGTGCCCAAGCCGATTCCTCCTCCGCAGAAAGCTCGCCGGAGAGCCGACGTCTAACCACCGTCGCAGCCTCCAAGCGCGACGGGTCAGCGAAGTGTGCCATATCCAGAGAACAAAGCAAGCTGCTGCCGAGCTCCGGGAAGGCAAGGCAGAGTCCCAGGAAGAGGCGCTCGTCCCGCTCACGGGGTGAGAGACGTACCTTGCGGATCGGCATGGCGGTGATGCCGGGTGTGGCCGGTGCCCGGTCGGTGAGGCGCGATGTCAGATCGTCGGTCAGCTCCAACCGGCCTGCGACGGTGCGGACGAGGTCGTCCCGCTCGACCGACGGATCGGCCGCGGACAGCAGTATCCGCGCGGCCTGGTACCGCTCATCGCGGCTGCCGGACGAATCCAGCACCCGACCCACCCGGTAGGTGAGGTATCCCACCGCCGACTCGACCGCCGTCTCCATCGCGGCCGGGTCGTCGGCTACCACGTCGGCCGGGTCTCGTCCGCCGGGAAGGTCGACAACCCGCACAGATAGACCCTTTGCCAGCGCGATCTCCATGCCGCGCAGCGATGCGTCCTGGCCCGCCGCGTCGGCATCGAACGCCAGGTACACCTTCGAGCAGAGCCGTCGCAACTCGCTCACCTGCCCCTCCGTCAGCGAGGTTCCCATCGAGGCCACCGCGCGGTCCATTCCCGCCTGATGCATCAGCACCACATCGGTATACCCCTCCACCACGATCGCAAACTCGCCCTGCGCGATCGCGCGACGGGCAAGGTCGAGGCCGTAGAGGATGTCACTCTTGCGAAACACCGGGCCGTCAGAGGTATTCAGGTACTTGGGAGGGCGTCCGCCCGGCATCTGCCGCGCCCCAAAGCCGCGCACGCGGCCGCGGGCGTCGCTGAGCGGGAAGATCACGCGGTCGCGGAAACGGTCACCTCCCCGCGCCGCGAGGCCGGCCTGATCGAGCTCTGCTGCCGTGAAGCCCTTGGCCAGAGCCGCGCGTCGCACCCGATCGGAGGCACTGGGCGCATAGCCGATCCGGAAGCGGTCAGCACTCTCGCGGCTGACGCCACGCCCGCTGAGGTACGCGCGGGCCGGCTCGGCCTCGGCCGCGTCCCACAGGAAACGCTGGTAGAACGTGGCCGCGCTCTCCAGCAGCTGCAGCAGCCGGTCGCGCTGCGCGCGACGGCGCTCAGCCTCGGGCGAGCTCTGCTCATACTCCAGCTCGACCCCGTAGCGATCGGCCAGCCACTCCACCGCGGCAGAGAAGTCCAGCGCCTCGGTCTCGGTCACGAAGCCGATCGCATCGCCGCCCACACCGCAGCCGAAGCAGTGGTACACCTTCTTGACCGGATCGACCCAAAACGACGCTGTACGCTCATCGTGGAACGGGCAGCGGCCACGCCACTCGACGCCCGACCGCTTCAACTGTGTCCGGCCCGAGACGAGGTCGATCATGTCGGCGGCCTCCTTCACGGCCTCGACGCTCTCGTGGCGGATGCGCGTCATCGAAGCGCGAGCAGCTCGTCGTACGCGCGCATGCAGTAGCGGTCGGTCATGCCGGCCACCCAGTCGGTGGCGCGGGTCACGGCGTCGTCCCCGTCGGCACCCGGCAGCTCGTCTCCGCGCCTCATGTAATGCTCGAGCAGAGCCTCCACCATCTCCCCCGCCCGCACCGTCTCGCGGCGCGCGATCGGCCCCAGGTAGACGTTCTCGAACATGAAGGTGCGGAGCTCGAGCAGTGCGGCCTCGAACGGCGGTGACTGGCGCACCTCGCCGGCCACCTCCGAGCTCTCGACCAAGTCGTGCACAAGCGCGTCGATACGCTCCGATGCCGAGCCGCCCAGCAGCGCGACCGGCACGTCCGGCAGCGTCCGCTCGTCCAGGATCTCGGCGCGCAGCGCGTCGTCGATGTCGTGATTGACGTAGGCGAACCGGTCGACCAGGCGCACGATACCGCCCTCAAAGGTGGCGGGTAGATCCGGCCCGGTGTGGTTCAGGATTGCGTCGCGCACCTCGCGCGTGAGGTTGAGACCACGGCCGTCATGTTCGAGCACGTCGACGATCCGCAGGGAGTGCCGGTTGTGGCGGAAGCGGCGACCGTGGTCGCGTTGCAGCACTCGGTCGAGTGCCGCCTCGCCGGTGTGCCCGAACGGCGCGTGACCGAGATCATGTCCCAGAGCGGCCGCCTCTGCCAGGTCCTCGTTCAGCCGCAGCGGCCGAACGACCGCGCGGGCGATGCCGCTGACCTCCAGCGTGTGGGTGAGCCGCGTGCGGAAGTGGTCGCCCTGCGGCGCGATGAACACCTGCGTCTTCTGCTTCAAACGGCGAAACGCCTTGCTGTGCACGATCCGGTCACGGTCGCGCTGGAACGGCGTGCGCAGCGAGCAGTCGGCATCATCCGCGTGCAGGCGCCCGCCAGATCCGTACGAGCGAACCGCCCGCGGCGAGAGCGAGACGCTCTCGAGTTCGGCGATGCGGGCGGCGAAACGCTCGGCGACAGGTCCGGTGGGGTGTGGCATGAGCACGGAGTTTAGATCCTGTCCCGGCAGCAGCCGGTCGTCTTTCACCGTGGCAGCGCGTCAGATGATGACGGGCACGGTGCCGCCGTCCGCGCTCCAGGCCGCTCCGGTCACATACGACGAGCGTGGCGAGCACAGGAACGCGATCACAGCTGCGATCTCCTCCGGCTCGGCCATCCGTCCCAGCGGCCGCCCGGCCCCCACCGCCTGAAGCACATCGTCGCGACTCCGATCCGAGTCGCCCGACGTCTGGTCGGCCAGTCCGCCCTCGCCCAGCCAGGCCGGCGACAAGGTCGGCCCCGGGCAGACGGCGTTGCAGCGGATGCCGTCGCCGGCATGCACATCTGCGATCAGCCGCGACAGCGACAACACGGCCGCCTTGGTCACCGAGTACTCCGGCATGCCGGAGCTCGGCCGCTTGCCGGACGTGGACGAGACGTTCACGATGCTCGCCGCGGTCGACCGGGTCAGCATCGGCAGCGCGGCGCGGATGCATCGCACGTAGCTCATCACGTTGGTGTCCCAAGCCGCCTGCCACTGATCGTCGCCCGTGTCGGCGAAACGGCCGACCCGCGCGACACCGACGTTGTTGATCAGCACGTCCAGGCCGCCCAACTGGGCTTCGGCGCCGGCCACCGCCGCGACGCAACCATCGGCGGTGCCGAGGTCGGCCGCGACCGCCTGCACTCCAATTGCATCCGCCACCCGATCGGGCGACCGCGAGGCGATCACAACCCGCGCACCCTCGCCCGACAGCAGCTCAGCGGTGGCCAGGCCGATGCCGGCGCTACCACCGGTCACGAGCACGCGCAGGTCGGTCATCTCCAAGTCCATGGTGGCGGATCATATGATGGCGCCATGATCCGCGTGTTCGTTGCCCGCCACGGCGAGACTGAATGGAACCGCACCGGGCGGTGGCAGGGCCACTCCGGCCCCGGACTCAACCAGACGGGCCGATCACAGGCCGAGGCGTTGGCGGGGCGACTGGCCGCGCTCGGCATCGACGCGCTGTACACGAGCGACCTTGCGCGGGCCCGCGAGACCGCCGACCTGGTCGCGGAGGCCACCCGGCTCGCGCCGACGCTCGACGCGGGCCTGCGCGAGGTGGACGTCGGCGACTGGTGCGGGTTAACCCGCGACCAGGTGAAGCGTCGCGATCCGCAGGCGTTCAGCAGGTGGATGAAGGGCGAAGCGGGCTGGCATGGCGGTGAGACGTACGACGAGATGCACGAGCGGGTGGTGGCCGCCGTGGACAGGATCGTCGCCACGGCGACCGGCAAACGGCTGGCTGTGATCTCGCACGGCGGCGCGGTGCGGGCCCTGGCCGCCCATGCCGCCGGCTTGCCAGGGCACGATCGCCTGCGGATCGAGGGCGCGCGCAACTGCAGCCTGACAACCCTGACCTACGGGTCAAACGGTGCCACACTGCTCGGGTACAACGACGATGGGCACCTGCCCCCGCTGGCTCTGTGAGCTGGCCGCCGGGACGCGATCGCGCGGCCGCGGCCATCTGCTACTGTCACCGCGGTGGAGGACTACACGTCCAAGTACAAGGGTGAGGCGGTCGAGCTGGCACTGTTCGGCGGCGAGTATCAGGACGGCGTGCTCACGGCCTACTGCTACATCGAGGACGTGCCCCACATCGAACTCAACGGTCACATCCTGGTGCCACTCCAGAATGTCGCCAGCCTCCACTGCAGCGGCCGTTGCGACGCGCAGGACGACTGGCCGCCCCGCGGCCTCCTGCTCGACGACGACCCCGGCGACGCCTGACCGCACGGCAGGGATGCGTTAAACGGAAAAGGCCGCCCGGAGGGCGACCCTTTCCACGTCAATCCCGGCGGCGACCTACTCTCCCAGGCGCTTGCGCACCAAGTACCATCGGCGCTGAGGGGCTTAACTGCTCTGTTCGGAATGGGAAGAGGTGTGTCCCCCTCGCTATAACCACCGGAAACTTTAAAAGCTGCGGATAGGCGCCGGCGAAAGATCGCCCACACCCTCAAAACTCCATAGCGGCTCACGGTGCTCTCTAAAATCAAGACCTCGGATTATTAGTACGGGTCTGCTGAACGCATTACTGCGCTTACACATCCCGCCTATCAACCTGGTGGTCTCCCAGGATCCTTACTCCCTCAAGGGGATGGGAGAGCTCATCTCGAGGTGGGCTT